>NZ_AGFX01000019.1 GCF_000236805.1 Paenibacillus peoriae KCTC 3763 | reverse complement strand
AACTTCCGCAACCCGATTACCAATACGCGCACGTTCGGCTCCGATCCGGAGCGGGTTCGCCGCATGGGCATCCAGTATGTGAAAGGCGTGCAGCAAAGCGGCGTTGCCGCTTCCATCAAACACTTTCCGGGCGATGGGGTCGACGAACGGGACCAGCATCTGGTGGAAAGCATCAACTCCTTGTCCTGCGAGGAATGGGATGCCACTTACGGCGCCGTGTACAAAGCCTGCATTGAGGAAGGCGCCATGACGGTGATGATCGGTCACATCCTGCAGCCGGCCTACAGCCGCAAGCTGAATCCGGCGCTGCAGGATCATGAGATTTTGCCGGCCTCCTTATCCCATGAATTGGTTACCAAGCTGCTGAAGGAACAGCTGGACTTTAACGGCCTGGTGGTGACGGACGCTTCTACGATGGCGGGGATGATGATTTCGATGCCAAGATCGCAAGCCGTTCCGCGGGCGATCGCCGCAGGCTGTGATATGTTCTTGTTCTGCCGCAGCCTGGAAGAGGATTTCGGCTACATGAAGCAGGGCATTGAGAACGGGACGATTACGGAGGAGCGCCTGCATGAAGCGTTGACCCGGATTTTGGGGTTGAAAGCGGCGTTGAAGCTGCACCGCAAGCAAGCGGAGGGCACGCTCGTGCCTAAGCTGGAGGAAGCGCTCAAGATGTTGGGTACGGAAGAACACCGGCAATGGGCGATCGAGTGCGCAGATAAGGCAGTTACCCTCGTTAAAGAAGAGGAAGGAGTTCTGCCGATTCATCCCGACAAATACAAGCGGGTGCTGTTCTACGATATCGAATCCCAGCAGGGCGTGTCTTACAGCGCGCGAGTCGGAGCCGCCGATCTGTTTAAAGAGAAGCTGAAGGACGAAGGGTTTGAGATTACTACCTTTGAGGTGAATCCCGGCTTCGAAGGCATGATGAGCTCACAAAACGAGATGATCGGCAAGTATGATCTGATCATCTATCTGGCCAATATGGTCACCAAAAGCAATCAGACGGTCGTTCGCATCGAGTGGAAACAGCCGATGGGGGCGAACGTGCCGACCTTCATGACCTCCATTCCAACTTTGTTCGTTTCGATCGAAAATCCGTACCACCTGTTGGATGTACCGCGGGTGAAGACCTATATAAACGCCTACAATTCGAACGACAATGTGCTGCAGGCACTGATCGACAAGCTGATGGGACGATCGGAGTTCAAGGGGACGAGTCCGGTTGACGCCTTCTGCGGCCTATGGGACGCCAAGCTCTAATCTGCTGGCATTATATAGAGATAATACGGATAGGAGGAAGAAGGCATAATGAACAAGCGGTACCAAGCGGTGATTTTTGATCTGGACGGCGTGATCGTATCGACGGATCGTTATCATTTTCTGGCATGGTCTAAGCTCGCCGAGCAAGAGGGGATTGAATTTAACGAACAGATTAATCACCGGCTCCGCGGTGTCAGCCGCATGGAAAGTCTGGAGATTATCCTGGAAAAGGCAAAAAAGAGTTATACGCAAGAGGAGAAGCGTGAGCTGGCTGAACGCAAAAACGAGGTTTACCGCATCTTGTTGGGACAACTAAACGAAAACGATATGCTGCCGGGAGTGCTGGAAACCTTATCCGCTCTCCGCGAGCGGGGATACCCAATCGCCATCGGGTCATCGAGCAAAAATACGCCGGTGATTCTGGAGCGAATCGGCTTGTCCGGTTATTTCGATGCGGTTGCGGATGGGAACGGAATTGTACACAGCAAACCGGACCCGGAGGTATTCCTGCTGGCTGCCGCCAAGCTGGACATTCCGCCTGCGGCCTGTCTTGTCGTAGAGGACGCAGAGGCGGGAGTCATTGCCGCCAAACGCGGCGGCATGGCGGCAGCGGCCATCGGCGAGGCGCGGAGCTGCAAGGAAGCGGATTATTCGTTGGAGACGATAGAGGATGTATTGCTTTATGTGTAAATAGAGAGAAAGAAGCTTCGTAATGCTACATTAAAAAAAACATGCCAGTCCATGCCAGAGGCGCTGTCTCAACAGCGCCTCTTTTTTGCTTGGGGCAAGGGTTTGTCCAGCCTGTTTTAGGTCAAGGATAATGTCTTCACGGAATTCCGTTCAATGATCGAAGGGGTGACGATAATCTCCCGGTTGGCCTCTTGCTTGCCTTGGAAATATTCAAACAGCAGGGTGGCCGCTTCCACAGCCATCCGATAAACGGGCACATAAACGCTAGTTACGGCGGGAACACATTGGTTCCCGTCGTTCTTGCTGTGCTCGATGGTGATAAGGGAAACGTCGTTCGGCACATCAAGACCCAAATTATTGAGGAAATTAATCGTTTGCTGAGCTTTGGTTATATCATCGAGAAGCAGGGCAGTCGGTTTGTCGTCGGATTGCGAAAAAATCGTTCCTATTAATTCCAGATAGGATTTCAAATCACTGGTATAAGTAAAGTGCTTAACGATCAAATCATCGCCGCTGTTTTCTGCTTCAAAATCGCGGATTACCGGCTCTATTGGGGCCGTTTCCATGGTAAGCACCGCAATTCTCCTATGGTTGCGTTCGTAAAAATAGTCCAGTATCTCGCGATGATACTGCTTATAACGCGCATAAACGTTCATTCCGGCCTGGTCAAACAGCTTCTCCCCGATATAGACGATAGGGAGTTTCAAGGTAAGCAGTTCAAACAAGGGAGAGCACACAACGGGGGTGGTTCCCAAAATGAGTCCGTCAATCCGTTTCTGCTTGATAAAAGCATAGTATTGCGGGGGAATTTGATTCGACAAAATCCGGTCGGCTTCGTTCGTTTCATTGATTAAGAGAAGGTGAAAACCGTTCTGAACCAGGACGGAATTAACTCCATTGATGAACTCCAGAAGATAGGTGCTGTATAAGGACCGGGTAGAATCAAGGGGCATAGAAAAATACAGGCCAATTAATTTAGTTTCGTTATTGGCCAAATTTTGGGCAACTACATTGGGAACGAAGTTCAGTTTGTTCATCGCGTCGGTGACTTTTTTTTCGGTTTTACTACTCACGTAACCGCTTCGGTTCAGCACTCGGGAGACCGTGGAGATCGAAACTCCGGCTAAGTGAGCTACATCATATATTGAGACTTTCATAATTTATCCCCACAATGCAAGACTTTACGTATTCGAGAAGCAGAGGCATACCGAACATATGGTAGCGCTTCTCGAATTTAACTTAACATAATGGACGAAGCCAAGTCAATTCGATACCTTTTCGAAAAAAACTTGTTTTGGTAATGATTTTTGGATTGAATAGAAGGTGCTTCCAATGTATAATCTGTGAAAGCGCTTTACGTAATCATATTGGTTAATCGGGTAGGCAGATTAATAACAACGAGATTTAGCAAATGTGGAAGCGCTTCTATATTGTCTGCCGGCTGAAATGAGGCATGGCTCGAAAGCGGAGGATCGGAAAATAGCGAAACGTTTATTTGACAAGTGTTTTGTTATTTCCAATGTGGAAGCGCTTCTACATTGGAGGTCGGACCTGCGAGCCAATTGCCTTTAGGAGGTGTCTGAATTTGTTGGAGGCGAACGAAGCACCGCCGGAACAGTATATTCGGTTGGGCATACAGTTCGCTGGGATGTCACAAAAATTATATTTCTAAAGGAGTCTGAGAAACATGGTCAATTTGAAAGCAAAACCGTTTTATTTATCGGATGAAGACATTGCTTGGGTGGAGCGGAAGATCGCAGAGATGACATTGGACGAGAAGGTCGGGCAGCTGTTTTGTCTGGTCGGCTACTCCGATGAAGAGGAGTATTTGCAGCAATTGGCCGGAAAATACTACGCCGGAGGGCTGATGTGTCGTCCTATGCCTGCCGGCGATATTGTGAATACAGTCCAAACGTTGCAGCAGAACGCCAAGATCCCGATGCTGATCGCGGCCAATCTGGAGAAGGGCGGTTCGGGCATCGCCGAGGAAGGCACGACCATCGGATCGGTTATGCAGGTGGCCGCCACTGATGACGATGAGATGGCCTACAAGCTGGGTCTGGTGTGTGGCAGGGAAGGAGCTGCGGTCGGCTGCAACTGGTCGTTCGCACCGATTATCGATATCGACTACAACTTCCGCAACCCGATTACCAA
>NZ_AGFX01000020.1 GCF_000236805.1 Paenibacillus peoriae KCTC 3763 | reverse complement strand
ATGCTGGGTCGTCACTGCCGAAGTCTGCAAATGGGAAGAGGTGACGGATTCCGGGGCCAAATGGTTTGACTGGATGGCCTCTTCTGCCACATGATTTCCTTGCACAGCTTCGTCGATAATGTGCCACGGCTGGATGGAATAAGATGATATTTTGGCCGCTGTCACGCTCTCATCCGCCAGTTTGTCAGACGTAACAGACTCATCTTGCAAGGCGTGGGTTGATATCGTCTCTGATGCGATATGCACGCCCTGGATGGATCCGTTTTGCAGATGGTGCGGCTGGATGGACTCCGATGCAATATGCAGAGACTTCACTGCACCTTCTGCCAGCGCTTTGTCCTGTACTGCTCCTGCTGCCAAATGCCGGGTGTGTACGGCCTGCTCAGACAAATGTGAAGGGCCCACGCTGTCTTCCGCCAGATTCGTCGCTTGCACCGAGCGTGCCGCCAGCTTTTCCGAGGTGATGCTTTCCGCTTGGAGCGCCCGACCAGATACACTGTCCTGGGCCAAATGTCTCGTTAGCACTGAGGAAGCCTGTATATGAACCGAGGTCACTGCTCCGGCAGCCAAATGTGTCGAATCCACAGCCGCCACAGCAAGGTGACTGGTTTGTACGGCTTCATCTGTAATATGCCCAGACTGCACGGAATGGGTAGATAGCTTGGTAGAGGTTACACTTTCCTCCGCCAGTTTGTCAGACGTAACAGACTCATCTTGCAAGGCGTGGGTTGATATCGTCTCTGATGCGATATGCACGCCCTGGATGCTTCCGATGCGCAGATGGTGCGGCCGGATGGACTCCGATGCAATATGCACAGACTTCACTGCACCTTCTGCCAGTGCTTTGTCCTGTACTGCTCCTGTTGCCAAATGCCGTGTCTGTACGGCCTGCTCAGACAAATGTGTAGAGCCCACGCTTCCTTCCGCGAGATTCGTCGCTTGCACCGAATGTGCCGCCAGCTTTTCCGAGGTGATACTTTCTGCTTGAAGCACACGACCGGATACACTGTCCGGGGCCAGATGTCTCGTTAGCACTGAAGCAGCCTGTATATGAACCGAGGTCACTGCTCCGGCAGCCAAATGTGTCGAATCCACAGCCGCCACAGCAAGGTGACTGCTTTGCACGGCTTCATCTGTAATATGCCCGGACTGCACCGAATGGGTAGATAGCTTGGTAGAGGTTACACTTTCCTCCGCCAGTTTGTCAGTCGTCACCGCTTCATCCTGCAGGGCCGGGGTCGCCACAGCCTGCAATGCGATATGCTCTCCCTCAATGACTCCGCTTTGCAAGTGCTCTGATTGGATGGATTCCGGGGCAATATGCACAGACTTCACTGCCCCTCCTGCCAGTGCGGTTTCCTGTACCGCTCCTGCTGCCAAATGCCGGGTGTGTACGGCCTGCGCCGACAGATGTGAGGGGCCCACGCTGTCTTCCGCCAGATTCGTCGCTTGCACTGAGCGTGCCGCCAGCTTTTCCGAGGTGATGCTTTCCGCTTGGAGCGCACGGCCGGACACACTGTCCTGGGCCAGATGTCTCGTAAGCACTGAGGAAGCCTGTAAATGAACTGAGGTCACTGCTCCGGCAGCCAAATGTGTCGAATCCACAGCCGCCACAGCCAGATGGTTGCTTTGTACAGCTTCGTCCGTAATATGCCCGGACTGCACCGAATGGGCAGTCAGCTTCGTGGAAGTTACACTGCCTTCCGCCAGTTTGGCAGAGGTGATCACTTCATCCTGTAAGGCCGGGGTCGCTATAGCCTGCAATGCGATATGCTCTCCTTCAATGACTCCGCTTTGCAAGTGCTCTGATTGGATGGATTCCGGGGCAATATGCACCGATTTTACAGCCCCATCTGCCAGTGTGGTTTCCTGTACCGCTCCTGCTGCCAAATGCCGGGTCTGTACGGCCTGCGTCGACAGATGTGAAGGGCCCACGCTATTTTCCGCCAAATTGGAAGCTTGCACAGCACGAGCCGCTAACTTCTCAGAGGTAACACTTTCCGATTGAAGTGCATGACCGGACACGCTATCCGGGGCGAGATGCTTGGTCTGGACCGATGCAGATTTCAGATGGTCGGAGGTGACGGATTCCGGAGCGAGATGATTCGCCTCCACCGCTTCTATAGCCAGATGGTTACTCTGCACCGCTTTATCCGTAATGTGCCACGGCTGCACAGAGCGAGCTGACAGCTTGGAGGAAGTTACACTACCTTCTGCTAATTTAGGAGCCGTAATCGCCAAGTCATTAATTTTGTCCGTAGCTACACTTTCCGGCGATAGCTTTAGCGAAGTCACGGCATGATCCTGCAAATGATGGGAATACACCGCTCCATTCGCCAGATGCCCGGTTTGAACCGCACCTTCACCCAATATATCTGCGGTAACGGACTGTCCCTGCATCGCCGAGGTTCCTACACTGCCCTCTCTAAGATGTTCGCTCAGCACAGAACTATGGGCCAGATGTTTCGAATCGACCGCTTGAGCCTGCAATGCCTTTCCACCCACACTGTTGTCTGCAAGGTGGTCCTCACGAATCACGCCGGTTACAATGTGCACTTGTGTAATGGCTTGTGGCGCAATTTTATCTCCCGTTACCGCTCCTGCGCCTATTTTAGTCTCAGTCACCGCTTCTTCAGCGATTTTGTCAGACTTAATAGAGTTCGGGGCAATATGGTTTTCCTTGACAGCCTGATTCGCCACATGATGATCCAGAATTGCGCCCATCCCTATTTTCTGGCTCGTCACAGCGCCGGATTGCAAATGTTTTTCCGTCACTGCTTCGGCTACGATATGATGCTTACGAATAATTTCAGACTGGAGGTGTAATGAAGAGACCACCTCCGGAGCAAGCTGACGACCTTTAATTGCCGATGCAGCAATATGTCTGGTAAGTACTGCCTCATCGGCAATTTTGTGTGGCAGAATGCTCTGATCCGATATTTTGGATGATGTCACAGACTGATCGACAATTTGCAGTGAGCCTACTGACTGATCCGCTAGTTTATTGGACTGAATACTCCGGTCCGCGAGATGCCGGGCTGTCACTTCACCTGTGCCAATCTGCTCTTCTCCGATAGCGCCGGGACTCAGATGCTTTCTGTCAATCGTTTCTGCCTGAATATGCTCACCGCTGACCGCCTCATGCTCCAGATGACGTCCACTAACAGCACCTTCCTCTAGCTGTTCCTTGCCCACAATTCCGCTAGAAAGCTGCTGACGGTTGATTGAACCAGGGGCCAGATGCCGGGCATGAACGGCATGATCGGTCAGGTGTGCGCTCTCAATGCTGCCAGCCTGAATTTTAGAACCATCCACAGCCCCGTCCCGCAGTTTGGAAGTGGTTACAGACTGCTCTCCTAGCTTGGAGCTGTCGATGGCTTCATTAGCCAAATTATTCGATTGAATCGTACCGCTGCGAATTTTATCAGAGGTAACCGCATGATCTTGAAGCATGTCTGGAGACACAATCCAATGCTTGAAATGACGGCTCTCAATGGAGCCATTTGCAATATGATCACCGCTGATAATCTTATCGGCCAGCTTTTCCGGGGTGATGCTGCCATCACGAAGTTTCTCACCGCCAATGGAGCGATCCTGTAATTTGCTACCTGACACCGATGCATCCGATATATGCTCCACCGTAATGGAAGCAGGGGCAAGTTTCGCAGAGGTCACTGCACCGTCGGCTATTTTAATCGTTTGAACGGCATAATCCGCCAGATATTCCGTTTGGATGCTTTCTTGCTTCAGCTTGCTGGAGTCGATGGAAGCAGGAGCAATTTTCTCACCAGTCACAGCCAAATCGCTCAAATCATCTGTATAAATGAAAGCGTTGTTTACATGGGGCGCCTTCTTATTGTTCAGAATTTCCTCGACATCAATGGGATCAGGCTGAGGCTCTGGCTCTGGCTCGTTGGCTTCCTCCATCGAGACCTGAGTCTCTTCTATATCTTCACTTTCAACCTCAGTCTCGTGTACAATATGAACTTCAGGTTCGACAACAGTCTGCTTCTCCAGTTCCTCTTCCGTTGGGGGAGGCGGAGAAGCAACTCGATGAAGTCTTGCTTCTGTCTCCCTCTCCGCAGGTTGTGGCTTCAAGCGCTGTATCATACTTAATTCATTCATATCCGGGTCAATTACACTATAGAGCGGCTTTTTGATTCTGGTGGTTTTGCGACTCTTGTTCTTCAAGCAGCTCTCTCCCTTCATATTTATCGTTACTGCATCATATGCAGGCCCATGGGCACTTGCCACCCCTCTCAGGGGTACTCTTTTCACCAAGAACATACTCACTGAAATCCACGTTTGAAAAAAAATTGTTAAAAGTTAAAATAGTAAGGGTGGAGATTGCTACAAGAAGAGAGGAATTACATTCATATGATTATCAAACCAAGAACACGTGGCTTTATCTGTACCACTGCTCATCCGGTGGGCTGCGCCCAACATGTTCAGGAGCAAATTGACTATGTGCAGGCCCGTCCTGCTATTCAGGGGCCTCGTAACGTGCTTGTCATCGGGGCATCTGCCGGATATGGGTTGGCTTCCCGTATTACTGCCGCATTCGGAGCACGAGCCAATACAATCGGTGTGTATCGTCCTAGTAATGCTACGGCCACACGTACAGCGTCGGCAGGCTGGTACAATTCGGCTGCATTTGAAAAGGCTGCTCAGGAAGCAGGACTTACATCCTTAAGCGTGACAGGAGATGCCTTTTCGGATGAGGTCAAAGCCAAAACGGTGGAGGTTATTCGCGAAGAGCTGGGACAAGTCGATTTGGTGATCTACAGTGTCGCTTCCGGTCGCCGTACGAATCCTCGTACAGGTGAAACGTTTACTTCCGTACTCAAACCTATTGGTATACCTTATACAAATAAAACCGTCAACTTCCACACCGGTGAAGTCAGCAGCGTTACACTGGAACCCGCAACGGCAGAAGAAGTGCAAGCAACTGTAGAGGTCATGGGTGGTGAGGACTGGAAATTGTGGATTGACGCCTTGCGTGAAGGCGGTGTATTGGCTGATACTGCGGCCACCTTCGCTTTTTCGTATATTGGTTCAGAGATTACGCAAGCCATTTACAGAGAAGGCAGTATCGGAAGTGCAAAGGATCACCTGGAGGCGACAGCACGTCAGCTGAATGATCAACTAAAAGTTACAGGCGGCCGCGCCTTTGTCGCAGTCACCAAAGGACTGGTTACCCAATCCAGCTCTGCCATCCCTGTCGTTCCTCTGTATATTTCCGCTTTGTACAAGGTGATGAAGGAAAAAGGGCTGCATGAAGGGTGTATAGAACAAAGCTATCGCCTGTTTTCCGACCGTCTGTATGCTCCTGAAACTCCTGTGGATGAAGAGGGACGTATTCGTATTGATGATTGGGAGCTGCGTGAAGACGTGCAGGTGGAGGTTGCGAACATATGGGACGCGCTGACGACAAACAATATCTACGAGCTGTCTGATCTCGAGGAGTACCGTCGCGAGTTTTTCCAACTGTTCGGCTTTGAGTTTGAGGGTGTGGACTATGAGGCTGATATTGATCCCATTGTAAATATTCCTAACGTTCGCTAACTCTTTTGAGTACCGTGATTATGCTGCTTGAAAAACAAAAAAGCTGTTCTCCGGTAGAGGGGCATTCCGCTCTGCACGAAGGACAGCTTTTGCTTTAAATTATTGGTGCTTTCCATCGCCACCGCTCCGCTTGTACAGCACCATTCCGCCTGCTCCGTTTCCTGTGTACATTTTTTTAATTCAGCTTATATAAAAGGAACACAATGAAGAGCAAATATTGCAATTTTAAAATTCATTTGATATTGTACAGGTAAGCAAAGCAAAAACCCTCTTCTTAACAAGAGGGTGAGCACAGTTGGACAAGTCCTACCTTGGCTAACCGTGATACTATTTGCTTAGCCCATCACATCCATATAAGGAGGTGAACAACATGGCAAAAGACGTTCTGTGTGAAGTGAACTCATGTACGTTTTGGGCTCAAGACAATAAATGTAGCGCAAACTCCATTTATATTGTAAGCAACAAGCCTGCAGACACTCACACTTCCGAAGAAACAGACTGCAAAACCTTTGAGGCAAAATAAAGTTTTTTAAGCCAAAATGTAGTTACACAAAGAAGGAGCCCCTACCCGGGTTCCTTCTTTCTTATGATATTCTAACAAGAATGATAATTATTATCAAGTTCTTTTTACAGTAATGGCTTGAATCATACGAAAACAAAAAAAGAAGCGTCGCTTTGAACGATTCGCTTCTTGTGCTTGACTTTTTGTAATTGCTCCTGCTTGGTCGGCCTCATTCGTACATGCTGTGATATATTAGCATAATGACCGTTGGTTTTGCGACTCTGTGCAGCGCAATACATTCCTGCGCGTTTCGCCTTGCTTAGTGCTTTTTGTGTTCGAGTACGTGCCATGTGGCTTCACTCTCCTTCATTAGACTCCATTCATCATAGCATCAGACATTTGAATCGTGAAGAGGCCATGTTCAGGAAGTATGAAGCAACAACCGAGTGAATCAAAAGCGCACGTTTGTCATTAAATGTCTAAAACGAATTTGAGCTACTCTCCGCTACTATTACAATAATAACTATAGCAAAAATAATGAGACCAAAAACCGTACCAACGATACCACATACTAAACCGGCAACCGCCATACCTTTACCATTTTCCCCATGACGGCGAATTTCTTTGAACGAGATCGCGCTTAAAATAATAGCAAGGATTCCTAAAATAACCGAGACATAAGGCATAAATATTAACAAAAGATTTAAAATACCCAATACCATAGAGGCAACCGATTTACCATTTGTAGGTGGAACCACTGGTGGCTGGTTAAATGGGGCGTTATAATCATTCCTCTCCTGAAAAGAATCGGAAGATTGAGGTTCTTTGTAAAAATCACTCATCTGTTTAATTCAACTCCAATATGTAAAATAGCAATATATACGTTCTAGGATACCACAATCTTACAAATCAGGACAATACTTATTTTAAAAAATAATTTTATTTATTAAAGACATCTGCAACTATTGGCTCTATCAATATTCCGAACAGAAGTATCCTCATTTAATTCCTCTAAATCAGTTTGATTTCTCAGGCCTTTCTTTTGTTTAGTAATTTTTTGGAAGATAATATAAATTACTATAATATCTTCATTTTAGTATCAGGAAATTTACGTTATTATATGGAAGAAATCAATATACTACAGTAATGTAAAGGAGTGTTAATTATGAAAAAGCTAGTATGCTGCTTGTTAATGGTCTTTTTATTATTGGATGTAACAAGCTATGGGGCAGTAGCTGATTTATTAGGCACTGCCAAAACGGCAAAGGCTGAAGATGTTGAAAGCGTTGTCACTACAGAAAGTACGAAGAATGCAAACGAATACAAGACAAGAGATGCTTTTTATTCTTTATCTGATTCTTCTGTAAATCGTGCTACCTCCGAGCATTTTCAAATTATTTGGGGAAACAATGATACAACTGGAACAGTAAATAGGGATTTTGTTAATGGCAACTTGGCCAACCTCGAAAGTATCCGCTCATTTTACATGGATAAATTTGGATTGAAGGACATCGGGACTTCCCCTAATCGAGGAATAACCGGAAAATATAAAACGAACATTTACATTGCGAGCACTGGACTGAATAAGATTGACGAAGATTGGGCTTATATGTCAATAGACAGAGATGCTTTTGGTTACATTGTCATGATGCCGGCAGCGATGCGTGTAGACCCACCAAGTTGGGTAGTTCCTCATGAATTAGGCCATGTATTTACCTACCATAACGGAGGGGAAGTCCCTTATGAGTGGTATGAAGCGGTAGCTAACTTCTTGCGTAATGAATATTTGGGTAGTGATTACTACAGTTATGGTGGAAGAGTATATGGTCCAGACTCTGACTTCTTTGCCCCTTTTATACTAAATTCAGAATCACATTTTCCACATACAAAGAATTGGTATGATGCATGGCCTATTCTCCTCTATATTCATGAAAATCCAGATCACATCAACGGCCTTGGCCATCAGGCAATGTTGAATTTATTGTCTTACGGCCAAAAAGATACGACTTACTTTGAATCTATGGAAAAGGTAACTGGAGTTTCTATTAAAGAAATACTAGGTGGAATGGCAAGAAGAATGGTAACTATGGACTTCAAGAGTCAACCATATTATTTGAAGCATTTTAATGAAATTTTGAATACTGACAACAATTATAATAAGATATATACAACACTCGTAAATGGTAAAGACGGCTGGATGACCGTACCTCAAAACAAGGCTCCACAACAGACAGGCTACAACATTGTTCCTTTAAATGTTGATTTGAGCAAAGCTTCCGTCACAGTAGATTTCCAAGGAACAAGCAAAACTAGGGGCGCTGATTGGAGAGCTAGCATTGTTAGCGTAACGCATTCGGGGGATACCCGATATTCTACAATGTGGAATAAAGGGAAGAATTCCGTGAATTTACAAGGAGACGAAAAAGCTGTTTATTTGGTTGTTTCCGCAACTCCAGATGAAATTAAACATTTTAATATTGAAGAGAACGGCGAAACTTATCCTTATAAAGTAAAAGTAACAACAAAGTGATTGTGGAATAAGAAATCACAGCATGGTTGAATGAATAAATGCCTGAACAATGGCACTGGTATCAAAATACCAGTGCCATTGTTGTTGATAGCTAGGAGTGAGACAAATGAATAAAGATTCCAAAATAATCATATCCTCAATAATACTTGGTGCTTCTTTTATATTGGGAAGCTATATTAACGCACATTTTAGTTCGAACGGAAAAATTCTTAGCCCACAGATATCACAAACTTCTTCAAGTGATAGTGTTTTAAATAAAGAAGCAGCAGCAGCATATCTAAAAATTCCTGTGACACAATTAGACAATATTATAAAAAGAGATACTGAACAAAAAAAGAAACTATCAGTTTATGACACTTATCAATTTATCCCATACGCTAACCTAGATGGTCAAATAGTGTTTCTAAAAGATAACTTAAATAATTGGTTGAATTTTATCTCACAACAAAAATAATGTATTTTTCCCTATTTTAAAAAGATGCATTAGGTAACTAACATTCATCTCGCAGTTGCCAATTTGCACTTTACTTATTTCATCCTTATTCACCATTCAAAACGTCTGTTCCTAGCTTGAGTAAAAATATTTGACTCTAGCACTTTCAAAAGTGTGCTGATTACTTATATAAATATAAAATGCACTCCCAAATTTCATTGGTTAAACCTGTTGGTTCTCTCAATAACCGTTTTGGGAGTGCATTTTTGAACGAACTTTTATTTTAATTTGCGTTTAAGAACCTCCATGCTGTGCAAAAAGTCGGATTCCCTCATTATGGCTGTGCAGATGAGTAGGCATAGTTAAGATAAACAAAAAACTACTCGCAACGATCAGCATTACCACTTTTTTCAACATTGTTTAACCACCATACCTTTTCAATAAGATTGAAAAACTCTGTTTTGATTTCAGGAACCGCATGGGCTTTGAAACGCACAAACAAACCTATACAATTTATAAAATATGTCTCATTGTTTAGTATATGTGCTTTCACCATCGCACATAACATTTGATTAAAACCATCACCGTGCATCCCCTGATTTAAATAATAGTAGGCCAATTCGTAACCACACCACGCCGAATAGTCTGGTATCACTTGCTGGGTATACATATCGTCTGATGATGGTTGCTGTGAAAAAGACGCAATCTCTGTTTCAAATCGTTTGAGTATATCATTTACATCTAGCTTATAACGGTTAGCTGCTATCATAATGTTAAGTAGTTGAGTAACCCTATCTTCTTGAATTGTATCTGACGATGCATCAATATAGTTTAGATATTCATGCAGCACACTTGCATCTCCAGATAAAAGCTTATTTGCAAGTACATTAGCTTGCGCCCAGTGTTGATACAGTTTTATCCAATATAGGGCATCTTCGTCCGTCTCTTTGACCCAATCTAAATTGGCGTAGGCATATGTATATTGTAGTGCTTGTTGATAGTCGCCTTGGGCTTCACAGACGCTTGCACACAGTAAATCAGCATAGGTGATGTACACAAACATGGGACGACTCAGCTTCTTAGAAGCCTCATTGAGTTCTCTGCTGTTCTGTTGGTGTTTCAAGGTATATTGGATTTTCGCTTTAGCTCTCATCTTTCTTGCCATTTCATCAACCTTGTCCCATTTACGCAAAGACCTGTACACGTTTGCCAAATCCTTCAATGCGTCAAGCTGCTCTACTTCATCCAGGCGCTCTACAAAAGCATCAAATATCGAAGCTGCCCTGAGGTTGCGGCTTTGATCGTCTCCAATCTGAATCGTGAATATACGATATTGGCAGATTGCCAAACGTTCGGAGTGCTGATATTTCTCCGCTTCTGCAACCCCCTCATAGAGCAATAATGCAGCATGATGCCGACCTTGTGCTAATAGCGCTTCTGCTATGTCAAATAGTTTAGGCGAATAGAGTAGATTGTCCATGATTTGTCCAACGATTCGACTGATCGCATCCAGCTTATCCAGCTCTGCACAACGATATAGCAACCGTTCAATCCGCCTCATATTCGGGGGAAAGTCGATAATGTAGTTTTCTATAAATAAGTCGTAAAAGTAGCCTTCCGCTAAACCCATAGCTTCAGTAATCCGGTCAAGCTGGTTAACAGACATAGACTTATTTCCTGTCACAATACTACTTACTATTCCCCGATTAATGCCTGCAATATGCCCAAATTGAGTTAGGCTCAAACCCTTTTGTTTTAAGTATCTGTCTAATTCTGCTCGTATCGTAGGTGTGATTTGCATGGGTAAACCACCCTTCCACCATAAAATCGTCATATGATGCATACTTAAATAAACTATGAAGTGAGAAATAAGCAGTAGAATATTTTTTATCGCACATGATTGTACCATTTTTTAGAATAAAATCATATATGCTCCTACCAATTCACCTGGAGTGCATTAAAAAAAGCAGCTGATCATCTTGATTAGCTGCTGTCGTAACTTGTTCAACACTCTTAATTCTTTTCCGATACAGCAAAGTAATTTTCTTCATTATCTGCGAAGTTAAAGACCCTGCCGGAGGGAAGTTCCACAATTTCCCCAACCTTGATGTTTTTGTTCTTCAGATCGCTATACAACGCATCGAAATTCTCTGTGTAAAACATGATAGATGGTGCTCCGAGATTCATTTCAGGGTTCATTTTGGCAACGAGCTCCTTACTATGAAGAACAATGCTAGTTGCTGCACCCTTAGGAGCGACTTCGATCCATCTCATCGGACCATTGGTTTCTTCCGCAATGACCTCAAATCCTAATTTTTCTGACCAATAATCTCTGGATTCGTCTTGGTTATTCACATACAACATTACTTGGCCAATTTTGTTAATCATAATTTGAACGCTCCTCATATGGAATAAATTCACAGGTCAAGCCCCAAGGTTTTCTTTTAACTAAACTTTACTTAAGTGACTCTAAAAACTCGCCTAAGCGATTCCAGGTTTCGGTGATTCCTTGCAGCATGCCCATGTCCATAACGGTTTTTAGGGCCTCTGCCGACATATATTCAGAACGGTTTACCAACTTGGTCTTGCTGCCCAGATCAATGAATTCCATCGTGATTAGAGATGATGGCATGGACTCGTTTAAATTTCCTTCGGCATCTGAGAAATAATCGGTGTAGATGATCTTCTCCGGCTCGACAATTTCCTTATAGATGCCTTTTCCCCATGATTCCATGCCGTAAAACTGACCTTGATTCTGATCAACACACTTCATACAGTAGTGCCATATGCCGCCCGGACGGAAATCGATATTACAAACCGGGACCTCCCAGCCTTTTGGCCCCCACCAACGCTTGAGATGCTCAGGCTCCTTAAACATCCGGAATACGAGATCGCGTGGCGCATCGAATACGCGCTCCAGCACTAGGACGCGATCGTTCTCTATGCTCGAATTTACGTTGTTTGACATTGTTATGATCCTCCAATGCAATGATATTACGGTTTTTCCTTGTTCTGCAGTTCACGCAAGTAATTGTCCAAGTTATCAAACCTATCTTCCATAAGATGCCGGAAGGACTGCACCCAAGAATCCAACTCTTGGAAAGGTTCAAACCGGAGCGTGTAGATCCGACGGTTCGCATCGACTCGCACTTCCACAATCCCACTGTCGCTAAGCACTTTCAAGTGCTTTGACGCTTGTGGTTGGCGAAGCCCCAGCCGATCGGTGATTTCGCCCACAGCCAGAGGACCATCGCGCAACAGTTGAACGATATTCATACGATTCGGTTCAGCTAAAGCACTCAGCGTCGTTATGTCCATTCCCGGACCTTTGCCGGACATGATACTCACCTCTATATTTAATAGTTTCTTGTCTAATCATCTCCTTGATTCAGAATAACTTTCTCTTGCTGAATTAAATATACCTAAATAAGAATATTCCAGTCAAGGCATATTTGAAATGAATTTCCATCCATATTTATACAGTAAGTTTGCAGACGGCTTGGTGATTCAATTCCTAGCGCTTTGCCTAGGGGCGGTTATACAAATCCAAGCTTTTTAGCTGCTTTTGGACCTCAACCTTTGTTTCAGCTCTGGTCAGTTCCTCCCTTTACGTTTCTATAGTGTGAGCAACGAAGGAAACAAAAATACATTTTGAATATCCCTTTACGCCTCTTTCTGCAATAGAGGAGGATTTTCTCAGTCTAGTACTCTATAATTCAAAAAAAATAACCCCGGAATATTTACCGGGGCAAAATAGTTCTCTGAAAATTGGGTTTACATCTTGAAATTAGGCCGCTCCGTTAGGTTGATGGATCATCTCCAGTGAGTCAGTTCTAATGTCTCGTTAAAAACCAAACGGCATGATACCTAAGCACTTTTCGTAGTGATCGAGCATATAGTGTTTTACCCATTACCGATAAAATGCACTCCATGAGAGCATTCTGCCAAGGAGGGCGGAGCTATGGTATCTCGTGCAGCATCCCGCAGAAGAGGCTTACCCCGCAAACGTTTAAGAGCTGACACGCTCAGAAAAATCTCTATCGCCATGCTGCCATTTTACAAGGCAATCGCGACCCGCCGTGGTTTTGCCGTCCAATGGTCACAGGCTGTGGTTCAGGGCAATCTGGATCGGATGAAATCCCTTCTCTGCTCGGTAGCGCCATTTGCCGCCAAACAAGGATTAGGCACGAACGGCATCGGCTACTTTATTACCTTTTTAGCTCAGCCCCCGATGCTCTATTATACGAACGGAATGACGATTCCACCGGGGACAGTGCAATTTACGTTTGAACCGAGGGTTCATCGCGCCATCGCCAAATCCGTTATTCCGCTATATCGGGAATTGGCACGTAATCAATGCTTTGCTTCTGCTTTAGCGAAAGCGATCAACAGGCAGGACCAGCGTGCGGTTACGGTGATGATCCGCAGTTTGATCCCATCCTCTGCGCTGAAATCCATACAGATTGAGGATGATGGGTTTGCCTTGCTTTTTAAGTACCCCTTCAGTAAGTATCCCTATCGTAATCTACTCCTTCGGGAGTTCACTTAAAGGGTTGGCTACAAGCGACTTTGCTTAAGCTCTCCAATAAGCTCCTTCCCCAATTGTATAGCCATATCTGTAAGCACTCGGATTTCCTCCTTGGTTGCATCGTCCAAATGCGCCCCACAGCAAATCGCAAAGTTGCCTGCAAACTCTTTTCGCAAGCGAACTGCAATTTCTTCGGTAATATAAAATTCCTTGTGGGATTGCAATTGCACGGTTTGCATCGGTTCCAGTCTTGCCCCTGCTGTAATCGTTCCCAGATGGGGCTGATCACCGCCTGATATGAGTACGACGATATCCTCCCCCATAAAGTAGGCATCCAGCACAAGCCGGATACGTCCGCTTTCTTTTTGCAAATGAATCATATGATCCTCTCCCGCTTAAAATAATACTGTCGTGTGAATAGATTCACTTTATTTATTTCTAATTATTGTATCGCTTCCTGAGCAGTTCGACAATTAAAAATGGCCCACAGCAGCCTCCATTCACGGTGGCTTGCTGTGGGCCTCCTCGCTATTTTAAAAGAATCATTCCATCCTACTGTTTGTTAGCGGATCGTAATCGTATGCACCGCTTTACCAGTTGCGCCATCATTATCTGTCACCGTTAGCTCCACCGTATAGGTCCCGGCTGTGGTGAATTTATGCTTTACCTTGGAACCAACGGCTGTATCGCCATCACCAAAATTCCAGCTGTAGCTGACGATTTTACCATCTACGTCACGTGAAGCTTTGGCGTTAAATTGTACCTTCTTGTTCTTCTTGGCTGAATCATTCGCCTGAATAATGGCTACCGGCTTTTCATTGGATGCAGGTGGATTCGGATCAGGGTCCTGTCCACCGCCTTTCGTTACATACAATCTTCCCGGCGCTTCCGTCTTCACTTCATTGCCTGCCGCATCCCTTACCCGGATTGCGATGACTCCGCCTTCCAGATTCAGGGAAGACGAAGTGAAATAAGTGCCTTCATAGTGCCCTGACGAAGTTTCGTTTAACGGAATTTCGTTCTGTCCCAAGGTGGACAGGTTGAAGGGCAGCTCCACATGGAAGGACGCCTCCAAACCGGATGCACTATCGAAGGATACTCGTACCGGCTCCCCTGCAGCGATGCGTACATCCTCCGCAGGATTAATGTTTTTCAGCTTCGGCAAGGCTGTATCGACATATACCGAACGGGTAACGGTCGTTTCATTTTGGGCAAGATCCTTGGCCGTCACCGTAATCTGGTTTTCTCCTTCGTTAATGAGCAACCGCTTGTTAAAGCTGCCGTCACTTCCAAATTCGGCTGGCTCGCCGTTAATAGTCAATTCGGAAAGGAACTCGTCATACACTGTACCGACTACACTGACAACACCCGCATTGGTACGAGCTCCTTCATCGGGTGAAGTCAAAATTAGCCCCGGTTTCGTCTGATCAAGCGTCACAACTACCGATTCGGAACGGTCTGTTACTTTGCCGTATACCGCTGCTTGAACGCTGAGCGGATTGGCGCCTGGCTGAAGATTGACCGACAAACTGAACTGACGGTCCTTCACCTTGGTTGTGCCGGCCAGCTCCTTGCCGTTAAAGAGCTGAATGTCAACTCCTTCTGCCGGGGAAGTACCTGTTACGGTAATGGTATCTTCCTGCGTATAGGTAGCCTTTGTAGGTGTTGTAATCGTTGGAGCATTCACCGGATATCTGACGATAGCACGGATCATGTAATTGCCTTCATCTACAGGTGATTGACTCCATGTGCCGCTTACGCCCTGCCAGCTGCGAAGCGCATTCGGTCCACTCTCGTCTGTAGCAAGACCCGGCGACTGTGTCCCTGCCGCAAGCTGCGTATATACAATGTAGAAGTCACCTTGAACCGTCACCGGATCTGGGAACTGCACTGTCGTCCATTTTGTCTCATCCCGTACAGCCGTCCCGTCGAATGGGCCAGCCAGCAGACGTCCTGGTGCTCCTCCCGCACCGGAGGCATCATATACGGAGTATTGGAATGCCGTTCCTCCCGGATTCGGGAAGGCAGCGTTCCAGAACAGAAGGGATGCTCCCGTCACTTGAGCCACTTCCGACTCAGGTGTCATTCTGACTGCCCAAGAATTGCCTGCCGCATTAAAGGCTCTGGCATTTTCCCCTGTACCGTCATCATAAGCGATGCCTTCCTGGAAGCCGATGAAAGGCTTCAACGTAACGTTTGCTTCCACGCTGCCGTTCGGAGGAGCCGTAACGGATACGCTGTCGCTATAATAATTGTTGGCTGAAATGGATAATGTATAGGTTCCTTCCAGCACGTCCAGCGTAAATTCTCCAGCTTCATTCGTCTCTACCGGAGCAATACGTGCATCCTCCAGCACCAGCACTTTCGCTTTTTGGATGGGTTCACCGGATTGCTTGTCCGTAATGACACCGTGAATCGTTCCGTGAGGTACGGCTTGGAGACTAAAGTTCGCTCTGATGACTTTATTATTCTCAATCGTGACCTGTTTCGTTTGAGGCTCATAGCCATAGGCTTCAGCCTTCAGCGTATAGTCACCCGCCACGTGAGTGAAGCTGTATTTGCCTGTGGTCGGATCCGTTTTCACCGAACGTCCGGTTTCCAGTACGGTAACCGTAGCACTGGCTGGAAGACTGTCGAGACCAACACGTCCGCTATCCACCGTTGTTTCCGCTGGCTTCACCTTTTCCTTGAATTCGCTCTTTTCGGTGCTTGTAATTTTGTACAGCGGAAATTGTTCTTCTGCTTTTTGCAGTTTGGTATTCGACTCAGGCACGATATCCTTCGTCACCGTCGAAGTCGGAATGCCCAGCATACGGAAATCATCAATGTACCAGCCATTTTTATTCGCACTGTTATCCGACTTCAAGCGGAAGCGAATTTGGATCTCATTGCCGGTGTAGCTATCCAGATTGTAGTAAACCGGGGCCCATTTTTTCCCATTCGTGTTATGAGAGAATTTGCCCAGCTCGCTCCAAGTGTCGCCATTGTTTTTGGACACTTCCACATATCCGTAATCATAGCCGGCCTCAATTTCAAACCAGTGATTGAAGGTTAGTGTTGCGTTACGTATACCATTCAAGCTGATTTTTGGAGAAACCAGCGAAAAGTCCGCACCGTTCTCATAGTTGCTATCGAGATCCGTGGCCCACACATTCGGTTTGGATACCGCGCTCTCAGGCCCGACTTTAGGAACACCACGCTCCCATTCATCCTTGGTACCGGAATGAGTCCAGCCATTATCCGAGCTGCCGTCAAAATGATCACTGTACAGCGTATCCGGCACCTCTACTTTCAGCGACACCTCATTCGACTTGGCTCCTTCGTTGCCGCTGTAATCCTCGGCCGCGACTGCATAATGATAGGTCGCACTGCCGACGGTGATCGTATCGGTGAAGGTCAGTCCAGAGGTTGTACTGATGGAAGTATAATTCTTGCCTGATTCGTTGGAACGGTATACCTTGTACTGCTTCACATCTTCATCGGATGAAGCATTCCAGGCCAGCGCAACGTTGCCGACGGTATCCGCTTCGGCAGTTAAATTACCTGGCGCGGCAGGTGCAACGGTATCCGGTTCCTGAATCGACAGGTCGTCGATGTACCAGCCGTCCTTTACAATCGTATTGTCGCTCGTAAAGTTAAACAGGAGGTATACCTTTTGACCCGCGAATGCTCGCAAATCAAGATACTGCGTTTTCCAGCCATTGCTGGAACCGGTAAACGATAAGACCTGCTCAAATGCATTCTGACTATTTTGAGTTGCTACATACACTTTACCGAAATCAGAATTGTTTTCAAGATCGTACCAATGCTTGAAGCTAACCAGAGCCCCTTTCGAGCTTTCGGTCAAATCAATTGGAGGAGCCATGAAATAACTGTTGGAGTTGGTCTGGTATTGACCTTCGAGATTAGTCGCGAGGACCTTTGTACCCGAATGTGCGCTTTTAGGGCCGCTTGTCGGGGTTCCCCATTTCCAGACACTGCCTTGTCCACCGATATTGATACCAGCGATGTCTTTTTCAAAATCCTGCGTATAGCCCGGTTTAACACCCTTGGAGATGTTAACCTTATATACTTCCGTTTCAAAACCGTTATTACCGAAATCATTGACACGAATATAGTATTCCAGACCAGCACTGTTCACCAAAAAAGTCGGGATGGACGCTTGATATGTACCGTCTTTGCTGTCGCCGGAGGTCCGTTCCAACGGAATATATACATAGTTCGACGTACCCGTTGTTTTGGCAAATGCCTCAACGGCTGTCACGCCGACATTATCCGTTACATGAGCAGTCAGAGGTATATCAATCCCCTCGAATGCCGCAGCAGTCGGTGTATGCTCCAGAACAGGCGCCTCCAGATCGTCTCCACCTGTTACAACTTTACCGGATACGGAGCCCAAGCCCTGAATGACCGAACCAACCGCATCCAGCGCATTAATGACACCATGTCCATATCCATTGTTTGGCGAGGTAGGATAGGTGCTGTCTGTACGCGGTGTAGCTGTGTTCATCAAAATTTCCTCAAGCTGGTCTACAGTAAGAGAATGGTTCGCCTGCAACAGCAGTGCTGCGAGCCCCGCAACATGAGGACCTGCCATGGAGGTACCGTTATATCCGCCTTTATAGGCGCCGCCAGCCACGGATGACCGGATATTTACACCCGGTGCGGAGACTTCAGGCTTTATCTCTCCGTACGGTGAAGGTCCCAGCAATGAGAAGCTTCCCAGTTTATCATTGATATCTGTTGCTCCGGTAGCAAAGGATTCCGGATAGTTGGCCGGATTTGCGACCGATGCAGGGCCACCCGGATTGGAAAGAGAGGTGTTACCTGCAGAGAACTCAGGGAATATTTGGGCATCACGCCATGCCTGAACCACAGGTCGGAACCATTCATCCAGACCGGGTCCGCCTCCCCACGAGTTGTTCACTACATCCGGTGCAAGCTCGGGATGCAGATTGCCTTGGGCATCTTTTGGCGCAAGCAGCCATTGACCGCCATCCAGTATAATCGCATCCGTCGTCTCCGGGTTAAAAATCCGAACTGCAATCCACTTCGCACCAGGTGCAACGCCAATTCGGTTCGTTCCGTTTTCCTCGGAGCCGACCATCGTACCCATCGTATGCGTACCGTGGGAATCAGACTCCTGATCGACCGGAAGCGCCGCATGACTGTGCGGATCGTACCAGCTCAGCTCGGGATTCACAATATTGCCTGCCGCATCCAGACCACGCCATTTGCGATGCAGCGCCGGATGTGTATAATCTACGCCTGTATCCAGGTTGGCGACCACGATTCCGGTTCCGTCAATTCCTTTGTCCCAAACCTGTGGTACGTTAATATGGGATATATTCCATTCTACCGTAGAAGGGTCTACAGCATTTTTGCCTGCATTGCCGGGCTTGGCCGATGTTTTTCCATCGTCTTTCTCCGGCTTCACAGCTGTCTCTGCCGTTTCAGACTTTGCCGTTTCGGCTGTCGCTTTGTCAGCTGTTTTGGCGTCGGCCCCCTCTGCCTGCTTGTCAACCGTCACTTTTTGCAAATAACGTGTTTCATTCGGCAAAATTTTATCGACTTCAGGCAGCTTCGAGATATGATCCAGCACCTCCTTGGTGCTCGTAACAGCCATCGCATTCACAATAAAGTAGCTTTTATATTCCTTCACTCCACCGTCCTTTGACTGCTGATCCAAATAATTTTCAAGCTCGTATTGGGTTCTGGAAGCCGTTTCGCGCATAGAACTGATCACATGACTGCGTACAGCCATTTTGGCAGCGGAGGGTGTTATTTTCTCAAGTGAAGCCTTTTGAAGAGCATTTTTGGAAACCTTGTTGGTATCCACCTGCTCCTTTAATTTAACCAGATAGGTAACATAGTTGTTCTCCTCAAACTGCTTGGTTAGTTTCGGAGATACTTTCGCGGTCGTAACCTTGTGCGAAGCTGATTTCAGCTCCAGCTTGGAGCCATCCGGTGTGTTATTCGCCAAAGCAGGTTGAACAAAAGAAAAGGCCATAAGCAAAGATAGTCCAATAGATAGCGGTTTCTTGAATCGTTTAGGCTTAATCAATTACTTTTCCACTCCTTTTACTAGGTTTAATGTTTCTGTAATAACCTGTACGAGAGTAAGACCTCATGCCTGGCACACCAAATACACGGGCTGCGCGACACGATATGGTTAGCAATCACCCCCTTCATAGAATATAGAGGCACACAAGTATTGGGTTGTTCATAAATGTATGTATTTTCATAGGTGAGTTGACAAGCCAAATAGCAAAGTATCAAATTCAGTAGATACCAAGGAGAGAGAAAACAGGAGTACTTCGAAGAAAAAGTATGATATATCATTACATGTTATATCATCGCAATTTATATTAAAAATTGTTAAATAAATATGTAGTATGGATAGTATAAAATTATCAAAACAGATATACAAGTAGTTTTTTTGCATTTTTCTAGCAATTCTATGAATTTTATATTCTATTATTACAAAAACCCCTTTATAGCGGCTGCGCAAACGGTGCATTACCAGTTAGCAGGTGTATGCAATCTCTGCGCGAGCCGCTCAAAGGGATTTCGAAGTCTTTTTAATCCTATCTGATCGTGTTAGTTAAGTACTGAATTCACCGCAGCGAGCGCGTCGATCAGGCCGTAGCCGTAGCCATTGTTCGGTGTAGTCCGATACTGGCTGTCTGTTAGCGGCGTCGCTGTTTTCGAAATAACGTTCTCTAATTGATCCACAGTCAAGGATGGCTTGGCTTGAAGCAGCAATGCCACCAATCCGACTGTGTGCGGGCCTGCCATGGAGGTGCCGTTCCATCCACCCTCATAGGCTCCACCAGGTATAGAGGAACGGATGTTTACGCCAGGAGCTGAAATTTCCGGCTTCACTTCACCATAAGGAGAAGGACCGCGCAAGGAGAAGCTCGCCAGCTTGTTGTTAATGTCGGTCGCTCCGGTAGCATAGGCTTCCGGCAGGTTCGCCGGATTGGCTACAGACCCGGCTCCACCCGGATTGGTCCGTGTGGTGTTGCCTGCGGAGAACTCAGGGAAAATCTGAGCTGCTCTCCATGCTTTCGTGACTGGACGATACCATTCATCCAGGCCAGGTCCGCCGCCCCAGGAGTTGTTCACCACATCCGGTGCAAGCTCAGGGTGCTTTTTACCATTTTTATCTACAGGGGCAAGAATCCACTGTCCACCGTCCAGCAAGATGGAGTCTGTGGTATCCGGGTTGAATACCCGAACGGCAATCCATTTGGCACCAGGAGCAACACCGACTTCATTCGTACCGTTGCTGTCTGAGCCAACGATCGTCCCCATCGTATGTGTACCATGTCCATCTGAATCTGTCGGCAATGATGCTCCGTTAACCGCATCATACCAGCTCAGCTCCGGATTAACGACTTGGCCGGAAGCATTCAAGCCGCGCCATTTTCTTTTCAGCGCCGGGTGAGTGTACGCTACGCCAGTATCGAGATTGGCAACGACAACCCCTTTGCCGTCAATGCCCTTGGCCCACACTTGTGGTGCTTTGACTTTGGAAATATTCCATTCGACCCTGCTGGGCGTTACAGCATCCTTGTATACAGATTCTTCCACTGACTTCTGTGCATTTCCTTCTGTTACAGCCGTGTTTGCAGCAGCTTGTTCGGCCGTTGCTTCCTCTACTACTGGCTGGGCGTCCTTGTCTATTTCAACCTTTTGCAGCTCCCGCTTTTCATCCGGTAAAATTTTATCGACCTCAGGCAGTGTAGCGAGATTGTCCAGTACCTCTTTGGTGCTCGTTACCGCTAGCGCGTTGACGATAAAGTAGCTTTTGTACTTTTTAACGTTTCCGTTGTTGATTTCCTTTTTTAAGTATTCTTCCACAGGCTGTTGCGTTTTTTCTGCTGTATCCATGAGCGAGTTCACCACTGTTGTCCGTACAGACAGCTTAGCGGCAGCGGGAGAAATCTGCTCTGCAGAAGCCTTTTGAAAAGCATGCTTGGCAACCGATTCCGTGTCTACCTGATCTTTCAGTTTAACCAGATAGGTGACATACTCGCTGTTACTGAATTGCTGGTTCAGCTTGGCTGAAACCTTGGCGGAAATCGTCGAAGCTCCTGCCGAGGAGGTTGTGCTGGAATCTCCGTACACCGGAGAAATCAGAGAAAAAGCAAGCAGAGCGGTAAAACTGACTGACAACGTCTTTTTGATATTTTTTGACTTAATCAATACTTTCCATCTCCCTTTACTTGGTTTTAAATTCTCAAGGACAACCTTACGAACAGCTGCGTCAAAAGCTCACAAAATAGCCTCTGGTACTCACCTCCTTAAAAATATAAACTCGGAGTGAAATCCATAGGTCATCATTCTGAGGTGAACAACCCTTGGTGCAGACCGCAGGGAACAACAATCAGGTATAGTATATGTGAATAAGTCTTGGAGAAAGTAAGAGAAAAAATGAAGTGAAAGGTAGGATAAAAGAACTTAGAAGTTGTCGAGGAAGTTAACATTTCGTATATTAAAATACAATTTAAAACAAAACAATGATACATATGGTATCTTTTGAATCTAGTATAGTGTCATAAAATCAGATATTCAAGCACTTTTTTGAATTTTATTCCTTTTTTTCTGAAAAGCAGAAAAAATCTCTTCCATTTTTCAAATCAAATGCGAGTTTTGATTACGTACTTTCGACGGAAAATAGAAGAGATTATTCGGCATTCAGCAACAAATCTGGAAGCGCGCTATCTGCCGCTATTTACTGATATGGAAACCGGAACGGCAGTATCTGGAAAGGAAGACTTGGACTGCGCGGCTGGCTTATGCAATCCTGCCCCTCCCTGCCGCTCTTGCGATTTGCCGCACAGAGTGGCACATTCCCGAAAAGCCATTTGCCTGCATCCCAAGCATTGGTTCTGATTCACCAGTGCAATGGCGGCTGTAATCGCTTCTCCGGTGTGTTCGAAAAAATGATCTTGTCCAATCATGTCGTAGCATCCGGTTTTCTGCAGCAATGCCTGCGGTTGAGTCTGAAGCCCCGACACAAGCACCGTCCCTCCAAACTGCCGATATTTCTGAATTAATGCGGTAAAATTAGCTTCCCCCGTCATATCCATAAAAGGGACCTTGCCCATCCGCAGCAACAAAATCCCTTGCTGGTGGTCAGCCCTGCCCCCCATTCCTGAGCTTTCCAATACAGAAGCTGCTCCGAAAAACAGCGGACCTTCCACATTATAAATGGCTACCTGAGGGCAATCATGCTGCTCTGTGACCATATGCGCGCCGACTTTTTCATGTTTCATAGAAGGATCAGGAAGCACTTTATTTACCGAAAGTGTACTGCTCATACGTTTGACGAACAACACAACCGCCAAAACCAGCCCCACCTCAACCGCTGTGGTCAACGTTGTAAAAACGGTCAGCAGGAAGGTAACAACCAGCACGATAGAATCTGCTGTCCGCGTCTTAAGAATATGTGCAAAGTGCTTGCGCTCACTCATATTCCAGGCTACCACCATCAGCACCGGAGCCATGCTGGCGAGCGGAATATTGGATGCATATGAAGCAAAGAGCACCAAAATGAGAAACACAACGAGCCCATGCACAATGCCGGATATAGGAGAAACAGCACCGTTGCGGATATTTGTGGCAGTGCGGGCAATTGCACCGGTCGCAGGAATGCCGCCGAATAACGGTGTGAGCAGATTAGCAATACCTTGTCCAACCAGTTCGCGATTGCTGTTATGCTTTGTACCCGTCATCCCGTCAGCTACCACTGCGGAAAGCAAAGATTCAATGGCCCCCAGCATCGCAATTACGAGTGCTGGCGGCAGCAGCTTCACGATCAAATCCCAAGTCATCGTAGGAATATGTAATTCAGGCAAAGAAGCAGGAATATCTCCATAAGCAGAGCCGATTGTAGCCACCTGCCCTGGAAAAAGCCAGGCGGCTGCCAATGTTGACAAGAGCAAGCCAACCAGCGAACCCGGCACCTTCGGCCACTTTTTAGGCACCCAAATCAGGGCGGCGAGACAGATACAAGCCGTCAGAATGCTGTACACATTCAGTGATGGCAATCGACGGATCAGCTCCCCCATGGAAGGCAAAAAAGTCTCATGTCGCTCTACCCCGCGCAAGCCGAGAAAGTTGGCAATCTGACCACTGAAGATCGTCACGGCAATCCCCGCCGTAAACCCAATCGTTACCGGCTTGGGAATAAACTTGATCAGTACGCCCAGCCTCAGCACGCCCATTAAGATGAGTATAACCCCCGCCATAAGACCGGCTATAAGTAAATTCTCATAACCGTATTGCATGACAATCGCGAGCAAAATGGGAATAAACGCGCCTGTAGGTCCTCCAATCTGAAATTTGGACCCTCCCAGCAGTGAAACCAGAATTCCCGCTACTATCGTTGTGTACAGCCCATATTCCGGCTTAACACCTGATGCAATGGCAAACGCCATGCCGAGCGGAATCGCCACAATCGCTACAATACTTCCGGAAATCAAATCCTTTCGCAAAGCCCCTGCACTATAGCCTTCGAACCTTCCTATCCACTTCATCCCTGTAACCCTTCTTTTCTGTAGTAGCATTACTTCTCGTTGCGTATACCTTCCAGCAACGAGATCGCCTGGACCAAATGATTGTCAAAAATCCGCCGTGCCACCGCAAGCAACTCCGTCAAAAGCGGGTCACGTAATGAGTACACGACCGTTGTGCCTTCCTTGAAGCTGTTCACCAAATTTTTGGCCCGTAAAACGGCCAATTGCTGCGATACGGCAGAACCTTCGGAACCGAGAGCAGTCTGCAACTCGTTCACATTCCGCTCTCCTTCACTCAGCACCTCCAAAATGCGGATGCGCAGAGGGTGAGCCAATGCTTTGAAAAAGTCGGCCTTAAACTTCTGGAGATCTCCTTCCATGCTTGCTCCATCCCCTCATATAAGTTGTCCTATAAACGACCAACAATATCTGAATATTTGAATATTCAGTACAATAACAGCTTTGGGCCAATTGAACTATGATGTTACTCACACTTCACTATGAATATAGTCACATCTTTCTATGTTTCTACCTTATCAGGGTTGACAGCTTCCACAGGTTTCCATTAATATAACAATTAACTTTAAGAAAAGGGGGCCGACAGACATGACTGTGCTTTACATGATAACGACAGATAGACAGCATGACACAACCACATATTTGAATTTTCGTCTCATCGGCCCCGTTCGGGCGACATGATGGGTGATATCACGCTGTCTGACGGCGTGATTAACCGGGCTTTATTATTTTTTGTGCAATTGGAAGAACAGGTTATTTTACGTATTTATGATGTACGGATCATAAAATGTAATGACACTTTCGGTGCAGGAAGCCGTAGACGACAAGTCTGCGGCTTTTTTTGTTTTTTCAGATCAATATGATGCAATTATTTATGAATCTACATGAAGAAGGGAATTACCCAATTATATGAGTACATCACATACAACCGACTCGTCCTTTCATGAAGGACCATACAGTCATCTAATGAAGCTTCCGGCAGGTGATCTGACCGTATATGCTTCTGCACAGCTTCTCTCCTCGTTCGATTACAAAGTGTTCGAAATGGCTAATAACAATCTACAAATCCCCGGAATCCGCTATATGGGATACACACCGGACGTACATGTAGGCGTCGGAACCTGCATCGGTACGACTGCTGTATGGGGCATGGAGGACGGCTATGTATCTCCCTCCATCGTCGGCAGCGATATTGGCTGCGGCATGCGTGTACACCTGACCAATCTGCACAAGGATGCCCTAAAGGAAACCAGGCTGCGCCGTAAGCTGGTCAAGGCCATCGACAAATACTTGCCGATGGAAGCCCATCAGCGCGGGCATTATTCGGATATTCGGCTGGAGCATATTGTACGCAAAGGGCTGCATGGCTTGCCCAATAAATATATTCCGGACAGCTACACACCTAAAAAATCAACCTCGCTCACTCATGTGGAGCATAGCAAGTTCTCATTTGACGAAGAGGTACTGAATCTCGTCGAAGATCGCACATGGCATCGAGCTCACCGACAGCTTGGCACACTGGGCGGCGGCAATCATTTCGTCGAAATTCAGGCGATTGAAATTGCGGAAGAAAACCGCAAAATAGCCGAAGCCTGGGGCATGTTTGACGGTCAGGTGGCCGTGATGATCCACTCCGGATCACGGGCTTGGGGCGGAGCGGTCAGCCAGACCAGTTCGTCTGCCATCGCCAAGGCGATGGGTCGTCTCGGACTCGGCACCTCCGACCCGAGACTGGTATTTGCGCCGCTGGATCATCCCGAAGCTGTACATTATGTTGATATGATGTATTCTGCGCTGAACTATGCCGTGGTGAATCGGCATCTGATCGCCTATTCCGTACGTGAAGCCTTCCACGATGTTTTTGGTACAAAGTGCGAGTTGCGTACCTTGTACGATCTGATGCACAATTATGCTTGGAAGGAATCTCATCCGGAGCACGGCAGCGTGTTCGTACATCGTAAAGGTGCTACACGCGCGCTCCCGGCAGGTCACCCCGACAATCCGCGACCCTATCAGGCGACAGGGCACCCGGCCCTGATTCCAGGCTCTATGGGTACGGCCTCTTATATTATGGTCGGTTTGCCGGGCGGCCAGGATAACTTCCACTCCATTTGCCATGGAGCGGGCCGTATTCGTTCACGCTCTGCAACCAAACGGCTCGTCAGTGCGGATGATTTTGCCGGAGCACTCGGTGTAGGGACGGACGACGAGATTGTAGTTAATCAGGCATCACTGGAGAGCATTCTCGACGAATCTCCCCAAGCCTACAAAAATGTAGATGATATTATCGAAAGTGTCACCGGGGCAGGACTCGCAGCCGTTGTAGCCAAATGCAAGCCGCTGGCTGCCCTGAAAGGAGCCAAATAATTTGAGTATAAACATCCCGGCTATTTACCAATTTGATGAACATACAGATGGGCGTATTACCGGCTATGCCGCATATGCCCGTTTGATCGACGGCATCAGCGAAGCACTCTATCATCGCTATGGTATAAAATATGAGCTGTACGCCAGTGATGATCCCAATATTGAGTATTGGGACCTGCTGGAGGAGGACATTCGTTCAGGCAGCCCGGAGCTGGAGCATGTGGCGCGAGTGTTTGATCGTTTGGAGGAACGCACCATTCAATATGACGATGACGGGCCAACTCCAGAATACGGCGTGCATCTGTCGATGCGTAATAATGTTTTTGCCTATCCCAAGTGGGGCATCGCGCTGGCGCGGGTTCCCTTCTTCCGTGAGAATGGCGTATATAATGAAGATTACGTATTTGCCATAGGCGATCAGGAGCTGCAAAGCTTCCTCGCGGGAGTACGTGGTCGTGAACGTAAGCAAAATATGAAGCGGGTCACCGTTTTTACCGATACAAGCCGTGGACTTTCCCGGCAGGCAGAACCGATTACGCGAGCAATTACACGGGAAGATGTTATATTGAAGGCCGAAATCAAGCGGGATATTTTCCGCTCACTTGATCAATTTTTCGAAGCAGATCGTACCTTTTATCAGACGTATAACATTCCTTACAAACGCGGTATATTGCTGTACGGCCATCCAGGCAACGGCAAAACGACGCTTGTAAAATCAATTGCAAGCAGTGTACCAGGGCCAGCCGCTTACTGGCAGATTACCGAGTACACGACCAGTGAGTCGGTCAGAGAGGTGTTCGAGGCGGCTACCCGCCTGGCTCCGATGGTGCTGGTCATTGAGGACATTGATTCCATGCCGCAAGAGGTTCGCTCCTTTTTCCTGAATACCCTTGACGGGGCTACCTCCAAGGAAGGCATCTTCCTGATCGGAACGACCAATTATCCTGAGAAAATTGATCCGGGTCTGATGAATCGGGCAGGTCGTTTCGACCGGGCCTATGAAATCAGTTTGCCTGACGAAGCACTGCGATTAGCCTATCTCAAGCTGCGTAACTTCCTTGTTTTTGCAGGTGAAGCAGGTACGCAAAAGGCAGCGGTGTTGACTGATGGCTTTTCGTTGGCTCAGCTCGGAGAGCTGTATGTCAGCGCTGCGCTGGAATGGCATGAGCATGGAAAAGCAGATATCGAGCTGATTATTAAAGACATGCGGGGCGAGCTGGATAAGAGCCGCAAGCAGGATTGGTTAAAAAGTGCAGCCGAAGGGCGAGTTGGATTTTTCTGAATATGCAAAGAACCTCTGATGCCCATATTGGCGCAGTCAGAGGTTCTTTTCTCTTCTTCAGGATATATAAGCTGAACTTATATGGCTCCCCTTTATTCCGTTTCCCCGCTCAGACGATTCAAGAACTGAATAGCCCGTGGACTGGTGGGCTGCTCCAGAACATCATGCGGCGTGCCCTGCTCAACAATCACACCCTGATCCATTAAAATAACATGGTCCGCAACCTCGGCTGCAAATTTCATTTCATGCGTGACTATGACCATAGTCATCCCTTCAGCAGCCAGCTGCTTCATGACCTTGAGCACCTCGCCTACCAATTCGGGATCAAGAGCAGAGGTCGGCTCATCGAACAATAGCACTTCCGGTTCGACCGCCATTGCCCGGGCAATACCGACCCGTTGCTGTTGTCCTCCCGACAACTGATGCGGATAGGATTCTGCTTTTTCTGCAAGTCCCACCTTTTGAAGCAGCTCCAATGCACGTTTGCGCGCCTTGTCCTTGTTCTTTTTCTGAACGGTGACTTGACCCTCCATTACATTTTGCACGGCTGTCATATGCGGGAACAGGTTGTAGGATTGAAACACCATACCTGTCCGTTTGCGCAATGCCAAAATGCTTTCTTGCCGGAGCTTCGTTCCTGTGGCAAAATTCAGTGCAATATCTCCGAGCTGGATCTCTCCCTGATCAGGAACCTCCAGTAAATTCAAACAGCGCAGAAGTGTTGTTTTTCCAGAGCCGGACGGGCCGATGATCACGAGCACCTTCCCCTTATCCAGTGTCACGTTAACACCCTTCAGCACTTCCAGCGAGCCGAACGATTTGTGTATATTCCGAATTTGGATCACCGGTACAATCTCCTTTATCTAACGGAAAAACGGCTCAGGCGCTTTTCCAAATAATTTTGCAGCACAGTCAAAATGGTGCTAAACAGCAGGTAAATAACCCCCGCCTCGGTATACACCAATAACGGTTCATACGTAGTGGCTACAATCTGGTTAGCTGTTCTGAACATTTCCACATAGGTAATGGTCGCAGCCAGAGAAGTATCTTTCACTAAGCTGATGAATGAATTAGCGAGCGGAGGTACAGACACACGGGATGCTTGCGGAAGCACGATACGCCGCAGCACTTGCCAGCGCGTCATCCCCAGAGAATATCCTGCCTCCCATTGGCCTTCCTGAATGGAAATAATAGCAGCACGCATAATTTCAGAGCTATAGGCCCCCACGCTGAGCGTAAAGCCGATCACTGAAGCAATAAACGGGTCCAGTGTAATACCGACAGAAGGTAAACCGTAGAAAATAATATACAATTGCACTAGCAAAGGAGTTCCCCGAATCACCCATACATAGAAGCCGAAGATCAGCTTGAGTATTCTCCATTTGGACAGCCGGGCCAACGCTGTAATCAGCGCCAGCACGAGTCCCAAAGCAAAGGAGATAAGGGTGAGCGGAATTGTAAAAGAAACCCCTGCTTTTAGCAGAGGCAATAATGAATCCATAATGATTTGTATTTGGCGTTCATCCATTATACAGACATCCTTTAAAAAGATAGGTTTGTGAAAATCCGGTTCGACTCATCGAATCTTCGATCATTCATTGTTATTTGGATACATCGGCTCCAAAATATTTCTCGGAAATTTTCAGGTACGTACCGTCAGCCTTCATGTCAGCCAGCGCTTTGTTTACTGCCTTGATCAAATCTTCGCTGCCTTTATTGAAGACAGCTGCGCTATATGAAGCATCTGAAGACTCATCCACCTTTTTGATAGGAGCGTCAGGCTTTTGCTTTTTCAAATCGAGATAGGATAATCCGTCATTGACGGTCGCATCCACTCGTTTGGATGTCAGAAGGTCAATGGCTTGGTTGAATCCTTCCGTTGCTACAATTTCCGCGCCGTTGCTTTTCGCGATTTGAGTCAGGTTGCTGGTCAGGGATTGCCCGGCCTTTTTACCTTTTAGATCAGCAAACTTCTTGATGTCCGTATTATCTTCACTCACGATCAGAACTGCTTTGGAGGCAATGTACGGATCGGAGAATTCGTATTTTTGCTTGCGCTCATCGTTAATGGACACTTCATTGAACACCGTGTCAAACCGCTTGGAGTTCAATCCCGCGAACATACCGTCCCATTGTGTCTCGATAAACTCCGGTTGGACACCCAGACGTTTACTTACTTCTGTCGCAATATCGACGTCGAAGCCTGTCAGTGTGCCAGCAGCATCATGGTAGGTAAACGGAGCATAGGTTCCTTCTGTGCCGATTCTCAGCTTGCCGCTCGCTTTTACAGATTCAAGCGTAGCCGTAGCGGTTGTATCTGCTTTTCCATTGTTAGTTCCGGTGTCTCCGGTCGCAGCATTATTCGTATTAGCGCCTTTATCATTGTTACCGCAGGCTGAAATCAGCAAAGCCATCACGATAAGTACAATCGGTAAAAAGTTAAATTTTTTCATGTTAACCACACTCTTTTCCTTGTTCTTGATAACCTAGCACGGTGGCTGGCTCATTGAATAGTACATCATTCATTTTGACACGTCAATGCTTTTATCCAATAATCCCTATGCAAAAGGTATGCTATATCATATTTGTACTCCAAATCTCATTCTAGGGTGACTCATTCAGAAGCAAGCTATTCATTTTCACAGCTATCATAGCAACTTTCTCTGTACCTTTACGCTTGTGGTTTCGTATAATAGGTTTCAATATGGAGTTTAGTAATATTTACCTCAACTCTGTTTGAAAGGAATACATACTAATATGGATACCCAAAATTCAACCTTATCCTCTAGTTCACCTGAAGAAAGCCACTCAGCCTGGGCTACCTTCACTTCACCTGTAAAGCAATCCAAAGCATTCACCCTGCTGTGGCTTGGACATTGGATTGCTATGCTGGGAAGCTCAGTCACGACCGTTATTTTGCCACTGGTCATCTATTCCCTGACAGGTTCCACTACAATCATGGGATTGGCAATGACTGTCTATATGCTGCCTAACGTACTTATTCTGCCCTTCGCCGGGATGATCGTCGACAGAATTGATCGAATCCGTCTCCTTCTGTTTACGAATATCGCCCGATTCGGATTAATGTCTGTTGCAGCAGTGCTGATGTTTACCGGCGGAATGAAAATGCCGTTTCTGTTCATTGGCCTTGCGTTATACGGATTGATGGACGGCATCTTTAACCCGGCTTATTCTGCCTTGCGGGCACAGGTGTTCACACCGGACATTCGCAATGCGGCTAACGCGCTCAGTCAGATCAGTATACAAGCCGTCCGTCTGCTTGGCCCTCCGTTGGGAGGCTTCATTGTATCCTTTTCCTCGCCAGGCGTCGGCTTTGGACTGGATTCTGTCACTTATCTAATCTCTTTTGCCTGCTTTTGGATGCTGAGCGCTCATTTGGCCTCAATCATCGGTAAGCCAAAGGCAGATCCAGAGCAGCAGGATCAAGGTGGACAGCATTTTCTCAAGGACTTTATAGCAGGCTTTACCATTCTCAAAAGCCATCCCTGGCTGTGGATTACGATTCTGGCCTTTTCCTTCATTAATATTTGTTATTCAGGCATTATTGCTGTACTCGTTCCGTGGCTGTTCAAGGTTCATCATAGCTATAGTCCCGTTGTGTACGGTGTCGCCATGGCAAGCAGCGGCGTTGGCGCTATGGTGGGGGCCTTTGTGTATGGGTCACGTAGGCATTGGAAGCATCGCGGTCTGCTCGCTTACCTAGGTGCTTTGGTCAGCGGCCTTGCTTTGCTCCTGTTGTCTGTCGTCACCTGGATGCCCGGATTGATTATGAGCATGATGCTCGAAGGCTTCGGCATTATGATATTTGCAATTATCTGGGAGACCAGCCTTCAGGAATTGGTGCCCGCCGAATCCTTTGGCCGTGTAGCCAGTCTGGATCTAATGTTTTCCTTTGCCCTACTGCCTGTAGGCTATCTGGCAGTAGGGGCCGTGGCGGACAAGCTTGGTGGTATCTTCACGATCGGCATGTTTGCAGCCATCGGCATGTGTATCGTACTAGGCGTTTTATGTGTTTCCCACATCAGACGCTTTCAATAAGAAACGGACGCTCTTTTTTGCAAAATAAAGAAGCTGCTCCCACAGGCTCATTTGTGAGCCTTGCGGAAGCAGCTTCTTTCATTTTATCTTTGTGCCTCATGGAGGACAGTCTATTCATGATTCCTAAAATTAGCCTCTGCTTCGTCCAACGGAACGGAAGATCAAGCTTACGATAACAACCAGCACGATCGCACCAATTAATGCAGGAACGATGTAGAACGATCCGATTACAGGACCCCAGTTCCCCAGAACCAAGCTTCCCAACCATCCACCAATAAAACCGGCGATGATATTGCCAATGACACCACCCGGGACATCCCGACCTGCGATGATTCCTGCCAACCAACCAATAATACCACCAACAATCAATGCCCATAACCAACTCATTTTACGTCACCTCGTTTAAGTTTTTATCGTCGTGTTCTATTATTAACCACTCGAACTCTTTTTGATCACAGAGAGGACAATTGGCTAATATTACCTTTGGGTAGCACGCTGATTTAGGGGCTTGATAACATCTTATGTACCTCCTCGACGATTTATGCCCCTTGTGTGAAAAGCATGTCTAAAATACAGTTATCCTTGTATTCCTGCTTTTTTTGTGCCATCCTCACATTATGGCTTCATTGAAGTCACTTCATGCATGGGTAACAAAAATAACACATGATAAGGAGTGACCCCAATGGAGTGCCGAGTCGGATGTGCCGCGTGCTGCATTGCCATTACGATTTCATCCCCGATTCCCGGCATGCCGGATGGAAAACCAGCTGGTGTACCCTGCCCTCAGCTCACTTCGGATTACCGTTGTCAATTGTTTGGCAAGCCCGAGCGTCCAGCCGTATGCAGCGGATTTCATGCTGAGGAGGATACGTGTGGAAGCACCAACGAAAAGGCATTTGAGCTGCTTAGAAAGCTGGAGGCGTCCACTGTACCGGATAGAGCTTAATATAAAAAAGAGCACTACGCCTCAAAATGAGACCAGTCCAGCCAGTCCCAATTGCGTAATGCTCTTTTTAGTTCAACGAGGGCAGCCCCCGCACTTACAGGCAAGGTCCGCCACTGCTCACCAGATACATCTTCAAATGTTACGATGCAGCTCGCTGTTTGGCTGCTGAATCCCCTGTCCATTTTCGCACCCACACAAAATCCATAATCATCAGACCAAACGGAATAAAAGATGCAAACATAATAAATAGAGGCCACCGGATGGGCCAATGCAACGCTGTTTTGCCATAGATCAAAGCGACGAGAAGGAGCAGAAAGCTTACCCGATATATATTACCAATCACCATAACCGCCTGGGTCAGGCCCGCAGCTTGCAGCGGCTGGTGGGTGAAAAGTATCGCCAAATACGCTATAGCTTGAATCCAGAGCATGAGCCGGACACGCCCCAAAGGTGTTCTTAACACAATTCGTTCCCCTCTCCAAAAGCAAGGATGTTTTCTCATCCTGCACAATCTTCATTATAACGAAAAGGGTCTCAAACTCCAACCTTCCCATTCTAAGTTTTGACCTAATGAGTTGTGTCTGATACAGTTGTGTAAGAGGTGATTGCATATGCTTAAACTGGGTATACTGGACCAGTCTCATATTCCTGAAGGCGGTACTGCTTATGATGCATTATCCAATACAACAGATTTAGCGCGTGAAGCTGATCAATTGGGATACAGCCGTTATTGGGTATCCGAGCATCATGCGTCCAAAACACTAGCGCACTCCAGTCCCGAGGTCCTGATTGCGCATTTGGCTGCTCATACATCACGTATTCGTGTTGGTTCAGGCGGTATTATGCTGCCTCACTACAGCGCGTATAAGGTCGCCGAAAATTTCCGGCTGCTGGAGGCGCTCCATCCAGGGCGCATCGACCTGGGAATAGGACGTGCTCCTGGTGGTTTGCCGCTGGCTACTCGTGCGCTGCAGGAGGGCAAGTATCAATCTGTCGAACAATATCCGCAGCAGATTCTCGATTTAATCGACTACTTCCATGATTCTGCGCCTGACAATCATCGTTTTGCCGGGCTTCATGCCTCCCCGATGGTTCCGACCGTTCCCAAGATGTGGCTGCTTGGCTCCAGCGGGGAGAGTGCCAGATTGGCCGCGATGATGGGTGCTTCCTATGCCTTTGCCCAATTTTTCGGCACTCCGGGTGGTGTGGAAGCTACCGTACGTTATCACGAGCAATTTCAGCCGTCCATCCTGGGGGATAAGCCCCGCTCCATGGCGGCGGTTACTGTAGCCTGTGCGGAAACGGAAGAGGAAGCCGAGCAGTTGGCGTCGAGTGCCAGCTTATACTTCCTTTTGCTCATGCAAGGCAAAGAAATGAACTCTCTCCCGTCAGTGAAAACGGCAATGTCCTATCCATACACCGAGCTTGACCGCGAGCGGCTGCGTCAGTCCGCAGCATGGCGTGTTGTAGGGACACCTGAGCAATGTAAGGAACAGCTGCTAAGACTGGCTGAGCAGTATCGTACCGATGAGCTGCTGGTCGTCTCCTCCATTCATGACTTTGATAAACGTGTTCAGTCCTATCGTCTGCTGGCCAAAGCTTTTAATTTGGCATAAACATAATTGAACGGACGCAGAGCTTCCGAAACATTAACAAGCCCCCGCCTGCCTGTAATGGCAACAGCGGGGGCTTGTCGTTGAGGAACGGTCCAATGGGACCAAATCCTCTGTACTATAGAAGCAGTTGATGAAGTACCTAAGGAGTACTTGAAGCACCACGAAAGTCGAATAGGATATGGTACTTTGGTAGTATATATGCCGGAGCTAAAGTGTCAGGTACTCCCTCCTAAAGTTCCATTACCCATATACCAAAGGCGCATATGCTATACTCCAAATCGCCAAATCATCGCAGCCTGAAGTCCCATATTCTTTAATTCCAAAGTAACTTATAGATGGCTTCTAAGGTTGTATGCCCCATACCAGCTTATCCTGCTGGTATACAGTGGCATGGTCCCAGTCTGCAAATGCAGTTTGGCCCGCACCATACGAATAATCGTTGGTCTTATCAAAATTGCTCCAGTTGACAGCATGAATTCGGGATTTTATTTCTCCGCTTTCCTCACCGGGCTGAATACTTCCTGCTGCATCCGTGAAAGAAATTTCCACATATTTATCAGCCTTGGCCTTCGGATTAGGTAATGTTACAAAAGACGCCTTTACCTTTTCATTGCCAATCTTGGCCCAGTCTACAAAAAATTGCTGCGCTTGTTTGCTTTCATCTGTGTAGTAGTAGCGAATTTTCAGATCACTCAGCTTCACAGCGGTTGTACCTGTATTTTTGATATTAAATTCAGACCGAATGGCATTATCCCTTGTGTTCGTATCGCTAGTACGATATTGCAGCACAATCCCCTGATCACTGCCCGGTGTGTTTCCTCCGTTATCGCCACCATTGTTGCTGTCTCCACCGTTATTGCTGGAGCCTTCCAAAATCGCCTGTTTTACGAATTTTCCGGAAGCTGACAATTGTGAGTCAGGCCATCCGCCCTTACGGTCAGCATCAGGCAGTAGCGCAGCAGATGACTCCTCTTTGTCGGCTAGCGACCAGTTTGCCCAACTGATTCCACGGCTGGCCAGAAAATCGGTCCATACCTTGGATTCGTTCAGGAACGGACCACCGTCACCCGAAGCATCGCTTGTTCCCCATTCGGTAACAAATACACCCACGCCTTTATTCAGCGCATAATCGATCCGATCCCGTAAATATTGTCCATGTGTTCCCGCATAGAAATGTACGGTATACATGGTGTTCTTGTCTGGCAGTGGATTGTCTGCTGCATCATGTACATCCTGACTCCATGTGCCTGTTCCTGCAATAATAACATTGTCCGGGTCCTTGGCACGAATGACCTGGGATACCTCCGATGCATAAGGCCGGATTTGGCTGTTCCACTTCACATTATTACCATTCGGCTCATTGGCAACCTCATAAATTACGTTGGGCAAATGGCCATATTGAGTGGCAAATTCATCAAAGAAAGCCTTAGCCTCTTCTTTATGAATGTTCGGATCGCCATCCGAAAGAATATGCCAGTCAATAATGACGTACAAGCCCAGTTTCTCTGCTGCCTCAATCGCTTCTTTCACTTTATTTTTTAATGAAGAATCTGAAATATAACCGTCTTCTTCAGTGTACAACGCAACCCGGAACAAGGAAATGCCCCAATCGTCCCGCAACCATTTCATCGAATCTTCGTTTATTAGATCCCCAAACCATTGCACTCCATGAGAGCTAATCCCTTTGAGCTGTACAGGCTTTCCACTTTTATCTACCAATTTCCCGTTTTTCACTGAAAGTTGTCCATAACGCTCCACAGGAGTCGTTCCGGCAGCCTCTGCCGTTTGTGTGTCCCAGTTGAATCCGTTTGTTAACGTTAACATCAATACCGCAGTCAACATCACTGCAACTTTCTTTGCGATCCTTGGCAGGACCCATTGCCTTTGCTTTTTCATCATTTACACATTCCTTCCTCTTTTAATAAAGTGTTATCAGTACGTTGTTCTCTGCCTTTCTACCCCTCCCTTCATGCAACAAGAGGATCAGGTCCAAATTCGATGTCACTTACCTGTATATGGATGATACTACTATTATAGTTAGTTCTATAGTACATTTCGACTTTATGGTAGAAAATGAACTAAAAGTCACGGTTATGGGATAATTATGAATCACTCACTATCATAGAGGGACAAAAGACTTATTTAGTCAGCTCGAAATTTGACGAGTTTTAGCTAACATACAAGAAGATACTTCCAACCTTTTGAGCGTTAGGAATCGAATTATGCAAAATGCTGCTAAAAAAAGACTGCCTCCCGAGGCCTTAGGCTCGGTATAGCAGTCTTGTATATCATCGTGTATGTGATTGATTCCCTTATTACCTCTGAGCGGCTGCCTGAGGTCCTTGGGTCGTCTGATCCTTCTTCTTATCGCCGCCATCCGTCGCTTGATCTGTCAGTACAGTCTCAGATGAGTTGCCCATTACCTTGTCCATGAGTTGCAGCCAAGGTTCTTCACTGCCTCCACAGCTCTCAATATCACCGAGCAGGGACTCTAACGTGGTTCCTTCTTCCGGCAAATCAATAACTAAACTGTCTTCGTCAACTTGGATGGTGCAGCAGGTTTTCATTGTAAATCCCTCGCTTAATTCTTATTTGAGCATGCCATATGCAAGCTCAGATGGGATCATTCCCATGAATTCCGGGATAAGCCCCTTGAATCCGTCTGAAATTATAATCCTATTGCACATCAATTGCAATGAACAAAGTTTGAACTTTTTCAGAATTAGCGAGGGATCATATGAAATTTTCAAAAACAGTTAGATACGTGTAACAATCCGATCAACCAAGCCGTATGCTACCGCTTCTTCAGCCGTAAGGAAGTGATCTCTTTCGGTGTCTTTTTCCACCCGTTCCAGCGGTTGCCCGGTGTGATCTGCCAAGATGCGGTTGAGCTGTTGTCGGCTTTTGATCAGACGCTCGGCATAAATCAATACATCAGAAGCTTGCCCCTTCGCTCCACCCAGCGGTTGATGGATCATTATCTCACTATTGGGCAATGCCATTCGCTTGCCTTTTGTGCCTCCAGTCAATAAAATCGTACCAAAGCTCGCTGCCATCCCTGTGCATATGGTAGATATATCATTTTTCACAAATTGCATCGTATCGTAAATGGCAAACCCTGCCGAAATGGACCCGCCCGGGCTATTTATATACATCTGAATATCCTTTTCGGAATCCTCGGCAGTGAGGTGCAGCAGCTGAGCTACAATGACATTGGCCATATGATCCTCAATCTCACCTGATACCATAATAATGCGATCCTTTAATAACCGGGAGTAAATATCATAGCTTCGCTCTCCTCGGCTCGTTTGCTCAATTACATAAGGAATGGTGCTCATTGGCATAAACTCCCTTCTTGTTAAGCGACCATCATAGCCTTGATGTCATGAGACGTATGGGAATTTATTAGAGTACCGGAAGGATAAAAGCGCTGGTACAGCACAGAGCCGGCAATCGCTATCGGTTCAGCAGCATCGTTCAAGCTAAGCGTAATCCAGCGCTGCACGTCTCCAGTGCGAAAGGCAGCCAAATAAGCTTTAAGCCATTCTCTTTCTCCTTCAAGCTCAGGTATGGATACAGATTCCAGCTTATGACCCTCCCTGTGCCTCTGAGCGAGCAGAGCGCGTGCTCGACTCAATGCCGACTTTACCGCACCTTCCGTCGTATCCAGCAGCTCTGCCGTCTCCGGCGCCGTGTAGCCCCATACATCCCTAAGCACCAGGATGGTTCGCTGCCATGGTGATACATGTGTGCTTAAATATTGAAGCGCCAGCTCCAGATCTGGTGTGTACTCTTCATTACAATACCGGGAAGGCTCTTCATGCCGATGGGCAAACTCTTTTTCGTCAGGGGCAGATAGGCGCTTCTGGGCGTTTTGCCTGCGAATATGATCAATCCATCTATTCCGCGCGGAACGGATCAAATAAGCCTCTTCATTTTCCACCCCATGCAGGCTCTTCTCGGATTGCAGCCTATGCAGGATGGTCGTTTGTACTAAATCCTCGGCATCCCATACCGATCCTGTCAACGAAAGACAGTAGCGATAGAGCACAGGCAGCACTTTTTGCAACAATTCATTTTCCTTAGGCGGGGACGATTGATTTGGCGTCCGTTCGGATATCACAAAGGCCATGTTTGGGGCCCCCCTTTGCTTCGTCCATTGTGTTCAGGTGTTTCGTTAAGGTAGACGGAATCGCATCCCCAAAGGATACGGCTGGTACAATATATTTATTGTAGCAAGTAAAACAACCTAAAAACAGATGATTCACGGGGGCTATTGCCACCATGATCATCTGTTCAGGTAAATTTATTCTGCTAAGCTGTGTATAGACTGTGTACTTCTCAGGCAGCCTGAGATTGAGATTTGCGCTTAATAACCAGTCTAGTGCTTGGTTTGACGGCTCTTTTTACGACCATCATTAAGGAGATTAATGCAATTCCCCCCATAAAGATAGCCACCGGAATATATCCGGTATGTGAAATTAGCTCTACAACCGGGTACAGGACGGCGGGCACCCTGAGCGAATATTCTTCAGCCGTCTCCATATAATACGCCAGCCAGGAGAGAAAGCCCCCGATGAGCAACGTGTACAGGAAAAAAACAAACGACGGTTTCATAGATGCCCAAGCGGTATTCGTATATTCCTCATAAGAGTAATCCTGCTTCATATAGCTGTACATGTGCTGGACAAACTTATCCTTTTCGTCACTGGCAAATTCCATTTTCACCTTTTCAGATTTGGAGCTCCCTCCTTTTGTATAGGTGAGAAGCAACGTATCATCAAATTTAGTCAAATTCGTTTGTACACTCTCTATTGCATTTAAGGGAATACAGTTCTCATGTTGCTCCATTTCCTCTGCGGCCACTGTCCCTTCCGAGAGCTGTGCAGCGATTGCTTCTGCCTGAGCCTGAGTCAGATTGGTTAGAATGGCATAGGAATGAAGAACAGCAAAACCTTTATCCTCCAATTTATAAATTTGTGTCTCCATAGCACTGTTAACCGACATACATTTTCCCCTCTTTATCTGTTTATTTATTAATTTAATTGATCATGTCAGCTTGGGGTTACGGTAATGTCTCTGAATGCTCGCGGTCGTTCGTTTCATCCTGCACCGCTTCTGATTTTTTCCTGCGGAATAATTTGGCAAAAAACTTGCCTATCACACCAAAAACACCTGCACAAGCTGCACCAATAATTACGATAACCTTAACTCCTGCGCCCTTAAAAAAAGCAATTAGTAAGGCCAACAATCCTGCTTTTTTGGCTACCGCCAAACCTGCTCCTCCCAAAATCAGTCCGGTCAGGCCATATTCGGAAATTTTGTCCGTTGAAGCATTAAAATCTTCGTATCGCTCGCCTGATTTGACTGTCAGCTTGGGCAATATTTTCTCACTCAAAAATTTCTTGTCCGCATCCAAATGCGCAGGATCGGATACTAATATTGCAGAAATATAACCTTGACGGGTAAGCAAACGAACATTATAGTTGATCAGTTTCTCCTTGTTTCCATCCTCCGCCAGCATGGACCAGGTTAGATTATGAGTTCCTTCATTATAGAAGGGCTCTACATCCCAGCCCGTTACATAGAGGCGATCACTTTCCGCTTTTTCCTTGTTGCTTTCTTCTGTACCTTTTTTATAGCTTTCCAGAATGGCATCCGCGTCGATGTCTTCTTTTTCATCATCCTTGATGTACCCAAGCTCATGGTATTCAAAAATCACTTCCCAATTTTGATTTTCATCTTTAGGAAATATACTTCCAATTTCGTTGCCAGAGGGCTTGTCGTGATTCAATTTGCTCGCTTTTGCTGTGTTAGCCGCATCCAGAAAAAGAAGCGAAGTATCCAAATCAACCTCAGCCACATTTCCCAAGTCTACCTTTCTGCCGCCTTCTATCCATGTTAATTGTTCATTGGATGAAGCCCATGCGCTACCTCCACTAAATAACACCAGACTAAGCCCTACCAGCACTGCAAAAATCGTTTGGGTCCATTTCATTTTGTTTCTACCTCTGTTATCTAGTCTCTTGTTCAAAACTCATTACCCCTTTTATAAATTCCAAAATCTCCCGTACTCCCAAACCATATTAGCTACTGCTTTATATTTTGTCAATTTACAGTAGTAAAGGGAGTTTCTAAGACCTAATACTCATTTTTATACATATGTATGCAAATTCTCTAATCTAATCGAACTGATTTTACAATATATGGTTTACCGATAAAGAAAAGCTCATGCAGAACAAGCACAATTGCGCAATGGCTGCTACTTGCCCTTTAAAGTTTCCCTCTTATGGATTCCTAAAAAGGGCATATTCCTTGATACGATAACCTCGTTGACTTCTGGATTAATCTCGAATACATTCATCTATCATAAAAAATGTCGAATTTCAGCAGATTAGGGAATACATAATCCACCAAACGAGCGACTATAGTCCCAGCGACTTTTTTCCTGTTTTTTAGACATATGTCATCTTTTTTATTTAAAAGAATGTATAGGCTTACATAGGGGAAATTTATATTAAAATAAGTTAAATATTAAAAAAAGACCCATACGAGTTCCCTGCTTGTTTTTGGGGCCAAGGAGCTATTCACCAACATCTGATAATGTCACCATACAACTTAGGTCTTAGTTCTTTTATTCTTTTTTAAATGCCTCTACTGGAATGTATTTCATTAATACAAATGGAGTTGCTTCGATCTAATAAGTGACTCTAACAATGAGAGTTTTAGTATTGAAGATACTTTGTATTTTTTTAAATAAATCTGTTTTAAATCATCTCCCACCCGCCAAGCACCTTTCTACCAGTATGACACAATTAACATTCCTCTCCGTCGTTGGAGAGTGTAGATTAACTTTAACGTGGACGAACAGCAAGTCATTGTTTTCATCCAGAAGATTGGGAGTACTCTGGTTATTTTCTGCTGATTTACGAAATACAAAAAGCTTATTCCTCTCGTTGGATCAAGTTGGAATAAGCTTTTGAAAGCGGTGAAGTCCGGTCGATCCGTTTATTCTATAAATATCAAATTTTTCAGATGATATTCAAGTGCAACTGCTTCCCAATGTAACTTTGGAGCTATTTTATTCTCTAAAAGGAACTTTAATCCTCTTGTGGATTGAATTTTTCCGAGCGCCACCAGCGCGTGAACTGAAATACTATTTAATTCATACTGCTGGAGAACCAATAAATTTTCTTCGATACCACGAAGTAAGTCCTCAGAAAATTGGGATATCCAATATGAAGCCGTCATTGAAGCATCAGTTGAGTAATCACCCAAAGCAAATTCTACCAATAAATCCAGTAATAACTTGTCATCAAACCTCTCTTCGAAATATGTTTTAGCCTTCTGTATACCATGTGTTGAATCGATCAATAATTCTCTTACAACATTTTTTTCATACATAATTGTTCCTCCCTACCTCATATCCCAATAATTTTATCACCGAACTGTTATATTGTATTCCTTCTCAGCCCGTTCCCATTCTCATTCGAACCCCATTGCCCCGGAAAGAATACGGATCCGCAAAATAGACCTCCAGGTTGTAAATAGACTCCAAAGACGCTAACAAACTCCTTACCACGGCCCACGGTAGGCGTTTGAAACATCCCCTGAGAGAATTGGGATGCACCGACTCCGAAGGCGACTTCCATGGAAAGAGCAGTTCAGTCAGGCATCTTTATAGCGGTGTACAGTCGCGTTTTCCGTTTAACCAGATTCTAGACAGACTTTGCTTTTTCCGCGGCTGGATACCACCATATCGAGTTCCCAGTGACCCCACGTCTCACGGGAACGAATCTCTTTCGGACGTTGCTGAATCGACTTACCTATCTGGTCTGGATGACGGACCTGGCTTCAAACGTGTCCCGGATCCGTGGTATAACATCACCGATAACATTTGAAAGTGATCAAACCAAATAACTACAGCTTGCCGGCTTCATAAGTGAATTTGATTTCTTTTCCGCCTGGCGTGGTCAACTTGTACAGTCCATCATGGTTATAATGAAGTACGGTCTGGTTCCCGGAACGATCGGTTATGCGTAACAGACGACCTTCGAAATCGTACACGTATGCATTACGTTGCAGATCCTGCAATACATACTCCCGCATTCCAATGTTCTCCGTGAGAGCATATTCCTGCTTGCCTCCCCTCTCGTTAACCCATTGGTCACCCTGAAGAATAAAGCTTTCATAGTGTCCGTCTGTACATATGACCAGAATATGATCCTTCACCCGTTGGAGCGAGCTTTCATAGGTAAAAGTAAATCCTTTGCCCGTTGCCCCTGCAACCCGATGAATGGAGTTATATGTACGGACCATCTCAATCGACGGGCCAATATCATAAACCACCAAATCTGTCGCCGTAAAATAAAATCTGCCTTTAACAACATCTACCGGATCTGAACGTGTAACGAGATTGGCGAGGCTGGATATCAGGGACTTTTTTAAATTGTCGATCGTTAGCGATTCCTTCACATTCCCATGCTTTCGATAGTCATCGGCCATGGACCCTACCATATCTCCTACCACGGAAGAAACATAGGTGCTTGCCTTGGTATTGCCCAAAAAGGAAAAAGCGCCCCCTACCGCACTTCGGGTCAGATTAGACGTTACATCTGTTTGTCCAGTACTCATCACATCCTGAACCGTTCCGGCGGTAAAGCCCGCAGCCACGCTCCGTGAGTATATGTTGATTGCACTGGCACCACATTTTAATCCACTAAAAAATTTCCCGGCTATTCCACCGCTGACGAACCCGTTGGTAAAGCTACTCATGTAATGGCTTAGTAAAGTTTCACCAGGCCGAAGATTTCGATCAAAACCCAATGTTATCCCTAAATTAAGTCCACCGCCAATAGCGGGCATAATAAGACTTGCAGCTCCGCCTGTCAACACAAAAGTTCCGCCCGCTGCAACCATAACGGATCCGTATTTTACAGCATTATAGAGTTCCTTATTCCCGCCAAGCCACGTATCCCGTGCAAAATTATAAGACTGGGACAGATCACCTTGTCTGGCTTTAGCGATGTCGCTAGTTCCTTCACTGTACTCGCTGGCTGCAACAGTCATTGCCGTGGCTCCAGCTATGACTGCCGTTGTGGCCGTTATCTGTCCAACTTAGTGTAGCCGATCCAAAGATAATCTTGTAGGAGATATGCAAGAAGTGTTTACCCGTATTGATTCTGATGCGGTATTGAAATCTTCTTTCACCCACTGTCATCTTGACTCCGTAGAAGTGACAGAGTCGTTTATGAAACTCATTGAAGAAGTCCCAATAGACGTCTGTAAAGCCAATGACAATGCGGTCAATAGATACCGCAACCCCTTTCATGTGCCGCCCCTCCCGATTTTTTCATGAATTTCTGGCTTAATTAGAGGACAGGTGGCTAGACTTTAAACCGTTACCCTGTCTGTTATACGTTAACTGGTCGTCACCAGATCAGCCTTACACAATAAAAATCGTTACTTTTGTCGAATTCGTTGCGGACATAACTCAGATTCATCCTGACAATATAGTGGTCGCACTATCCTGCAATTTGGGTGCAATGTCTCTAGCACTATATCCATCGGGGCGGTGTATTCTACAGTTGCGAAAGATTTTGATAAATCGTGGAGAAAACGAAGATAACAAAAAACAGGTTAATCATGGTGGTATCTAACCATAATCAACCTGTTCAATGAAATGCTATTACGTTATTTAGGGTATAAAATTTAAGCATTGATGTGCGTACAATCGAAATGATGAAATCTTTATACGGGTATTACATGAGTTAAGTCTGTTTGGGCTTAGCCGCCCGACTCAATCGGCACTGGGTGGGGGTTACTTTCATCAGCCGCCGTTCAGCACTTAATAGATTCAATTTCAAAGATTACACTTTATTTCCTTGGCAGACTCGACTCGGTTTGACAATTATTTTATATAATGATGATCCTGTAATCCCTATCTGTAATAATAAACTTGCCATTTAAATCAATGGATAAACCCTCATATTTTTCGTTAAGCATTTCTTTAAGTGTTAACATATCTAACCCTTCCTGAACATATAAAATTAGATCTTTAATATTTCGATTCATAGGGTCTAGGTACATCTCGACTCTTATAATATCATTTAAATTTCTTTCAATATTGGTTATATTGTATACTACTTTCTCGACATCCCCCTCCACCTTTGTATCGTTACCAAACATTTCACCAAGTGATGAGTAGTTCGGTTGTCCCCTTCTAAATATTTCAACCAATCCTATAACTAACTCCTGAAAAGAACTTTCTGAAAATTTTACTTTTAACAATTCCCACGAGTTATCAACCATCCAGCTCATATCATTGGGATCATTATCACTATCGTCCAATACCCCAATAACTACAGGTTTTCTATAAAGAAATTTCGCATTAATGCTTTCGTCATTATTTATAAACATTAAACTCCCCTCCAATTTTTCCCGCCATATTACTATATAGTATATCCCATACTGCCTCTGTGTTACCTTCTTTATATAATGCTTGAGCCATAGGGTCACTAGAAAGTTCTCTTTGTGTTTGTTTGAAAATTTTCTCAACATCAAGCGGATTGATATCCCATCCACCAGTTCCTCGCTTAAGACTAAACGTTACCCCATTTGGAGTCACAGCCCTTATTTCTGCCATATCGAAATGTACTGCTGTTTCTAAATCTGCAATACTAAACCTACTGCTATTAGGATGATTATGTGTAAATGTAGCATCCTTTGCTATATTTTTATACGAAGAAAGATCAATTTTTGCTTGTTCGCCATTAGAAACTAATCTACTTATCACATTACCATCTTTATTAAAAAACAGACCATGCTCAAACGGCTCATTTCTAATACTGTCTTCCAAATATTTAATTGTAGAGGGTGACTCATCTACTTTCCCTATACTTGATAGTAAATTTTGACCACCCGACCCCTCACTTACTACACCTATCTTAGAATCTACACCACCACCTTTACTCGTCCCCTTAGTTTCGAGCGGCATCTCCTTTAGTTTGCTCACTTTGGGAGGTGTAAGTTTAATACTTGCACTGGATGGCTTGGCAGTTATATTGATCTTCCCTTTGGGGATAGATCCCGTATGGTTAATATTGGAAGATGAAACCTTATATTTACCTGCTCCACTTGTGTTCAGACGTGGTTTAACTTTGGCTGGTTTGGTGGTAACTTTAATTTTCCCTTCGGGGACAGTTTTCGCCGAATTGATCTTGGGAGAAGCTTGAACTTTCATTCTTTGTTTGAGCAACGATAGCATTTGAGCAGGCTTGCCGTTACTTGTCAGCTGTCTTGCCGATGTGTACACTTTTCCCATGTTCGATTTCACTAAAGGACCTAGTCCCGCAATAGCTCCACCTAGCACCCCTCCAAGTGTCGCCCCCGTCACTAAGGCTTCTGCTAATTCGTCACTCTTTGAGCGATCATGAGTCAGAGAAAGGCCAACAGATTGTAATCCACCAGATATGCTCCCTGTAAGAATCCCGTTAGAAATCTTTTGGGATACCTCTGGGTTCATTACTTTCCCTAGACCGTTTGCTAATTTGTTTTCAACAGCCTGTCCTGCTTTAGTGGCCAAAGTGCTTTCTGCAATTTTAACTGTGCCTGAATAAAACCCTTGCCCTTTGATACCAGGCCCAACCGGAGTTAAAAAATTCCCTGCAATGTTCCCTGCAAAATCACCTATTTTATCTACCGTTTCATTTCCCGTTGATGCTACCTCATAGTCTACGGGACTGCCAATAGCAGCAGCAGATGAAGTACTGAAACGCTCAATCGTTTTACCCGCAGTAGTTTCTAGTAGAAAATAATTAATCCCATCAGCCCAAGGAACTAGAATATTCTTCTTCATCCATTTCAATGTAGGATTTGAAGGGTAAGTGGCTGTTAACTCCCTTTGTCTTTTCTCATACTCTGAAATTTTCTCTTGTGGTTTAGGTAGTGCATTCACTCTCTTTACCCATTCGTTTAATGCTTTCTTATCCCCCGCTGCCCCACGAGCTAGTAAAGAATTAGTCAATAGATAATGGGCATTCAATGGATTAGGGGGAGCAACAGTTTTAGGTACGCTTGCCAGTAGCGATAAACCTGCTTTCGTATAATTCTTTTTATATACGTTTACGCCCGTATTTAACACTGTTGCCACAGATCCAACCATGGGAATCATACCTGCTACACTTAGACACGTTTGGACCATGCTAAGTATTCCGTCCAAAATCCCCGACTTCGGGTTCATCTTGGCTACGGTTTTCCCAGGAGCAGGCTTGCTCTGAGATGCATTCACTTCATTATAGGCTTGCACCGTCATGAGTGGAGGTTCTGGTACGGGAGCTAGATCGGCAACATATACAGGACGCTTTATAATTCCATCCAGCTTTACTTGGGATGAGCGAAGATCAGTCTCTCCATCAAGTATCAAACTGCTCCTCGCTGCCTGCATATATATAGACTCCCCAGCCTGCATACTCAGTTTAGTACCTGCATCCAACGTTAACGTCCTTCCAGCGTAGATGGACAGTTCACCTTCACTTTGAACTTGCACTCCATTTTGATCTAGTTGGATATACACCTTATTCATCTTCGCCGTCACCAAAACTTCAGATGGACTTAGCTTCAGTTCCTTACCTCGGTTGGTCCCCCAATACTTAACGTCAGGAACAGTCAATTTGGGAGTGGATGACTTATTACGCCGTATAGAACTCTTCACAAATCCTTCCGACTCTCGTTCATTTGGGAATTGCAATTGTACTGTATCACCTAGCTCAGGCATAACGTACCATCCAGTATGCCCCTCTGCTGAGAATCCTGTGTCGTAAGGAAACCATGATGCCTCACTCTTATTTTGTTGTTCATCAATGCTCAGATGTACACGCACTTGGTCTCCCATAACCTCGATAACTTTACCTTCCAAAGACGCACCACAAATCTGGGCATTATAACAGAGGTTTTGTCGTATTCCCTCGCTCTGGACTAATGTGTATTCATGCAACAGTAATCCACTACGTATTGTGGACACAATCCGTGTTACAACAAGCTCTTTGCCTCGAAAACGCAGACAATCTCCCGGCCGGAAATACTGTCCACTTTCTACAGTATAACAGGTCTTATGGGATGAAGCTGATGCCTCAATCATGTCCCCTTCTCCTCTTATTGCAGCAAAGCTCCGTTTTGTGCTATACGTCACCTCATCTAATTCACCTACATTTCCTTCAGGCATACCGAACCAAAACTTAGGTGTTTCAGCAGCAATTTCTGGTACCAAAACACCTCCGAACCGTGAAGCCATCCGTTTTAAAAAAGCCCAATCCGTTTCTCTATATTGTAAAGTAAACTCTCTTAATTTGGTATTTTGAGATACAGTATCAATAATATCCGATCCTTCATACTTGGAAAGAATATGTCTTTGTAACTTTTCATAGGTTAGATTGCGATCTTGAAAAGATCGGGTAATAGGCTTTATATCCAACTGAATCGTATGTGATACCGCTTCTATCTCAATATAATAAATATCACGAACAGTATTCAAATTCACATGCGTAATTTCCCCATGAAATAATGTCCTCAGACGCTTACCATGCTCATCTTTTTGAATCACCTCTACAGACTCGGAGGCACCCTCCATTTGAATCAAACGAGCCTGCTCTCCTTCTGGAAAAATCCCCCGAATTTGTAGGAAAGCGTGATCATTTAAATTCCGTTCAATATGCAGTTGTTCTATATGTTGTATAGGATAAATGCCGACAAATTCTAAACTCTGATAACTCGATATTTTCTCAACTTGGCTCACTGAGTATATTCCCCCTCTCTTACAACATCACCTAAAAAAGTTGCAAAATATCTATTGGATTAAAAATTCAATCCAAATTCTGGCCATCGTTCTCAATACTTATGAACCCACAGTATAAACATGAGTTTGAACACTGGTCTGTTAGCGAAGCCTGTCCTTCCACCAAGACATCCTTTTTTCCACCTATCCATGGCTTTGTAATCATTGGAATACAGGGGGCTTTTTTCACACCGTAAATATCAACCATATTGCTATTTAAAACTGCGGGATTAGTAAGGCTGAAACAACGTCCAAAACCTGAAATATTATCACCCGGCAAATAGTCACTCACGTTCATTTGCGCTTTATCCTTGATATAGACTCCATGACTGAATGGACGCTTGAGTCGCGTCGGTTGCGTACCAAAGCTACATTTTAATATTGCTCCTGCAACAACATAACCTTTCTTGTCAGCTGAATTGGCCTGTAAAATCATTTGTTCTTCTGCCATCCTGCTACCTCCTATACTTTAAGCAATCAGTTTGTCTTCACTTCACTACCGATTACACTAGTATCACCACCGAGCACGATGTTGCTGCTCTGGCTAGATAGGGCAACTTCCTCTCCGGCAGAAATTTTTATTTTTTTACCGGCACTCATATGAATATTTCCTCCAGCAGAAAAATGGATAGCCTTGTCACTTACAATTTGAATTCCGTTTCCTTGATTCAACTGGATAAAAATGGCCCCATCTTTACCTGTAATTACAATCTCATCAGGTGTCATTCGAATTTCCTTGCCATGCGGTGTACGAAAAATCTTGGTATCAGGACTGTCAATCTTGTTGTATCCATCTTTAGTGCGATCTTGACGGGCCGAACTACTGGCAAAACCCTCTTGCTCCTGATGTGCTGGAAAATACACTCTTACAGTATCACCTATTTCAGGCATAACGTACCATCCACTGTGTCCTTCAGCTGTATAACCTGTTGCATAAGGGAACCAATGCGCTTTATCTTTAGCTTGAACTAAATCTATTTCAAGATGCACCTTAACTCTGTCTCTCTGGAGCGCTATAACCTTACCCTGCAACGATAAACCGATCATTTGTTCATTAAAAATTTCCTTATGGCGAAGACCTTCATGTGATGTCAATGTATAAATGCACTTCAGTATCCCTTTGCTCATTTCAGTTATTGCTTTATATACAAACAAGGTTTTCCCATGAAAAATTACTTGGTTCCCTAGTTCAAGGACATGATTAGTCTCTACAACATAGTCTATAAAATGGTTTTCTTGGATAGTAGCTGTACCATTTTCAGAAAAATAGCGGAAGGAAGACATACGTTTACTAATGGTATAATGATAATTTTCCAAGTTCACTGGGGCATTAACTTCTTCCACACCAAAATAGAATTTGGGGGTGCTAAACGTAGAAGCTGGCATGAGAGATGTATGATAACGTGAAGCAATCCGTTTAAGAAACTCCCAATCTGTTTCGCGGTACTGTATTGTTAGTTGATTTAATGATGCTCCTGCGGTTGCTGAGTCAATAATATCAATTCCAGGATAATCGTTAGCAATAACCTTCAATAGTCCAGCCATTTTCATATGTTTATCTTGAAATGAACGACTCTTCTTACATATGTCAAGCCTGTAGGTATGAGATATAGCCTCAACTTCAAGATAGTATACTCCTCGTACGAATTTCACTTCAATATCCAACACTGTACCACTAAATATCAATAAACGTTCGCCTTCCTCTGTAATCTGGGATACCTCTATTAAAGAATCTGCCTCAGTCATTTCTACGTAGGTATCCTTCAGTTCTTCGGGTACAATGGCAGTGAATTTTAAACGTGTGTGATGGTTCAATTGCTTCTCAATAATTAACTCATGTAGATTAACTAATTGATAGGGTGTAATTTGCACATTGCTGTATGTTGTACTTAAAACCTTCATATTAACTCACCTTCCCTTTTGGCTTGAATTACTAAAGAACCCATCAAACCTTTCGCTATCGGCCGCCAAAGTTTAACCTCTTCTTCCATACAGTTAAAAGTAATGATAAGAGCACGCTCCTCTAATGTGACAAAACAAGCCAAATTGTAGACCGGAGTACTCAAAGTAGGTGTTATAAATTCGCAATATCCAGCCAACTGATTTTGAATACGAATGATGCCGTCTCCATACCATTCCATAAGCCTCTCTGTATTTTTAAGTATATGGACCATTTCATTCTTAAATAGCTCCATCTCGGACTCCAAAAGCTCACTTGATGTATGGTTAAATGTGAGATTAGTTGTACCCGTATTATTCGCAAAAATAAGTCCCGGTCGATGGCAAGATGGATACTTCAACAAAGCATCTTCTTCCTCCATTTTCTTAAACGTTTTCGGCATGGTCATGGATATCCGCTCATTCAGCAAAAGGCGTTCGGTTAAAGAAACAGTCTCACCGTCTAAATGTATTAACGTCTGCAGTGAAATCGTTGACCAGTCTTTTATAGATACAGATAACTTCTCTTGCTTTAATGAGTTCATTAATGCTAAGATTTGCTCGTCCATATACTCCATATCATCGGCTCCTTTGGCTTATTATCAACCCATCGATAATATGATCGTTTCTCAAATTGGTTCTCTTACTCAATAGCTCCTATGACTCTAAACTGCTAATCTACTAGCATCCGCTGACCTCCTGAACGAGCGGTCCCTGCATTCACACGTCGGCCTCCTTTTTCCTCCAACACACGGGCCAGCACCTGATGCAGTTTACTAGAATCGTAGTCTCGATAAGCTGCCCCTGAACGGGACGACAAATAATGAAGAACAGCTTCCCGTTCAATAAAGCCTTGATTAAGACACAACATCGTAAATGCCAGATCAAATGGATCTGACGTTCCACGACTGATGAGCTCACGGGCGAACATTTTAAAAATATAGGGGGACAGCGTCGGTCCCGTTGTACCTGCATGCTGCACTTGAATAAGGTTAAACGTGTTGAACTCCGTTGCCAAATCGGCAAAATCCACATAGTCAGAGCGTAATAGAGCGCCTGTTTTGAGCTTAAATCTGCCTAATTCCAGTTCTTGCGAATTGACTCCTTCTTCTTTGAGGCATATGTTTCCCAAGTGTTGCTGAAAATCAGCAGTGGATTGCTCCTCCTGAAATCTGATTTTCAACACCGACAGCCGCCCGGTGGCTGTATACGGCACTTCCTGCTCCTGCTCTAGCAGGTACAGTCTGCCCTTATGCTTCACAATGCCTCTGCCTACGGTCAGCGTGTGCTCCCCGACGGTCACGTTCATTCCGGTAATGATGCCATTCGAATAATCCTGATACCGGATATCGAGAAAACTGCGGGGATAGTCCCGCAGGTTCTCCAGCATCTCGGTTTTGAGAATACGGCCTTTCTCGAACTTCGGCACGATATGGGTTAACATGTGTTTTCCTCCTCTCCGTGCCGATTTCGGCACAAGTGTCGCCCGGCACCTCAGTAACGACATTGCGGCCGCAACGTAATGCGCCAGCCGGTTCGCTCTGCGCCGTCATTACTGTTTTGGCTACTCTTCTTTATTTAGAGATATAGACAACCGATTCACACCGGGTGCAGGAGCCGGGACAGGCATCTCTGTCAGCGGTGGATTTTGCTTAATATAGTCCGAGTAGTCCAGCCAATTTTTGTTCACCACATAGGTACGAGCGATTTTGTCATGCAGTGCCTGCTTCTTAGCCGTGAAAGCTGCCATGATATAGCCGACAAATATAGTGAAAAATGTAATGATTCTACTCCAGTAGCGGGCACTCGCACGTCCGAAAGTTATTTTTTCATTGTGCTCATCCACGACAATAATCCCCAAAGCGAGCTTACCTACGGTCCCTCTAAATTTAGACGATTCCATGACAGCGTAGTACAGCCAGCCTATCGAAAATAAAACAAATAGGCGCGAAATAGTTCCCAATCCATAAAATAACTGTGCCACATGGAAAGTATATACCGAAGGATACAGCGTGCTTCCCAATGCAGGAATAAGAGATGTTAATGTCCCTAGCAAAGTGGTAAGTACTACAATGATCATCGTACCCACATACACAACAACATAATCTAGCAAATAGGCGAAAAACCTTTTCCAAAAACCTGCGTACATTCCTATTGTTCCCCCTGATTGAAAACTACGATTTATTAGAATTTATGATCTACGTTTACATCCCGGCTCCCCGCCCAGACTGCTTCTGAAGGATATAATTCAGCTCACGTTTGTCCACAACATAGGTATGGGCGATCAGATCGTGGAGGGCTTGTTTTTTGGCCGTGAAAGCTGTCATGATAAAGCCGATCCACAAAATGATGGAGGAAATTAACTTCCCCCAATAGCGGGCACTCGCACGTCCAAAGCTAAGCTTTTCGTTAAATTCATCTACCACGACGATTCCAAGAGCCAGCTTGCCCACCGTAGCTCTGCATTTGGACGATTCCATGAGTGCAAAATACAGCCATGAAATCCCCAAATTCAGCAAAGTCTGTCCTAATAATTTCATTGTAAAAATAGCAGGCAGTCCATCTGTCAGTACAGAGGCTTCTGTCGGGGATGGCATCGAATTCCCAAAGATCTGAATCACGCCCCAGATCAACCCAATCATCATAAATGCAAATCCTAAAATAAGGCTATCAATGATATAAGCCAAAGTTCGTTTCCAAAAACCCGCATACAGCATGTTATCCCCTCCAAGTGTTGTGTGTACTTTTCATATTCATGATTTTGAAAAATCCTCAGTTTCCTACTTCGTACCGTCAAAGAAATCCAGCTCGGAAAGATCATTTTCGAAGGCAAAAAAGCGTTTGGGTCCCAGATGCAGCAATTCATCCCGGCGAGTAATCGGTACTACATAAAAACCCCAACGGCTGTCGCCAGCAAAAACAAAATACTTCGTCTCCTCATTCCGAATAGAGTCGGTATCATCCTGCGGAATATCCCGCCCGTATAGCACGGCAATCTCCTCATACGGCATAGGTTCAAAGGCTTCCGGCCGGCTGCGGTACACATGGCGCTGACGCAGCTTGCCGCCGCCTGCCGTCAGGAAAAATTCTACTTCAGCCGCGTGAGACGGCCGGGAAATGGAGCCGCGCACCCGATTGCTTTCCAGGCTGGCAATCAGCTCTTTTTCACGCCCCGTATGCGTCCAGGCGCTAACGGTGTACGGAATAGCCGGGATATGATTGGTAATGACAGGCTCAATCGTGCCCATTTTTTTGGCATTCAGGTAGCGGATCGCTCCGCGCAGGCAGGCCATTTTCAGCTCAGGCACCCGGCTCAGGTCTTCCGCTTTCTGCCGGAATTCAATGCTGCGCCCTGGCACAAATTCCTTTAGTGCTTCGCGAAATACGTCAATCCGGCAGGACTGCCCGGTCAGCTTGATAATGGAATAGTCCTGCAAGCGTCCCTCCTGATAAAAATCATCCAGAAACTTGCGCACAATATTGTAGATATCCGCCTTAAGAAGCTGCTGTATTTCCCGAATGTTAAACACCACATCAGGCAAGCCATATTCATCGCGGAAACGTCCGTTTTCAATGACTGAAACCAGCCAACGGTCCAACACCGCAATGTTCAGGTCACTTTCGGCTGATAATACCTGCTCGGACTCGAAGCGGCTGCGCAATATGCCTGTACGCAGAAAAAATTCCTTTTTCATATTTTCTGCTGCACTCCACAACAGATGAAAATTACTCAGCACCCGCTGATATTCATCCCGTGTCGCATGCTCGTACCGTTTGAACGCCGTAGGCAAAATAGCCTCTGCCTCACGATAGCGCTCCTCCAGTCCTGCATAGACAGCATCTACGCCAAACTCATCCACATGACGGTACAAATCCCCTGAAGGAATGCCGATCAGGGCATCAATATCAGTGTCAGGCAATCGGGTTTCGGCTGCATAATAACCTGCAAACACGATTTTCATAAATTGCATAATCCGATACGTCAGATTGTTTCCGCCAAAATTGGTATCCCCATTTTCATACGTTGTGTGGATATCCAGCTTATAAGCAATACGTCCATCCTCAATCCGGAATCGGCAGGATGACAAATCCGTTGTACCTCCACCACAGTCAATGACAAGTGCCTGATACTCCTCACCGTCCGCAAAAGTTCCTCGCTCCATCTGGTCTGCCAGCGTGTTGTACAGCACAGCCAGCCCTTCGTCCAGCGCATCCTCCGCTTCAATCCGATAGTCTGGCAAAATGTCGGTAAACATCTCAATAAACTGTGGCTGCAGCTTGACAGGAGCAGAAAAGTGCAGATTACGAAACCGGCACTTAAATTGCTGCTCGGCGGTGCCTATCACATAACGGATAAACGCCGCCAAAATATCGCTGCGGGAAGCGGTCGCTGTATTCCCCTCGGAATCCATTAATTCCTCGATTCGCTTGTAATCATTGACCCAACGCTTGATGCCCCGAAATACCGTCGCACGGCTGCCCGCCACGTCTGTTCCACGCAATGCTTCCTCCCCGAAGACATACACGATATGCTCTGGATTGGTACAGTCCGCCACACGAATAGCAGTCGGCAATACCTCGATCCAGTCGCCTTCCGCACCTGCCGGGCCGGGAAATGACACATAATTGATCGCGTTCAGCTGTACCGTGCTGCTCATGCCTGTATCTGGGGCTGTGACATAGGAGCTATCCAAATAAGCACCTGCCGTTGTATTCGAGGTGCCAAAATCGATGGCCAATACGGCATCTGTTGTTTCAGTGCCCCGAATGATCAGCTCTGCCACCGGAACTCGGTGACCCTGCAGTTTCAGTGGCAGCATCGGCTTATCCCCATAGTAGAGGTTATAAAAGTATTCTGATTCCTGTCTTCGCAGAAACAGCAGGCTATAGCTATGGTTGGCCGTCTCTCGCAATTCAGCGTCGCGATGCCGCGAAAGATAATATACACCTGTTCGTCCCTCATCCTTCACCACATTCAAAACACCGCACAGTTCTCCCACCGCATTCACCAGCAGCACATTAGATGAGCTAAGCCACGGCAGATCAGACTCGATTCGGTAGTTGTCCATGCGGCCCGTCCGCACACCCTGATACAGTGTAATTTTGGCGGGAACCCGGATGCCGCCGCTCTCCTGCCGACGGTCATTCCAATTTCGCTGGAGTGCTGATTCCATACGTTCAAAGCCGCCGGGGTTGGGTCTTGTGATGAGTAAATGCTCCTCTGCGCTTCGAAACCGCAAAATAACGCGAATGAGTTCTTCACGTGCCAGACGATTGGCAAAGCCCTCGACCAGTCGTTCCTTATCGCATATCCCGCGCAACTGGAAGGTCGTCATTTGCTCCAATTCCGCCTGCGTATATTTCGCCGTGAAGCGAACGCTTTTTCGATCGGTGAGCGGGTTAAGCAATCTGTATGTATAGGGTCCGTTCATCGTTCACATGTCCTTTCTGAGCCACTTGGCCTTTAATAGAGGGCGATAGCGTCTATTTTCATCGTAGGATCTGCCTCCAAAATGCCGAAATGACTTGTCCAATACAGCTCAGTTGTAAAACGTGCCGGAAGAAACAAATCCAGAATCAAATCCACCTTCAGCCGTGACAGCTGCGTTTCCTCCTGGCCGATATAAACGAGCAGTTCATCTTTTTCCTCACAATTGGCATAAATGATCGAGCGATGAAAAACGCGCCGCATCGTTTCTTTTAACAGATGCACCGCTTCCCCTGTCTCATACAAGCGCAGTAGTCCTTCGGCAATCGCATCCCGTTCCTCGCGGTTTAATTGTTCAAAACTCCCCTTCACCTTCGGGCCAAAAATGCCGTCAGCAATATCACGCTGAACAAACCGGATATGATACTCGCGCCGATTCATCCCTTGATACAAATCTATTTCCGCCAAGAAATGCATCATAATATCAAATAGCGATTCTCTCAGCTCCAGGTCATCTTCAGTATCCGGTGGAAACAGGTCCCGAAAAATAGAATAAAAGCGGTAGTATGGATTGATTTCCACCACCTGCTCCAGCTCTGAAGTATTCAACTCTTCCAGACTAAGCTCCATATAGGGAGAATAGCTGACAGCAGGCACGAAGCGGAACTTATCGACATCCATCTCCTGTTCCCGTGCACGCATGAGCAAATCCCAGACGTAATTCACACCCATTCTCCTTCACATTTGTACTCTGGAAAATACATCTGCACTTCCGACACCAGAAAGCTCATTAAGTCGGATAACATGTAAGCAGGCGAGACTGGCGAAGCATCTTCAGTGCCGCGTCTGAACACCAGCCGCATGATCTGCTTGTCTTCCTCCGTCCGCACATTATCGCTGACAAACGGATTTAGCGGATACGTCTGGGATTTGGATACAAGGTTGCTTACATCATTTCTACCGATACCTCCCCAGATGTCCACACGTTCCAACTCCAGCCCCTGGGCTGCTTCAAACGAGTTAACGATACGCATGATTTCCGCTTTGGCCCGGACAATCACAGCCTGCTTGCCTGCATAGCGTCCCAAAAAGCTGTCCTGCCGCCGATTGGACAATACTGGATATGTCTGCCGGCTAAGTCTCGTCGTGACTGGCTTCGTAACCTTTAACACATTCCATTCACCGGATTTATCCCGTGGCGTAACAATGGTCATTTCTTCCTCCGTACGCTTGATATACCGAATATCCCCTTCAGCGCCGTCGATCAGATAGCCGTGCTCAGGTCCTGTTTTACGCAAAGGAAGTACATGCTCATAGTTCACGCGATCCATAGCGGGTATCGGAAAACCGCTGTTCTTTAGAGAGAGCCGTTCAATGTTCCAAAGCGGAAAAACATCGCCTTTCTTAAAAGCGTCGAACTCCTCCAACGAGATCGTAATTTCATGAATTTCTTCGTGTGCCGCAGGCTCCCCGTCTCCCCCAATCAACACACAGTCGACGAATTTATGTGCGTACGGATGATTAATCGTTTTCCACGGCATACCATTTTGCAGAAACATATGATACAGCTTTTCAATCTCCAAAATATAGGAACGATTGTGCTCCAGCCGAAAGCGAATGGGATAATTTCCGCTTTCCGTGACCAGCATTCCTGCAAAAATCCGCTTGCTGTGTACCAGCGCTGTGATTCGTTCGGTCTCCATCTCCAGAAAAAGCGTAAACAGCGGCATCGCTCCGCCTTCGCGAACCACCTCTGCTACACGGCTGATGTCCAACTTCTTGTCCTCCGTATCAGACGGTAACACCGGATATAAAAATTCATGAATCGGGTCGTAGTCCTCGCGCGATGTCAATGATACATACACATCGAATTTTTCTTCCGTATTCTCTATTTCCTCAAATACCCGCCGTTCTAGCTGGCGGGTCATCTCTTCCTGATATTCGACGAGGTTCATAAATACCCCCGCCATCATATTTTTCAGTAAACGTCTCTGCTCCAGATCGTCCATCTTGCTCAAACGGTCCTGCACCAGTTCTTTCACGGCGTTTCACTCCTTTTTCGGCTCCAGCATGCATTCATTGAACATGAAACCTTAACTTCCGTTCACGGCAGCCTGCTCCTGGCTTCCTGAATCGGACGCTCCCGCTGCTTTAGGAGCGGAATCAGCAGCTCCCTGCTCCTTGTTCGTGGCCGCTTTTGCCGAAGAGGCGTTTCCATCGCCCGTACTGCTGCTTTTCGAAGGCGAAGTTGAAGGCGAGGAGGCTTCCTTTTTCACGGCCGTAGTATTCGCAGAACCAGTTCCCGCAGAGCCAGTCCCCGCAGCCTTTGTCTGCGAATCCGCAGCAGGGGCTGCGGCTGCGGAGGTCGAGGCTGCGCCCGCTGTGTCCTCTGCGTTCGCATCGTTCAACGCTTCGTCAGGCAAGCCCAATCCGGCTGGAAGCTGACCATTTTTCTGCTGCTCCGCGCTCCGCTTCCCCTCCGCCTTCGCGATGCTCCGCTCCATGGCCAGAACGCTTTCGAGCTTATCGATCTCCTGATAAATCTCCTGTGCACCACTATAGGCGTCAATGGCTCCTTCATAATCGAGATCCTTCATCAGCCGATCCCCTTTGGCCTGAAGCTTGCCGGCTTGAATCTCCTTCAGCTGCTGCTGGATGGATGCCAATTTATCATTGGTTTCGGTAATCTTCTTCTCCAGCTCTTTTTGCGCGGACGTATACCCGGATTCCATCGCAGCCTTGCTTGCTTTTTGGTACAGCTTAAGCGCATTCGTGTAATCGCCGCCCTGAAATTTCAAATCTCCGTCCTTCATCCAGCTCGCGGTCTCGGCAAAGCTGTCCAGCTGATCGATTTTATGCTCAATATCCTTCACATTAAACGGTGGATACAGTCCCGCGCTTTTCCGTGCTTTTTCGTAGCTGGCTTCGGCTTTGGCAAAGTCCACCTTTTCCACATAGCCATCTCCGTCAACTATCAGTTGAGAAACTTTCTGCTCAGCCGTATACAACCTCTTATGAATCTTATCGTTGATTTTAACTGCCGCATTTTTCGCCTCACTGTAGGATTTGAGCGCCTTTGCATAATCCCCTGCTCTTGCGTAATCATCTGCCGTCTGGGCCGATTCGATCATCGTTTCCAGTGCTGCTGCCTTATTCGCAGCCATGCGCGCCAGCGTAATCCATGCTCCACCGCCTGCAATGATAAAGACAAGTAAAGCAATCAAAATCCGTTTGATCAGCTTGCGGCGGTTTTTAGGCTTTTCCTGAAATACTTTGTTGACATAAATGGCTGCGGCTGTATAATTATTCACCGCCCGGCGCTGCTTGCTGAGCAGCACCTCTTCCAGCGTATCCGTCAGCATGACCGGGTCCTTCGCTTCCTCCAGCGCACCGAGCATTTCCGCCAGCTCAACATCTTCCCACATCCCGGATGTGGTCAGCAGCATGACATCTCCATCTGCAAGCTGCGTCTTCTTGGCATAATGGGCATGAACCCCATTCGGATTTCCCAGGTACTCCAGCAGATTCCCCCGTTCCTCGTGAGTGCTGGTCGCTTCGTCCGGAATGCGTCCGTCATCTGCCAATGACTGTGCCAGGCTATGATCCTTGCTGCGAAAATTAAGCCGTCCATTGCGAAAATGATATAGCCGCACATTACCGCACGAAACGTACACCATTTTGTTGTAATTGGTCACCACCATCAACAGGCTGGCCTTGAGCCGAACACGGCGGCTTTCGAATTGCAGCCATTCCTGCGCTTCACGCAGATCTCTCATCAGGCGCCGCTTGGACATGGAAGGCTTCTCCATGAAATTTTCCAGCACCGTTTTGACAACCATTTCCGCGCTGTGCAGCTCCTGATCCGAATCCAGACCGTCTGCGAGGACATAACAGGCCATGTCGTCCGTCTCCATGAATGCAAAATAGTCCCGGTTGTCTATGTAAGAGCCCGCTTCCGACACAAAGGCGGTACTAAAATCGCTGTTGTCCTTGCGCATCGCTACCCCCGTCTTTCTTGTTTCATCCTATCGCCAAAATAAGTACTGTCGCATTATCCTGACTCTTAAAACCTTTATCATTAATAGCGTCGATCATGGTATCCGCCATTTCCTGCGGTATGCCGCCTTTGCGCATGATCTCTTCGAGTTCAATTTCCGTCAACGCCTCCTGAATGCCATCGCTGCACAGCAGAACATAATCGCCCGAATACAGACGAATCGGTGTAGTCCCAAGCTCCATGCTCTCAAAGCCTTCATAGCCCAAATAGTTGACCAGCTGATTGCGTACAGGACTCGTTTTGGCTTCCTCCGAGGTCATTTGTCCGGCCAGCACGCGTTCCTCCAGCAGTGTTTCCGCTGTATGCTTGGAATTGATCGTCTGGAAATGTCCGTTGCGGTAAATCGTAATCACACTGTCGCCCACCGCTCCGTAATACAGCTGATAGCCGCAAATAATGACTGCCGCCAGCGTCGTTCCTCCACCCTGCCCATTCAAATTTTGCAAAATGCCGCGGTTGCTTTGGGTGGCCGCCCCGGCAAAATATTCATTCAGATTCGATGCATCCTCCAGCTTGGCAAACGCCTTCGTAAAGGTCGTCACAGCCAATGTACTGGACATGCGTCCATTGGCCAGTCCGCTGATACCATCTGCGACAACAGCCAACGTTCCGACAGGTGTCGTCATACTTGCAAAATAATCATCCTGCTCGCTTCGGCTCCCAATCGTTTGACCATTCCCGATCTCAATTCCACTCACGGTACGGCTGCCGGAACTTCGTGTCAGTCGTATACGGATGATGAGAAGAACAGCGAATAGCACCGCAGCTCCACATACAACAAAATAAGGCTGCATTCCGTCACCTCCCTGCACCATTGCCCACTTCCGTCCTATTTTTCGTTATCCCACTCAAAATGGGCACCGCACAGCGGAATAAAGATAAATTTGCTGTGTCCCAATTCAATTACATCATAAGCAGCCAGCTCCACTGGTGAATATACCGCTTCATTATTGTGGTATGCCAAGCCTGACGAATCGCCCGGCAGCAAAAAGAAGTTGCGTTTCTTCGGATCATACACAATCACCGCATGATTTCTGCGAGAAATCGTGTTGTCTCCGATAATGCGGACATGCATTTCCTCTGCGCGTCCGATAAAGTTTTTCTCTGCCATAATGCGATAATCCTGCCCCACCTGTGCTCCCTCGATGCACACCAGCCAACCGGTTACCGGGTGAATCCCCACCGTCTCGCCCAAATACGGCATGGTTTTGTCATCGTCTCCCGCCGCATTGGTTTTCGCCGCTGGCTCCACGCTCTTGGGCGAGGCTATATTTACTACCGTATTGCAATAAGGACACGTATTTCCATGCTTTCGTGTACTGAACATGTGTCCGTTTGGGCATCTTGTCAAACTCATAGTCGGTTCCTTCCCCCATTGTCTGATTGTCTTTTTCTGCGATCTAAGGATTCTGCAAAATCCCTATCTATTTGACGAGCAGCCTCGTATTGGCGATGTATAATAAATCACCCGAATAAATCCGGTAAGGCTCTCCGCTTTCCAGTTTGTTGGTTATACTTTCATTAGCAGGCCGCAAGCCTGTTCCGTTCCCGGAATCCACGTCCTCCACGAACCAGTCGCTGTTCACCCGGTTGAGCACCGCATGCTCCACGCTGATCAGGGATGCATAGTCTGTAGCCGCCAAATCAATATCCGCATCAGAGCGGGACGTTGTTTTGCCGATCAAGAGCGATGTTTCACCTTCGATATACCATTCTTTAATGGACTCGCCTTCTTCATCAATCAGCACCAGCTTGGCAATCCGCTTACGCTCTGCCTTTGGCTTTGCCACGGGTACAACGGTCACCAGATTGCGCAGTATGTATACAAGCACACCGACACCAATACCTATCGCAACCACGGTTTTCAAGCCACTGTAGCCTGTACGATTAAACACATAAAAGGCGATCGCCAGCATCAGCCCGAACATGGCAACATCTATGATGAAAACCCATCTGTTCTGTGCCGTTTTCACTGCTTGCTTCCCCCGTTTCCATCCTGAAATCATCACTTTTTACGAATACCAAAAAACTGGTTAAACATCGCCGAGGTATCCGTCGGATCACCGGATTTTTTCGTATTTTTTCCAGGTGAGCCCTCCTTCGTTTTCGGATGAAAACCGAAAAATTGCTCAAAATTACTTCCTATGTCAGCCGGATTAAATCCTTTGGCTGCCTTGCGCGTTCCTCCGGATGCTGCAGCTCCTCTTCCTCTCTCTTGCTGCTGTCCGCCAGCTCCCTCAGTTTTTCGGATGAGCTCGGCATCGTATGCCTGCCGCAATGCTTCGTCACGCAAGGTATTATAAGCCTCGTGAATCAGCTTGAACTTGCGCGTTGCTTCCTCGCTTCCCTGATTGGTATCAGGATGATACTTTTTCGCCAGTTTGCGGTAAGCCTGCTTAATCTCTGCCTCCGAAGCATCCCGGCTGACACCGAGCAGCTCATAGTAGTTGGTCATGGTATGATGTTCCCCTCTCCGAAAAAAATAAATATTAAGAGACCCGCAGGCCTCTTAATATTTATCCACCCTGCACCTGAGCACGGGGTGAGTGTGTGTGTTCAAACTGTGCCTGACGTTAAGCCGTCAAGCTTAAACCGGATATCCGCCGTCGATTGTAGCCAGCTCGGTTTTGTCTTTCTTTTGTTTGATGAAGAGTGTAAACGCACCTACACCTTCTGTGTCACCGAAGTGCTCGTTGTAGTCTACAACGAACGCATTCGGGAAGTAGATTTTACGCACAACTTGATCAGCTGCGATAACTTCCAGTGTTACTTTACGGTAGCTGTCTGCTTTTTCAGCAGGAACCAGGGACCACAAAGCCAGTTTCAGCGTGTCATCCGCGCTGTCACCGTCTACTGCTGTGATGATTTTACCGCTGATGCGCAGCGTAGAGCCTACGTCAGTGGAGCGTGCATTGGAATCGTCCGGTGTATCGGTGTCATAAATAACCGTTTGGATGTTGTCCAAGCCCAGCTCGATTGTTTCTTGTCCTTCTACTTTCAATTTGAATCCCATGTGTGTTGCCTCCTTGAAATTGGGTAATATGATGGCGGGAGAAGCAGAGCTTCTCCGCAATTTATGTGTAAAGGCGGTTCTGGATAGAAACGCCTCTAACATCTTTCGTAGTGCTCGGATCATGATTTAACCGAGCTTGTTCCCTTGGTGATCATGACTTCCAGGTTCTTCACATTACCGTTGAAGACCAGATCGATATGGCACATATTGCTTTTCTCATCAATAATGAAGCTCATATCGTCTCCGTCCTGAATGATCGAGTTAACAGATCCTCTGCTGCCCAGCCACTTGCTCTTCTGACTGCTCGGATTGTTGCTGAAGAAGCGGACGATATTTTCGTGCTTGAAGTCTCCTGTCTGGTAGCGCAAAATACGTTCAATGTACGTGCTGACCAGCGTCTTGTAGATGGAGTCAAAGCCGTCCTCGGACATCGCCATGCTTCTCGCCTTGTAGACGGTAATCCGGCGGATATCCTTATCTGAGAGCTGAGCATTCTCTGACGAGAATACAAAACCGAAGTTTTTACGGTTAATAGCATCCTTGATCGTGTTGGTGAACCCGGTGATTTCCTTGGCCATCGTTGTCACTGTGCGCAGACTGTTGTCTCCCGCTTCAATATCGAAGCGTACGCCAGGATAGTTTTTGTTGACCGTTTTGAAGGTCTCACGCAGATACTCGGGACATTGATAAGCAGAGACCAAACCGGCGGCAACATAGGCTGCTCCTACATAGACACCCTCGATCCACAGCTTGAGAATATCCTCTTTTTCTTTGGAGAGCTGTACACCGCTTTCGGTTTGCAGCATTTTACTGTCGATAATGACTCCCGATTTGTCCTTTGGAATAATCGTGAAGTTCGGTACACAAGGAATCGCAAATTCGCTGTATTCTCTGCGAACGAGCGTAGAGCACTTGTCGATATATTTGTCAATTCCAGCCGTCGCCATGCTGTTGAAGGTCGTTTCTTCACCGGATTCAAAATTAAAGAACATTTGAATCTTGTAATCCTTCACCACCTGCAGCAGCATCGAAAGGGATTCCATGGAATTTCCACCCTGCTTAACCACCTTCTCGTTGCCCTTGAAGCGTTCGCGTGTAACCTTCACCTTACCGGCCGCTTCCAGCTCAATCGATGGGACGATACCGAACCAGATTGTGTCGCTAAATTCATTTTTAGCATTCACCGTGTTCAGGTACGTTTCCAGACGCGGGATGTTGCTGCTTTTCACCAGCATGTCCAGCTTGTTGTTCGCCACCAGCATCGTCGGCAGCATTCCCTTGCTCTTGGTTGCATATTGATCAAAGAACATTTTCACGCCAAGGATTTTTTCCACAAGCGGCTTGACTGCCTTCACGAAATCGTCCTTCGCATTTTTATAGAACTCCAGATACGTGTTGTAGTTTTGCACTTCAACTGCTGTATCAACCTTGGTCTGAACAGCTGGCAGTGGCACAAATGTACGAACCACCAAATCCTTCACATAATCGGAAGGTGTATCTGTAATGGAGTTATAATCTTCTTCGAACACCTGTGACAGATCACCGGTGCTGTTCTCATCCAGCAGCATCAGCTCGGTGCTTTCACTCTTCGGCGCTTCAATAATTTTCAGTTCGCCGCTTTCCCCAATAGAGAGCATACCGACCTGGATCAGGTCACCGGAGTTTTCCTCTTGAGCGCCACCGAGCAGAAGACGGGTTTTAATATCCTCAATAGCCAGTGGCAGCATAGCCATCACATTGTTATAGTTCTGACTCGCTTCCTCGAACATTCCATTCAGCTTGTCGCCCATGTCGAGTTTCTTCGGATCGCCATCATCCAGCTTGTCGTATTCACCGTACATATAGTGAATTTCTTTGCGGACCTGACGAATATCATCCATAACTTTTTTCGGAGAAATCATGTCCAGCAGATTTTCAAACTTGAAATCCACATTGGTGATTCCTTGACTGCGCTTAGTATCAATGAGCGTAAATAACATTTTCAGAAAATCATTACTTTGATTGACACGAATTTCAGAAATGCTATCCTCATCAATCCCCTCTGGTTTTTTAAGGGTGTAGACGACTTTTTGATTGGCCGCGTTAAAGAACGAATACACGGTCGGTGAAAACTTATCTAAAAATTCGTCAAAGCTGCGCACCAGAAGGTGCTGATTAATTTCCTTGATCTTCTCGTCACTCAAGCTGTCAATACCTTTTACATCACCTACAATGGTGATCAGGTCCAGCTTTTCCGGGTTAATTTCTTCAAAAAGCATGGTCCGGTTGGTTTGATAAATGATTTCCATCGCTGTCGGCAAACGAATAAAGAATGAGTTTAGGTCCATTGCTCCATGTACGGACACGGGATGTCCAATGTGGAATGGACGAATGCTCATTATTAGTTCATTTGCCTCCTCCCCCCTACATAACATTCAAATTGACCAAAGGATTCGGCTTATACCATATTCACGGTACAGGCATGTAACCTCGAAAATCAGTCCGAAGCCGTGATTTAACTTTTAGCAGCAAAAAATTCAAAATGAGATTTAAACACAAAACAAAAAGTCAGATAACACAGAAATTTTAAATTATTGATTTCGCATTCCTAACTTCAATCCCATTTTTTGTCGCTGATACGAAAGCTATCATACAAAGTACTCTTTAGTTTTGTCAATTTCTGTAGCCTCAGATTAAAACAGGGCATTTCGACTCATTTTATGCGTGAATACGTAATTTTTATGATATGTTAGACCTGTTTCTACAGGGAAATATTCACAAATGAAATTGAAATGCCGATAGAAATCCATTGGATATTTCTGATAAGCGTAAAAGTATCAAATTCATGGCTAATGTGAGGGTTAACAGCTATTTTGATCCTTTATCCCTTATATCCCAAGGATTAGGAGAGTCGGTACACCCGCATTGGCCTTGTCGATGGAGGGGCTTATGTTTAGGACAAGGAAACTAGGGATTATCATTTTCATGACTTTTGTACTATTTTTTCAAATGGGCTTAAATGGGGGCATTTTCACTGTAAATCAGGCTAATGCAGCATCTTTGGGGACTGCTCCAATTGAGGGTTATGATGCTGTTTTTGTACTGGATACCAGTTATTCCATGAGGGACACCGATCCCGAGGGCATTGCGGCCGAAGTCATCAGTATGTTTATGGACTTGAGTGATGCAGACCGTACACGCGTTGGCTTCGTCGCCTACAATCATCACGTAGTCGCGTCCAAATCCCTGACCTCAATTGCCGTAGCAGCGCAAAAATCCCAAATTCAGCAGGAAATCAGAACGCTAAACCGTTCCGGTTATACGGATCTGGGACTTGGATTGCGTAAAGGCTCGGAGTTGCTCGCAGCAGGAGCGTCCAAGGGACGTCAGCCTTTTATGATCCTGCTATCAGATGGGGAGACTGATTTTGGTGCCTCCTCCGGTTCCCGAACGAAAGGGGACTCCAACAACGATGTGGCTTCTGTCATTAAATCCGCACAGACCAAAGGATATCCGGTGTATACGATTGGTCTGAATCATGACGGTACAGTAAATCGACAGGAGCTGGAGCGGATTGCTTCTCAAACGGGGGGAGCTTCTTTTATTACGAGCAGTGCCGAGGATCTGCCGGAAATTTTGAATCGTATTTTCGCCAGTCAAATTCGTTCCAAGCTCGTGCCCGTTGCCGCGATTACGACTACTGGCGAGATGCAGGAATTAACAGTCAACCTGCCAGACTCCAGTATGGAGGAAGCGAATTTGGTGCTTTTGTCCGAGCATCCTCTTCAGGAAACACAGCTGTATTCCAATTCAGAAAATGTTCGCAGGTATAAGTCGAGCCGATATGCGATTTTAAAAATTGAGCATCCACAGGCAGGCAAAGTAAAGCTGAAGATGCGTGGGATACGCGGAGATTTGGTCAAGATCAATTTGCTCGGCAGCTATCGACTGGAAGCCGAAGCTAGTATGGGAGGAAAACAAGGAACAGCAACGAATGGCAACAAGCCAGTGCAGTTACCTAAAGGCCAGGCTACACCTTTTCAGGCTCAGCTCCTGTTGCCGGATGGCCAAAAGCTTACAGATGAAGCTGTATATACGTCACTTCAAGCCCATATTATCGTTACCCCTGTAAAGGGCGGCTCAAGCAAAAAGGTACCTATGGCCTATAAGGGAGGAGCCTTTCATGCCGAATATGCGTTCCCTCAAACAGGGGATTATACTTGGCAGCTCGCTCTGGACAGCCCGCAATGGTACCGTCATGGAACCGTATATAAGGTCCACGCGGCCAATGCGGCACCGCAGGTGTTAAAAGATCTGACGATTCGCCTGGTGAAAGAGGACGGAGATTCCCGTCGAAGCTTATCGGATTTCTTTGCTGATCCGAATCATGACAAGCTAACCTATAAGCTGGATACGGGAGTCTCCGGGGATGCAGCCCATGCCGAGATTAACGGTAGTGATCTGCTGCTATCCGAGCTTCACTCAGGAGACTCTGAGCTGAAGATTACCGCTACCGATCCGGAAGGAGCATCCAGCAGTGCTACGCTGACCGTTACCGTGCAGTCTCGGTATACCGCTATTAAATGGACGGTGGCAATCAGCATCGTGGCGGCAGCGCTTCTGTACTGGTTTTTGCGGCCCAAGCCGCAATTTGCCGGAAGAATCGAAGGATATTTTCTCGCAACGGCCAGTGGACAGGAGATTCCGGTAAAATCCTGGCCGCTCACCTCCTTTCCGGGCCGAAAGGTTAGCCTGCAAGAATTGTTCCGTACGCTGGACGTTCACGAACCGCTGCCAGAGGCGGAGCGAATCCTATTTTCCGCAGGTAAAAAAGGAAGTCTGGTCGTCAAACATGATACACGCTGCGCCCTGCAGCACGGAAAGGTCAGACTGGCCCGCAATAAAAAAGCGGTAATGGAGTACGGTGACAAACTGTACATCACGTTCGAGGACGGCGTAACTGAAATTGAGCTGCGCTACAAAGCGATCAAGCCGAATACCTCAGTGTACACCGATCATATTCAAGCTCCGACAGGATAACGTGATCGGAAAATAAAAAAGGAAGCACCGCCTCTTACGATTAACGAACCGTAAGAGTGCGATGCTTCCCTTTTTTTATCCAATATTCCGCACGTAGAGCGGCTTTAAACCATCTGAGTGAGCGACAACGCTTGTTAGCCTGCACCTCCAGACCACGCCGAATCACATACGGCAGCAAGGAAATTCCTGCATTTTCAATCCGAATCCGGTCGGTCCGATCTGCAAACAATCTGCCAGGCACATCCGGTGGAGGCGATCCTTTCTGGCAATAATACAGCGTGGCGGCCAAGCTATAGATATCCGATACAGGTCCCTGCTGCGAGCGGTTAGAATAAAACTCCAGCGGAGAGTAGCCTGCCGTGGTGAAGATCGGATGCTCCTTGCCCTCAAAATGTACAGCTGAACCGAAATCAAGCAGCTTGATGCTGCCATTCTTCCCAATCATAATGTTGCCAGGCTTAATATCCCGGTGAATAATGCCCTTATCGTGAATATACTCCATAGCATCAATTAAAGACAGCAACGCCTGATACTTAAAAGCAGGATCGGACATGAGCGCAGACTCTTCTTTCATTACCCTATCCAGCGTCTTGCCTGCACAGTATTCCATAACCAGATAAGCAGTTCCATTTTCCTCAAAGTGATCTATATAACCGACAATCCCAGGATGACTTAATTCCTTGAGCATTTGCCCTTCACACAAAAAATAATGCATAAACTCCACATATTTGGATTGCATAGACGCGCCGCAGGTCACCGTTTTTCGATCCGATCCCCGAAGGGCCAGTGCACTCGGAAAAAACTCCTTCACAATGACCTTTTCTCGATTATCCAACAGCCTTGCCGTATACACGATGGCCAGCTCACTGCGGGACAAGGCGCTTCGAATTTGATATGTATTTCGCAGCTTCGTATTGCGGGCAAGCAGGTTCCCGCTTGTATCCACGATCATGACTCGTCCTCCTGTCAGGTTCTTAGCTTATGTCTTTTGTATATATCGGCTTATTCCATATCTTTTTATTATACCTTAAAATAGATTGCTAGAAAAACAAATAACCTGCCAACATTTCCCATAGGGAAATGATGACAGGTCTTTTGGCATTCATCTGGTCCTTTTTTCTCAAACCCTGTTTAGCCCAGCTTCGTTCCAGGCTCCATGCCGCGCAAGGTATGAGTATTTTTCTCGCGTTGACTGCGCAAATTACCTTGATCCGGTTTGCTTTGATCCGGTGTACGAATCGTCAGTGCGATCAGGAATGATACAACACACAGCACCGCAATGGTCGTAAAGGTCGGGATGAAGCCGCCGAGCAAGGCTGCGATAAAAGAGCCCGCCAGTGCACCGAGACCAAAGCCCTGATACACGATACCATAGTTTTTACTTTGATTTTTCAGGCCGAAGAAATCAGCCACGATGGCTGGAAAAACGGTAATGTTGCCGCCGAAGCAGAATGCAATTCCTGCTACACAGGCAAAGAACAAACCATAGTTCAGCGGTACCAGACTAAGCACTGTAACCGCGACCGCTGTTGCCAGCAACGCACCCGCTACCACTTTCAGACGACCGACTTTATCCGATAGCGCACCTAATATGATCCGTCCCGCCGTGTTGAAAATAGCGACCATTGCGACCGCATTAGCGGCTGTGGCTACATCCAGCCCGGCCATCCGTACGCCGATATCCTTGACGACTCCAATCAGGTACAGACCACTCATACAAGCGGTAAAGAACATCACGAACAGCAGATATGCCTGCTTGGTGCGCAGCATCTCTTTAACGGTGTAATCCCGCTGCGGCGTACCCGCATTTTGTACCGAAGGCTTGTTCACGACTACAGCCTCCCGTACCAGGAAGGAACCGCCCACGATCATGATTAACACGATCATACCCCAATACAGAAATGCCTGTGATACGCCAACGGACTGAATCAGCGAACCATTAATATATTTGAAAATAAGACTGCCTGTTCCGTATGCCCCAACCGAAATACCGGAAATAAGTCCTTTTTTCTCAGGAAACCATTTGATCAGATTCGACAATGATGTAATATATGCCGTACCGTCCGCAAAACCTACGACAACACCCGCCAAAATGTACAGCAGGGACAGAGAGCTTACCTGTGAACTGAGCATTAACCCTGCACCTAACACGACACCCGCACCTAAAATCAGACGGCGCAATCCCCATTTATCCTGCAGCTTGCCTGCAAATAATGTAGCAATTGCCAGCGCAAAGCTGGTAATCGAAAATGTAATGGCGACCGAGCTGAGGTTCCAGCCAAAGCGGTCCACCAGCGGTTGATTAAACAAACTCCAAGTGTAAATCGTTCCTAATCCCATCTGGACAATAATCGTTCCAAGCACGATCAGCAGGCGGTTTCCACTGCTTGTTTTCATATAAATCTCCTCTTTTCATTCCGGCTCTTATAGCGTCAATTTGTCATCATGATAACCGGGAATCCAGTACGCGCCTGCGCCCTTGAAGGAGCAAGTCTGTAAGGATTCTCTCTACATGGATCATTATAACGTCGTAAGTTAGCCAGAATTCATTTGAGGAATGAAATGCACAAATAGCGGAATGAAGTGCCTTTATAGTCGCATAATTTGCCGAAATTCCTTGGCCTTGCTGCGGCTTACCGGAATCTCCGCGTCCAGACCGCGCAAACGCAGGAGATACGTGTGATTGAACCAGGGCACAATTTCACGAATTTGCGACAAATTCACCGTGTAGGAACGGTGACAGCGGAAAAAGTCCTGCTGCGGCAGGCGGGCATGAAATTCCGAAATGCTCATCGGCATCGTATATTCCTCATGCCTTGTAAATACGCGGGTAACCTTTTCCTGTGCGCACGCATAGTAAATATCGCTCGCATCGGTCACAATAATTTTGTCGTTTTTCAGCAGATTGATGCGGCCCGAAGCGCTGACTGTGCTTGCTTCAGCAGTTCGAGGCTGTGAAGGTAGAGCCTTATCCTGTGACTGGGCATTCCGCTGCTCATAGGCATTTTCCAGCTTGCGCAGCATGGCGGCGATTCGCTTTTCATCATACGGCTTGAGAATGTAGTCGAATGCCTCCAGTTCAAAGGCCTGTGCCGCATGTTCTTTATAGGCGGTCGTAAAAATAATATAAGGCTTTTTAGCAAATTTGCTAATATTCTGGGCCAGCAGCATCCCGTCCAGCGAAGGAATATTAATATCCAGAAAGATGGCGTCTGTCTCCTGTTCCTGCATGAACCGGAACACATCCAGCCCATCCTCGAAGCTGTTCGTCACCTCAATGCTGCTATGCGTCTGAATAAGATACTCCAGCTCTTCGCGCGCCGGAATTTCGTCTTCTACAATTATGGCCTTCATGACTTCTCCTTTGGTATGTCAAAATAAACTTCGGTGCCCGGCTTATGCTTGAGAATAATAACTCCTTCACCATACATAAGCTTGAGTCGTCTGTGCACATTGTACAAGCCTATTTGTTTGGCCGGAACCTGATCATGATACAGATTATCCACAACATCATCGCGTATACCCACCCCGGTATCTGCCACGGAAATCCGTACCTTTTCTCCCCGATCCCGTACGGAAATCGTCACTGTACCCGGCCCCTTTTTCTTTAGTATCCCATGATTAATCGCATTTTCAACCAAGGGCTGGATAATCAGGCTTGGAATGCGCACAGACACCTCATCCATCACATACTCCACCTGAAGCCGGTTGCCGAAACGGGCCTTTTCAATCTCCACGTAATCAGATACCTGCTGAAGCTCCTTGTGAATTTCGATCAGATCATCATTGAGCTCCAAATTATAACGCAGATAGCCTGACAAATTAATGATCAGCTCGCGCGCCTTATCCGGTTTGGTGCGTGTAGTCGAGGCAATCGCGTTCAGCGCGTTGAACAGGAAATGAGGATTGATTTTGGTCTGCAATGCCTTCAATTCGGCTTTGTTCGCTGCTTCTTTAATTTGCTCCACACGCGACACTTCCATTAACGTGGAAATGATTTGAGACAACCCAACCGCCATCGTCTGCAACGGGTACGTGATTTTATAGGCTTTACGGTAATAAATTTTCAGGGTTCCGGTTACCTCTCCCCGCTCCTCCAACGGGATAATGAGCAGAGACTGAATTTGGGGCGTTTTATCATCTGCAATATGATTGCGAATCGTGATTTTTCCGCTGCGAATCGTCGATTTGGTCACATCACTAATGATCTCGTCACCAATGTGATAGCGTTCCTCGCCAAAACCGACATAGGCCAGCACATTTCGAGTATCCGTAATCGCAACCGCATCTGCCTTGATATCCTCTTTTATGATCGAACAAATGGTATGCAGCGATTCCGCATTAATCGAACGAAAATAGGGCAACGTCTTGTTGGCAATATCCAGTGCCAGCTTGGCCTGTCTGGCCGCGATATTTTCCTTTTCCCCCTCGACACTCTGGATGAACAGGACGATTAGACCGACACTGACTTCCCCGATAATCATCGGCAATCCGATCTTGGAAACGATGTCCAGACCAAGAGTGTACGGGTGTGCCATCACCAGAATCAGCAGCATCGTTAATGCTTCGCAAATCATTCCTGCGGCAATGCCGACCAGCCATCTTTTGGAACGATCAACCCGGCGACCAATGTATCCAGATCCCACACCTGCCAGAATACTGGTGATCAGACATGGAATCGAGGTCACACCCCCGATATCAATCAGATAGCGGTGGATACCCGATACAATACCTGTAATGATCCCAACCCATGGTCCAAACAAAATACCGCCCGCCATAATCGCAATGATACGAACATTCACAAGCGAGCCTTCAACTTCAATCCCGGTGTACGTGCCGTATAATGCAAACATACAAAAAATCAACGTTAGCAGTGTCAGCTCGCCCGGAGAATGGCTGTTCTTTTGCAAGGTTTCCTTAAACCGCGGGATACGGGTGATAAAAAATAAACAAATCAGCAGCAACGCTGCGCGCTCAAATAGCTGCAGCAGCATTTCCAAAAAGGCGTTCACAAGCGTTCCTCCCAAATAAAACGCTCCATCGTATATAACACTCCACCACCCAGTAGGCTCAATACACCAACGAATAAATATTTAAACTCCAAGGTAATATCCCCCTATCATTAAACCCGCTACTCACTTATTTCAATATTCACTATGCCATTCCTGGCACAGATGCTTGCCTCCCCGCCAATCGGATATGTAAATTGCGGTGTGGTGTGTCCAAAATCGGCATCTGCAATCACCGGAATAGAGGCCAGTTCCTCTTTTGAGCTAATGATTTGCCGCAGCAATTCTTTTGTCATGTGCGACGCCTGCTGAAAACGTCCTATAACGATCCCCCTGACCTGATCAAATCCAGGCTGATGCAGCAACGATTGCAAATCCCGATCAAATGTAGCAGGAGAGCTTTCATAATTATCCTCAACAAATAGAATGCTTCCTTCCAGACTTGGCATATACGGAGTTCCCTGCAGCAAATTCAGGGTACACAGGTTTCCGCCCACAATCGTACCCTGTGCTTCTCCCTCATGAATCGCATACGGACCTGCATTGCGGTGGAAGATTCTTTTATCCTGATCCAGATACCAGGTATCATCACTCCATTCCGGCGAAGCTTGGATTTGAATGCTGCCTTCTTCCAGCATCAGCCTTTGAAAATATGCCGTCGTATATTCATTCCCTTGCAACATAGCAAACGTCGAAAAATGCGGACCCGCATACGTGATAAGGCCAGTTTTAGCATAAATAGCATGGCTTAACGCTGTTATATCCGAATAACCGCATAATCGTTTGGGATGAGCGCCAATCAGTTCATAGTCAAGGTGGGCAAGCAGTTGATTGGCATTATAGCCCCCAATTGAGGTCAGGATGCCCTTTACCTTTGGATCGACAAAAGCTTCGTGCAAATCTGCTACTCTGGACGCTATCGAAGAAGATGCAAAATCATCGTTTTCCAGCACATGCTGCGAGAAGCTCACCACAAAACCAAGCTGCTCCAGTTTTTGCCGAGCAATCAAGCGATCTTTCTCAGAAATGATTGACAAGCTTCTGGACGGCGATAGAATGCGTATCTCGTCCCCAGTTTTTAGTTTAGGTGCTTGTTTTCTCAAGTTCATGGTCGCCCCCCTATCCAACATTTAAACTGCCACAAATTATACCATCAGCCTCCAAGTAAATATAGCAAAACCGGGGAATACCGCTTGATCACGATACTCCCCGGCTTATTTAAACCTAGGATACTGTTGTTCGGTTATTTGCTTTTTCAATTGCAATCCAAAACAGTCTTACGTTACGGTTCAATGCCCCAAACGAGCGTACCGTTCTGATACAAGGTTACGTGGTCCCAGTTCGTAAACGAGGTCTTCGTCGGATCGAACGAATAGTCGTCCGCTTCGTTGTAGTTCGTCCAGTCGTTCTTGTTGATCCGGGCCTGGATTTCGCCAGTGCTGCCGCCTGCTGCGATGCTGCCCGCGCCGAACGTTATTTCCAGATAAGTGTCTGCGCCCGCTTTCGCCGTCGGCATCTTCACCAGCTTACCGTTCAGGTTGCTACAGCCAACCTGCGCCCAGTCGCAGTTAAACGTCTGCGGCTTGTCCCCGTCGATCGTGTACCAGTAGCGGATCGTCAGGTCTGACAAAGGTACCGCGCTTGGGCCGTTGTTAACGATATTGAATTGCGGCTTGAATTGGTTGTCGCCTGCATTCGTATCCCCGGCTTTGTACTGCAGCGCGAGCGCTCCCGGTTTGCCGCCTTCCGAAGCCTGCGGCGTCACGCTTGCCTGATCTGAATTCTCGCTCTCGCCGGCGCTGTTCGCCGCGTTTACCACGTAGTAATACGTTGTATCGTTCGTCAGTCCCGTGTCGATGTAGGTTGCCGAGGTAACGGTAGCTATCGTCGTATACGGACCGCCGCTGGTCGTCGCGCGTTTCACGCTATAGCTTGTCGCCCAGTTCGACGTGTTCCAGTTTACCGTCGCCTGCGCATTCCCCGCCGTTGCCTTCAAATTCTTCGGCACCGTCGGCACGATCGGAGAGCTGCTTCCACCGTCCGGTTCATTCCCGTATACTTTTACACCGTTCAAGTAGACCGGAACATAAGGAGAGATCGCGGCTGTACTCGTAATACCCGTATGGCTCCAGTCGTTCGTCGGATCCCAGTGACTCTTGTAGTTGCGATCCTGCTTGGCAATCAAGCCAAATTGAAGATCACGGTCCCCATATATTGGGGAGTCGGCCCAATCGAATTGGTAATAATAAGTGCCAGCAGCCGCATCGACCGCAAAAGGACCCGTCACCTTAACGGGAACACCACTAAGCGTTTTTTGTTCATCATAATAGATTTCCAAAGATACGTCGTTAATGCTTTGTCCGGCTGCCAGCAATTCGCTGATCGAGAAGTAATATCTCGCGGCCATCCCTGTTTCGAAGTGCGGGGGATGAACAGATTCATTGTGAACGGTGAGTGTAACCTGCGACCGTTCAGTATTTTCCTGCTCCAGCTTGGCTTCCGCATAATATTCGTCCGTTTTCTCCTCTTTCGGCGGGAAGTCCGCCAACGGCTGCTGTCCCTGACCATAATGCTGATAAAGCCCGGCCAACGCTCCAACAAGGCCTGCATTATAATCAATCGCTACCTCATTGTACACAAAGTCGGTCGTCACATCATTATGGACATCGTCCGTATCCGGGCCGCCGACGAGAGCTCCCCAGAGAACGTGCCGATGCTCTGTCGGAGTGGTCATGTTGTTCGTTTTGGAGCCATGGGCCGCACGATGATGCGGATGTTTGGCCGATTGCTGCGGAGTTGGAAATCCAACGATATAGGAATACCCCATCGGGTTGTCCCCCATGATATAGTCCATTTGGCTTTTCGCCCATTCCGCAAACTCGGTCTTACCCGTATATTTGCTGTACACGAGCGCGCAAAGCTGGGCAGCCGCATTATATCGGGCGGACCCCCACGTGCTAATAGCCCCGAATCCAGCAGGACTCTGCTTCAGATAGGTCTTATCGTTCGGGTCCTTGTGCTGGATTTTACCGCCGGACCAGTATTCCAGATTCCAACGGGCAAAATAATCAAAGTCTGGATTGTCTGGAAACAAGGTGGCCAATTTCATGAAAACGCCGCCCCATACGGTATCCCAGCTGTGTACCCAAATGTTTTGCCAGCTATCGGAAGTACTTCTGATGATTTTTTTCATATATCCGGTGTACATGCCGTCCGGTCCCGTAGCGTTGATATCGTGGATATAGTTCATATCGCCCGTCGCAGCGTATAGCCAGACCGCCGCCCAAGACAAATCGTCTTCGTCGAAGCTCGAATTGTAAAATCCGTCCGAGTTGCCGAGCCCTCTATAGGTTTGGGCAAAACGGTAAAGTGCCTTGGCGTTCTCCAGACACGTCGATGCATACTCGGCATCGTCGTTCTTCATATTTAACGACATAATTGCAAGCGCTGCGGCCGCCTCCGCCGCTTGATCGCTGGCCGGCGTTTCCGCTGTGGCGAAAGTAGCCGGACGGGGATACTTCGCCGAGTCTTGCAATTCCGGCGGTCCCCAGTACGTGTGATCCACCGTGCCGTTGCCCACCATGTAGTTAAACGCGATCACATTACCGCTGCTGTCGCGAAAAGTCGACCTTAACAAATAGTCTGAAAACCATTTCAACTCTTCCAGCATATGCTCTTCTTGCCCGCTCTGGCGAAACGCATCGCGAAACTCGTAAAATCCCCATCCCAAAGTCGACGCAGTATAGGATTGGGGCAACCCAAACTTGACATGGTCGCCGGCATCGTGAAAACCTCCGCTGACATCCACAGATCCATTGCCATCGGGGTCCAGAACCGCTTTATTACTGTTGATAAAATTGGCCGACATATTCGTCATGTTTTTGGCCGTCCCGTTGATTCCCAGAGGAATATGCGCATCCGAAAGCTCGGAGTCCCCGCGCCACTCCAAATGTCCACCCGTTATGCCCTGGCCGGACTTCTCCGCATCATAAAAATACAGTGATTTTTGCAGGGCCTCCGCATAGTTATACTTGGCGACATCCGCCGCTTTTGCGGGCACGGCCAAAAAAGACAGCGAACTTAATGTCATAGCCGTTGCAAGCGCTGCGACTCCGCATGTCCGAAAAACGCCCAAGAAGCGTTTGCTGGTCTTCATTGTATTATCACTCCTTTGCTCTAATTGTTTCATTCTCTGGTAACCTCTGTGGAAAAACATGCCTTTCCGGTACAAATTTCCGAGACCCTAATCTGTTCCAAATCAAGGCCTATTACAATCTCCTCCCCTTTGTGTACGAAAATTGTTTCTCTCCACCTCATCCCAAGATAATTAATTTAAAATAAAATTTTCCAAAATAGTCTCACTTGCTCATTATAACTAAATCAATTTGCAAATGATGTAAAATTTTGTCGAATAAAAGGTGTGATTTTTTCAGCTATTTATGTAAAGAGGACCAAGCCGCGGATAAAAAAATGATTTGAAGGACAAAAAAAAAGAAACCCCCGAAGGAGCTTCTTTATTATTTATAAATAGGTAATACGATTGTAGAGTCTGCAACGAGCAATAAGACTAGGCCTCCTTGTTTTCGGAAGCCTCTCCGCCGCCTCCAGTTGCCGCCGCATCACCTTCCACAGCAGCATTTTCTACTCCAGCCGCACGCGAGACAATAATAGAAGCAAGCAGCTCCTCTCCAGGAACGTGGAGTGTTACTCCTTTTGGTAGCTTCAAATCGCTTGCGCTGACCTTGTCACCAACCTCCAGTGCGGATACATCGACCACAATGGTAGATGGCAAATCGGCGGGAAGCCCCTCGACTTCGACTTCCGTTTCCTGCACTTGCAAAATCCCACCCTTTTTTGTACCTGCAGGGGTTCCTTGATAATCAATAGAAACACGCACGCGAAGCGGCTTGTTTTTGGAAATTTTCAAAAAATCGGCATGCAGCCAATGATTGTCACGCTGTTGATAATCTTTAATAATAACCGGAATCGTCTCTTTGCCCTCTATTGTGAGGTTAAATACCTCTGAACGTCCAGTCTTGACTACTTTATTAAATTCCTTGGCATCGACATGTACAGGGGTTCCTTCAAGCTCAGAGCCGTAAACCACAGCTGGAATCCGTCCTTTTAACCTCAAGCCACGAATGGCAGAACCTTTCTTCTCTGTTCTCGGCTGGGCGGTCAGTTGAATACTTCCTCCATTAGAACTCATGATATACAACCTCCTTCAGGTTATCTTACCCATGATTTTCTCCAAGAATCTTGCCTACTAAACAAGTCCATAATTCTATTTTACCCTTTTTTTCTGAAACTGACACACGTTTGCAAAAAAAATAGCATTTTCGAAATCATCGAAAAATGCTATTTTAGGATATCCGAGGCAACCAGCCATAAAAATCTAGCCCGCCCGGTTATCGTTTACCAGCAGCAAATATTCATCTTGGCCACTATGAATCAATACCTGCATCACAGACTGGGTCGTGTCTACTTCAATATATCGATCTGCCTCAATATCCTTGGCATCCCATTGATTGAGCCGAACAATGTAGCCGATTCGCTGTACATCAAGGGCCACCTGAATACGCGCTACCGCACGGCCATCCTTCAGATCGCGTAATTCTACTTGTCCGTCCCGGCATCCAGTTCCCCATACCCATACATTCCAGCCGGAATACTGCCGATCTTCACGCTCATAGATCAATTCAATCGTACGAAAAGAAGCCGTTTCGCCTGTTGCGATTTCCTGATCCTTTTCCTCATCCGAATCTTTCGCTCCATTCTCCACTTTCCCGGTATCCTGATCATACAACACCATCATCGACCAGCGCGAAACAGTCACCCGTTGGCCTGCTACTTCATATCGTATCTCGTTTCCGGCCCCATGTGCATCCACGACAACATGCCAGCGGTCCGATTCAGCAGGCAGTAATACCGTTTGCTCCGTATCCGAACCGTTATAAATGACCACAATATGATTCCATACGTCGCCGTTAGCATGATGCCTCAGCGCAAAAGCCACCACATTTCCGCTGCTTTGCAACACCTCCATATGCTGCTCTACCAGCTCACGATGATCCATCCGAAACGCCGGGTGACTGCGTCGCAAAGCGATTAATCCCTGATAGTAGTCAAAAACCGGGCGAAACCTCGCTTTGTTAGCCCAACGTATGGCATTCACCGCATCCACGCTACGATAGCTGTTATGATCTCCATATTTGGAGCGCAGTAGTTCATCACCTGCATGGATAAAAGGAATGCCCTGAGAGGTCAGCACCATGCCGTTTGCAAGCAAGGATTTTCGTACGGTTTCATCCTCCAGCACATCTTTTTCATCCAGCTCCCGATATGGATCTGCTTCAGCCACCGCTTGTTCGGCTGTTCTCCCATCCTTTGGCTTCCCTTGCTCCCATTGCGGAAAACCGCAGTGCTCCCGCAAACGTCTCACCGTTAAAATTTTATCCCACAGATTGAGATTATCATGCGCCGTTACATAATTAATGCTCTCCGAAGGCTGGGCTGTAAAATCATGAATAGCGCCAAAGGCGCCTTTAAGCACCTGTTCCTCCTGATTCCATGCCCCCGTAGCAAAGCCGCTCCCTGTACCGTCGCTGTCACCCTTTATAGCAGAGCGGTAGTTGTCGTTAAAAACAGCAAAGCCCTTGTCTCGCTGCGTTCCTTTTAACGTAAGCAAAGGCTGCGGGGACTCTCCTCCCGTCCAAGGCTCACCATAGATCAGTAGATCGGGACGCACCTCAGAGCGCAGTTCCTGTGTAAGCTGCTCCACCGTCGGTGTATCTATCAGCCCCATCAAATCAAACCGGAAGCCGTCTATATGATATTCCTTAGCCCAATAGCGCAGTGAATCCTTGATATACTTGCGCACCATCGGGCGTTCGGTTGCCACCTCATTACCTACGCCCGATCCGTTGGTAAGCTGTCCCTGCTCATCTGTTCGGTAATAATAACCGGGTACGACAGGCTCAAACGGTCCCTTTTCCACCGAATACGTATGATTGTACACGACGTCCAGAATGACACCAATACCAGCAGTGTGCAGAGACTGCACCAGTTGCTTCAGCTCTCGTATACGCGCTCCCGGATCGGCCGGATTCGAAGAATACGATTCCTCCGGTACATTATAGTGCTGTGGATCATAGCCCCAGTTATATTCGGTTTTAAATTCCGCCAAATCATTCAGCGTATGGAAATCAGCCACTGGGAGCAAATGAACATGTGTAATGCCCAGCTCCAGCAAATGATCCAGCCCGATGGTGTTACCCGCCGTATCCTTTAAACCCGAATACGTAAAGGCCGCAAACTTCCCCTGTACGGCAGACAAGTCCTTTTCACCCGCATTAAAATGTGTATCCATTGAAAAATCGCGCACATGAAGCTCGTAAATAACGGCATCCGTGGCCCGCTCCAGTGTAGGACCCGTATCCTCTTCCCACCCGTCCGGGTTGGTTGGCGCCAAATCAAGGATCGCCGTACGCTGTCCGTTGGCTGACACCGCTATCGAATAAGGATCGACGGCATAATGAACGGTGCTGTCCGCCCACTCCAGCCTGTACATATAATAATATCTGTTCCAATCACCTTCCAGCTCTACGGACCATACACCTTGATCATTACGGCTCATAAAAAATTCCCGGCCGCCGCCATGCTCCTGAACGTTCCCTTCCTGATCGTACACTCCCGCGTCGTCATACAACGCTACATGAACCTGCTGGGCAGTCGGTGCCCATACTTTGAACAGACTGCCCGCAGATGTATAAGTCAGACCCAAATCATAGCCTTCATATGTGGGATATGTTGTGTGCTCCAGCTGTTTGAAATCAGACATTCCTGTTCACCACCCATTTCTGTACATCGGCTTCCAGCCTCTGTTCATCCATCATTTATGATGTTTATGACTCGTCAATATACCTCTGGCTTTAGCAAAATTTTCACCTAATAGGCTATCAAAATATGACAAGCTTGAAAAGTCGGATGATTTTCAATACGGATGCTGCTTCCATTTCACACGTACACTCCATTTTATGACAAAATCATGAACAGGCTACAGCATCAGCCCTCAGGACAATCTGCGATGATCCATTTGGAAAATATTATCGGCAATCCGCATAGTGGAGCTTCGGTGCGAAACAAGGACAATGGTTTTGTCCTGCTGCTGTTCCATTAACGATTTTAAAATAATGGCTTCATTCAGGCTGTCCAAATTGCTGGTAGGCTCGTCCAACAGTAGGAGAGGCGCATCATGGACAAAGGCTCTGGCCAGTCCCAACCGCTGACGCTCGCCACCGGATAGCCTGTCCCCCAATTCTCCGACACGGCTGTCATATCCTTGAGGCAAGGTCATGATAAAATCATGCACCGATGCCTTGCGCGCTGCTTGCACAACCTGCTCGTGCGTTGCATCAGGCTTCCCGATTTTGATATTGGCTGCAATCGTATCATCAAACAAGAACGTATTCTGATCGACATAGCTTTGCAACCCTCTCAAATGTCGGGTCTCTATTACTTTCAAATCATGTCCTGACAGCAAAATTTCGCCCTGCTGCGGGTCCCTGAATCGCATCAGCAGCTTAAGCAGCGTTGACTTGCCAGAGCCGCTTTTCCCCTGAATGCCCGTAATCCGCTTATGCGGTATCGTGAGACTTACATCATTCAGCACGGTTTCACCACCGTATGCAAAAGTAACCCTGTCTACCTCTGCCCCAGTAAAAGCAACGCTCATTCCGTGAACATTTTCCTCTACCTCCGGGGTTTCCTCCAGCAGGCTCAGCACTCGTTCCCCGCTCGCCAGCGTTTGAAGCAGATTGTTGGACAGATTGCTGAGCGCGACCACCGGGCCAAATGAACTGAACAAAGCAATGACGGAAACCAGCATACCCGTAAAGCTAACCTGTCCTTTGGACATGCCGTACAATCCAGCCAGCAGCATCAGGAAGGAAAATCCCACTACAGCCGCATCTGTTACCGCTCTTGTGATACCTTCATGCTGCTTCAAGCCCTTCTGCTTGGCATCCAGTTGATCTGTGCGACGGTTAATCTCCGCCAGCCGTTGTTCCCCGCGTCCGAATTGTACGATTTCCTTCATACCACGTAAGCTGTCCAGAAAATAACTGCTAAGCTTGCCGAAGCTGCTCCGATACTCCATCCCCTGACGTCTGCCCATACGCGACGTTAATAGTGGAATGAACAGCCCCACAGTTATGTAAGCAAGCGCAGCCAACCAACCTAATCCAGGTTCATAGGAACCTATAAAAAGTACCATGAGCAGCGAAGTCATGATGCCGATCATAATCGGCGCTATCGTATGCGCATAAAATACCTCCAGCAGCTCAATATCACTTGTAATCAGTGAGATCAGATTTCCCTTGTCCTTGCCTTCCAGCTTGGCAGGAGCCAGTCTGCGCAAAACTTGAAGCACCTTGTCACGCAGCACAGCCAGCAGCTTGAATGCCAGATAATGACCACTCATTTGCTCGCCATAACGAAATGCGCCGCGCAATACGGCACAAGCAACGATAGCTGTCAGCAAAAACGTCATGCTGTAGCCTGTGGTGATGCCCGTCGCTGTCAGCAGAGCAAGAGCTCCGTATACAATAATGCCGATAGCACAAACAAAACCAAGCACCCCGGTAATGATCGTTATGAGCAGCACAGGTAAAAGGGGCCCGGCCAATATCAATAATTGGGCCATGATCCGTAATCCATGTCTACGCATATACAGCACCCCCTTTGACAAATTGTTCTACCCGGTGTTGACTGAGGTACATCTCCGCATAATGTCCCTGCTGACTCAAAAGCTCCTGATGCGTGCCGGATTCTGCCAAAAGGCCGTTTTGCAGCACATAGATGCGGTCAGATTGGACAACGTTTTCCAGTCTATGCGAGATAAGAATGACTGTTTTTTGACCTGCCAGCGCATGGATAGCCTCCATAATGCCTTCCTCACTCTCACTGTCGATGTTAGAGGTAGCCTCGTCAAAAATGTACACATGGCTATCATGCAGCAGCGCTCTGGCCAGCGCCAGCCGTTGTCGTTGTCCACCTGACAGATTCGCTCCCTGTTCCTCCAGCTCCAGTTTCAGCCCTCCTTGAGAGAGAATAAAGTCATACAGCTTCACCTCCCGCAAGGCTTCCAGCATTTGTTCCTCGTCTGCGTGCTCATTGCCCATTCTTAAATTAGCTTCAACCGTACCTTTGAAAATATAGCTGTTGAAGCCAATCCAGGTCATATGACGCATGCGGCTTTCTTCCGAAATATCGGTAAGCTCGGTTCCTCCCACGGTCAGGCTTCCTCGGTATCCCTCATGATGGCCAACAATCAATCCGGCTACCGTACTTTTACCAGAGCCCGATTCCCCAACAATCGAAACGAAGCTGCCCTGAGGGATATCCATGGATATATTTCGCAAGGTATCTCTTTCGTCGTAGGCAAAACTCACTTGCTCCAGTCGAATATCCGTATTTTCTATGCTTTCTTTTCCTTGGACAAGATCCTCCGTGCTCAACATTTGAAATATTTTGTCACTTGCTGCCATTCCGTTCATGGCGATGTGAAAGTAAGAACCCAGCAAACGCAGCGGAATGAAAAACTCTGCCGACAGTAACACAATGATCAGCGCTCCCGCCAAGCCAATATGGCCCGAACCATATTCGCTCACCGCAACCAGCACGCCCGCAGCGGCACCGCCATATGCGATAAGATCCATGATGGCTACGGAATTTAGCTGCATGGTCAGCACTTTCATCGTCATTTTGCGAAAATCCTCAGCGGCTATATTCATTTCCTGATGTTTCTCCTGGTCTGTACCGTACATTTTGAGCGTCGTCAGACCCTGTACATTTTCCAAAAAGCTGTGACCCAAATTGACATAGCTGCCCCAGTATTTTCGAAACAGCTTTTTAGCCATCCGCATAATAACAATGATCGACACCGGAATCAGGGGTACGCAGATCAACAGAATAATAGCAGCCTTGAAGCTGATAAAAGATAGAGTGATGAACAATGTGACGGGGGCAAGCAGACTGTAAAACAACTGAGGCATGTATCTGCCGAAATAAGTCTCAAGCTGCTCTACCCCTTCTACAGCCACCTGAATAACCCCCGAGGTGGATGTATGATCCGTATACGAGGGTCCCAGTTTCAGCAGCTTGCCATAAATTTGCGAGCGCAGTGTTTTTTTAGCATTCACCGAAGCCCGATAGGACAACATACTCGCTGCATAGTTGCTGAGGCATCGCACTGCAATGGAAGCAAAAACAATGATCGTCGTCGATAAGATCAGCTTTCGAGTCACTTGTCCGGTCCATGCCTGCTGCAAAAGAAAGGACATGGACAACACAGCGGCTATACTGCCTAAAAGACCGATCCACTGCACCAGCACGCCCAATATGATATATTTTCGAGAATGTTCTACCAGACCGAGCAGACGGCTGTCGACCATTTTGGACCTTTTTTTCGTCGTAGGGGCGGCTTCGGATGGAGAGGGAGTTTCTACCGCAGCTCCCTTCACAGTCCCGATTCGGAATATAAAGAAATAATATTTAAACAAAATAACCATAACGATCAGCGTTTTGGCCCAGACTGTGGGGGTGAAAATAAAGCCCGTAATCAGCATGGTTGACGCTAAGCCCAAGGATATGATTTTCGTAGACAGCTTCAACGATCTTGTTTGGACAAAGCTCTCCAGATGTTTATGGTATAAAGAGGTGTTCGAAAACCATTGGTGAAGCCTTTCAGACCCCCGCATAAAGAAAAAAGCCGCCAGCAGCAAAAACGGCGTAGTCGGCAGCAACGGCACCACCACACCAATAACTCCAAGTGCCAAAAAAAGAAACCCTAAGGTTATATATATCGGTTTCACTGTAATCCTCCCTAATAAAATAAGATCATAATTATCATTTTAAAGATAATGATAATCATTATCAATATAAAAAATTCAAACTAGTTGTTATGTGATGTTTATCACGCATAATAAAAAATCCTCTTGAAGCACATCATCCGTACAACACACTTTAGTGCTGATGCAGATGCTTTCCCTTCAAGAGGATTATCGATAATTAAGTTCGTATACTCGTTGTTTTATGAATTTATAATATCATATTGCTCCAAAACCTGCCGGTGTAGCGGGTGATCTGGGGGTATGGATGTATAACGTGTCAGCGCCACACCCAGTCCTTCGCTGCGGATTACCTGCTGTAGCTCGACCGCCTCGGGATCTTCCGCGATATCAAATTTACAGGCAGCAGCCATTCCTAACGCCAGATGATCCGTCGGGATGCCATACTCCTGTGCTTGCAGCGCGGGACGTACAAGACGGTCATTGGGAGACAGCTTGCGCAATGGTGAACGTCCGACCCGAGTAACCTCGTCTGTCAGATTAGGATTGCGGAAGCGATCCAAAATTTTGGAGATATACTTCTGATGCTCCCCTTGATCCAAACCGAAGCGCTTTACAAGTACCGCCCCTGTTTCCTCCAATGCTCCTTGTATCGAATCCACCACTTTGCCGTCCTTCATGGCCTCCTGAATCGTAGCATAACCTGCCATATAACCCAGATAGGCCGCCACGCAATGCCCCGTATTCACCGTGAACAGCTTGCGTTCAATGTAAGGCTCCAAATCTTGCACGTAAAGGATGCCTTCGATCTCTTTATGGTCAGGAGCCATTTGCGAACGATCCACTACCCACTCGTAAAAAGGCTCTACCTGTACATGCAACGGGTCCTCATGATGCTGAATCGGGACAATCCGGTCTACAGCAGCATTGGGAAAATACACTGAAACCTCTGCCTTGGCACGGGTCGCTTCATCCAGTAGTGCAAAGACATGCTCTTTCAGTTGGGCGCTACCCCCGATTGCATTTTCGCAGGCGATCACATGTAGCGGCCCTGCCCCTCGTTCTACCCGCCGCTTGATTCCCTCCGCGATGCCTGCTGCAATATGCTTGAGGATGCTGACGCCCACTGCGGTCGTTACCAGATCAGCGTGATCTACCGCATCCGCTACATCCACTGCATCTTTGCCGTCAATTGCCGTTACATTCGTGACCGTCTCCGTATCCTTGGTATCATTCGCCAACTCTACAGTGTATTGCTTGCGGCGGCGTAACTCGGATATAAGCGCGTCGTTAACATCCGAGAAGACGACCTCATAGCCTGCACGCGACAGAATCAATCCGATAAAGCCGCGACCGATATTTCCTGCTCCAAAGTGGACGGCTCTCATAGTTCCATCTCACTTTCAAACAAATCAATAATTTCCTGAGGGGTCACCGCGTTACGAAGTTTGTCCATGTTTTCTTCCTCCGCAAACACCATAGCGATCCCCGTTAGAATCTCCATATGATCGCCGCCTTGTGCTGCGATGCCGATCACCATATATGCTTTTTCTTCCCCGAAATCTACACCTTGCGGGAACTGAATGATCGAGATTCCTGTCGATTGAATTAACGTTTTGGATTCCTTCGTGCCATGTGGAATAGCCAACCCATTCCCGATATAAGTGGACACGATCTCCTCGCGTTCAAGCATCTTGTCAATGTACTCACTTGTAATATGTCCCGCATCCAGCAGGATCTGTCCAGCCATGCGTATCGCCTCATATTTGTCTTTGGCGGTTGCGTTCATTTTTACTTTATCTATCGACATTATGCTCACGGTAGGTTCCTCCCTGTTCCTAATTTACTGTGAAAAAATTCAGCCAGTTCACTCGATATATAATTGGCAATATGCTCCCGACTACCGCTCTCCAGTAGCGTAACCATCTCTTCCTGCAAAAGTAATGCACTAATCTCGCTCAATACCTCCAAGCTTTCTCTCGGCAGCTCACGAGGTCCCAACATCAGCAGCACGCATTCTACCTGTTCGCCTGCATCCGTCAGCAGTGGCTCTGTCAGCTTATACAAGGTAAGCGAAGGCTGGCGAATATAGTGGCTACGCGTATGAACTAAAGCAATCGAGGTATCAGGAATAACCTGACTACCTTGGCGCTCTCTTTCCATGAGTTGTGCAGCAACGGCAGACGGCTCTGTGACATTTCCCCGTCCCGCCTCCAGCATGCATATGGCCTGTACGGTAGCCTGCATATCCATCCCCTGATTTTCAAGCGGATATACTTGAAATTGCTGTACAATGTGTACAATTTCCTCGAGACTTTTCCGCAGCCCGGTAAGCCACTCCATGCCCTGACCGGGCTGAATAGTCTGTTCCTGCTGATGGTCATTGGGAAGCTTGAGTGTAATATGCTGGATAAAGTTACGCAGCCGGTCACTCTCCTCCTGCGTCAGCAGCGGGCTGATCTTGAGATATCGATCCGGTTCAAGCGGCAGCTCCACTGTCGAAATGATCAGATCATAATCCTCCTTCGGAATTCGCGCCGCCTCGAACCAAGACGCCCTATCTACAATTTTGATCTGTGGCAGCTCCTTGGCGAGCCTTGTTGCCAGAAGTCTGGATGAGCCAATGCCGCTCGTACAGACAACAATGGCCCGTACCTCTCGCCGGAATTGTCGCAGCCGTTCCAGCGAAGCGCCGAAATGCATGACGAGAAATCCGATCTCTTCATCCGGTATTTCCATTTCTGTCATGTCTGCGGCAGCCTTTTTCACCGAGTCGAACAAGCTGCCGTAATCCTTGCGGATTTGCTGCAGGAGGGGGTTACGGATCGACCTGCCTTCCTTCAAACGTTTGAGTACCGGAGCCATATGGGCAATCAGCCCTTCACGCAGTACACGATCCTCGGCCATTGGCGTGCCTGTCTCTTCCTCCACACGGCAAATCAACTCATGAACTGTCTCCAGCAGTACGAGATCATCCAGCGGCAGCAGCCGGGTGGAATGATCCTCGGCATCACGAAACAACAGCCTGAAATAAGATCGTTCCGGCTCTGGAAAGTCCATATCCAGCGCCTCTGACAATTCCGTGCATATGCGTTCCACCATAGCCGCGCGCAGCATGATATGCTCGTCCGAATCTGTTTTCGAATACGAGGGACGATGATCCACAACATACCCGAGTCGCAGACGTGCTAGCGAAACACAAATTTGAATCAGCAGCTCCATATATTTGCTTTCCACCATGTTTTCCAGCCATTGATCATGGGGCTGCCAGAGAGCATTTTCCACGGTCAGCAGATTCCCTCTGCCAATCATTTCCAATAATTTGTCAGCGACACGCGTCACTGGACGAAGCTCCTCCCGGCTGGAAAACAAATCTGATTCATCCAAATATTCGAGAGCCAGCTCGGAAATCGCCCGCCTTTTGTCCATCTCCCGGCCTGTAATCTCGACACCGTATCCGCGTCTGCGCACAAGCACGAGTCCACGTTCCCTGATCCAGCCTTGCAATTCGTCCAGATCATGGCTGACAGTAGTGACCGTGACCTTCAAATCAGAAGCCAGCGCCAGCAGCTTGATCGGCTCCTGTGTATCCAGCAGCATACAAAGAACCACGATCTTTCTTTCCTCAGCCGAATATTCGTCCGACTTCGTATGCATCAATTGCTCCCGCAGGCTTGCAAGCTGAGCCGGGTCGGCATCCACATAGATACCGATCCCTGATTTTTTCTCTAGCTTTACCTCATGAGCCGCCAGCCAATGCTCGACTGCACCGAGTTCACGGTGAACTGTCCTTGTGCTGACATTGATCTTCTCGGCAATTTCCCCAGCCGTAACCTCTTGGGGCTGGTCCAAAAGATATTCCACGATGTCAGATTGTCGTTTCGTAATATTCATAAGCGCATACCGTTCCTTCCCAAGCTCTCATCCCTTCAGCAGGAAATACAAACTGTACACAGACGACCTGACTTTACGGGAATTAAGAATCGGATTTCAGACGTTCCACCAGCGCTTCGTACTCAGGGCTTTTCAGGAAATTGTCGATGGAAATATGCTCGGCATTCGGGGCTACCGTTTTAGCCCGTTCTGTCAACGTTTTTTGCGTAATGACAATATCCGCATCCTGTGGAATTTCACTGATTGCCGTGTTCGTTACCGTAACATCCACACCCGCCTGCTTCATTTTTTTGCGTAAAATCGAGGCGCCCATAGCGCTTGAACCCATACCTGCATCACAGGAAAAGACGATCTTGTTAACTTCTGATTTATCCTTAAGCGTTCGATCGACGGCAATCTCGGCAGCACGATCAGATTCGCGGTTATCTTCCGTTACAGTGGCGTTAGCACTTGCACTCTTGCTTTGACTTTTCATATCTTTCATGCGGGATGCGGCTTCCTCCAGCCCCTCTTCTTTTTGCTTACCTGTCTTGAGAAGTACTGCAGCAACAGCAAAGGCTACGACCGCACCAGCTATCACACCGCTCAGCATCGGCAAATATCCGCCTTTTGGTGTCATCAGGAAATAAGCGATGATACTACCTGGTGAAGGAGCAGCAACCAGTCCGGCACCTGTCAACATGAAGCAGAAGGTTCCTACAACGCCCCCCGCTATAGCAGCAAGAATCAGAATCGGCTTCATCAAAATGTAAGGGAAATAAATTTCATGAATCCCGCCGAAAAAATGAATGATTACTGCACCAGGAGCCGACGACTTCGCAGATCCTTTACCGAACAGACAATATGCCAGCAAAATACCGAGCCCCGGCCCAGGGTTGGATTCAAGCATGAACAAAACGGATTTGCCTGTTCTTGCAGCTTCCTCCAGTGCAATCGGACTCAATACTCCGTGATTCAGAGCGTTATTTAGAAATAATACTTTTCCGGGCTCAATAATGAGGTTGACGAGCGGCAAAAGCCCTGCGTTCACCAGGAACTGTACCCCTGCCGACAACACCTGACTAATAATTTGCACAAACGGGCCGATCACCACATGGGCAAGCAGTGCTAAAATTGCACCGATAATCCCGGCTGAGAAATTATTGACCAGCATTTCAAAACCTGATTTGACTTTGCCTTCAATAGCCTTGTCGAACTTCTTCAATACCCATGCAGCCAGCGGGCCAGCTACCATCGCGCCCAGGAACATCGGGATATCTGCTCCCACAATGACACCCATGGTCATAATGGCCCCGATCACACCTCCGCGCTGTCCGTGAATCATCGTGCCACCTGTGTAACCAATCAGCAGCGGCAGCAAATAATTTTTCATCGGATCAACCAGTTGGGCAAAACCCTCGTTCGGGAACCATCCGGTCGGAATAAAGAGTGCCGTAATCAACCCCCACGCGATAAAAGCTCCCATATTGGGCATAACCATACCGCTGAGAAAACGGCCAAAACGCTGTACGGCGACGCGAGCGCCTCCATTTGAATTGGACTTTGCGTCCACTGTGCTCATATTCATATCCTCCTTGTTGGTAATAGCAACACTACCTTTTCTCAAGATTCATACTAAATGACAGCGTTATCTTCATCAACGAAATGAAAACGTACTTTCGTCATGAACGTTGATGACAACATTTAAATTTAAATTAACAATAAGGTATTATACCCTACATAATTCTTCTTAATATGGCCTGTAACCATAAAAATTAGCCGGAAATCCATACTGTCATTTGTACTACTCTTACAAGGGGATAAGCCTCTTAACAGGAGAAAACACACGTAATTTCGTCTGCCCAAAAAACAACAATAAGTGGGGCTGTCCCAAAAGCAGACTTTGGTAAGTCACGAAGTCTCCCTATTGAAATTTCTTCTTTTTTATGCTTGGAAATACAAACCATAAAATTGTATATTCATACATTAATGTATTCACTTTTCTGTTGGTCAACCGATAAAAATAATAGGAGAATTCTTTTTTTCCTGAAATGAAGAGAAAGGGGGTGCATTGACAACGCTCCAAGAGCATGGCTTATAAAGACCATGAACAGAAAAAGGATTTGCAAAACAAAATGAGGGTTACACAGAAAGGAGAAAAAAATGAAGAAGAAACATATGACAAGAAAAACAAGAAAAGAGCGTGCGCTTGCAGCAGGAGTGAGTGCCTTGGCCATGACACTGGCATTTACCGGGGGGCTGTCTCTGCATACGCAGAGCGTATCGGCTCAAAGTGAGCCGGAAGTAAACATGGTTGCTGATTCACTTAGCGAGAGCCGAAATGTGGTAGAAGCAACCTACGCGGTAGAAACAGCCTACACGTTAAAAGCAGCCTACTCTGTACGCGGTGTTCATAATGATGCGGAAGTGATTTCCAAAGCAAATGCCAATGTATACGAATCGGAGCATTTTCAGTTCCTATGGGGAAACGGTGGGGAATATAAAAAAGTAACCAAGGCTTTCCTCGAGGGAAATGCAAAGATTTTGGAGGATAACTGGGATTTATACATCAATAAGCTTAAAATGACACAGCCTACTCGTTCGGTTAATGAGTGGATGCGCGATAATAAAGATTACAAGGTCAACGTGGTCATTCTGGGAACCGGGCTTCATCTCTACGAGGGGGGATGGGCTTTTGCCGGGCTTGACTCAGAGGGGTATCCATACTTGATGTGCGCTCCGGATGCCATGAGTCCCAGATTGCAACCAGGTTTGCCGGTTCCTCACGAATTTGGACATGTAGTACAATTTGCCCAAGGAAGCAACAGTTGGAGAGGAAATGATTACCTTGGCCCTTGGAGCGAAGCCGTGGGCAACTGGTTCCGCGAGGAATATACGTCCAGTGACGCTTATAAACAACAGTCAGGAACGGAAGGAGCAACCGACTTTTCCGCTCTATATTTACGTGCAAGCACGTTGACCGCCGTAAATGGGCGGGCATATTACGAAGCCTGGCCGCTCCTGAAATACCTTGAGGAAAATCCGGATGGCTTACCGGGTTACGGATCGGGTTTTGTCGCAAAGCTGCTGCAGTCCGGGAAACCGGAAAACCCAACGGAGTCCATCTATGAGGTGATCCAAAGAATTAATCCTCAAGTAAAGGTGCAGGAGATGGTTGGCCGTTTTGCCAGCAGAATGGCTACTTTTGATTTCCGTAATCAGAAGCTCTACAAGCGCAATGTCGAGAACATGCTCAGGTACGGAGAACTATATTGGCAGCAGTATTATACGATGATGCTTAAAGTGGATGGAAGTGATAATGTCTATACCATTCCTTCTGAGCGTGCCCCTCAGGCTACCGGCTACAACATCATCCCGCTTGATGTGAAGATTCCTGCAAACGCTTCCTCCACCACAGTACGAGTCAAATTGGATGGTTTGGCTAAACAAAACGGTGCTGGCTGGCAAGCATATCTGATCGTTGAAAATAGGAATGGGGAAAGCCGGTATAGCCGTTCTTTCGGTAACGGGGAGTCCATCCAGGAAGAAGTCTCCAACGGGGAAAAAGCTTATTTGAGCGTGGCGGCAACCCCTACGTTGGAAAGCATGCAAAAAACCAAAATAGGTATTGGAAGCTGGCAAAGAAAGTTCTCTGAAAAAAATATTCCTTTCGAATCAAAACCGCAATATCCTTATCAAGTCACCTTGGAAAATGCTGAACCGCAAATGCGTAAGGTTGAAGAAAGTAGCGGCATCAGGGGGCATGTACACAGAAATGGTGGAGGCTTCGTAGCCGATACCGCTCGGGTCGATGATAGTGTCTATGTGGCTAAGAATGCCAAGGTTCTTGACAATGCGACTGTGACCGGGAATGTCCGCATTGAAGATTCTGCTGTGGTGCGCGGTGCCGCAAGAGTAAGCGGCTCAGTCAAGATTACAGACTATGCGCTGGTGCGTGGAAACGCCCAGATCGGTGAATCCGCTACCCTAAGCGGGTATGCGATTGCGGACGGTTCTGCAAAAATAACAGGTCATGGTCATGTAGGGGATCAAGCCGTTGTTACTGAACAAGCAGAAGTTTCAGAATATGGACAGGTGGTTGAAAGCGCTTTAGTGAAGGGGTATTATACGGTGAGCGGTCATGCCGTAGTTAAGGGGCTTTCGATTGGTCACGGTGGGGCCAGCAAGCGAGAACATGGTGGAGCCACCGGACAGGCTGTTACTTACGGCGATTTCTTCGATGATATGGGATATACCATAAGTGGTGGTTCCTTTGCAGGCTATGAAAGTCTGGAGGCCTCTGTGAAAAATTTCAGGGACGGCTATGCTCGGACAGACGGCAAGGGCGGCTATATGCGCTAAAATGGCCAGTCCGCAAACTAGAGTTTAAACGCCGGATACCGGCATGAACAAAACGAAAAATATTTGATATAAAATGACCTCATCCTCCACTAACACTTCACCATGGAATATGAGGTCATTTTTGGCTTATCCATAATTCGAGACTATATGACTTTATTATTACTCATCGACAGTCAATTTCTTGTACTCATCCGCTGACAAAAGCTTGCCCAGCGCTTCCTCCACATTGTTGCCGATCTCCACTTCGATCATCCAGCCATTTTCATAGGGAGATTCGTTCACCAACTCAGGCGTACGTTCCAGCGCTTCATTTACCCTCAATACAATTCCCGTCACTGGAGCAAAAAGATCGGATACCGTCTTCACCGATTCAATCGTACCAACCTCCGCTCCTTGTTCAATCGTTGCTCCCTTCTCAGGCAACTCCACAAAAACAATGTCACCCAGTTGATGCTGTGCAAAGTCTGTAATACCAATCCGCACTGTTCCATCTTCTGTGCGCTTAACCCACTCATGCTCCTCCGTATACCAAAACTGCTGTTTCACTTCGCTCATCCTGCTTTCGCCTCACTTCCAAGGGAATGTAATTGCTTCTGCTCACCTATACTAGACAGGATAAGATTATGACAACAAGAACATCCATGTCAATAATACTAACAAAAATACTTCACATCACTTAAAAAAGCGTTGTAGATAAAAATATGACTAGGTATAACAAACGCTTACATATCCTTATTTATGTATTAAATGTTTTTCAGGTTGATTTTCATGACATTTTTATTGACATTTTGAATGAATTTGCGTATTAATGGGTTATAGCCAATGCTTGTGGAAACACCCCGACAACTGCAAACGCGGATGAACGTTGAGGGAGAGACTACCAGAATTCGCATAGCTGCTACCGCTTAATGAGACAGAGGTACATGCGAATCGGATCATGTTGTTATCTATATCCATCGGTAACATACAATATTCCCAAAGGTAGCGCCGAAGGAGTAAACCTGCACGGCAGGTGAATCTCTCAGGCAAAAGGACCTCTGCCGGACGCATCTCTGGAGAGCATTCGCCATGGAGCGAATCACCCAAGAGGAAACCTGGTACATACCGGGGTAACTTTCAGGTATCAAGGACAGAGCTGAAAAAAGAGTATGGACCGCCGTCTATACGTTTTTTTCGGCCTGTCTTTTTTGTTTAGCCGATCACACCGGATAGGAGTGGAAAAATGACTAACTTGCGCAAAACGCCGCTGTATTCGTCTTATGGAACGCTGCCGGGGGTCCGTTGTATTGACTTTGGAGGCTGGGAGCTCCCTGTACAGTTTAGCGGCATTCAAAAGGAGCATGAGGCCGTCCGCCAACATGCTGGATTATTCGATGTATCGCATATGGGCGAGTTTTTGGTTGAAGGCAAAGAAGCCCGAGCTTTTCTGCAACGGGTAACGACAAACGATGTCAGCCAGTTGGAACCGGGCCAGGCCCAATACTCGCTCCTATGCTACCCCGATGGAGGTGTGGTAGACGACCTGCTAGTGTACTGCAAAGGGCCGGAGCGCTACATGCTCGTTGTGAATGCCTCCAACATCGACAAGGATTGGGATTGGCTTATGCGCCATGTGCCTGCATCCGTTCATTTGGAAAATGTGTCAGATGCCATAGCATTGCTGGCGCTGCAAGGACCGGAAGCTGCACATATACTAGCAGCCGTGACAAATACGGATATTGCTAATCTGGCATCCTTCCGATTCCGTGAGAACGTGCAGCTGTTCGGAGTGAAGGCACTCGTGTCCCGTACCGGATATACGGGTGAGGATGGCTTTGAAATGTATATACCTGCAGCGGGAGCAGCGGCTATATGGGAAGGATTGCTTCGCACGGGTGAGTCGTATGGTCTGGTTCCCGCCGGGCTTGGTGCCCGGGATACGCTGCGCTTTGAGGCACGGCTGCCGTTATACGGACAGGAGCTATCTGCCACGATTTCACCGCTCGAGGCTGGCTTGGGCTTTTTCGTTAAGCTGGGCAAGGGAGATTTTATCGGCAGAGAAGCGCTGCAACGCCAGAAGGAGCAAGGAATTCCCCGCAAGCTGATCGGACTGGAATTGCTGGATCGCGGCATCCCGCGTGCCCATTACCCGGTATTCGCAGAAGGACAGCTAATCGGCGAGGTTACAACAGGAACCCAGTCGCCAACCTTAAAGCGTAATCTGGGTCTGGCCCTGGTGGACAGCCGGTTTAGTGCCCTGTCCACACCGCTGGAGGTCGAGATCCGTGGCAAACGCCTGCGCGCCGAGGTGGTAGCAGCACCCTTTTATAAACGTTCACGCTGATTCCAGACTCTTTTCATTTCTATAAGGCGAACAAGGAGATCATTTACGATTTTACATTTTGCTTTTCAAAAGGAGCCAGAACCTATGAAGCAGCATCGCTATCTGCCCATGACCGAACAGGACCAAACCGAAATGCTGCGTGTGGTCGGCGTATCGTCCATTGACGATTTATTCAGTGATATTCCAGAAGAAATCCGATATCAGGGCGAGCTGCCCATGTCCTCTCGACTGGATGAAAGAGCCTTAACCCGCCATCTGGCCGAACTGGCCGGGCATAATGCCAACACAGACACACATGCCAGCTTTCTTGGTGCAGGGATTTATGATCATCATATTCCGTCCGTCATTCAGCACATCACTTCGCGCTCGGAATTTTACACCGCCTACACTCCTTATCAGCCAGAGGTAAGCCAGGGTGAGCTACAGGCCATATTCGAATTTCAATCGTATATTTGCGAATTAACAGGCATGGCTGTAGCCAATGCCAGCATGTATGATGGAGCGACTGCGCTGGCAGAGGCGGGCTCACTGGCCGCCTCTGCCACCCGCCGCAAGCAGCTTATCGTATCACGGACCGTCCACCCGGAGGCACGTCAGGTATTGGCTGCCTATGCCCGCGGGCTAGGCTTGGACATCGTGGAGATTGGCTATTCGGAAGGTGTAACGGATGCGCAGGCATTGGCAGCGGCCGTATCGGAACAGACGGCGGCGGTTTTGGTGCAAAGTCCCAACTTTTTCGGAGCCGTGGAAAATGTAAAGCCGATGGCTGATCTGATCCATGCGCACCAAGGGCTTATGGTTGTCAGCGCCAATCCGCTGGCACTTGGCTTGCTGGAGACGCCTGGCAAGCAGGGTGCGGATATTGTCGTAGGAGACGCACAGCCGCTTGGCATCTCTTCCTCCCTCGGCGGTCCGACCTGCGGTTACTTTGCCGTTTCACAAGCGCATATGCGCCGTATCCCCGGGCGTATTGTAGGCCAAACGACAGATCGCAATGGCAAACGCGGCTTCGTGCTGACCTTGCAGGCACGGGAACAGCATATCCGCCGTGAAAAAGCCACGTCCAACATTTGCTCCAATCAAGCATTGCTTGCTTTATCTGCATCTGTGTATTTGTCCATTATGGGTAGACAGGGCATGCGGGAAGTCGCCGAGCTGAATTTGCATAAAAGCCGCTATGCATTAGAGCAATTGCTAAGTTTGAAGGGTGTAACTGCTTCCTTTAACGCGCCGACCTTTAATGAGTTTGCCCTTAAGCTGCCTGAGGGTACGGATATGAACAAGCTCCAGGCCGGATTGCTTGATGCAGGATTTATCGGCGGCTATGAGTTGGGCCGGAACTACGAGGAGCTTGCCGGTCACATGCTGATTGCCGTGACAGAGCAAAGAACCAAAGAAGAAATCGACCAATTTGCACACACCTTGGGGGGATTGCTATGACACACACCGGACAAGATCAGAAGCAAGGGTTGTTAAAGGAACATGATCAATCACTCATTTTTGAATTGAGCCGTCCGGGCCGTATCGCCTATTCCCTTCCCGAATGCGACGTTCCCCGGCGCCCGCTGGCAGAGCTTTTGCCGGATTATGCGCTGCGCAGTGAGCCTGCGGCATTGCCAGAGGTATACGAAGTAGACGTTATTCGCCATTATACCGCCTTGTCCCGGCGCAATTTTGGCGTGGACAACGGATTTTATCCGCTCGGCTCCTGTACGATGAAATACAATCCGAAGGTAAACGAGGATGTCGCCCGTTATGCAGGCTTCGCCAAGATTCATCCGTATCAGCCTGAGGATAGCATCCAGGGTGCCATGGAGCTGCTGCATACGCTCCAAAACGATCTGGCCGCGTTAACCGGCATGGATGCCGTCACCCTTCAGCCCGCAGCGGGCGCCCATGGCGAATGGACCGGGCTGATGATGATCCGCTCCTACCATGAAGCCCGTGGTGAGCGACGTACCAAGGTACTCGTGCCGGATTCCTCGCACGGAACGAACCCCGCCAGTGCAACCGTCGCGGGCTTCGAAACGGTCACCCTTCCCTCCACCCCGCAGGGGCTGGTGGATCTGGACGCGCTGCGTCAAGCCGTAGGCAACGACACCGCTGCGCTCATGCTGACTAACCCGAACACGCTTGGCCTGTTCGAGAAGCAGATCGCTGACATTGCTGCGATTGTGCATGAAGCCGGAGGCCTGCTCTACTATGACGGCGCGAATTCCAACGCCATCATGGGCATTACCCGCCCTGGGGATATGGGCTTCGATGTCGTGCATCTCAATTTGCACAAAACGATGAGTACCCCGCATGGCGGAGGCGGCCCCGGCGCAGGACCTGTCGGCGTGAAGCAGCGGCTCATTCCCTATTTGCCCAAACCGATGGTTGTGCGTGATCCGCAGGGGACGTATCGCTGGGACCGGGAGCAGGGAGATTCCATCGGACGAGTCAAAGCCTTTTACGGTAATTTCGGCATTCTCGTCCGTGCTTATGCCTATATTCGCAGCTATGGCCCTGACGGCTTGAAGCGGGTATCTGAATGCGCCGTACTGAATGCCAATTATATGATGCATCGGCTGGCTCCGTATTTCGATCTTCCCTACCCGGGCCACTGCAAGCACGAATTCGTAATGTCTGGACGGAATTTGAAAAAATTTGGAGTGCGTACGCTGGATGTTGCCAAACGATTGCTCGATTTCGGCTACCATCCACCTACGATTTATTTTCCACTGAATGTAGAGGAATGTATCATGATTGAGCCGACGGAAACGGAAAGCAAGGAAACGCTTGATGGTTTTATCGACACCATGATTCAGATTTCGCGAGAAGCGGAGGAAAATCCTGAGTTGGTGCTTAATGCACCCTATACTACGCCGGTCACACGCCTGGACGAAACCACTGCTGCTCGTAAGCCTGTACTGAACTGCTCGTGCAGCTAAAAGTAAATTTAATCTAAAGCATGCAAAAAAGAAGCATACAAAAGAGCCGGTATCTGTTAAGATACCGGCTGCTGTATGTACACAGCAATTTTTTGTTGGAAAAAGATATAACCCTTAAAAATGTGATACCCTTAGCCTTCAATGCTTTGAACCAATTCAACAACCTGTTCGGCTGTTTGCATGTCCAAAGCTTTTGCAGCCAGTTTTTCCATGTCCGCACGAGACAATTTGGAGATTAGACTGCGTGCTGGCAGAATGGAAGTTGCGCTCATACTGAACTCATCGAGTCCCAGTCCCAGCAGCAACGGAATTGCTGTCGCATCCCCTGCCATTTCGCCACACATACCAGCCCAACGTCCTTCACGATGAGCCGCATCGATAACCATTTTCACCAGACGCAGAATGGATGGATTGTATGGTTGATACAAGTAAGACACGCGTTCGTTCATACGGTCTGCAGCCATTGTGTATTGGATCAGGTCGTTCGTACCGATACTGAAGAAATCAACTTCTTTGGCGAATTGGTCAGCCAATACCGCTGTAGAAGGAATTTCTACCATGATGCCCAACTGAATTTCTTCAGATACGGCTACACCTTCGGCCACCAACTTTTCCTTTTCCTCCAGCAAAACAGCTTTTGCTTCACGGAATTCGTTCAGTGTAGCAATCATCGGGAACATGATGCGCAGGTTACCGTGTACACTTGCCCGCAACAAAGCACGCAATTGAGTACGGAAAATATCCTGACGATCCAGACACAGACGAATCGCACGGAATCCGAGGAACGGATTCATTTCTTTCGGCAGATCCAGATAAGGAAGTTCTTTGTCGCCACCGATGTCCAGCGTGCGGACTACAACCGGTTTGCCTTCCATTTTTTCCAGAACGGTTTTGTATGCTGTGTACTGTACTTCTTCAGATGGAAGCTTATCGCGTCCCATATACAAGAATTCTGTACGATACAAGCCGACGCCTTCACCACCGTTATCCAGAACACCAGCTACATCGTTAGGCGTACCGATATTGGCTGCCAATTCGACATGGACACCATCGACAGAAACTGTAGCTTCGCCGCGCAGCTTTCGCCACTCTTCGCGCTGCTTGTCGTATGCCACTTGTTTAGCACGGTATTCTGCAACGATCTCTTCAGAAGGATTCACGAATACGTGTCCATCCAGACCATCAACGATAATCAAATCGCCGCTTTTAGCTTGGGACAATATATTTTTGGTTCCTACAACCGCAGGAATTTCAAGTGAGCGAGCCATGATAGCCGAATGCGAAGTACGTCCGCCGATATTTGTTGCAAAGCCTTTAACAAATTCACGATTCAGCTGGGCTGTGTCGGAAGGTGTCAAATCTTCTGCAAGTACAATCGTTTCTTCGGCAATTTCTGCAGGGCTGACAAAATGAACACCAAGCAGATGATTGAGCACCCGTTTGGTTACATCACGCATGTCAGACGCGCGTTCTTGCAAATATGCACTTTTCATGTTTTCAAACATAGAAATAAACTGTGTAGCTACTTCATCCAAAGCATAGTCAGCATTAAGCTGCTCATCTTTGATTTTAGCTTTTACTGGATCGATCAGTTCAGGATCATTCAGGATCAACAGGTGAGAAGCAAAGATTTCTGCTTTTTTCTCGCCCAGTTCCTTTAATGTTTTCTCCTTAATCGTTTCCAATTCAGTTTGAGATTCGGCCAAAGCCGCATCCAATCTTGCGATTTCAGCTTCAACATCACCAACCGCGCGTCTCTCTACAGCGTAATTCGGATGCTCCAAAATAAACGCCCGGGCAATAGCAATGCCTGCCGAAGCGGCAATCCCGGAGATCTTAAGCATGAACTTCGCCCAGCCCTTCGTTAACGATTACATTTTCAAGAGCTTTCAAAGCTTCAGCAGCTTCAGCGCCTTCACAGATGATATTGATGATATCACCTTGCTCCAGACCCAGGGACAATACACCCAGAATGGATTTCAAAGTTACTTTTTTACCATTAGCTTCGGCAAAAGATTCAGCACCGCTGAATTTGTTAGCTGTATTTACCAGCGCAGTTGCAGGACGTGCATGGATACCATCTTCATCTGTAATTCTGAAAGTTGTTTGCATAGATTTGTTCCTCCCACTTTTCTAAAAATATATTTGTTTACACGCAGTATAATACGTGCAGTGAAACCGGGCAATGATCAGACGGACTAAGCCGCCTAATCATTAAACCGAAACACATAGAGTTTATTTTATCGTAATTATACCATCTTCGCCAGCCTTCAATACTCCTGTTTTGTTTAAAGTTACTGAAGCACCTTCTGGAAGGTTGGTAAAAATGACAGGTGAAATGATGGATTTAGCGTTTGCCTTCACGTATTCCAGATCAATTTTCATGATTGGCTGACCGGCTGACACAAGATCGCCTTCGTTCACCAAAACGTCAAATCCTTGTCCTTTCAGCTTCACTGTGTTCACTCCGATATGAACAAGCACTTCTTTACCGCCATCCGATTGAATACCAACCGCATGCTTGCTTGGGAATACATTGAATACTTTACCATAAACAGGGGATACAATCGTTCCATCATTTGGCACGACTGCAAAACCGTCACCTGTCATACGCTCTGCAAATACCGGATCGGGAACTGTAGAAATATCAACCAATTCGCCATTAACAGGCATTACGATATCTTCTACAATAATCGTTTGCTTTTGTTCTCCGGCTTCCTTTTCCTCTTGTGGAGCTGGTTGTGCTGGAGCAGGTGCAGGCGTACGTCCCGCCATGATATCAGCCATTTGAGTTTTAATCGTATCGGAACGTGTACCGAAAATCGCCTGTACGTTATTGCCGACTTCAAGAACACCCGATGCACCAAGCTGTTTCAAACGAGCTTTGTCAACGTTCGATTTCTCATTAACCTCGATCCGAAGACGTGTAATACAAGCATCCAGATGCTTGATATTTGAAGAACCACCGAAAGCGGCCAAAATGTTGTGTGGCAGATCATCACTACTTCCGGTTGCAACGCTATCCACATTGTCTGTAGCTTCTTCACGGCCTGGTGTTTTCAGGTTGAACTTCCGTATGATGAATCGGAATCCGAAGTAGTAAATCACCGCCAAAATCAGTCCGACGATGATGACATACCACCAAGGCGTACGAGTTGGAATAATCCCGAAAATCAAGAAGTCAATAAATCCGCCCGAGAACGTCATACCGATTTTAACATTCAAAATTTGCATGGTCATGAATGACAGACCTGCAAAAATACAGTGAACCGCGAACAACAGTGGAGCAACGAACAGGAAGGAGAATTCCAGCGGCTCCGTAATCCCTGTCAGGAACGAAGTCAATGCTGCTGAACCCATAATACCTGCTACATATTTTTTGTGCTCAGGTCTTGCTTCATGGTACATCGCAAGCGCAGCGGCTGGCAAACCGAACATCATGAATGGGAATTTACCTACCTGGAACGTACTTGCTGTCAAGGTCACTCCGTCACGAAGCTGGTTAAAGAAGATCTGCTGGTCACCATGAATCGTTTGACCCGCTTTATTCACATATTCCCCGAACTCAAACCAAAACGGTGAGTACCAGATGTGATGCAAACCGAAAGGAATAAGCGCGCGTTCGATAACCCCAAAAATGAAAGCGGCCAGTGTCGGATTAGAATCAACCATGAAGTGAGATACGGTGTTCAGTCCGTGCTGTACGGGAGGCCATACAATGACCAACAGTAGTCCAATCAGCAACGAGGATAATGCCGTTGCAATCGGAACAAAGCGCTTGCCTGCGAAAAAGCCCAAATACGAAGGCAGCTCAATTTTGAAAAAGCGGTTGTACATGGCTGCGGCCAGAATACCGATGATAATCCCGCCGAATACCCCTGTTTGAAGCGTTGGGATGCCGAGCACATTTGCATAACCAGGAACTTTTTGGGCAATCAGACCCGGTGTGACACCAACGGCTGTTCCCAGTGTAATATTCATTACAAGGTAACCGATGATCGCAGCCAAACCTGCTACACCCTCACCGCCTGCCAGACCGACGGCTACGCCGACTGCAAACAACAATGCCAGATTATCAAAAACGATTTGTCCGGCATTCATCATGATCGTCGCAACTGATTGTACCCAGCCCGCATTTAACGCAGGAATGTACTGGAGAAAATCAGGGTTGACCAGCATGTTACCAATCCCCAATAAAAGTCCCGCAGCTGGCAAAATAGCTACAGGAAGCATCAAAGCTTTGCCGACACGCTGTAAAACGCCGAAAAGCTTTTTAAACATACGTTCCACTTCCTTCTCTAAAAAATTTAGAATGCAGAGGCAAAACAACAAAAAAGGCATGAGCCGATTTAAGTATGTTTGAAGACAACCTTGGGATATAGCTTACCCCGGTAGGCTGTAAACAATCATAACTTAAAACAACTCATGCCTGATCGAATCAGTAACACGTTAATATGTTCAATTGTTGTCTTGCTCATTACAACGTTGATTATAGCACCCTGTTAACAGTGAGGCAATACTTTTTTATTTCCCGGGTCATAATTACTCTCCTTGCTCTTTGCGCTGGGACAATCGCTGCAGATGCATCGTCAAATAGCTGACCTCAGCCGGATACACAGGCTTACGAAGCCTTTTCTCCATAATTTTTGTGAGCTTCCAGGCCAGCATATACATTTCCGGATACTCCTCATTCAGAAGCTTGTCCAAACGATAAATCTCCTGCACAATTTCACCCCGGCGCACCCGTTCAATGGCAAATCTCAGATGAGTCAGCAGGCGGGAATAATCGAGGGACAGGAGAGGAATACGATAATCGAGAGTAGTCTCGACTACCTGAACCATATCAGCGATCAGACGTGAATCCTTCCTAACCTCAGAAATATGCTGGTTGGTCATGGCACTATAAATATGCAGGGCCACAAAACCGATTTCATCTTCCCCCAAATCCACGTCCATCTTATCCCTGATTAAAGAAACGGCCTGTTCAGCCATCTTGTATTCCTGAGGATAGATCTCCCTGGTTTCGTACAGAAACGGATTATGAATCGTAATCCCTTGTTTCTGACGGTTGATGGAAAAAGCGATGTGGTCGGTTAAAGCAATTAATATGTGCTCATTCAAAGGCTTCTTTGCTTGAAGCTGAACAAGATGAAGCACTTCACCGATGACCTCAATGAGCTTTTCATCCAGCTCAGGAAGCAATCGCTTGTATTGCTCCTGCTCTTCATGGCTTTTTAATATAAATAATTTTTCAACTGAATCCAACGTTATAAGATCGCCGGCTTTGCGATTGAAACCGATTCCTTTTCCAATCACGACAACCTCATCATGTTCGGGATGCATTCCTATAATCACATTGTTATTCAGCGCTTTCGCCACTTGTAGGCTGCTCACATCCGCACCTCTTTTTATCAGAACCTTGATCCTAAGAATTATAGCATGCTGCTCAGAGGAATCCACGTTAAAGTACCAAATATTCCGCTAAAGGTCAATAAAAAGAAAACGCTTTTCATCACAATTGCCAGGAAAAGCTGTGATGAAAAGCGGTCTTTCTGCTTCTGTTCAGGAGCAACTGCTCCCAGAAGACTTGCGGTTATTTTTTATCTGTTGTTGGAGCTACCTCAACCGGGGCATGAATGTGCAGCTGCTTATCAGCTTCTTCAGCAGATGATACAGCATGAAGTCCATTTTTCCCAGTGGTCAGTCCCTTAATTAACTGCTCCACATCGATACCGGATACACTCTTAAGCATCTCGGGAGCCGTGGACATCAACTCTGTGACATAATTGCTGACACGTGCTGCTCCTTCCCCTTTGCCTGTATCAACCACCGTCAGTTTATCAATAGACGCAATCGGTTCGGCAATACGTCCAGCCAGATCAGGCAGCATTTTCACGATAATATCGAGCACGGCGGCCTCTCCAAACTTCTGGAACGCCTCCGCCAATTTTTCCTTGGCCTCCGCTTCTGCCAAACCACGCAAACGGATGACGTCTGCGTCTGCCGTACCCTTCGCACGTTCCGCGTCCGCTTCGGCTTGCCCGTTCAGGCGTTTTTGCTCAGCTGATGCTTTAGCCTGTGTCTCAATCGAGTATTGCAATGATTCTGCTTCGCGCATTTTACGCGATTTGTCCGCTTCCGCAGCCTGCTCTACGGCATACCGATCGGCTTCCGCCTTCTTTTTCACTTCCGCATCATATTGCTTTTCACGAACCTGAATTTCCTTGGTTTGAAGATCAATCTCCCGCTCCTTGCGGACCAGTTCAACCTTCATCTGCTCCTCAACAGCAGTTTGCTTGGCACGAGCCTCCTGAATATGATAAGCCTGATCAGCGTCAGCCTTGGCTGTATCCTGCTCTTTCTTAAACGCAGCCACTTTCAGCTCCTTCTCCTTGGCTGCCTCGGCAATATTCGTGTCCCGCAGCAGCTCTGCCTTCTGGCCTTCCTGCTCTGCACGCGCCTTCTGAATCCGGGCATCCCGCACAGCCTCGGCTTCCGCAATTTCTGCATCCCGTTTTACAGCAGCAATTCTCGGTTTACCGAGCGCATCCAGATATCCATGTTTGTCACGCACATCCTTGATGGTGAATGACACAATTTGCAGCCCCATCTTTTTCAGATCGCGAGCAGCTACGCCCTGTACTTCCTGGGCGAATCGGTCCCGATTACGGTACACTTCCTCCACTGTCATCGAGCCGAGGATCGCACGCAAATGCCCTTCCAGCACTTCCTGCGCCTCTCCCCTCAGAGCCTCCAGCGGCTTGCCGATGAATTGCTCCGCTGCTGTCGCCACATCCTCAATGGAACTGCCGACCTTAATAATTGCTACACCGTCAGCAATCACCGGAACCCCTTGCTCCGTATATACTTCCGGTGTGGTTACATCGAGTTTGTGGGACAAGAGAGAAATAAATTCGGATTGCTGAAAAATAGGCCAAATAAAGGCCCCTCCACCACGCACAATTTTAATTTTACGGCCGGATTCATCCTCGGAAATATTTTTGCTTCCCAGAAAAGAACCTGTCACGATCATCCCTTCATCCGGTCCTACTGTTTTGTAGCGGGCCCAAAAAGCGATCCCTAATATGACAATAACGATGACAACAATCCCAGGGACCAGTACAACATCCTGCAAACTTGACACTCCCGTTCACGCTCCCTTCAAGTTAAGCGAATGCGCCGTCTATGTGTCCAGGTATGCTACACGGACGACGCCCTCTGCGACCTCAACCACGACAATACGGGTCCCCGCAGCCAGCGGCTTGTGATCAAAGCTCGATGCCGTATGTATGGTGTTGCTTGCACCAAAGCGGATCATAACCTCCCCGTAACCAACCTCCGGTACCGGAATGGTGACCTCACCGATCCTGCCAGTCAGCTCACGCATAGAGAAGCCGCTGGATACCTCTGAGTTCGCCATTGGCTTGATAAACGCAAAAAACACGAGTACTCCAATGATAAATGCAACACAAAAAGCAAGCACAACGACCCAGCCCGTGCTTAGCCCTGTATATTTCGTCAATAGTACACCAGCCCCGCCAAAAGCAGTCATGGCTCCAAGCAAAACGACAGGTCTGAACCAGTCAAGGCCCGGCAGCTCCAACGCCCCATCCAGCCAACTACCGAGTACATCCCCGATCAGCACACTGACCACCGTAAAGATAGCGCCCCCTGCCAATAACCACCAAAATATGGTTTCCATGCGACTCCTCCTTCCATGCACCTTTTCAGTCTGGTTTCCAGCCTATAACTATGTTTACGTATTCAACCTGAAAAAGTTTCAAAATTTTCCTCCCATATCTCATAAAACCCAAAAAAGCACGTTTCTACGTCAAATGACGTATAAACGTGCTTGAAGTGATCCGAAACCGAGTTACAGGGAAGCGTTGTAAATTTCCACTACATCTTCACGATTGAGCTTGTTAAAGCCACCGAAAGCTCCAAATTTCACAGCTTTATCCGCCATAACATCGATCTTGGAAGCATCGATATCGTAATCTGCCAGACGGCTTGGCGCACCAATCGAGTTCCAGAAATTACGCAAGGCCTGAATACCTTCCAACGCTACTTCTTCATCACTCTTGCCTTCCGGGTTCACATGGAATACATTCACAGCCAGTTGCTTGAAGCGTTCAGGCTTCACATGCAGATTATGCTTCATCCAATTCGGGAACAGAATAGCCAGTCCTCCGCCATGCGGAATATCATACACAGCAGACACAGCATGCTCAATATTATGAGTAGCCCAGTCACCTGTCAGCCCCATGTTCAGGAAGCCGTTTAGCGCCATCGTACCACAATACATGATCGTTTCACGCAACTCGTAGTTCTCCAGATCGTCAACCAGACCCGGAGCAGCATCAATAACCGTACGCAAAAGCGTCTCACACCAGCCCAGTTGAACCGGCGTATTGGATTCCAAATGGAAATAATGCTCCAGCGTATGTGACATCATATCCACCATTCCGTAAACGGTTTGATCTCGTGGCAGAGAGTACGTGTTCACCGGATCGAGAATGGAAAACGCAGGGAACGCATATACGCTGCCCCATCCCAATTTCTCCTGTGTTTTTTCATTCGTAATGACAGAACCTGCGTTCATTTCGGAACCGGTTGCTGCCATCGTCAGCACTGTACCTAATGGCAAGGCCGCCTTTGCCGTCGCTTTGCGCTCCGCAAAATCCCACATGTCGCCATCGTATTTTGCGCCGACCGCGATGGCCTTGGAGCAATCCAGCACACTACCGCCGCCCACAGCCAATACGAGATCGATTTGATGTGTTTTACACAATTCCACGCCTTTATGTACGGTGGACAAGCGAGGATTGGGTTCTACACCTGCCAGTTCCGTTACCTCTGCGCCAATTTCACCAAGCAAGCTTATTACATTATCATACAAGCCGCTGCGCTTAATACTGCCGCCGCCATATACAAGCAATACACGTTTACCATATTTGGGAACTTCACGCTTGAGAGCTTCCAATTGCCCTTTACCGAAGATCAATTGTGTCGGATTATAGAATTCAAATGCTTTCATCGCAAACGCTCGCCTCCAATTTTTTAAAGTTTTATGTTAAGAAACCTCTCTATTATAACCTTATCAGTTACAGGAAACAAATCAGCATTCTTTTCAGAAAAAAAACCACACTCCGTAAAGGAGCATGGTTCCATGTCATATCTTGGGAGGGTTCTCGTAATGTATTATGCGTCGTGCAATTGATTTTATTCTCCCAGGGTATATCCCAATTGTTGCATAAAACGGCTAAAGGCCTGCTGACCGGACGGATTTCGTTTATACACTCCTGCATGCTCCAGGATTTCGCTGAATTTCAGCCCAACTTCATTTTGCACGGTATGGACAGCCGTCTCCTTGTCAGACAAGCGACCAAATCGGGTTTTTAACTGAGCAATCCAGTCTGCATGCTTGAACAGCGGATGTCCTTCCTCCTGCATGACAGCAGCCAACTCATCGTTCCCGCACAAAATATCTGCAATTCCATCCAGTTCTTCCTTAAGCCGCCCCGGTAATATGGCAAGTCCCATCACTTCGATCAGACCGATATTTTCCTTTTTGATGTGGTGCATCTCGCGGTGGGGATGAAAAATACCTTCCGGGTATTCATCACTTGTTCGGTTGTTGCGCAGCACCAGATCCATCTGGAACCTTCCTTCGGCATCCCGGCGCACAATCGGTGTCACTGTGTTATGCGGAACCGTTTCCCCCTCCTGCTCTGTATGAGAGAGGACATCGGCTGCAGGATCGTTGTAAGCTTTCCAGGCTTCAAAAGCAGCATTTCCTGCCTCCAACAACTCCTCGGCATCCGTTGACGTAAAGCGGATCACCGACATGGGCCAGTTCACGATGCCTGCCGTAACCTGCGGAAACGTTTTATTATGGTACACGCCGTCCACACCTGCTTTTTCAATCGGGAATGTATGGCGCCCGCCTTGAAAATGATCATGGGTCAGGATCGATCCCCCGACAATCGGCAGATCCGCATTGGAACCGATAAAATAATGCGGAAACGCTTTCGTAAAGGCCAGTAACCGCCGCAGCGTGTCCTTTGTCAGCTTCATTGGCACGTGATCATGATGGAACACGATGCAATGCTCGTTGTAGTACACATAAGGTGAGTATTGAAAAAACCACGGCTCCCCGTTTAATTCCAACGGAATGATGCGCAAATTTTGGCGGGACGGATGATTTACCCTGCCGGCATATCCGACGTTTTCACGGCATAATTGACATTTGGGATACACCGGCGGTGGAAGAAGCTTCGCCATCGCAATTTCCTTTGGACTTTTTTCCGGCTTGGACAAATTAATCGTAATTTCCATATCTCCGTATGCTGTCGGCTGATTCCAGTACACATTGCTGGAAACTCGATCCATTCGAATGTAGTTCGAGTCGATACACAGCTTATAAAAAGCATCGGTCGCCGCCTCTATGCCACGTTCAGCTTCCGTTTGCTGAAAGTCACGGACGACCTCAGAAGGTCTCGCCATCAGCAAGCCCATGATTTTGGAGTCCAGCAAATCACGATACGTATCTGTATTTTCAGGGATAAGTCCTGTGGCAAAGCCATAATCAATCAATATATTGAGCACAGGCTGGAGAACTTCGGGGGCAGTAATGCCCCCTGCCTCCCCACCTGAATAAGGCTCGGAGAACCTGAATTGCTCCAGTAGCAAATTACGGCTGTAATCTATATCTTGCGGACTGATCAAGCCCCGTTTTTGCGCGAATGCAACCAATTGCTCCACCGCATATAAAGCTGCTTGCTGCGCAGTTTCGTCGATATTATGAGCCAGGTGACGGCTATGCTCCCCATCTTGGTTCTTAGCTGCGGATTGACTTTCACTCATATGTCATCGTCTCCTGTCTATTCGTCGCCGTAGCCCTGGGGATGCGACTGATGCCAGCCCCATGCTCCACTAATAATATCCTCCAGTTGGGTCCGCTTCGGACTCCAGCCGAGCACGGAACGAGCCTTGTCAGAAGATGCAACCAATACCGCAGGATCACCCGCGCGGCGTGGTTCTGCAACAACAGGAATATCAAGCCCGGTGACCTTGCGCGCCGTCTCAATGACTTCCTTCACTGAGAAGCCCTGCCCATTGCCCAGATTGAATACATTGCTGTCATTGCCTTCGCGCAAATAGGTTACTGCACGCATATGAGCATCTGCCAGATCGCTTACGTGAATATAATCACGGATGCACGTCCCGTCCGGTGTCGCATAATCATCACCAAACACGGAGATGTGTGGACGCTGTTTCAGTGCTGTTTGGAGTACCAATGGGATCAGATGGCTCTCTGGACGGTGGTCTTCACCGATCTTGCCGCTCTCATGTGCGCCAGCCGCATTAAAATACCGCAAGGACACGTACTTAATGCCCAAAACTTTATCAAACCACGACATCATGCGCTCCATCATCAGCTTCGTTTCACCATACACGTTCGTTGGCTCTGTACGGTCACCCTCTTCAATCGGCACCTTTTCCGGTTCGCCATAGGTTGCCGCCGTGGAGGAAAACACGATTCGGCGCACGCCAGCATCCTTCATAGCCTCCAGCAAGCTCAACGTGCCGAACACGTTGTTGTCATAATATTTGCCGGGATTTTGCATACTTTCCCCAACCAGCGAGTTGGCTGCGAAATGGATAACTGCGTCAATGCTATTTTCGGAAAACAATTTGGACAGCAATTCTTTATCTCTCAAATCCCCTTCATACAGCTTGCCCCCAAGCAGCGCTGCCTTGTGCCCGGTCTGCAAATTGTCCAGCACAACCACTTCTTCCCCGCGATCCAACAGCTCTGCTACCGTATGTGAACCAATATATCCCGCTCCGCCTGTGACCAAAATCGCCATGTTATTCGTCCTCCTTCAGTTCTTTAACTCCGTCTCCCGCTTTACATACATAAAAGCTGGCTTCCAGCCCTGTCCGGGTCTGATAAGCTTCGCCGACTTCCTTTACAAAACGTTCCACATCATCTTCATGAACTAATGAAACCGTACAACCTCCAAATCCGGCTCCCGTCATACGAGCACCTAGCGTACCGGAAATACGTCGTGCTTCCTCGACCATGACATCCAGCTCCGTACAGCTCACTTCATACAAATCGCGCAATGAATCGTGCGAAGCGTTCATCAGCTGACCAAAAGCTGCGAGATCATTGGCCGCAAGAGCATCGACAGAGGCCAGCACACGCGCATTTTCCTCTACCACATGCTGTGCCCGGCGGCGCACCGTTTCATCCGCTATATGATGCTGAAGCTCGCCAAAACGGGTCTCATCCAGCTGAGCGAGGTATTCCAATGTCGGCTCCTGCTGCTGCAAAATGGACAACGCTTCGGTACATTGGCTGCGGCGCTCGTTATAAGCTGAATCCACCAATCCGCGGCGTTTGTTCGTATTGCCGATTACCAGCTTATAGGCACCGGTACGGAAGGGCACTTTACGGTACTCCAGCGTATCGCACATCAGCAGAATGGCATGATCAGCCGCTCCGTTCGCGACAGCGAACTGGTCCATAATACCGCAGTTGACGCCAACGTAATTGTTTTCGGCCCGCTGGGACAACAAAGCAATTTCGACGGTATCTGTTTCTTGTTTTTCGATCGTGAGGAACGCGTATCCTGTCACCACCTCAATGGAGGCAGAGGAGGATAATCCGGCACCGTTCGGTATTTCTCCATGATAGAGCAGGTCGTATCCGCTGGACGGATAAACTCCCTTTTCAGCCAGCTCCACCAGCACACCCACCGGATAGTCCACCCACTCATCGGTTTTGTTTTTACCTATCTCTCCGCGTGGGATGGATACTTCATACGAAAGATTTGTCGAAGCAAAATGAATCTCATCATCATTACGCGCACGAAGGATCAGGGTCGTTCCGAATTCCAGCGCAGCCGGGAGTACATAGCCACCATTATAATCGATATGCTCCCCAATCAGATTGACCCTCCCAGGTGCATGAAATATCCGCAGTTCATGACTGCTTTCACCATATTTTTCAATAAAATGTTTCTTTAATTCAGCAGCGTTCATATCCGCTTCCACCTCATTCACGTTAGTAAAGGTTCCCTGACTTCCCTGTAAAAATCATAATCAGGTTGACATCTCTTATGAATTCAGTATAAATGAAAGCGCCACACAGTGTAATGCATCCATGTGTTGAAGCTATGGATAAATGTGACTTGGACATGTACAATGTAAGTATACCGCATCCGCTAAACTATTCACAAATGTAGGAAGGATGACCCTATTTTGCAAACGTATTCATATAGTTATGCTGTCGCCTCTAATCCGGTGTTTTACGAAAATAGCCCGCTGCATGTGCTCTTTGCAGGGGAGAGCCAAACCAAATCCGGTCACGCCGTTGGGCCGAAGCTGTATGATTACTATCTGCTTCATTTCGTCGAATCTGGGAAAGGTATTTTCCGAACGGAACAACACACATACCAGCTTGAAAAAAACGATTTTTTTCTGATCCACCCTGGTCAGCTTGTGAGCTATACCTCGGATGAAGAAGAACCGTGGCGTTATCGTTGGTCAGCATTTACCGGATACCTCACCGAGCAGGTGGTACAGGAAGCAGGACTGCGTGTTCATCAGCCCGTCTTCCATGCTTCCGATCACAATCCCATTCCCGGTTATCTGGAGCAAATGCAATTGGCCTTCTATAGCAGAAAATCCAGCTCCCATCTTTCAGCACTTGGCTATTTGTATTTGATCATGGGAGAAGCAGGTAATCATCTGAGTGACTGGTCTGACCCGTCGGGAGCGGATTCGCAAATTCGGCGCACTGTCAAACAGATGGTTCAGTACATGTCCACACAGTATGCACACCCCGTTTCCATTGAACAAATGTCTGAAGGACTTGGGTATAACCGTGCGTACTTATCACGGATATTCAAGAAGGAGACGGGCGTCTCCCCCGTGACCTATCTGCTCAAGCTGCGAATCGACAAATCGCGTCAGCTGCTGCGTGAGCGTCCCGAGCTGTCCGTGGAGCAGGTAGCCGCCTCGGTTGGATTAACCGATGCTTTGTATTTTTCGCGTCAATTCAAGCGTTTCTGCGGCCAGTCGCCAACCGAGTACCGAAACAAGGTCAAGCAATACCCACAGCCTTAGGGATAGGCTTTACAGGCTGCATAAGTCTGCACACACTCAGCCCGACAAATGATCTTTAGGCAGCCAAGGTCACGGAGGATGGATTCAGCATGGTTCACAATATAATATGACAAACAGCCGGCATCCTTCAGCGATGCCGGCTGTTACGTGTAGAGTTTTTATGACAAAATGTACATCATGTCGATGATGTCAAAATGTCCATTAGTCTTAAGGCTGTGCCTCTATCCTAATCCTGGGTGTTCCCCGTATGCAAAATGGAATCTATCCGATCCAGTTCTTCCTGTGAAAAGTCCAGATTGGACAAGGTGGCCACATTTTCTTCTATTTGGCTGGCACGGCTGGCCCCGATCAGGACGGAGGTCAGTCGTTCACCGCGCAGAGCCCAGGCCAGCGAGAATTGAGCCAAACTTTGTCCGCGCGCAGCTGCCATTTGATTGAGAGCACGTACCTTGCGAAGTGTTTCAGGCGTCACATGGCTCTCATTCAAGAAGACTGACGTACTCGCGGCACGTGAATCTTCCGGAATGCCGTTCAAATATTTATTGGTCAGCAATCCCTGAGCCAGCGGGCAGAAGGCAATGCTGCCTATCCCGTTCTCGTCCAGAACGTCCTGTAATCCGTTTTCAATCCAGCGGTCGAGCAGAGAATATTTCGGCTGGTGAATCAGAAGCGGTGTTCCCAGCTCCTTCAAAATACGAGCGGCTTCTGCCGTTTGCTCCGCGCTGTAATTAGACACACCCACATACAGCGCTTTGCCGGAACGCACGATATGATCGAGCGCCTGCATCGTTTCTTCAAGAGGTGTATCAGGATCAAAGCGGTGAGAGTAGAAGATATCGACATAGTCCAGCCCCATCCGCTTCAGGCTCTGATCCAGACTGGAAATTAGATACTTGCGTGAACCCCAATCCCCATAAGGCCCCGGCCACATATTGTAGCCTGCTTTGGTTGAAATGACCAGCTCATCCCGATAGGGCTTCAGATCACTAGCTAATACCTGTCCAAAAAATTCCTCTGCAGATCCTGCTGGAGGGCCGTAGTTATTGGCGAGGTCAAAATGCGTAATTCCCAAATCAAAGGATCGGGTAATCATGCTGCGACCATTCTCCGCGTTGTTGATCCCGCCAAAATTGTGCCACAAGCCCAACGAAATGGCGGGCAATTTGAGGCCTGATCTCCCTGTGCGGTTATATTTCATGCTTTCATAACGATTATCGTCAGCCAAATAAACCATGCTATCCCTGCCTCTCTCGAAACATTCTTATGTCCGGTACAACAATACTATAGCGCTTTTATGCAACCGTTGACAAGAAAACGATTACAACCCTAATTGACCAGCAAGTTGTTCCATAATCTGTCCAATCGGGTCCGTGATAAGCAGATCCGCCTTGTGATCATAGGAGGTAGGGTCAGTATTGAGCAGAACCGTATGTTTACCGTGGAAATAGGTGATCAGACCTGCCGCAGGATGCACGGTCAACGACGTTCCCCCAATTAACAGCAGATCGGCCTGCGAAATGGCCTGAACGGATCGAACAATGGTATCCTGATTCAGCTCCTCCTCATATAAAACAACATCCGGTTTGATAATTCCCCCGTCCACCGGACATTTGGGTACGACCTCAGAGCTACTCATTACCTCATTCAGACTGTAAAAGCGCCCGCACTTCATACAATGATTGCGATGCACCGAACCGTGAAGTTCGAGTACATTTACACTGCCTGCGGCCTGATGCAATCCGTCAATATTTTGTGTCACCACCGCTTTAAGACGGCCTTGGTGTTCCAAGGAGGCAAGAAAACGATGGCAGCCGTTCGGCTCTGCATCGGGATGCAGCATTTTGCTGCGATAGAAGCCAAAGAACACTTCAGGATGCTTGACAAAAAAAGAACGACTCAGCATAACCTCCGGGGAATAAGGCAGTTTTTCCTCACTCTGATACAAGCCGGCAGCCGAACGAAAATCCGGAATACCGCTTTCCGTCGATGTCCCTGCTCCACCGAAAAAAACGATATTTTGCGCATCCTGTATCCATTCAGCCAACATTTTTACTTTGTCCATGTTTCACGCACCTCCAGTTCTTCATATGCGCGGATAACCATGTCCGCATCCAGCAAATGAGCCGAATGTTCGGGCTCCGGCGCAAATCCAATAGCCAGCCGTACTCCGGCACGCTTGCCCATCTGCATATCCCCGTTGCTGTCTCCGATGACAACTACATCCGATGGTGGCAGTCCCAGTAAAGCACAGGCTTTTTCAGCCATTTCCGGGTCAGGCTTGCCGTATGTAACCCTATCGTGTCCAATGACCTCGTCAAAATAGGAGGTCAGCCCCATCCATTCCAAATGCTCCTGTGCGGCCTCTGTACTGTCAGAGGTCACAACCGCCAGCTTCACCCCGGCGCGGCGGCTTTGCTCCAGCAACGTCCGCAACCCCGGAAACACCCTCGCTGCCCGGTGCCTTCGAATATCAGCCATCGCTGTTTTATTAAAATCGCGGACAAGCCGCACAGCTTCATTCCACGGCACACCGGCAGTGTACAGCTGCCAGGCGAGTACGCCTGTACTTTCATCCACCGTTCCCATAGCCAGCGGACCGGAAGGATCATAGCCGATCACTTGCCCCTCCTGGTCATGAATCGTGCCGAGAACGCTATCTTTTGCCACTGTAAAGCCGGTACCCGACAAGGCAAGATGCTGCTCCATCATATCCAGTATAGAACGAGCCCAAGGGCCCCACAACTGAATAAAATCCAGCAACGTGCCATCCTTATCCAACAAAATGCCACGGCACGGATACCGCTCCCCCTGCACGATCAGCTCCGACATGCAGTATGCCTCCTTTATTGGTTTTTAGGAGCCCCGTCCACCACACTCTCTTTCATCCAGTCCTGTAAAGCTGATACCGTTTGATTCCATTGCTCCACAGCATCAATGGTTGCCGCATGATCGCCTTTTTGAGCTCCATAGCTGCCGAACTGGGCATGATTGCCCCCCTCCACTGTAAAATATAACGTATTGGCTGGTAAATAGGCTCTGCCACTCTGAACCTGATCCATATTGATAACTCCGTCATCACTTCCCAGGAGAGAAATAACTGGCAGATTCTTATCCTTTAAATTGCCCTTGCTATCCGGGTAGGAGGCGAGGAAAAATACGCCTTTGACTTGATCGGCGTGTACAGCAGCATAGCGGGCCGCCATCACACCACCCAACGAATGGCCTCCAATGACAAATGCTTCTTCTGGATAAGCCTTGAGCACTTCACCCGCCAAATCGGGGGAAGCCAACGGCAAATTCAGCGGCATTTTTACAATAATCACATGATGACCCTTTTCCGCCAGACGACGTGCCAAAGGTGCGTAACTTTCGGGCTTCACCAGTGCTCCCGGATACAAAATGACTCCGGCACCACTTCTTTTGGCGGGCTCAAAACCAATCCAATGCTCTTGTTCATTTACCTTCACCGCATCAGTTGCTTCTGCTAACGCAGCTACTGCTGTCTCATCAGGCTGGTAAGGGGTAAACACCTTCCATGCTCCCCAGCCTGCGATCAGCACAATGACAATCAGGATGCCCAGGAGGATTTTCCATATTTTCCGGGGACTGCGTGTCCCATATGAATGGTATGATCTTCTTGTACTTCTTCTCATTTTAAATGTTCCTTTCACCTTGCCTGCCTCGTGTTTCATCTTTTGAATAACTTTGAATATGCAATGTGTAGCTGCACTTACCATCGTAAATCGTAACACTATTAGCCATGTTAGGGTAACACCGTTGTACATTCAGGGTCAAATCAGCAAATATTTCCTAGTATTGGCCTATCTTTATCCGCTGTTCAAGCTTTCGCCACACAATAAGGACATGATAGCGCTTACCATTGTGAATAAAATCACAATGGTAGAGTCCAGAGTATCGTACCTTGTTCCTTGTAAAGAATTATTTTTTAAATAGTTGACACGGCTGACTGCCGCTCGGAGGGAAACACATGACGACAAACCATGATGTACAGGGAGAAAGCTTCTTTCTCAATTTGCGATTTATGTTGATCATATGTGTATTTGTGGGGAATGCCCTGGAGCCGCTGACCAGTTCATTTCATATCGCCCAGCAATGGTTCAACTGGATATTTATGTACCATATGCCGTTGTTTGTGCTCGTTACAGGCTATTTCGCCAAGTCCTCCCTGGCGGGACCGGCAGGCCGTAAAGTTCTTCTACAGGTTGGTATGCAATATCTTATTTTCCAATCGCTCTATTCTGTATTGGATGTTGCACTCTTTCACGTTCCACATATCCATCATTCTTTTTTCGCACCTTACCTGCTGCTCTGGTTCCTCGCCAGCCATATCTGTTGGAGACTGTTGATGCTCGCTTTGCGGAGAGTGCCGCCTGTCTTGCAATTGGGCATATCCGTACTACTGGGCATCCTTGTTGGATATCTCCCTGTGGAGGGTATATGGCTAAGCGTATGCAGAACCTTTGTTTATTTACCTTACTTTATGGCAGGATATCATTTGAATTATGTGGACGTCCGACGCTTCTTTACAGCTTCAGTTCGAATCATCGCTGGTGCTGTATCCCTTCTACTCATCGTGTTGGCGGGAACGTCGTATTTCGGCATCCCCGCAGGCTGGCTGTATGGCAGCATGACTTATGGTGAGCTGGGCCATACCGAATGGTACGCAGGGATTTACCGTATCGGCATGTATGGCGTTCAATTCATAGCCTCCATGGCGTTTTTAGGCTTAGTTCCAGCAATCACAGGACGTATCACCGAGATGGGTCGGCGGACATTATACGTCTTCTTGCTCCATGGCCTGATCGTCCGTACCGTTGTTGCAAAGGGAGTCTACGAATATATAGATACACCAGTGGAGATTATTTTTATCGTAGTGTGTGCAGCAGGTCTGTGCTGTTTGCTGACTATGCCCTGGATTCGGATGGCAACACGCCCTCTGGTTGAGCCACAAGTAGATTGGATGCTTAAACCAGCTCCTTATCCTTTTAGACGATCTGCGTAATTTTATTTAGCTCTGTCCTACTCCGCCCTTCTTTAATCATAGAAACCAACTGGAGCTCACCCGTTTTATAGCGGTGTGGGCTTTTTCACATTCACTTTTTGTCATTTCTCGAAATCCTTATATATGTAGAAAAATGCTCACATCTGTGATAGACTCTTTAGAAAACATTCTGCGCTATTAACGGCGTCTATTAAACGCCATATCATTTTTATACTTTGGGGGGAAACCAGCATCATGACAGCAAAGACGAAAATGCGTTCCGATATGATTAAAAAAGGCTTTGACCGCGCTCCTCACCGCAGCTTGCTGCGCGCAGCGGGCGTTAAGGAAGAAGATTTTGACAAACCTTTTATTGCGGTATGTAACTCGTATATTGACATTGTACCGGGTCACGTTCATTTGCAGGAATTCGGCAAAATTGTCAAGCAGGCCATTCGTGACGCAGGCGGTGTACCTTTCGAATTTAACACCATCGGCGTAGATGACGGCATTGCCATGGGACATATTGGTATGCGTTATTCTCTGCCAAGCCGTGAAATTATCGCCGACTCGCTGGAAACAGTTGTTTCCGCTCACTGGTTTGACGGCATGGTGTGTATTCCTAACTGTGATAAAATTACCCCCGGCATGATGATGGGTGCATTGCGTGTCAACATCCCGACTATGTTCGTCAGCGGTGGCCCCATGAAAGCTGGTAAGGACAAAAATGGCCGTTCTATCTCCCTGACCTCCGTCTTCGAGGGTGTAGGTGCATACCAGGCAGGTAAGATTGATGACCAAAGCTTGCTTGAATTGGAACAATACGGCTGTCCAACCTGTGGTTCTTGCTCAGGCATGTTCACAGCCAATTCCATGAACTGCCTCGCTGAAGCGCTGGGTCTGGCTATGCCAGGTAACGGCACCATTCTCGCAGTGGCAGAAGAACGTAAAGAATTCGTCAAACAATCTGCACACCAATTGATGGAATTGATCAAGCTGGATCTTAAGCCACGTGATATTGTAACTAAAGAAGCCATTGATAATGCATTTGCGTTGGACATGGCAATGGGCGGTTCCACCAATACGGTACTGCATACTTTGGCACTGGCTCATGAAGCTGAAGTGGATTACCCAATTGAACGTATTAATGAAGTCGCCAACCGCGTACCTCATTTGTCCAAATTGGCACCTGCTTCCGATTATCACATTGAGGATGTTCATAATGCAGGCGGCGTAAGCGCAGTGCTGAATGAACTGTTGAAGAAACCGGGCGCTTTGCATGGCGGCTGTATTACAGTAACCGGAAAAACGATTCGTGAGAACGTAGAAGGACAGGAAATTCTCGACACGAATGTCATCCACAAGCTGGACAACCCTTATTCCGAACGCGGCGGACTGGCTGTACTATTCGGCAATCTGGCACCGCAGGGCTCCATTATTAAAGTCGGTGCAGTTGATCCTTCTGTTGGGGGGTATCACAAAGGTCCTGCCATCTGCTTTGATTCACAGGAAGATGCACTGGCTGGCATCGCCAACGGTAAAATCAAGGAAGGACACGTTGTTGTTATCCGTTATGAAGGTCCTAAGGGCGGACCGGGTATGCCTGAAATGCTTGCTCCAACCTCGCAAATCGTGGGCATGGGGCTTGGTGCCAAGGTGGGTCTGATTACAGACGGACGCTTCTCTGGTGCATCTCGTGGTATCTCCATCGGCCACATTTCCCCTGAAGCCGCTGAGGGCGGTCCTATCGCTTTTGTTGAAGACGGCGATATCATTGAGCTGGATCTGAACAATCGTAAGATTGAGCTGCAAATTTCGGACGATGAATTTGAACGTCGCCGTGCCAACTGGAAAGGCTTTGAGCCGAAGGTGAAGACTGGCTACCTGGCCCGTTATTCCAAGCTGGTAACGAACGCAAGTAACGGCGGAATTATGAAAATCTAATGCTTGGCTAAGATTGGCTAATATATGTTTTATAATAAGATATGCTTTATAAACAGTTAAAAAAGGCCTCCCGCTCCCTATAACAGGGGTGGGAGGCTTTTCCGTATTAGGTTAACCGCTTTGATCTTGTGTCTGCTGCTTGTGAAGCTCTAACCGCTGTCTAAATGGAGCTAACCTCATCATTCACTTCACTCTGGAGCATATGTGCAACATCGCGTTGATTGGCTTGACCAGGAGTTTGATCTATTGGATAGGGTCCCTCTTCGTGAAAACGATCAAACAAAGTATCAATTGGCATCACGATCATTTTCGGTACCATCACCTCTTTTTTTTCGTTCAACTGCTCGGGTCCCGAAGGATGGATGACACTAAATAACAGCTTTAAATATATGGTCGACGCCCTCTTGAACAGTCCTTTGGGTAGCTCTTGAATTTGAAATCCCAGCTTCTCTGGTCCGCGGTTAATCATACTTACTGCATAGACTGCCTTTACACCATTCATTCCAGAATCATGTACAAGCTGATAGGCAAGATCAGGAAGCTGCCGCTTCACTATTCGGATTAATTGAATAGCCAAATGCACCATAGACTTTGCCGTCGAGCCTAAATGAAACAACATTTTATTATCAAAATGAAGCTCGACTATCGGGTCTCCCTTTTTTAGCCACCTGCCGTTCTCCATGTTTACATTTGGTCCATGATAGGTACGACGACGATAATAAAAAATCGTATCCTCCTTGCTTACAGGACGAAGCCGGAATAAAGTGTGGAATAGGCGCTCGTAGAGCAGCCATCCAAATACCAGCGTTTTTTTGAACCACCCCGTATCGACCATCTCACCGGCAGCTGAAATAAGGACAGGCTGACCAAACAATGCATCCACCCGTACGCTGCGCAATTGCCGTTCTTGGGCGACCATCAGAAGCTCCTCCAACGCGATTAGCATATTCTGAGGGGCTTCTTCGTCTGCACCCAATGTCGTACCACAGTCATGGAGTAGCATCACCTCGCCACCCCTCAGCTTTTTGAGCATCCGCTCCGCTAACTGTTTGGCTCCAATGCTCGCCTTCCAATCCCCGAACATGGAGGACCATAATACAATTCGACGACCATTCGTTTTAGAAATATCAAAGAAGTTCACAATTCCCCATGGCGGACGGTAGAAGGTCGTTCCCTTTCCGGTTACCCGGTGAATGATTTCCTCTGTTTGGGCAATCTGCCTTCTGACGGTAACTGGCCGCATCAGCCAATTCGATTTGTGCACATAATTATGAATACCGATCAAATGACCTTCATCATGCATGCGTTTCAGAAGCTCGGGATGCTTTTCCGCATTGATGCCAACGACAAAAAAAGTAGCTTTAGCATCAAAACGCTTCAATAAATCCAGCAACTGCGGTGTATACACCGGATCAGGACCATCATCAAAGGTGAGCGCAAATTCCTGCTCGCTTTTGCCACGTCGAAACACTCTGAACCCAAAAATACGACTGACTAGCGCTGGAATAAAAGCATAAAAAGTTGAAATGTAAAACATCCATAACAGCAAAGTCTGCACGTTTTATCCCCACTTTTCTATTCTGTACTCCCAAGCTGGACTCCTGAGGAAAATTCACTTACTTATATATTATCATAAAGCATAAGCATGCGGTCATTTTGCTTTTGCATGATCAGCATTGAAGTCCAATTTTAGTGTACAATAAATAAAAATCTTAAAGGAGTCGTTGTATACATATGCTTCCATTGTACAAAAAATATTGGCGTACCGTTTTTGATATCGGTCTGATTGTATTAACCGTGTATTTAATTATGTTTGTATCCAGTAAGCTGTATCAGTTGGCGGCACCAGTATTCCTATCGTTCGTCGTGTTCTGGTGCATTGAACCTGCAGCCCGTTATTTCCACCGCAAAGGGATGAAGAAACCCTTCGCCTCCGCGCTCTCCGTGTTGCTGTTCATCATCCTTTTACTCGCTATTTTTTTCGGATTGGGTTTGATTCTGGTTACGCAATTTACGAAAGTCGCGCAAAATCTCCCACATTATACCCAGATTATCCAAACAGAATTCACGCGATTTCTTCATCTTTCTCAAGATAAAATTGCTGCTTTACCTTCGGGTGTTACCGAACATGTGAATGAATATTTTGCGACTGCGACCACGATTGCTACCAAGTGGGCACAGCTCGGGTTATCCTTTTTCATACAATTTCTCAGCTCCTTCACTGTTTTTATGGGCAATTTTGCTGTCGCAATCATTTTAGCGTTCTTTTTAAGCATGGAAATTAATCTCTGGAAGGGAATTGCCCGTAGTAAAACTCCCAAGACACTAAAAACGGCTTACCTTTTTCTAAAAAATCACGTGCTTAAAGCGATCTCCGCCTTTCTGAAGGCTCAAGCCTTACTGGTAGGGATTACCTTTATTCTTGTATTTATAGGTTTACTCATTTTGCAAGTGGATAATGCCCTGTCATTGGCACTTATGGCGGCGTTGTTTGATATTTTGCCCTTGCTGGGTGTACCTGTTATTTTTATTCCATGGGCGGTGTATTTGTTCATCACAGGGAATACGGGCTTGGCTATCGGGCTGCTTATTGTCATGGCTGTCGCGGTGATCGTCCGCCAGCTGGCAGAGCCTAAAATTACTGGAAATTCCATCGGTGTCTCATCTGCCTATCTGATGCTTTCCTTTGCCATTATATCGTTATCCATTTTCGGATTGGCCGGATTAATCTTATCTCCGATTCTGATTATTTTACTCAAGGAATTGTGGCAGCAAGGCTATCTGCAACAATGGATTCGGTTTCCGACAGAAGAATTTGATGAGCCCCCGTTTATTGTCAAAATTCAGGAGGAGGACCGTGAGACTGCTCGTGGAGCTGAAGAGAATTGAGCCAGCAGATCCATCACCTGTCCGAACAGTACAGTAGCCCGATTGGCAGAGTGCTTTGGCGCATTTTGCACCAGGACGGCAACAGCATAACGAGGTCGCTCTACCGGACCATAACCGATAAACCATTGGTGATTTACGGGACGGCCGTCCTTTAAGGCTTGGGCTGTACCCGATTTCCCAGCCAGATGCCATAATTTATCACGCAAGGATACCCCTGTACCGTGGGCCACCACTTCTTCCATCGCCGCGCGAAGCGTATGGGCCGTGGAGGCATGAATCGGGTGGCTTCCCTGGGGTGCAGGTGAAGCATGAGCAGGCAGGTCCAGCATGGTGCCACCATCTGCGTAGCTGATGCGATTCACAAGGCGTGGAGCATGCACCTGGCCGTCATGCAGCAAGGTGACGATGAGATTGGCAGCTTGGAGGGGCGTGACCAGCACATCGCGCTGACCGATCGCTGTCTGTACACGTACGCCCCGATCTACCGCATGAGTATGGGAGCCGAATACGGCTCCCTTTTCCTCGTGATCCAGCGGTCTGAATTGCGGCAGCCCTGCAAGATTCCGCTCCTGCCAGCCCACTGTTCGGCTCAACCCCAGCACAGAGGCCGTAGCCTGAATTTGCTCAGGCTTAAGCCGTTCGCCAAGATGAGCGAACACGATATTACAGGATACGGCAAGCCCCTCTTCCAGGTTCATGGTGCCGTGTCCTTCTTTTTTCCAGCAAGTCAAACCGTACTTGCCATAGGTTCCATCGCAATGGAACTGCTCCTTCGGTTGGACAACACCTGATTCAAGTGCAGCCGCAGCCGTAACCAGTTTAAAAATGGAACCCGGGGTTACCGCCTTGAGCGCGCGATTCGACCAGTCTGTTGTCTGCTGCGGATCGACACGAACGGGATTATAAAAAGGACGAGACACCATCGCCAGCACATCCGCATTACCGGCATCAAGTACAACCACCGCACCTTCTGCCAGGTGATTGGCTTCCGTCAGTTTTTCCAGCTGCTCCTGTAAGGAAAGATCAATGGTGGTCTGCACCTGTAGCGGATAGTGAGCATTGGCTGGAGTACTTACCTGCAGCGATACATTAGCCAGCGGACGACGCTGCGCATCCACAAACCGGGAGACGAATGTTTTACCTACGCCACTCAGCAGCGGCTCCAGCGTTCTTTCCAGCCCGGCTGCGCCAATTGGCAGTTCACCCACTCGGTCGCCACGCTCATACAAAAAGCCAAGCCATTGCCTGCCAGTGGGGAGATCCGTGTAGCGTTTCGCATAAGGAACAAGCTCGATGAGCGAAGGGACCAGCTTCAGCAGCTTGCTCGCTTCATTCGGCCTGATTTGTACGGGCTCTCCGCGCCCATCCCGCCATATTAGCGGTGATTGCAGGCCTTTCCACTGTGTCAGCAACTGCTTCTTGTTCGTCCGCAGCAACCTGGCGAGCTCTTCGCCATGGAGAGCCGCTTTGCCATCAACGTCGGGAAAAAGCACTGGCGCCCATACGACACCACCCGTCAAGGGCTGTCCATGTCGATCCGTGAGCTGTCCACGCCCGGAGTCGATAGCAATTCCCTCCTGACGCTGACGCATAGACATTTCCTTCAGCGAATGTCCCCCATAAGCAGACATATGTATCCCCGCCGTCCCCTGAACCCAAGCCAGCCGGAATAGTAAAATAAGCAGCAGCACCATCATTCCCAAGGCCATATATGCAATTCGACGTTTTCGCATGAAGCTGTTGCCACGCCTCGGCACACGCATCCTTCTTTCATCTTTTTCCAGTAGTATGTCCTGTAGCTAAAAAAGAAAACCCATTCCGCTTTTGAACACGGAAATGGGTTTCCTGCCATTATCATAAAATCAGCAATACATCAATTCTGTTACATTTACACCGTAAACCGCGAAAGCTGCTCCTTCAACTTCACGGATACGCCTTCCAGCTTATCAGACAAGCCTACCAGTTGATTACCGATATTGGCCTGCTCATTACTCAGGGAAGCGACTTCCTGCGAAGTGGCCGAAGACTGCTCGGCTACTGCACTTACATTGGTCATTGCCTCAGATAAAGTTGTCTGCGATTCACTCAATTCCTGAATGGATGAGGTGACCGTTCCCAATCGAAGCGCAAATTCTCCCATTTGCTGCTGCACCGATTGGAAAATGTCCGTCGTCACCTGTACGGCTCCCATCTGCTCACGGAACAGTGGATACACCTCGGATAACGCCTGCACCGTTTCATTCATCTCATTGATGATGTTGTTAATAATTCCTGAAGCTGTATGAATAGCTTGACGTGATTGCTCAGCCAGCTGCCGAACCTCATTCGCCACCACCATAAAGCCACGTCCGGCGGTTCCCGCCCGTGCCGCTTCAATCGTCGCATTCAGCGATAGAATATTCGTTTGTTTAGCAATATCCTGTAATACGTCCAGCACCTTAAAAACATCGGAAGTTGTCTGCTTCAGCTCATCTACCTTGCCTACCAGAGCATGCGTAGTTTCTTCCGTAACCCGCGTCTTGCTTAACAGGCTTTTCAGCTGAACCGTCCCTTTTTCACTGGACTGTTCAACCTCCCGTGCGGCCAAGCTCATTTCATGATTAGAAGCCATCACCACATCCATTTGCTGAGATATATTCCCGGTTAGTCCGCTGCCACGTTCAGCCTCTGTTGCCAAACTGGTGGAACCATGAGCGATTTCCTCAGTTGCGGCTGCAATTTCCTTGGCTGAAATAGCCGTCTTCTTCGAGGCATCACTCAGTTCCGTCGCTGTATTCAGAACCTCCTGAGCCGACACGTTCGTCTGTTCTACCAGCAATGTAATTTGCTCCATCATCATGTCAAAGCTGACAGACAACTGGCCGATTTCATCCTGAGCCTTGTAGTTCGTTCGGATCTGCAAGTTACCTTTGGCACCTTCGACCATTAAATTTTTCAAATGGGTCAACGGACGCGCCACAAGGCGTACGATCCACAGGCCAATGAACAATGCAATGAGTGCAGCCACCGCAGCAAATATCCAGGTCGTCGTTAAAATCCCCCTAGCGTCTTTAACCAGCTCTGATACAGGTACTACACCCACGAGAATCCACTTGGAGGTTCCCAGCGTATTATGAACCGTAAGCACATTTTGCTTTTCCCCATTTGCTTCCTGCTCCATAAATTGAGTTCCTTCGATCCCTTCAAGCTTGGAAACGTAATCCAGATTTTTCTTTCCTCCTGACAAGCTATCTATGTTAGAGCCTACAAATTCACCCTTGTCTGTCACAAGGCTGATCATACTGCCTGAGCCCAAATTAACACTTTTCAACTCGTCCTCCACCACACTGGACTTTAAATCCATAACCAGAACGTAGGTCCCTCCGAGCCCGGACATACTGTTCATGGAGCGTGCCAGACGAAAGGTCTTGCTTCCATTGTCATTCACCTGCGTAGGCAACCAAACAATTCCCTTGTTTTTCAGAATATCCTTAAACCACGCTTCCTGCCGTACATCCTTTTGTGTTCCTGTGCCCATCGCAGCTAAACTGGCTTCTTCCGGGTACAAATATAATGAATCAATCGCTTTATTCGTGAAAGCAAGATTCGTTAGCTTCTTGTTTACTTCACCCATCGCAACAAAAGATTCAAAAGAGTTTTTTTCTTGCTTCGCCGCCTTTTGCAGCTGATCACTTAATTCTGTATCAAAAAATACCTGTGTTGAGGTATCCTGAAAACGTTCCAGAATAATATCCAGCTTTTCCGAAGTTTGCTGAACGGTTTGCTGATAGGCTGTAGCCGCATTTTGCTCAATCGTACTTTTAGCCTTGTAGTATGAGAGCATCCCTAAGCTGACCACAAATAACATAATTGCCGCAAAAAAGATCAGGAACAATTTCATCCCAACTGAACGGATCGGATTATAGTTTTTGACCAAATGCATGAAATCCTTGCTGTACTTTTCCGTCTTAAGTAAGCGCTTTAATTTAGATGCGCCTTTACGAGTGGCTTTAGTTACCCAAGGGAGAACCTTCGAGGACACCCTAACCATTTGTGCCCCTTTATCCGTTGTCACCTTGCTGCCTTTCATGAGATTCGTTTTCTTTGGTTGCCTCTTTGTTGTGTTCCCCTCTTTTTTCCGAAAACCCATTCCTCTCACCTACCACTATATGATTAGTTTCTTGTTCCACATCATCCATTATGTATCTGTTATCTATATAACATCTATCGGAACTATTCGACACGGAGTGTAGCTTTCCTTTGAGGAATGACTAAATTTTGTGAAACTTTTTTCCTAGAAAGGTATTCAAAAAAAAGCCTCTCCAACCGATAGGAGAGACTTTTGCATCTTTTCACCCGCGACTTAGGGCCTATTCACTTCTTTTTACGCATCATATCAAAATACGATACAGGCTGATCTACCTTCATTTTAATCCGTTGAAGCGGGTGACGGGCAGCATCCAGCTCATTGCCTTCCTCATCCCAGATCGTTCCGACCTTTTGTTTAAAGAACGTTCCGTTCGGACCAAAAAATTCAATTTCATGCCCCGGTTTAAAATGATTGCGCTGCTGAATCGTTGCGATACCACTCGCAGAATCATAATCCATAACCAGTCCGGCAAAATCGTAAGGCACTGCTTTTTCCTCTGGCTCATAAATATGATCCTCATGATCCGGTGTATCGTAGAAAAAGCCTGTATTCAGCGGACGATTGGCTGCCTTGTTAATCTCTTCAATCCATTCTGGCTTGAGCACATAATTTTCAGGATCAGCCATATAGGAATCAATGGCTTGACGATAGACATTCACGACCGTAGCTACATAATGAATGGACTTCATGCGTCCTTCCACTTTAAAGCTGTCTACACCCACATCAATCAGATCGGGAATATTTTCAATCATGCACAAGTCCTTGGAACCCATAGTAAACGCATTATCGCTTTCTTCAAATAGCGGAAGCTGGTTAACACCAAGCTGGAACTGTTTCAGCACATTGCTATCCTGCGCCTCTTCCTCAGATATCCACACCTCGCCCGGACGAGCATCCTCGAACAGGTCGTATTTCCAGCGGCAAGACTGACAGCATCCCCCACGGTTGGAATCCCGGTCTGTAAAATGATTGGACAGCACGCAGCGACCAGAGAATGAAGAACACATCGCACCATGGACAAAAGCTTCAATCTCAATGTCCACATGCTTTTTAATTTCCTCAATTTCCTCCAGGCTGGTCTCACGTCCCAAGACAACACGTGGCAGTCCCTCGTCCTTCCAGAACTTTACTGCTTGCCAGTTCAGTGTGGACTGCTGTGTGCTCAAATGCACTTCCAATCCCGGAACAGCACGCAATGCCACAGATACAATGGCCGGATCAGCAACAATCACAGCATGAATGCCTGCCTCGTACAGATTGCGCAGATATTCCTCGATTCCGGCAATATCTTCATTGTGAGCATAGATGTTCGTGGCCACAAGCACCTTGGCACCGTACTTATTGGCAAATTCCACACCTTCCCGCATTTCCTCAAAACTGAAATTGTCAGCGTTAGAACGCAAACCGTATTTTTGTCCACCAATATATACAGCATCCGCGCCATAGTGAACTGCAAACTTCAGCTTTTCCAGATTTCCGGCAGGAGCCAATAGCTCCGGCTTATCCAGACGATTCCGCTTGCCATTATATTTTCTTGTTTTGGTCAACGTTCCCATGACGTTCCCCCCTTGTGTGTTCATGTAATATTAATAAACCTGCTCTTTATAGAAAAATCCGAAGGATAGCTCCCGTTCAGGGTCTTGCAGACGGCGAACCTCATCCAGCCAACTTTCATCATACGCATAAGCTTCCGGATCGGCTGTATAGGTGTCAATGGCTTGACGATAAGCACGAACAACTGCCACATTGTAAGCGGTAGGTTTTAACAGTCCTTCGATTTTAAAGCTGTGAACGCCAGCCTCCATCAGAATATGCAAATCCTCCATGATACAGAAGTCATCCGAGCTCATAATATGTGTCCCGTTCATATCCTCATAAATGGGGAACTTCTCTTCCTTCCGCTCGGCTTCAATCAGGAACAAGCCGCGCTCCCTGCCCAGATCGCCTTCTACAGGGCGTCCCTGATGCAGCATATAGCTTTGCACAAGCTTACGCTTGGAATGATAAATATTAGTCATGCCATGTACTTGAACCTGTGCCTCGATGTTCAGCTTCGGAATCATCTCCGTAATTTCGTCCATACTGAGCTCACGAGCCAAAATAACGCGCGAAGCGCCCTTCTCACCCCAATAGTTGGCGGTTGCGAAGTTGGTGGAAATCATTTCTCCGTTCCAAAACAGCTTCAGATGGGGTGCATACTCCTTTACCGCCATGAGTACCGATGGATCATTAAACTCAATGGCATCTATACCGCATCCGGCGAGTGTCTGCACATATTCAGAGAGGAGCGGCAACAGCTCGTTCGTCATCAAATTTGTCATAGATACATATACCTGCGCCGCATGCTTCCGTGCTTCTTCTACAACCTCACGGATTTGATCCGGTGTAAAATGTCCCGGCAGCCGCATGCCAAAGCGGTCATCTCCAATAAGCAATGCGTTCGCTCCGGCCTCCAGCATATGGCGGGCATCCTCCAGAGAGCTGGCGGTTACCAGCAGTTCGGGTTTGTAAGCCATAGGCTCACCTCCTATTTTGTCTTACGGTTACTTACCTGAATGTTATGCAAATGTTCTTTGTACGTGGCGGCAAACAAATGTTCATGTGTCCCGTCTTTTTTGGTCACATAAAATAAATAATCCGTAGCTGCCGGCTGTAAGGCCGCCACCACTGATTTCAAGCTCGGACTTGCAATCGGCCCTGGCGGAAGTCCCGGGTGCAAATACGTATTATAAGGACTATCTACAGCCAAGTCCTTGAAATACAGCCGTTCCTTTTGCTTATCCAGCATATATTGAACAGTAGCGTCAATTTCCAGCTTCTTGTCCTGCTTGAGTCGGTTATAAATAACTCCAGCCACTAGAGGCCGTTCATCATCCACAACCACCTCGCGCTCCACCAGAGATGCAACACTTAGCAGTTGATGCAGTGTTTCGCCCCGCTGCTTCAGCTTGGCATCCAAATCGGGTAGGGTATCCAGACGCTTTTGCGTCTGCTCCAGCATCGCCTGAACAATATCCTTGGTTGTGCTGCCTTTTTTCAGCTCATAGGTTTCGGGGAAAAGATAACCTTCCAGCGCATAGCGGAGCCCTGCCTGCTTCGGAATATCCCGCACCAGCGAAACGTCAAAAGCGGACGGCTCGTTGGCCAGCTGCAAAAATTGCGCCCGATCCGCCAGTCCTTCCTTTTGCAGCTTATCAGCCATTTGTCTGATCGTATAACCTTCCGGGATTGTAAAACGAATCATTTCCTCTTTGACAACGTCCCCTACCGATAGCTTGGCAATCAGTTGATCAAAGGTTATGCCAGGCTGCGCCTCATAATTCCCGGCCTGTAATGCATTTCCCTGTTGTTTGAATTTTACATAAGCCTTAAACACAAGCGCATTACGTATAAGTCCCTTTTGTTCCAAGGTATCTGCAATAGCTGAGGTTCCTGTTCCCTTCACAACTGTAAATGCTACAGGCTGCGTTTTCGGCTGAACAGGCTGTATAGCACTCCAAATATAGAAAGCTGCTCCTCCTGCTATGATAACAAGCAGCAACAACAGCGTGGTCATCCTCGTCCTTCGCTTCACTTCCACTCAACTCCTTCACAGCCAAAAAGGGCGGACAGGTCCGCCCTTTCAGGTTTGATCTCCTCGTAATCCAGCCTTACAGCTCCGGCAGCGTACATTCATCGTACAGCTCAGAAATATCTTCCCACTCGTCATCATCTTCGATGGTGGTGATGGAGACTTCGCCGTCTGTAGATGAGCTCACATGATATAGCTCATGCTCGCCTGCAGCAGCCCCAGGTCGACGTAATACGGCGTACCGTTGATTACCTACCTTGAACTCTGCTTCCAGCTCCATGCGTACCGCATGACCCTGTTCATCCTGCAACTCTACATCACCGTCGAACGCTTCCTTTAAATCAGAGGTCCAGCTTAGGTCTTCACGTGAATAGTTCGTCATTTCCCGTCTTCCTCGTCCTCTTCTTCGACAAATGTATTAAAGGTCTCTTCAACGATTTCCCACTCGGCATCGTCTTGGATCACATACAATTTAATATCATCGCCTTCTTCCTCATAACGGAAGGCGTAAACATCGGACTCATCAGCTTCAGGGTCCACTGGCGCAACCATCATGTACTTCGCTTCGGAACCGTCTACCTCAAACTTCATAATGACCTCGAACTCTTCTTCGTTGCCCTCGTCATCGGCAATATAAATAATTTCCGGCTCTTCTTCCATACCCACTTGATTTTCAGCCATTACGATATCCCCCTCACCTTGTACTGTGTGCGTCCAAATAGTTTTGCAAGATCAGGCTTGCTGCTAGCTTATCTATCACCTGCTTGCGTTTTTTTCGGCTGACGTCGGCTTCCAGAAGCGCACGCTCTGCCGAACGCGTCGTCAGCCGTTCATCCCAAAGGTGAACGGGTAATCCTAGCAACTCCTTGAGTCGGTCGGCAAACTCAATGCAAATCTCACCGCGTGGACCCACGGTTCCGTTCATATTTTTCGGCAAGCCTACAACCACCTCACCGATTTCATGGTCACGGATTAAATCTGCAATTTTACCGAACTCACTGTCGTCACCACGTCGTTCTATGACTTCCAATCCTTGGGCGGTCCAGCCGAAGGCATCACTTACGGCGACCCCGATCCGGCGGTCCCCGTAATCCAATCCCATTACTTTCATGCCTGTCTCCTAACGGTGCTTCGCCAGATAGAAACGAACCAACTCTTCAATCAATTCATCGCGTTCTTTTTTACGTACCAAGCTTCTGGCATTATTATGCCGCGGCACATAAGCAGGATCACCTGATAACAAATACCCGACAATCTGATTGATTGGATTGTATTCCTTTTCTACCAAAGCATCATATACGGTCAACAAAATTTCCTGAGCAGAAGCTTCCTTCTCATCCGCCTTGACATTAAATTTGACCGTTTTGTCCATGGAATCCATTGTTGACACCTCGCTTCCACAAAACATGTGTACATGTTTATGCCAGCTTATTCTTATACATCATACCATAAGCAAAGCCCTTCAAGGAAATGTCTTAGCCCGTTTTTTTTCCAAAAATCCGCAAAAATTATCGAACTTTATCCTTGAGAAGCTGCCGCCACCAGTTCGTGGGCACGTTGAAGCGCTTCGTCCAGCTTGCTGGCATCCTTGCCTCCTGCTTGTGCCATATCAGGACGTCCGCCACCACCACCGCCGCATACGGCAGCAATTTCCTTCACGAGCTTGCCTGCATGAAGTCCTGCCTTCGTATGCTCTGCAGGTACAGCTACGACAAAATTGACTTTGTCGTCCATCGCAGCGCCGAGCACCAGCACAGCAGCCGGAAGTTTCCCTTTCAACTCATCGGCAATGGCACGCAAAGCGTCCATACTGGAAGCCTGTACGCGTGCAGCCAACAGTTGTACTCCACCAACTTGTACCACCTGATCCGTCAGTTGACCTGCCTCAATAGCGCTTAGCTTGCTTTGCAGCGATTCATTTTCACGACTAAGGTCTTTAATGTGCTGCTGCAAGGACTCAATGCGCTTCGGCACCTCGGATAGCTTGGATTTAACCAGCCCGGCCGATACCTTCAACAGCTCCAATTGTCCTTCCATATATTCAAAGCCAATACGCCCGGTTACCGCTTCAATACGACGCACACCTGATCCGATACCGCTCTCGCTGACAAGCTTGAACAGTCCGATTTGCGAGGTATTGCTGACATGACAGCCACCGCACAGCTCGATGCTGTAATCGCCTATCTTAACGACCCGCACGATATCTCCGTATTTTTCACCGAACAGCGCCATCGCACCCATTGCCTTGGCTTCCTCAATCGGCTTCAGTTCAATATTCACATTCAATTGGCTCCAGATCGCACGGTTTACCCGCAACTCAATATCCGCCAGCTCTTCCGCTGTAATGCTTCCAAAATGGGAGAAGTCAAAACGCAGACGCCCAGGCTCTACCAAAGAACCTGCCTGATTGACATGGTCACCCAGTACTTCTTTAAGCGCTTTGTGCAGCAAATGTGTAGCCGTATGGTTTTTCTCAATTGCCCCACGCAAGGCTTGATCTACTTCTGCTTTCACCGTATCGCCAACGTTCAGCTCACCGGCCTCTACAACGACCTGATGCACATGCTGGCCTTGTGGTGCCTTGAACAGTCCTTCGACCTTCGCAGTCACCGTACCTCCACGCAGCAAACCCTGGTCACTGACTTGTCCGCCACTTTCGGCATAAAAAGGAGTCACATCCAGCACGACCTGACATGTCTGTCCTTCACTAACACTGTCCACCAGCACATCTTCATATACAATCGCCACAATTTTAGACTCAGTTACGAGGTCATTATATCCAACAAATTCACTTTTAACCGCCAAGTCGGACAAAGCTCCGCCCTGAATCTTCATGCTGGCATTGTCCTGATGAGCATCACGCGCACGTTTGCGTTGCTCCTGCATCGCTTCATCAAAACCCTCACGGTCGACTTTCAAGCCCTGCTCATCCGCATAATCCTCGGTGAGGTCAAATGGGAACCCGTACGTATCGTACAGTTTGAATGCGTCTGCTCCGCTAATCATATCGCGGCCTTCCGCCTTCGCCTGAGCGCTGATATCAGCCAAAATAGCCAATCCGTCTGTCAGTGTTTCGTGGAAGCGTTCCTCTTCGGTTTTGATCACCTTGATGATGAAATCACGCTTGTCCACCACTTCAGGGTAGTACACACCCATTATATCCCCAACCGTTTCCACCAGTTCAAACATAAATGGACGGTTCATACCGAGCATTTTGCCGTAACGCACAGCCCGGCGCAACAAGCGGCGAATAACATAGCCCCGTCCTTCGTTAGAAGGCAGTACACCATCGCCAATCGCAAAAGCTACGGTACGAACATGGTCGGCAATGACTTTAAGAGCCACGTCGCTGTCCACATTTTCGTTATATTTGACTCCTGCCATTGCAGCTGTTTTCTGAATGAGCGGCTGAAAAATATCTGTGTCAAAATTGGAATCCACATTTTGCAAAATGGATGCAAAACGCTCCAGGCCGGCTCCTGTATCAATATTTTTGTTTGGAAGCGGCGTATAACTGCCGTCTTTGTTATGGTTGAATTGTGAGAATACGAGATTCCATACTTCCAGGTAACGCTCGTTCTCTCCACCCGGATACATTTCAGGGTCCGTCATGTCGCTGCCGTAGGCTTCGCCGCGATCATAAAAGATTTCCGTACAAGGTCCGCAAGGGCCTTCGCCGATGTCCCAGAAGTTGTCTTCCAATTTGATAATACGTTCAGCAGGCAGACCGACTTTTTCGTTCCACAGCTTGTACGCTTCTTCATCTTCAGGATACACGGTTACAGCCAGACGCTCCGGATCAAAGCCAATCCATTGGGGATCAGTCAGAAACTCCCATGCCCATGTAATGGCCTCTTCTTTAAAATAGTCGCCAATGGAAAAGTTGCCAAGCATTTCGAAAAAAGTGTGGTGACGGCGCGTTTTGCCGACATTTTCAATGTCATTCGTACGAATGCATTTCTGTGAATTGGCGATACGTGGATTTTCAGGCTTCACACGTCCGTCAAAATAAGGCTTGAGCGGCGCCATGCCCGCATTAATCCACAGCAGGGAAGGATCTTTATGAGGAACAAGCGGTGCGCTTGGTTCAATCACATGTCCCTTGCTTTCAAAAAACTCCAGCCATTTGGAGCGGATTTCACTAGCTTTCATATAAATAGCCTCCTAGTTATGGTGTCACTTGTTCTTGGCACAGGCCATAAAAACAGAAAAACGCCCCTGAACGGATCAGGGACGATTGTATCGCGGTACCACCCTGGTTATCGCCGTCCCCTCTATACGAAATACCACATGTACAAGCTGCACACTCAGGCATCTGTTTAACGGACGAGCGATCGCCTTCTTTTCACTGGTAACGGGAGCATCCCGGCGGGTTCAGCCCGCACTCCGAAATGAGCTTTCCCTACTGGATAAACACATTTAAACATACTCAATTTAGTATATCCGTGTCATTTAGCCGTGTCAACGCGATTTCAGACAGGATGCATTAGGAAAACATACAAAATCAGACCGGTTTACGCTTCATATAATATGCAAAAAAATGCTGAAGCGCTACCTTCAATACGGCCATCACTGGAACTGCCAAAATCAAGCCGGTAACTCCCGCTATTTCTCCACCCACCAGCAGGGCAAATATGATAGCTATCGGATGCAGATGCAAGGTTCGTCCGACTACTTGAGGGGAAATTACATTACTTTCCAGTATTTGAATACAGGTGTTCACAACCGCAACCAACAATACCATTTTGAAGGAAACCGTAGAAGCCATAACTATCGCCGGAGCAGCACCCAAAAAAGGACCTAAATACGGAACAATATTAAAAATCGCCACCACACCTGCCAGCAACAGTGCATAAGGCATACCAATCAGCATATATCCGATATAAGCCATTACGCCGATAATGACGCATACCAGCAGTTGTCCTCTGACATAGTTGCCAAGCGCCTGATCAATTTCCTTAAGCACCGTTACAATCGCCTTACGGCGAGAACGCGGGAGATAAGACACAATCGTCCGCTCAAACACTTCAAAATCCTTTAAAATATAAAAAATGAGAAATGGCACAATGAATACATTGAACAGCAAGTTGATCATGCTACCAATGTTATCCATGAAATTAGAAATTCCCGTGGCCATACGGTTCTCCAGTTGAAAAAACCATTGGTTCATCCCGGTTCGCACCCCTTGAGGCAAAATGCCGCTATCCATATTCGACATGATTCCCTGTGCATGCAGGGTCAGTTCAGGCAAATGCTCATTCAGCTCATCCAGTTGTTCAATAAACATCGGGATCAGATTCATCAAAATGACAACAAGGCTGGCCAAAAATACAGCATAGATAAGCAGCACGGCTACACTTCGAGGCACCTTGCGACCGCCCAGCATACTGACAATCGGATTGAGAACATAGGAAATGATCATCGCTACCGCAAACGGAGCAATGATTGTTTTCAGAAAATCATACAGATTCAAAAACAAAGGTCGCAGCAGCCAGATAAAATATAGAATGACAAGTCCCAGCAGCGTCCATATTCCGTACCGGAACAGTCTACTTTTCGTTAATTGCTCCATATTGTGCCCCCTTACCGGACTAGCCTTCCTTAAGTATATGCCTGTATCTCTACTTTAATCCTTCCCCTGAGTATGAAGGTGCCATTAATAACCATTGTAAAAAAATGATGAACAAGGAGGAAAATAATTAACAATGTCATTCCATCTGTCGATATAAGTACAAAGAACTATATTAAGCTTTCACATTTCTGAATCATCGGAGGTCGTTACATGAACTTAAAAATGAAACTTATTCTCCTTTTTGCATGTATCGTTGTCGTTGCAGCCGGGCCTTTGTCCGTTATTAGCATGACAAGCATTAAAAATCAGGCCAACCATGATATCCAAGAGCTTATGAACAGTACAGCCTCCGAAACCGTCAATCAGCTCGACGGATGGACACGCGGGAACGCCAAAATAATCGAAACGCTGGCTGCTGGATTGCAATCAGCTGATATACCTTCAGATGTCAAATTAGTTTCCCTGAAAGCGGCCTTTCAAAATTATAAGGATCAAAGTATCGCTAACATTTATGCTGGACTTGAGGATGGAACCTACTGGGATGGCTCCGGCTGGTTTGAAGCAGGCTATGATCCTCGCGCCCGTCCGTGGTACAAGGATGCCAAAGCCAAAGGGGATGTATTTTATTCCTCACCATATATTGATGCAGCCAGCACCGATTTCACCATCTCGATTGCCAAGCCTCTCAAGGATTCCAATGGATCCATCACCGGGGTTGTCAGTGAAGATATTTTGTTAAACGATATGACAAAAATCATTAAAGACATAAACCTGAACGGATTAGGCTATGCATTTCTGATTGACCAAAACGGAGTCGTGATCGCACATCCAGACAGCAAGCTGGCTGGTAAAAATCTCAAGGATACGCCCGAGTTAGGTTCGTCAACTGCAGCCCTGCTGAGCGCCCCTTCGGGAAAAACAGACTACAGCTACAATGGCAGTGAGCGCCAGCTTTATTTTAAAAAGATGCCCAGCACAGGCTGGATTGTAGGATTGTCTATTTCAAAAGATATTGCTTTTCAGGAATACTACTCCACTCGCAACCAAATGTTGATTACTGTTGCTATTATTTTCGTCGTTGCCATGCTGCTGGCGATCTGGGCGGCAAACAGCTTTATCAAGCCGATTCGGAAGCTTCAAGTGAACGTCAAACGGGTAGCTGAAGGGGATATGACAACACGAGTGGATATTAAGGGTAAGGATGAAATCGCCAGTCTGGGTACGGATTTTAATATCATGTCGGACAATCTCTCTAACCTGTTGCGTAAAGTAGCAGATACAGCCGCCGATGTCAGCTCAGCTTCGCATGATATGCACCAGCACGCCAAAGATACGGGAACCATAGCGTCACAAATCGCCAGTGCAGTTCAGGAGCTTGCTCAAGGAGCGAGCGATCAGGCGGAGGCCGTGTATTCCGGATCTGAGAAGCTGACTTACATGACAGACTCTATCAACCTGATTGGGGAAAGAGTCAACCGGACCCAAACTGCCGTGTTCGAAACAGATTCTGCCGTGATCGCAGGGTATGAAACAGCCGAGCGTCAAGCAAAGCTGGCAGCGGAGTCCAGACAAACGACGACTGCGGCAGGAGAAGCAGTAGATTCGCTCGCTCTAAAAACTCAGGATATCGAGCGATTGGCCGGTGCTATCCACGATATCGCTGCACAAACAAACCTGCTGGCCCTCAATGCGTCCATTGAAGCAGCAAGAGCGGGGGAACACGGACGAGGCTTTGCCGTCGTCGCAGGGGAAGTGCGGAAGCTGGCAGAACAAGCGGGTAGTTCCAGTGACAGTATCATGAATAAGCTGGAAGAAATCAAAATTGCAGGACTACGAAGCGCGGAGGAAATGAAAAAGGCTCTTACTGTAACTGCTGAACAGGAGCAGGCAGCCACCGCAACGAGACAGGCGTTTGAATCCATCCGCGGAGCTTCTCAGCATATGCTTACCCAAATTGAGGACGTTTCCGCCGCGACGGATCAACTCCGCGTGAATGCTGGACATATTTCCGATGTTATCTCCAGCGTGGTCGCCGTCTCTGAACAAAGTGCAGCTTCTACCGAGGAAGTCGCTTCCTCCGTCCAAGAACAAGGCCATTCTATGAACAATATTGCCGACCTTTCCGCCAAACTCGATTCGCACGCAGATCTTCTGCTGGAAGAGGTCAAACGCTTTAAACTTTAAGCACTGGTGTCTTTGCAAAACTGTGCAAACAAAAGAGGGTGACTCCCAGGCCAATACAGCCACCGGGGGTCACCCTCTTCGTTATTTTGATACAGCATAGTAGACAGCCTGTCCGCTCCGTGCGTAAAGCTTAAGAAGAAGCGTGGATCTGCGGCAAGTCCTGTTGCACCATTTCATCTCCGAAGAACAGGTCGTCCAACGAACTAAGCGTTCCATCCTCTTCTACCTGGTAGACGGACATTTTCTCACCATTCACCTGAAGTTCGATAAAGCATCCCCAGCAATAAAATTGATGGGAGCCGATTTTGCCGATATCTTTCGAATTACAATTCGGACATCTCAATAAACTCACCCTATCCATTAACAGAATATATGGCTTTTTCCAGACGCTGCTCGCTTAACGGGGGCACCATGACAGCATTTTCCCCGATGGACATATCTTCGGTGCAGGGCAGCCATTTCCGCCCTTCTATCATATCCGATACAAAACCATCGCTGATTTCCAAGCCTATTATGTTATTGCCCATTTCCTGATCGAAATAAACATCCGAAATGTGTCCGAGCATAAGCCCTTCTTCTGTCAGCACGGATAAATCCTTCAGTTTACCGGGTCCAAGCAAGTACGTATGGCGTATATGACTAGCTTCCGTTTTACGGACCGCCTGCTGATTGCGAATCATGATCGCATCTTCACCATAAGCAACAATGTCATCCCAAGCAATCACTTTCACTTGAGAAGAGAAAAGGCCTTTGCCCTCCAACTCGATCCCCGTAATTCTCCAATCAGCTGTCACCATAAAGTCATGTATTTTACCAATCTGCTTTCCGTCCTCCACATCGAAAACGGAGAGCCCGATCATATCTTGAAGCCTCATATATAGGGTACCTCCTCATTCTGCAAATCCGAACGAAGGTGCGGTCCTTTTCGTACATGCCTGTCAGACCTTGCTTCCGTTCATGCAATGAAATGGAAAACCGCCTCCCTTCTTATTAAAATGCAGGGAAAACCCTAGTACCTAGTACGCAGCCGCTTCCATATGGTTTCAATTTTCTTGGCCGTGTATTCCATTTCTTGCGTAGTATTACCCAAACCGAAGCTAAAGCGAATCGCTGATTTCAAAACATCTTCAGGAAGATTCATCGCCTGCAGTACATGTGACAGCTCCAGAGACCCGGAAGTGCAGGCTGAACCGCTGGCCGCTGCAATTCCTTCCATATCGAGATTCATCAGCATGGTTTCCGTACCAATGGCCGGGAAGCTAACATTCAGGACATTCGGTAAAGAATGCTCCGGATCACCATTGATCACAAAAGCATCGCTTCCCAAAGTGTCTCCCAATGCTTTCAACAAGGTTTGACGAAGCGTTGTATCGTAAGCCGAACGTTCCTCTATGGACGCACTGGCCAGCGTTGCGGCTTTTGCCAGACCAGCAATTCCCGCGATGTTTTCGGTACCGGCACGGCGTTTCTTCTCCTGGAGTCCACCATGCATCAGCGGTTGGATGCGTGTACCCTGACGGATATACAAGGCTCCCATCCCTTGCGGGCCGTTAATCTTATGACCAGATACGCTAAGCAAATCAATCGGAAGGCTCTGGCAGTCTATGTGAATATGACCGAAAGCTTGAACCGCATCTACATGGAATATGATGCCGCGTTCTCTCGCAATCTGTCCTACTTCATGGATCGGCTGGATGACGCCTACCTCATTGTTGGCATACATCATGCTGATTAAAAACGTATCCGGCCGTATGGCAGCCTCTACATCCGCAGGGTTGACACGCCCAAAGTCGTTGACCGGAACGTAGGTTACCTCATAGCCTGCTTTCTCAAGCTCGTCGCAAGCATGAAGCACCGCATGATGTTCAATCGCAGTCGTAATGATGTGGCCAGAAGTACGTCCATCTGCCGTAGCCGTCCCGAACAGGGCCAAATTATCGCTTTCTGTCCCTCCACTTGTAAATATGATTTCTTCAGGCTTGCAGCCTAAAGAGGCCGCAACGGCATCCCGCGCAGCACTGACGGTGCGCTTGGCATCCCGGCCAAAGGCATGCACGCTCGAAGCGTTGCCGAATTGGCCGATCATGATGTCCATCATAGTCTGCGCAACCTCAGGATGCATAGGAGTCGATGCGGCATGATCCAGATAAATTCTGTTCATGTTAATCCACCTCAAATATAGAACATCTTGTTCTTAGTATTGCCGAAGTTCAATTATATACTTTCTTCTGGACATAATGCACTTTAAAAGTTTTTTAAAACATTTCAACCGTAGAAATTCACGGGTATTCGCCGAAATTGTGATTTTTTGTAATACAAATAACCAGGTTGCCCACACTCAAATCGGTCTCATCCACAACTTCCTTATAATTGTATATTGAGGCATACAAAGTAGCAATGATATTTATGAGAAATTAATATTCTCGAAAGTACCTCTCTTTGTCTCTCAGCAGAATGATGATTTTTTGATCTGAACAAAATATTTAAAGAAAATAGCAGGAAATACCGATAACATGTGTGGCAGAAAAAAAGCAAAACCCGCAACCGATGTGGATAGATGAGGACGTTTAATAAATGAAAATAGTACGTGCATAGAATTATGTTGGGACAAAGTTCTAAATAACATAAGGAGAGTTAAAATGGAGTATATATTGGCAGTATTCATAGGCTTGTTTGCACTTATTTTTATAGTATATCCTTTCAAAGTACTGGTTCGGTGGTTAGCAGGATTTTTAAAATTAAAAAATTCCGCCACTTCCTTTATTACTTTTGGTACGCTTACTTTGTTGTATCTAATATTTATTACAATTAGATCACAATCAATAGAGGATATACTAAGAGGAGCTTTGATAGCCATACCTGTTTTTGTACTATATTTAATAATTGATCTTCAAAAAAGTAATGAACATAGTAAATTTATAAAGTTCATTCATCATCTGGCGGTAAGGATTATTATCTCTGTCTTTACTTTTATTTTGGTTTTGTCTTTCTATTCTCACCAATTACATGACGTTCTCTATATAAAGTCATTGTTGATTGCTATCGTTTATATGTTCGTCATTCTTAGACGGAGAACTAAGAAAACAAGAAAAGTTACATTACCTACATAAAACAGATAAGATATCCTGACGTTTTAAGTAAGTGAACATTCAAATAAACAACAAAAAGGACTCTTATTGGCTGTATACCAGTGATTGGAGTCCTTTCTCACATCTACTCTAAATTCAAATCATATCAATTCCCCGGTAGAATCTATTAATCAAGAAACAACTCTTTCTACTCTTAATAGTTACGGTGCTCTTCTGTCACGCCTAGCCGATAGCCAAAGCGAGAAGAACAAAATAAAAAGCACAGCTATAAAACCCATTAAAACCACCAACTAGAATCCCCGCCTTTTTATGACAACTCATTACATATATTATATCGGGATAACTAAGGTATTTTTTACATCTGCATAAAGCACTACATACTTACTCTAAACTCAACACTGCCCTCACATGTTATACTTTCCGGCGATTTTAACTGACTTAGATGAAAATTTCTCCACTACTCCTCCGTAGTCTACAACCGATACCAAATCCTCACATAACGACTGAACTACATATACTCTTACCTGGCTTAATGTAGCTGCAAACAGGTCTATATCGGACTTTAACACTTTATATGTATGGTTCATCCCGCAAGTGGCTCTTGTCCTCCCACGAGTTGTCGTAACTTTTTCATCATACATTGCGTCTAAAAATCAAACAAATGAGAAGGGGTTCAATTATTATGAAAAAAATCTTGTTATTTTCAGTGTTAATTATAAGTTGTACGGCATTGGCTGCTTCCACTTACGCCGCCAATTACGTGCCAAAATATACGTTGACAGTCAACAACAAAACAATACCATCAGATTCTGATATACCTGCACCGTATAAAGCAAATGACGGTACAGTTATGGTCCCTTTGCGTACAACATCAGAGGCGTTAGGATACAAGGTGCTCTGGCTTCCTGAAAAAGAAGAAGTACGCATAGAAGATAACATTCAATCTGTTACACTACACAATAATTCTAGCAAAATGATAGCCATTGGAAAATTGAAAATTATTAATCTCTCCGGAGAGTCAACCCTGGACAGTCCAGTTACCAAAAATAACGGATGTTTGTATGCTCCAGCTCATATGTTTGAAAAATTTTTTAATGATGTTGTTATTACAAAACAAGCAGTTTCAATATCTGCACAAGTATCTTATCTCAATTAATTGAAACCCGTAATGGAGGAATTGAACTGTGACCCGCAAGAGAGTCACAGTTCACATAAGCCAGCATAACCTTTCACATCTACTCTAAATTCAAAACGATCAACGAAAAAGCTCTGCCGACCAATTAAGGAGATTAATTCAATTGCTGGCTTGAACAACGCATAATTAAACCCTCCCCACTTAATCGGTAGGGGTAAGCTGTATAGCTAGAATAATTTAGAGGTTTCCAGGTTGTGAATCAGCTACTCCCCATGTTTCCCCATTAACTTTATATTCGCTGCCTCTCCACTGAAGTGTGTAGTCTCCAGAACGCATACCATTGGTAATCCCTTCATCAGTAGATTTCCAAGTCACTGTATCGTGAGGAGTGATTACTAATGCATCAATATATAGTTTGTTTGAACTGTCGTGCGTTAAGCTTACCCTTACTGGATGATCAGAGTGGTTCTTCATACGAAGTTTAACATGCCCCCAACCTTTAGGAACATTAAAGGATTCTCCTACAGTTGCGCTTCCGCCTGATCTTTGAGAAATTATGATGTTTTCGCTAGTTTTACTTGTTGAAGCTGAAGTAGCCCCTACCGTAATCGTCATGGTTAAAGACAAAATCGAGAACAGGAATGTTTTTTTCTTCATAATTTTCTCCTCCATTTTTTGATATGGTCTACTTGAAAGGGACTACTGATTACAATCTGGTAGTTCCTTTCATATCTACTCTAAATTCAAACTGCTTATGAAGGAAATACGCTTCGTTAATCTAATGGGCAATTTAATTTAAGTACGTTCTCTCACAAAGTTATAGATAGAGCGGCACATGTAGTCAGGAAAAATAAAAAATCGGCGTTCCTTCTTTTATAAATTATTAAATAATGAAAAGGAACAGATTATGCCGAACCCAATAAACACTAAATCATTTGACTTATACTGTTTTGTTACTAATTGATCGATTACCATCTTTGAAGAATTTCCCGTTCGGTCTGTTTTAAATTACAGGTGCTTTTCTGTTAGATTAGTAATGAGACTCCCTATTTTATTGTTTTTATGAATATTTTCCGTTCCAGCATCCAATGCAGTTTTGTAATATAAACATTTATGTTCAATGACTTCCATTGTTTTTTTTAGTTCTTCCATTTGTGCTTCTACAGTAGCTTTTCGTTCCATAAACATGTCATATCTTTGTTGTAATGTGGAATCCCCACCAGAACACCAATCAATGAAATTTTTAATTTCTTTGATCGGCATCCCGGTGGATTTTAGACATTCAATTATTTTTAAAGCGTCGATATCAGATTCTTTAAATAATCTTGTTCCGCTAGATGTCCGTTCTACAAAAGGCATAAGTCCCTCCTTGTCGTAGTAACGCAAGGCGTATGGTGTAAGATTCAATTCCTTTGCAACTTCGCTGATAGAATATGTCTTCATCATGTATCTCCTATTCTTAATGACATAGACTTCGAGTTAACTCGATGGTATAAGGGGGATTCTATCAAGTTATTTGTTGAATGTCAAAGTCCCCTTTTAGGAAAAGTAGAATCAGGTTCTATCTAGGAGAAATATAATTAGCAAGAAAATAATATAACTAGATAGAGACTATATTAGTAGATGAAATGAACCTGTATGAGCGGAAATCTTCAAAAGGAATATAAACTAATGACTTGACTTAGAGCTAACTATAAGGATTAACATTGATTTACAAGAGAAAAAAGTATGAATGGAAATACAACTGCATTCTCTTGAAAAATAAAAATTATAGGAGGTTCTTTATGATAACTGCTAAAGCACGAGCTGTCGACGGTCCAGACAAACCGTTTCGATCGGCTGAAATTAAACGACGGGATCTTGATTCGCATGATGTTCTGATTGAAATTAAATATGCCGGCATATGCCATTCTGACATCCACACAGCTCACGGCGAATGGGGGCCAGTGAACTACCCTCTCGTACCTGGACATGAGATTGCAGGGATTGTCACGGATGTAGGATCTGAAGTTACAAAGTACAGAGTTGGTGACCGGGTAGGGGTTGGCTGTATGGTTGATTCCTGTGGCGAATGCGAGAACTGTCGTAAAGGAGAGGAACAATACTGCCTTAAAGGAAATGTCCCTACCTACGCTGGTGTTGACAAATACGGCGAGCCTACACAAGGTGGATATTCTACCCACATTGTCGTAACTGAGGATTTTGTAGTAAGAATTCCAGATAACATTGAGCTTGACGTGGCTGCTCCATTACTTTGCGCAGGTATTACGACTTATTCGCCGTTAAACCGCTGGGGAGCTGGTCCAGATAAGAAAGTAGCGGTTGTGGGAATGGGAGGCCTTGGCCATATGGCTGTCAAGATTGCACATGCTATGGGTGCTGAGGTAACTGTTTTATCACAAACATTAAAGAAAAAGGATGATGGCTTGCAATTTGGCGCGGATCACTACTATGCCACAAGCGAACCAGAAACATTCGAAAAACTTGCTGGGCACTTTGATTTGATTATTAACACGGTAAGTGCCAATATCGATATGGATGCTTATTTGGCACTACTCACTCTTGATGGAACTTTGGTGAACGTCGGTGCCCCTGGGGAGCCGTTGTCACTAAATGTGATGTCCCTCATCGGACATCGCCGTTCATTTGCAGGTTCAATGATAGGAGGCATCCGTGAGACACAGGAAATGTTGGATTTCTGTGCAAAACACAATATTGTTCCTAAGATTGAAGTGATATCGGCCGACCAGATTGACGAAGCCTACAAACGAGTGTTAGCATCTGATGTGAAGTATAGATTTGTGATTGACATTAGCACAATGTGAACTATGTAAATCATAAGTTATAAAAATGATTTTAATTTTGAAGGTGTCCCCAAAGCTTTGATTGGGACACCTTCACTTTATTCTGTCTACAATCTTATTCCAGCTCTTGGGTTAAATGTAAAACATATAATTATCCAATTCATCATGTTCTTGGTATGTGATCAAGTCCTTCAGTGTTGTGGAATCCAGCACTTCAGCAATGCTGTCACGAATTCGCAGCCAGAGCTGGCGTTTGGCCGGATCATCTTCTTCCGTGAAATCGACTGGAGAAATCGGACCCTCCAATACACGAATGATATCTCCCGCCGTTACTCCTGCCGGTTCATTGGCAAGAATATAACCGCCATAAGCACCACGGATACTTTTTACCAAACCTGCGTTACGCAAAGGTGCAATAAGCTGCTCCAGATAATGCTCGGAGAGCTGATTTTTTTCGGCAATACTTTTCAAAGAAGTTGGACCCTCGCCAAACTTGGCAGCAAGCTCCATCATAATGGTCAGGCCATAGCGGCCTTTCGTTGATATTTTCAATTGTGCCACCTCACTTATAGTAACAATTCCGTTAAACACGCGGAATAACTGGTGTTGTAAACCTCTCTATTCCGATCCTAACCCTCTGCTTATGTTAACATATTAGGGCAGGTAAAGGGAAACATTACAGATACAATCTTAAAAAAAGTTGTTTTCGAGCGATTTGGAACGGCTTTAGCCCGTTTTATGTAGCTTTCTCCCATCGTTCGCCTTGTCGTTTAATCATCCAAACATCGTAACTCATTATCGTTTATGTTACAATAGGTGGGTTCTACAACAATAATGAAAGAATTGGGTGATGACCATGGCTAAAGCCAATCATGAAACCCGTGTCGTCGTCGGGATGTCCGGTGGCGTCGACTCATCCGTTACCGCGCTGCTGCTAAAGGAGCAGGGCTATGACGTAATCGGCATCTTCATGAAAAATTGGGATGACACGGATGAATTTGGCCGTTGTACGGCTGAAGAGGATGCGGAGGATGTGCGCCGCGTCTGTGAACAGATCGACATTCCTTACTATACCGTCAATTTTGAAAAAGAATACTTTGATAAAGTATTCTCCTATTTTCTTGATGAATATAAAGCTGGACGCACACCTAATCCGGATGTCATGTGCAACCGTGAAATTAAATTCGGCGAGTTTCTCAATAAAGCGCTGGATTTGGGAGCAGATTATGTTGCTACTGGGCATTATGCACGGGTTGTGGAAGAAGACGGCCGCTTTACTTTGCTGCGCGGTGTGGATAGCAACAAGGATCAGACCTATTTCCTGAATGCGTTAAGTCAGAAGCAGCTATCCCGGGCAATGTTCCCGATTGGTCATTTGCCAAAGCCAGAAGTTCGCAAAATTGCGGAATCTGCGGGACTATATACAGCCAAGAAAAAAGACAGCACGGGTGTTTGCTTTATCGGCGAGCGTAATTTTAAGGAGTTTCTGAGTGGATATCTGCCTGCAAAAGGTGGAGACATGGTGGACATCGCTACTGGTGAAGTCAAAGGACGCCACGATGGGCTGATGTACTATACACTGGGTCAACGGCAAGGCTTGGGCATCGGCGGCTCAGGTTCAGGCGAACCGTGGTTCGTAGCCGATAAGGATCTGGAGAAGAATATTTTGTATGTGGTACAGGGTGATCGTCACCATAGCTTGTACTCCACCGGCCTGATTGCAACAGATGTGAATTGGATTGAAGGCGCAGATGTACGCCCATCCGGGGAATTCCGTTGCACAGCCAAGTTCCGTTACCGCCAGCCTGACCAGCAAGTAACCTTGCGATGGCTTGAGAATGGAACTGTACACGTCGTATTCGATGTACATCAAAAGGCCATTACCCCTGGACAAGCTGTCGTGTTTTATGATGGGGAACGATGCCTCGGCGGCGGAACCATTGATAAGGTAGAAAAACTTCAACCTGAAACAGTTTAAATGAATGATCGGTTTGCATCGGCACCGCAATAATTAAAAAAGTCGTTTCTCCTTATTTGGGAGGGACGACTTTTTTAATGCAGGACGCAGACTAATGGACGCTTTCGTCCTTTTTCGCTCAGGCACACAATCCAGTAATCCCAGACTGACGTCAGCGAATGGCTTGTAGAGCTTTCACGATTTGCTCTTTATGATGTCTGTCGTGTTGGACAAACATGTGTTGCAAAAAATTTTCCATGGTGTATGGACTATTAGGAAATTGACGGACAAAAGATGATTCTGAAACCATTTTGAGCTGCCTAATCATTTGCTTGCGCTGAGCAATAGCTTCATTTAACAAATCATGTGGTTTCATATTTCTGCCGAACGCAACGGATGCATCGTTAAATGCCTGTACATCGGGATGTTCCTGGAGCGCGACTTGTTCATCATTGATAATCTGTATAAGCGTCTTAGTCAAGCTTTTGTCCCAACCCATAATATGACTGATAATATCTTGAATCGACCATGTATCCGCAATTGGTTTGCAAAACAACTCATCCGAGTACGAAGACAAAGCAGAAAGAAATACAGGCCATTTTTCTAAATCATCAGAAACCTCAGCCACCGTTGCCAAGTGAATTCCCCCTATTTGATGAGCCTATAAGAAGTAATATGTTTCCTATTCTCCAAATTACGAACTGTAGCTATTACAGCAGCACTCTCTAAAAAAACAAATGCTTTCTACCATTATTCTGGGAGAGGGACCTTCCAAACTTCCCCCAGAATCCGTCAAATTCCGTACTGGGTAATCCTCACGAAACGCATCTTCTCCTCTAAGACTCGCTTTTATGTTAATCACTCTCAGTATTGTTTTCTGGAAGTTCCTCCGATACTGGTTTTCTGACCTTATCTATAAATCTCTCTTCAGAAGCCCCAAAAGTTTTATAATTTTTTTGCGCCATGTTCAAAGAAATCTTATTCGCTCCCATGGCTATATCAGGATTATTGTGTGCAATAGTATCATACTGCCAATAACAAACTTCACAAATATCAAAATCCTCTTCAATAGTAAAATTACCGCAACATGGGCATTTTTTCGTATCCATCTTAGTTGCCTCTCTTTATTTTGGAGTATATAAACTAATTTGCTCTAACCAATAGTCCAACCCATTCTCAGGCTTGAAATAAGTTGAGATTCCTCCGTACTTATTAATTATCCCAAATTCATTTGTAGCAGAATCATATCTGAAATATGTTCCTTCGTTTGAAACAAAAGTCTGAGTTGTTGACGTTGGGCGTTTTTCTAAAAATTCTCTTGCATCCTGTAAATATTTTTCCGGTAAATCATAATCGTGCTTACTAGCATGTCTATCTAATGTACTTTTACCTTTACCATTCATAAAATCCACTTCTGGATTACGTGTTCCGTCATAGGGTTTAGCATAATTTCCACCTCCGTCCGCCCCCTCAATAGCATGAGGCGCACTCTCTGCCTTACCTCCCGAGGATGGAGTAGATTTGGATGAACCTCCACCTTCCCCCTTCGTCATCTGCCACAATTCGGCTGAGCTTTTCCCAATTCCGCTTGCACCTTTAAATGCGGTGGTGCTTCCATGTGCTGCCAAAGCCGCCGATCCAATTAATCCCGGTACACCAACGATACTCCCTACGCCTGAAGCTGAAACAGCAACTGATAATCCTTCTCCACCAGTTCCAACGATTACCTCACCAGCCCCCTGCAATGTCGTAGCTACGTGACCGAGAATTTCACCTACCTTAGCTGCCATGGGATGATCATAGTTGCGGTCTTTGTCGAGCAGCATTCCCAAGGTTAAATCTTCCTGAATGGCTCCTTTTGCTCCTTGAACAGTATCCCATAAAATTTCTCCTTGAAGCTTACTCGCTTCCATCTGGGCTTCAGCCTTGGTGATCTCAGCTTGTCCAATTTGTTCAAAGATTTTATGTAGCCAACCTTCATTGCTGGATGCCTTTTTGATAGGTACACCATTTCCCGGTACATCTAATACGACCTTTTCTCCGTCCACCTGTGTAAAGTTTTTTGAAATAAAAATAAGTTCCTGTGCTACTGTTGATAGTCGTTCAAGCGTCACACTCATAGATTGTCGAGAAACCTGAAATTCCTGAAAAAATCTCTCTCGGGTAGCTCCAGACCAGCCTTGTTGAACAAAATCAATTCGTCCACTCAAAAAATTCAGCATACGTTCCATTTCGTGTTTACCCTGCAAGAACTGGTCAGCCACTT
>NZ_AGFX01000021.1 GCF_000236805.1 Paenibacillus peoriae KCTC 3763 | reverse complement strand
ACGCGCGGGTATCATTGGGACAATGCCTCTATGGAAACATTCTTCGGCCATATGAAGGATGATCTGGAATACGTGTGCAACTATTCAAGAATTATGGGCATACATCAATGACTGCATTGCATACTACAACTCAGGCCGCTACCAATGGGCATTAAAAAAGATGACTCCTGACGAATACAGAAGTCATCTATTGGCTGCCTGAGCGGGGGCTTTGTTCAAAGTGTCCTCAATTGGGGCCACAGTTCAGAGAAGCCCAAAGGTGCACTTTTTTAATCGTCCTGTTTGGTTATTTTGTCACTTTTAACTGAACGCTGTCCGCTTTATAGACAACCTTTACTTTATATTTGCTCGGCAAACCTGAAGTTTCAACGGAAGAAAATGCTCCATTCCGTTTACCATAGGTCAAGATCGTGGCACCATTAGCCGGTACATACTTCTTGGAGAAATTAAGACGCAATTTTCCGCCAAGTACGGCTGTTCCCTTCGTTTTGAGCACGGCATTTTTACTGTCCAGATTAAGCTCAAGTGATCCCTTGGCAGTTTGCTTGTAATTACCGCCAATAACGAGCTTGCCGGAAGTATTAGTGCGGAGAGTGCCTCCATTATTCGTAACATCACCACTTCCGAAAGCCGTCTCCGAGTTCCCCTCCAGAATGCCTTGCTCGAGCTGTGTACCGCCGGAATACGTATTGTTGCCCATTAGCTTCAACGTACCTGTTCCCTTTTTGGTCAGCTTTCCAACGCCGGAGATATTGTTGCGCCAGCGATCCAATGCATTGAAACCGCCTTTGGAGGAATCCATAGTCACGGTAACATGATCGGCAAAAGCACCATAACCGTCCGCGGCGGAAAACAGGTTGAGTCGTCCCCATCCTTCGGCATCGTCAAGCACGGGATAGCCGGAAGGAAGACCTGTCGTAGCCAATACCCAACGGCGTTGTGTGCTGTCAAGGTAAGGCAGACGTGTTTCCAGCAGCACCTCAGCCCCCTTAGGCACCATCATCGGCGTTGTTGTGGGATTAATCTGGCTGAATCCGTAGGTCAATCGTTGTGTATAGTCCTTTTTATTGGCAGCGTAATTGCTGAACCGATCGGGCGCTGTCCCCTTTTCCGTTAACAATTTACTGTGTGCATCCTGGTAAGCTGCTTTCTTCAAACTGCTATTGGCCGGATCAGACAGAATGGCAGCCGCCGTCGCCGTTGCCATGACGCGACCTCCCATCACATCAAATGGGGAATGCATACCAGCAACAATACGATTGTTGCCCAGTTCCGAAGCTCGTGTCAGCAGTTCCTGGTAACGCTCTGGTACAGCGTAGGCCATCGCAATGGCGCTGAGATACGCCGCGTTGGTATGACCACTAGGAAAACCGCCATCCTTGCTTGGGTCTGGATTTTGAGCGGGCAGCAGGGTCGGAACTACGACTGAATTATCGCTCCAGCGAAACGGACGAGGATAGCTAAAGTATGCCTTAGCCGAGCTTGTCGAAGAGTAATCACCACGCAAGGTATTGACCAAATTCACGATATTGCCAAGACTGGAGCTTATACTTCCTGCATTGGTTCCGTCATCTTCGTATTTTTTAGTCAGGGCATCTGCCGCAACGTCGTTGATAGTTGTAGTTGCCCCTGCATTTTTTCGATATACATCGGTAAGCGAACCCAGACCGTCAATTACACTGTAGCTCTGATTTCTGCGATCATCCAAATAAGCCGCATCGGCTTCACTGGAAGTACGGCGTGCCGCTATATCAATCACTTTTTGAATATTGGCGTCCAGCACGCTGCTGTTGAGTTTGGTGCCCGTATCCCAGGTTGCGCCAGGAGTCCAAAGCTTGGTAAATCCAGAGAGCAGTCCGAGGGTTGGATTTGAGCTTTCCGTTTTATTTGCAGAGGTATTATTTTTATAGTGGTCTACGAAATATCCCCCGGACGGCTCGGATGGAGATACTGTTGTTGGTAGAGTTGCCGCACTCGCATAGCTTCCTCCCAGGGAACCTAGAAGTAATGGTACAGATAATAAAGCAGCTGATAATGGCTTGCTTAGCAATTTCATTGTTTAATCATATCCTCTCTTGTGCTCTTCATACTTGCTTTGTGTTCATCCACACAACAGGTTGTACGGCATAAAAATCATAGCTTGCATTTGTTAAATAAAGAGCATAGTTTTGTTAAAACAAAAAAAAGGCATCTCATAGGCCCTTTATGCGGCTCTTGAGACACCCTCGTTCAAAGCTATTATGGAAACGTCATAACCTTACAGCCATACCTCTATAACTTTACCATTTACAAAACCCACCGCTTTAAAATAAAGACTACGGTTGCCATATACCCAGGCTGCGACCTGGGTTCCGTTTGAAGCAGATCCCTTTTCTCTGACTGTTGGGTTTCCCCATGCGAACTGCACTTGCGTCGTATTCATGCCCACGCTGACTTCATTATTTTTAATCTTGTTCCAAATGGCTTGCGACCATTGATATTTCTTGTAGGGATCGTAAGTCAGGAACTGATCGGAATCGGACAGCATTTGCGGGATGCGCGAAGCTCCAACCATGGAAAACGTGTTATAAGTTACGCCATTCGCGCCCTGAAAAATAACTTCATACGATTTAACACCATTCGGATCCGTACTGACCTCGATATCTTTAACTGTTACTTTGCCAAAGCGCTCTCCAGCATTATAGAAGTTATTGACCCAATAGGTTTTGCCAATGAGTTTGGACAGACTGCCCAGATCAATGGCTTTGATAATTTTTGCCGTTTCCGGCGTCTCAATCACAAGTTTGGTAGCACCCACAGCTAGTTCCGCTTGCTGCCGATCACGATTCCACTTAAATCCTCCCAGTTTTAAATCGGTCAGCAATGTTCCCGGGAATACCACCTGTCCATTGACTGTTTGTATCTTGCCTTTAAGCGCAACAGGTTTGCCATTCACCATCGCAGATGAACTCCCTTTTTGGAGTACAATATTGTTTTTGCCGAGCTTGATCGTAAAAGTCTGATTTGCTACGGTTACTGATCCGCCCAGTGTCTTGAACACAGGCTGTACAGGCAAATACACACTTCCGTTCAGCACAGCCGCCCCGGTCAATGTTTGATCAGACGCTACTTTCAGGGTAAAAGATGATGGTATCCCTTCGGTCCGCAGAGATACGGCTGTACTGCCAATGCCCCGTACGTTGAGTTTGCCTGAGCCGTCCTGCTGCAGTTCGGCAACCTGAGGCTTCTCTACTTCAATTTCACTGACTTCGGGATGCCGTGTGAGCCGATAGCCATTGGAATACGTCTCCTGTACATTCAACTGAACACGGTCACCGATCGCAGCCTCTTTGGAGGTCGTCAACAGAGTCATCCCTGTTAATGTAGGTAAACTTAAAGGAGTCGTGATGCCATCCTTATAGCCGACCCATGAACCATCCTTTAATTGTGCAAAAAGCTCGTCAGGTGAATCAACCAGCCGTACAACATTAGACAATCCGCTAAGCTGTACCGCCGGATATTTTTTCAGCCGATCATAGCTCCACACCGTCCCGTCGCGATGTACGGTAATTAAGACATGCGTACCTTTTTTCCACAATATCGAAGCAATATCACTCCCCACTTCACGCGGCGGTTCATTCGTCAGCATATCCAACATCGTGACATGACCGTCTTCCTTCAGCACCGCGGCATAAGCCGTACTCATTTTGATATTAAGCGCATCATCTACATGTCCTATTTTGCGCGGCTTGGAGCCCGCGTAGCCTGTGGAATACCATACATCACCGGAGCGAGTAAGAACCGTAAAATAGGTGCTTATCTTATCGCCGTCGATGGCATCTGATATTCCCTCGATCTTGCCTCTTCCCCAAGAGACCGTCCCATCGTTTTTAATAGCCAAGCCCTCTCCGGTGATCTCTTTAACTCCTGAGGATTGAGTCGCTAATGTTGCATGGTCGGAAATATTATCCCAGTTAGCTACCCTTCCGTCCTGAGTCCAGCCGTAATAGTCTACTCTTTCATCCTTGCTGCCCGTAATTCCCTTCAAATTCAATTTTTCAATAACTGGACCGTCTATGCTTTTTCTCCATAAAGAACCGTCATCCAGCAAGTAGTTATCCCGGTCGACCACATCCATAATTTTAGCGGTTTTCCAAGAGTTGTTCGCGATTACATTCGTCGCTGTCTCTGCCGCCGCCGCTGTTGAGCCGTTGTTTAGTGTAGCGCCTGCTGTCACTCCACAGATCATCGCTGCAGCTAGTACAATTATCCCTGTTTTTCTCATGCTTGCTCCCCTTTTCTTTCTCTATTTCCAATCAGCATTTTGCAACATTCCATCCCAATGCTCATCTATATATCGGTTTCAAAAATGATAAACATTTGGATTTCCATGAGCCGCAAACAAAAACGAATTAAATCAAGCAATGACGAGTATGCAGCCGTATGAGTTAGCAGCACCGAGCAAAGATAGGCTTTGTTCCACTTTCAGCCATTTGCTGCAAACGGATCGCTTCCTATATCTTAAAACATACATACTTAACCGGAGGTTGCCATGACTACTAACTCTGCAGCAAAAAAAGAAACAGGCCAATCGCTCCCGCTTCAGGGACCACAAGCGAAGGGCACCGTGTTTGCGATTCTGATTGCCATCAGCTTCGTCCATCTATTCAATGACTCGATTCAATCGGTCATACCTGCGATCTTTCCGATCTTGAAGGAATCCATGAGCCTGAACTATACGCAGATCGGCTGGATTTCATTCGCCATTAATTTTACGGCTTCCATCATGCAGCCGGTGATTGGCTTGTTTTCGGACAAGAGACCTACGCCTGCTATCCTGCCCATCGGTATGGGCTTTACACTGACAGGTATGCTGCTCCTTGCCTATGCCCCGGATTATAAAGCGGTGCTGCTCGCGGTTATCTTCGTCGGTCTGGGATCCGCCGCCTTTCACCCGGAAGGCTCGCGGGTATCCCATATGGCGGCCGGATCACGCCGCGGGCTGGCCCAATCCATTTTCCAGGTTGGCGGCAATGCAGGCCAGTCGCTGGCACCGATGCTTACGAGCTGGATTTTTATCCCGTTAGGGCAATTTGGCGCTATCTGGTTCACAGGTATTGCGGCAGCCGGGATTGTGATACAGTCGTTCATCGCCCGCTGGTATGGCAACGTCCTGCGTACAGAAGGCTTTGCACGTAAAAAAGCGGTCGCACGCCGTATGAAGCCCGAAGTACGCAACCGCATTATGTTTGCCATGATTGTCCTCATTCTACTGGTATTTGTCCGTTCGTGGTATTCGACCTCGGTCGGAAGCTACTATGCGTTTTACCTGATGGAAGTATTTAAAATGCCACTGGCTGATGCACAGCTGTACATTTTCCTGTTCCTCGGAGCTGGTGCGCTAGGCACCTTCTTTGGTGGGCCGCTGGCAGACCGTTTTGGTAAACGTAATATGATTTTCCTGTCCATGGTATTGGCCGCGCCTCTTGCACTGTTGCTGCCTTATGCCAACCAATTCTGGACTGCTATCCTGTTGCCAATTATCGGTTTTATCATGCTGTCGAGCTTCTCCATTACCGTTGTATACGCGCAGATGCTCGTACCCGGCAAAATCGGAACAGTCTCCGGTCTGATCACGGGTCTCGCTTTTGGCCTTGGCGGAGTGGGAGCGCTGGTACTCGGCAACTGGATCGACAAAGTAGGCATCACGAACATCATGTTCCTGTGTGGCTTTTTGCCGCTGCTCGGCATTTTGACCTTCTTGCTGCCTACAGACAAAACCCTGAACCGCTGGGCCGAAGAAAATGGAGCCGAAGTGTAATCAATTTTTGGCTTCAGCCAGACGCATCAGAATACGACGCTTTTTGTATAGCATTTTACCTACCTCAGCTATGTCACGAATCGCGCTTCGATTGGCGATGGAGCCAAACAGAATGCCCGCAATCGGAACCATCTGAAGCAGCTTTTTCCAGCCAAACTGGTCGCGGTACGTATTTACGACTTCTTTCCATCCCTGCATCTGGGAAAAGACCTGCGCCTGGCGTGAAGGATCATCAAACAAGGCCAGTTCCTCCAGCACAGCCTTTTTTCCCACGATGTCGGATGAAGCGAATTGCATACACTTGATGATAAATATGCGTTCCTGCTTATCATCGGGATTGAAGCCGTAGCACAACGCCATTTCCTGCAGTACTTTGAGCGACAAGCCGAGCAAAATAGGAATATCCGCTGCGATGGTAAACACACCGCCAACCCCTGTTGTCGCTCCCTGAGCGGTGGCGAAGGTAACACGACCTGATATTATTTCATCAGCGGTCTGATCCATGATCGTGAGCGGCAATTCAGCCGCCTGCTTAAGCCCCCATGCCGGTTCAGGGCTGCGATCTGAATCAGTACCATTTTGCCGAATGATATGTTCACGAGTCGTCTGCTTTAGCTTGTTTAGAACGGTTTCTTCGTTCACCAAATATTTGCCGCCGTTTTGAATGAAGCTTCCCAACTCGTTAAGCAGTTGCTCCAGCTTGTCTTTAATGATTTTAGGCGTCAGCCGATCCAGCAGCATAAAAGGCCATCTGCCGATTTTTTCCCAGAAAAAAATGTCCTTTTGCTCTTTTTCCCACGCCTCAATCGTATTCAGCTCATGACGCAATTGGTCCTGACCTTCACGATATTGTGCTGCCTGCTTCATAGAAGTACACGTCTCCTTTTTAACCATGCTTGTTTATGTATGGGACCGTAATAAAGGCGTGAATGGTCTGCTTCATTTTTTCAGGGCTCCAGCGTATAGTATATCCTTCGATGATGCCTGCATCCTCCATTTTCCGAACACGCGCTCCTACCGCTTGACCCGTAAGATGAACGAGCAGACCAATTTCCTTGTGCGATAAAGAGCTGTCCTCAATCAGATGACGAAGAATGCGCAGGTCGACCTCATCGGGCACAAATAGTTCCATAGCCTGCATCTTTGGCGTCAGATATGATTGTAACAGAAACAACGAACCGCCGAACTTATCCGGCTAAAAAATTTTATCGACTATACCAAAGGAGCTTTCAATATATGAAAATCACATTGATCCGCAATGCAACCCTATGGCTGGAATATGGTGGAGTAAAATTTCTGATCGACCCGATGCTGAGCGAGCCTGGCGTAAATCCGCCTATTCCGAATACGGCGAATGATCGTCGCAATCCGCTGGTTCCATTGCCTCCACAATGGGAAACGCTCGTACAGCCTGACGTTGTGATCGTTACGCATTTGCACCCGGATCATTGGGACCCGGCGGCAGTACAATGGCTGGACAAGCAAATCCCCGTCTTCTGTCAGCCCGGTAATGAAGAGCAGATTGCTGCTGACGGTTTTACACAGGTGAATCCGATTTGGATGGTTGGGTCTATGGGAGAAATCGAGATCATCCGCACAACTGGACATCACGGTACCGGAGAAATCGGGGAGCAGATGGGGCCCGTTTCAGGCTTTGTGTTTCAAGCTCCTGATGAGCCTGTCGTCTATTTGGCCGGGGATACCATCTGGTGCAGTGAAGTTGCCAAAACACTGGACGAATATCGTCCTGACTGGACAATTGTGAACGCTGGAGGAGCGCGTTTTACAGTGGGTGATCCCATCATTATGACTGCCCAGGATGTGACGACGGTAGCGCAGCACGCCCCTTATACACAAGTCGTGGCTATCCACATGGAAGCCATCAACCATTGTCTGCTAACTCGCTCCGAACTTGCGGAACATATCAACCGTGAAGGCTTGGGGAAGCGTGTCCATATTCCGGCGGATGGAGCAACGATTTCGGGATAATTTATGATTTAAACACAACTCGCAGTTAACGGAGACAGCCCGCTTACAGGAAACCGTTGTGAGTCACCGTTTGCGCCCATTTCGAATATATTGGATTTCAAAACGCCTAAAGAAGGAGATTAATAATGAATTGGCAGTATCCTAATTACGGTACAGAAACCCAATGTAAAGAAGTTCCGATTGCTTTTCCTCCCCAGCATCAATACAGACAACCAGGGTTGGAATATCTAATGGTTCCACGCCCTATTTTTGATAATCCAAAGTATATCGGCACTGGAAAGCTTCAGGATCGGGTAGCGATTATTAGCGGCGGTGATAGCGGTATTGGTCGTGCGGTTGCTGTGGCCTTTGCCAAAGAAGGAGCCGATCTGGTCATTGCCTATCTCGATGAGCATCGGGATGCGATGGAAACCCGCGATGTGATTCACAAGCTCGGCAGACGTTGTTTGTTAATTCCAGGCGATCTGAGGCTAAAAAGCAACTGCTGTCTGGTTGTCCAACAAACGATGGAAACCTTCGGTCGTATCGATATCCTCATTAATAACATGGGTGTTCAGTTTGTGCGCGAATCGTATCTGGATATCAGTGAACAACAACTTCGTGACACGTTTGATACGAATATTATTTCCTTCTTTCATATGACCACAGAAGCACTGCCGTATATGCGAGCTGGAGCCAGCATCGTCAATACGGCTTCGATTACAGCGTATGTCGGGCAAAAGAATCTGATCGACTATGCATCCACCAAAGGTGCGATTGTGAGTTTTACCCGCGCTCTGGCTAATAATCTGGTCGATCAGGGGATTCGTGTGAACGCCATTGCTCCCGGTCCGATCTGGACTCCGCTGAATGCCGCCACACAATCACCGGAAGCGATCCGCACCTTCGGCACCAATACACCGATGAAGCGTGCCGGGCAGCCTTATGAGCTGGCCCCCGCTTATGTGCTGCTGGCTTCAGATGACGGCTCCTTTATTACAGGCCAAACACTGCATGTCAATGGCGGACAAATGGTGACAACTTAAATACGTATGATCGTGGCCTGCAAGGTCAAACAAACAAGGAACCTCCAGTATCCACATATCAAGTGGACTGGAGGTTCCTTATTGGTTATACGCGATCACTTGAAGATGAGATTAAGCCGATCTTTTGTTTTTGTTGTAAATATCGAAGGCAACCGCCAGCAGCAGTACCAGACCTTTGATCCCTTGCTGCCAGTCAATACCCAAACCAATCAGGGACATGCCGTTATTCAGTACGCCCATTACCAGGCCACCGATAATCGCTCCAAAAACGGTCCCGATCCCGCCGGTTGCCGAGGCTCCGCCAATGAAGCAGGCTGCGATGGCATCCAACTCGAAGTTCGTACCTGCTCTTGGCGTAGCCGCATTCAGACGTGCGGCGAAGATCAAACCGGAAATGGCAGCCAGCACGCCCATGTTTACGAATACCCAGAAAGTTACTTTTTTCGTTTTGACACCAGACAGGCCTGCCGCCTTTTCATTTCCACCCAGCGCGTACACATGGCGACCCATTACCGTGCGGTTCATCATAAAGGAGTAGACGACAATCAGAATGAACAGCAATACGAGAATGTTCGGAATTCCCGCATAGCTTGCGAGCATAAAGGTGAACAGATTGATGATCGCAGCCACCACAATCAGCTTGAGTACAAACAGAGTCTGTGACGGAATCTCAAAACCGTATTTAAGCTGGGAACGACGCTCGCGAAACTCATTGACGATATACCAAACCGTAAGCGCGATGCCGACAATGATGGATACCAGGTTATAACCGGAGGATGCAAAATCCGGCAGGAACCCTGAACTGATTTTTTGGAAGCCCCCCGGAAAAGGAGAGATGGATTGGCCTTCCAGTACAATCATCGTCAATCCGCGGAAGAGCAGCATTCCCGCCAATGTCACGATAAACGCCGGAATCCGCACGTAGGCGACCCAGAACCCTTGCCATGCGCCAATCAGCGCTCCAACCAACAAAGCTGCAATTACGGCGATCCACGCCGGAAGCTGCCAATCGACCATCATAATGGCGGCAACTGCCCCGACAAAAGCAGCAATCGAGCCGACAGACAAATCAATATGTCCGGTGATGATAACCAGCACCATCCCGATGGCCAGCACAAGAATGTAGCTGTTTTGCAAAATCAGATTTGTAATATTGATCGGCTTTAACAGCAGCCCGCCCGTCAGCACTTCAAACAGGATCATAATAACGACCAGTGCAATCATCATGCCATACTGGCGGATGTTATTTTTAAATAATTTAGTTATGGTTTCCATGCTTCACGCCTCCTGACTTGGTCATATATCTCATCAACGTTTCCTGCGACGCGTCCTCACGGCTAACCTCTCCGGTGATTCGCCCTGCATTCATAACGTAAATCCGGTCACACAAGCCCAGTACCTCCGGCAGCTCGGATGAAATGACCAGCACGCCCTTGCCTTCAGCGGCAAGTCGGTGAATAATCGTGTAAATTTCATATTTGGCACCTACATCAATACCGCGCGTCGGCTCATCGAGAATCAGAATATCCGGCCCGGCAAAAATCCATTTGCTCAGTACGACCTTCTGCTGATTGCCGCCGCTCAGATTGCCCGTTTTCTGTAAAATGCTCGGCGCTTTGATGTTCATGCTTTTTTTCATATCCTCGGCAACGACAACTTCCTCCTGCTCATTGACGACAACACCCTTGGTCAGCTTGTTCAGGCCCGTCAGTGAAATATTGCGCTTGATATCATCCATCAGAATCAGGCCATATTCCTTGCGATCCTCCGTCACATAAGCAAATCCGTTGTTAATCGCGTCCGTAACCGTGTTATTCTGGATCGGCTTGCCGTCCTTAATCAGTTGGCCCGAGATATTGCGTCCGTACGACTTGCCAAAAATACTCATCGCAAGCTCCGTTCGCCCCGCCCCCATCAATCCGGCAATCCCGACAATCTCACCGCGTCGGATATTCAAATTCACCTGATCCAGCACCTTGCGTTCTGCATGATGCTCGTGATAGACCGTCCAGTCCTTCACTTCCAAAATAACTTTGCCAATCTCTGCATGGCGCTCTGGATAACGGCTGGTCAGATCGCGTCCAACCATCCCGCTGATAATCCGATCCTCGGTGACCTCATCCTTCTTCATATCCAGCGTCTCAATCGTCTTCCCATCCCGCAAAATCGTGATCGAATCCGATACCTTCGCGACCTCATTCAGCTTGTGGGAGATCAGAATACAGGAAATACCCTGTTTCTTAAATTCCAGCATCAGATTAAGCAGATTTTCGCTATCATCCTCATTCAGCGCCGCCGTAGGTTCATCGAGAATAAGCAGTTTTACCTTTTTAGAAAGCGCTTTCGCAATTTCGACCAGTTGCTGCTTCCCGACCCCGATATTCGTAACGAGTGTATTGGGATTTTCGCTCAAGCCGACCTTGGACAGCAGCTCACGTGTACCCACAAAGGTCTCTTTCCAATCAATCACGCCGCCGCTCGCGCGTTCGTTGCCCAGATAAATATTTTCGGCAATCGACAGATACGGAATCAGCGCCAGCTCCTGATGGATAATGACGATACCCAATTCCTCGCTCTGCTTGATATCCTTGAATTCACATGTTTTGCCCTGGAAAATAATATCCCCTTCGTAGGTCCCATGCGGATATACACCGCTCAGTACCTTCATCAGCGTCGATTTGCCCGCACCGTTCTCACCGCACAGGGAATGAATTTCGCCTTCCTTGATCTTGAGATTCACATTTTCCAATGCCTTCACGCCAGGAAAGGTTTTGGTAATTCCCTTCATTTCCAATATGATTCCAGTCATGGGATACGCTCCTTCCACTTTAGATAGCCTGCTCTTATTTCAGTCCAATTTGCTCTTTGGTGTAATAATGGCTGCCAACAATATCCTTTTCGACATTCGTCCGATCTACCGAGATGGGATCAAGCAAATAAGCAGGAACTACTTTTACCCCGTTGTTATATGATTTAGCGTCATTCACTTGCGCTTGCTTGCCCTGTAAAATGCTGTTGGCCATCACAACCGTCTGCTCAGCCAGCTTGCGGGTATCCTTGAATATGGTTTGCGTCTGCTCTCCGGCCACAATCGACTTGATCGAAGCCAGCTCCGCATCCTGCCCCGTAATGATCGGCAGCGGCTTGTTCGCTGATCCGTAGCCAACCCCTTTAAGAGATGAAATAATACCAATGCTAATTCCATCATAAGGAGATAACACCGCGTCCAGATTAGCCCCCGAATAGTAGGCACTCAGCAGATTATCCATCCGCGACTGGGCCAAGGCTCCATCCCATCGCAGCGTAGCGATCTGCGCCATCGTCATCTGCTTGCTGCGTACGACCAATTTGCCTGAATCGATGTATGGCTTGAGGACCGACATCGCACCGTTAAAGAAGAAATAGGCGTTATTGTCATCCGGCGAACCACCAAACAGCTCGATATTGAAGGGGCCTTTGCCTTCCTTGAGTCCCAGCTTCTGCTCAATATACGCCGCCTGTAGCACACCTACTTTAAAGTTGTCGAAGGTCGCATAATACGTCAGATACGGCGTGTTCCGAATCAAACGGTCATAGGAAATGACCTGAATCCCCCGGTCATGTGCCTTCTTGATGACGTCTGTCAGCGTGTTGCCGTCTACCGAAGCGATCACCATCACATTGACACCCTTGGTGATCATGTTCTCAATTTGGGAGATCTGGTTTTCTACCACGTCCTCGGCATACTGTAAATCCGTTTTATAGCCTTGCTCCTGAAACAGCCGGACCATATTCTCCCCGTCTCCTACCCAACGCTCGGATGATTTGGTCGGCATGGAAATACCCACATAGCCTTTTTCCTTGCTGCCCGTTCCACTCTCCGCCAAATTACAGGCTGAAAGCATTAAGGCTAAAACCAGAAGCCATATAGCGACAGCTCCTTTTTTCATGTGAAGCTCCCCTTTCCTCATGTGATGCGGGTCATTTTGAAGGATTTTGCAAACTCCTCAGGTAAGTGCTGATTAAAATAGAAAATAGATAGCGCTTACAATAGAGTGGCGATGAGCGCCTCTCCTTTTCTTATGTGCAACCACATGGTATCATTCCAGGCCGGGAAAGGTCTTTGCTGGTTTTGAACTTTTTTTATAAAATTTTAACCTTTGTGTGGAGAATGAAAAAAGGACTTTACCTTTTTAACAATGGCAAAGTCCTAGCAACACAGTTATTGATACGCTATATTTCAGCCTCATCCACATCGATTAAAAACACCCGCTCCTGAAAGCCACCTCGTGCCTCGGCTTTGTCTGCCCGCAGCTTGTCCAGTTCTGCCGCATTCGCTCCATGTACTTCTGCCAGCGCCCGGACGACTTCCAGCATATCCGCCAGTTCTTCCAATGCATCCTGATCTTTTGCCGTTTCAAAATATTCCTCTGCTTCTTCAAGAAGCTTCATTCTAAGCGCCTGCTTATATTCCTCTGACTCCAAAATGCGTACGCTGCATTCCTTGCCCTGAGACATAATGATATGCGGAATCCGATCCCGCACTAGCTTATTGTATGTAGGCATCTATATTAACACCCTTTCTGCTGTGGAGCTTTTAAGCCGTGGCCAATATATCCCTTCCCGCCATTATATCACTGGAGGAAATAGAAGCAGCTATAATCAACAACGATTTAATTGAGTGGTTTTTCTTTAAAAATAGATAGATACTGCTCGGTTGGACGAGCTATCATTCTCCGTGATAAACACTTTAAAATATGGTCTGTTTTATAAAGCAGCATGTCTACTTCCTCCGGCTTCATCGTCTCCTTAGATGCTTCCTCCTCTCCAGAAACAAGATAATGCACGGTACCCATAAACAGCACCATATCCAAGCCCGGCTCAGCATCCGTGCGAATCAATCTGAGCAGATCATTCATGGATAAGCTAATGGATAAAGGAATGATTTGATTTCGATGAACATACATAGCCTTCCCCATAGAAAACATCGCTCGATCACAAAGAATGAGGCAGTTATAAAACTGCATATGGTTGCGCATGAGCTGGGCAAGCTTCATCTGATATTGAGCAAGCTTTTGAAAATCCAACACGCAATTCAGTACGTTGGATTCGCTATAGGTGTGGAATGTGTAATCTGAATCACTATGTAAGCGTGGGCATAAGGAGTAATTTTTCATGGGGAATCAGCTCCTGATTGAAATATTCATAAACAATATGAGGACGTACTACAATTCGAAACCATAAAAATGTATAATTTTCTATCTATCGGTAAATCCTCATAACAAATATTACTACATAGTAGTTTTTAAATCAATTTACTTATTACAAGTCATTAATTAGATGTAACACTTTCACTACACTTCTAACTAGAGGGTTTTGCAAAAATCCAATACTTCCAAATAAACAATATTTAGATCGAAGTAGTCTAGTTCATCAATATATTGCGCTTTGGAGCGACTGGAATCCAATCTTGTAAAGTCCTTACTAAAGAGAGGTGTAACCATGTCTGAACTTCTAGAATTAGTCGGTACACGCATTCGCGATATTCGGAAATCGAAAGGGCTTTCTCAGGAAGCTTTAGCCGAAAAAGCAGGATTCAATTCGAGTTATATCGGTTTTGTCGAGCGGGCGGAGAGAAATATATCCTTAAAAAATTTGGAGAAAATAGCAAAAGCGTTGAATGTGAGCGTTAATCAATTACTTACATATGTGAAGGAAAATGATGAGCTTACCGAAGAAGATTTAAGTATCAAAAATATTTTGACACTGCTGAGAATGCGCGAAGCCAAGGATACGGAAATGGCCTTAAAAGTTCTTACGGACATTTTTATAAGATTCGATGAACGTTGAATACTAAAACAGTAAGCAATACCAAAAAAGGAACTGCGTTTTGCAGTTCCTTTTATCAATCTTATTACGACAACGACAGCATTGCCTTCATATCTTCTTCTGCTGTAGTAATCAGCTTCAAGCCAAACATCTCCACCAGCACATCCAATACACCAGACGAGATAAACTCAGGTGGCTTAGGTCCGATGCGGATGTCCTGAATGCCAAGGCTGAACAAACCTAACAGGATCGCCACTGCTTTTTGCTCAAACCAGGACAACACGATGCTGACCGGCAGCTCATTTACAGTACAGCCAAAAGCATCGGCCAGCGCCAAAGCGATTTTCACCGTGGAACCGGAATTGTTGCATTGTCCCAAATCGATATAACGCGGAATACCGGTATCTCCAACGGTGCCGTAATCCACATCATTGAAGCGGAATTTACCGCAGGACGTGGTCAAAATGACCGTATCGTTCGGCAAGGATGTGGCCAGCTCGCGATAATAATTGCCGCCTTTACCCGGTGCATCACAGCCTGCAATGACGAAGAAACGGCGGATATGTCCGTCTTTAACTGCTTGAATAATCTCAGGTGCCAGCCCGATGACCGTCTCATGATGGTATCCTGTCGTAAGCACCTGTTCAGACTCTACATCTGCGGCTGGCAGGGCCAACGCGCGCTCAATCAGTGGTGAGAAATCGTCGTTCACAATTTTGGCAACACCCTCCAGCCCGGCTACTTCATAAGAGAAGAAGCGGTCTGCGTACGTGCCTTTAATCGGCATGACACAGTTCGTCGTGGCCAGAATCGCGCCTGGGAACTCCTCAAACAGTCTGCGTTGATCGTACCAGGCCTTGCCGATATTGCCTTTGAGATGTGCATATTTCTTCAACGCCGGATAACCGTGCGCTGGCAGCATTTCCGAGTGAGTATAGATATTGATGCCCTTGCCTTCGGTCTGCCGCAGCAATTCCTCCAGCGCATATAAATTATGTCCGGTCACGACGATGCATTGACCTTCGATTTTATTCTGGCTGACCGTAATCGGCTGTGGAATGCCAAAACGATCTGTATGCGCACGATCCAGTACATCCATGATCCGTACGGCTGCATTTCCGACCTTCATTGCCATCTCCAAATGCTCTTGTACATTAAAGTTGGAATTGGTTAAGGTCATATATAACGCTTCGTGCGTGATACGATCCACTTCGGGATCGGTATAGCCCAACTGTCTGGCATGAGTCGCATAAGCGGCAATACCTTTTAAGGCAAAAATCATCGTATCCTGCAAGCTCGCTACCGTTTCATCCTTGCCGCACACCCCGACTACCTTACAACCGCCACTCGGCGTCTGTTCACATTGATAACAAAACATATTGTTTTCCTCCAAATATTGATAGGTATTTGTTTGTTATCCTCAGCGTAACAGACCCTCAATTACTCAGGTGTGATTACACACACATTTTTCATGTCATTCCTGATCCGACACGCTGACTCCAATTCCACCGCCTTTGCGATATTGAACCGGGGAAACTCCCATCGCCTTTTTAAAAGCGGTGCTGAAATAGTGCTGGCTATCGTATCCGGTACGCTCTGCTATATCGTAGATAGATAGCGTAGTCGAGTCCAGCAATTGCACCGCTTTACGGATTCGGGCGCGCGTGACGAGGGTCACGAAGCTATCGTTAAGCTCCTTTTTGAGCACGCGGCTGAGATACACAGCCGATACCTGTAGCCGCGAGGCAAGGGTCTCCAGTGTCAGCTCCCGATCGGCATAACCTTCCTGAATGAGCTGCCGCGCCCGGCGCACGAGTGGAGATAGCTGCGATTCGCCGTACACACGGTCACGGCACACCCGGAACGCCTCAATCGCATCTTCCAGCCCTCCGGCGTTGTGCTCCACATGCGTATGAACCGCTATATTCAGATAGCGCCCCATCGCCTGCTCGATGGAAGCGCCTATCGTCTCAGGTGCCTCCTGCCACAGGCATATGCCGATCAGCCCGTTTGCATCGCGAAACAGGACATGTGGTCGGCCCTCCAGCAACTCGGCAATGATATTTTCAGCGGCAAACAGAAACAACTGACGATCATTTTCGCGCATAATCGCTTGTCGTGTCTCTACTGCAGGCCACCGCACCACACCGATCTGAACAGGCGCCTCGGATGGAAGACGTAAAAACGCCAACTGCTCCATGACGTCTTTTCCCGTGTGCTGCCCTTCCAGCAATTCCAGACAAAAGCGCTGGCGCAGCAGCGGAATATTGCGCTGTATCTGCTCGGCAGCCTGTTCTACATAGGCGGCACGCTTGCGCTCTTCACCCAGCCGCTGACTGAGCCGCGACAGCGCAGCGTGAAGCTGCTCCGCATCCACCGGCTTCAAAATATAATCCTCCACGCCAAGTCGCACAGCCTCCTGTGCATAAGCGAATTCATCATGCCCAGAGATGATCAGGCAGCGACATTCGGGACGTTCTTCACGCAATCGCCGGATCAGCTCAATCCCGTCCATGATCGGCATATTCATATCGACCAGCAAAATGTCAATGCCAAGCCGAATCGCCAGCTCCAGCGCTTCTTCACCGTCCTCGGCCTCATATGCTACCTCCATGCCTAGAGCCGCCCAGTCTACGCAATCCCGTATCCCTTCCCGAATGATCGGTTCATCGTCTGCAATCAGTACCCGATAACGTTCTTCAGTCCCTGTAGTCATTGATTTTGTCATCCTGATCTTCTCCTTTTTCATGAGGCTTCCTTAGTTGTCCCATATCCCGCAGCAACGGATGAATGATCGTAACACAGGTCCCTGTCCCTTCTTCACTCTCCAGTACAATTCCATATTCCTCACCAAAAGATAACCGGATACGTGCCTGTACATTCAGCATGCCGTAGCTTCTGTCGTTCATATTGGCTCTGCTGTGCTTCTGCTGTTGCTCCATCGCCTCCAGCGGCATTTCCAGCAGATTTTGCAGCTCCCGCAGCCTGTCTGCCGTCATGCCTGCGCCGTCGTCACGAACCGTCAGCAGCAGCTTGTCGCCGCCAGTCTTCGCTTCCACTCGAATCGTACCGGGACCACGTCTGGCCTTGATACCGTGATAAATGGCATTTTCCACCACTGGCTGAAGGATTAGCTTCAATACGAACAGCTCCTCCAGTTCCTCGGATACAATCAGTTCCCAACGAAGTCTGTCCCGGTACCGGGTTTGCTGGATTTGCATATAGCTTGAAATATGCTCCATCTCCGAGCGAAGCGGAATGAAGTCATCTCCCTTGCTCAGTCCGAGACGGAACAATCTCGACAGCGCCCCAACCATGTCGGACACGTCGTCTGCCCCATTTTTTCGGGCCATCCAATGAATCGTATCCAGCGTATTGTATAGAAAATGCGGCTTAATATGCTCCTGAAGACTGCGCAGCTCGGCATCGCGTTTTTGCCGCTCCCGGAGCTCGCTGAGCGACATGAGACGGCGAATCTGCTCCAGCATCCGGTTAAAGCTCCGACCCAGCAATCCGATCTCATCCCCACGATCACTCCAGGGGCGGACCGTAAGATCCCCCGTCTCTGCCGTTCGCATATAGGACATTAGCCGGAAAATCGGCTGTGCAATGGAACGCGACAAGCGCAAGGATGCCGTTAGGCCAAACAGACATACAATGAAAACAAAACATGCAACATAAAATTGAATTTGCCGAACCTCCAGCGTCGATTCCCCCGCCGGGAATACCCCCACCGTTCTCCAGCCCGTAAATTCGGAAGCACGGAACATGAACAGCAGTTCCCGACCTCCGGCCTGACGGGTAAACATCCCGCTGTCACCTGTCCCGAACCATTCCAGAGGAATACGCTCAATCAGCGGCATATCCGGCATATAGACGCTGCGTCCCTCAGCATCTGTCACCATTAAATATCCGGTTTTGCCCAAGGTCACGTCTCTGGCCGCCTGCGACACAGCCCGCCGCTTGAGATCAATCATAATCACGCCTAGCACGCGTCCCGTCTCCGAATCCGTGACCGAACGGACGACAGACACAATTTCACTGTCCTTATACCGGACATGCGTGGTCACATTACGGTGGATCGGCTGTCCCAGCACGGTGAAAATACCTGCATGCTGCGCCGCCTGCCGGTACCAATCCTCATCGGTCAAGCTGTGCGTGCTTTTCGCATACAATTCATTGCTGATATAGTCACCGTTTGCGTTCACGATGAGAATCCCCGCAATTTCGGGATATAAGGTAGTAAAGCCCTGCAGAAATTGCTTCATGCGATATAGCGTATCCTGTGCCTGTACAGAGCTTGCAGCCTGATTGGAGAGGGGGGCCTGATTTTTAGCCAGCTTCCCCTTATTTTCCTGCGTTTCTATATTTGCAGACTTTGCTTGACTGGCATGACCTGCACGATTCGCAGGGCCTGTATGACCCACATGACCTGCATGACCGTCGGCCAGCGTCCGACCTTGCCAAAACTCCCCGATATCCGGGTTAAAGCCAATCAAATACGTCATGTTCTGCAAATTTTCCATTTTGGTATCCAGTGCCTCGTTCACCTTGCCAATCAACTGCATCGTATGGTCTTCCACCTGCCGCTCAATAATCCGTTCCACCGTCCAGTTGACCAGCAAGCCTAATCCCAACGAAGGCACGATGCCAAACAACAGGAACAGCAGCATAAGCTGATACCGTAAGGGCATATTGCGCAAGCGCAACCGCTGCATCCTTTTGTCCAATCCCGTATGGATACGCTTCCATATTTCAGAATTCGAGTTTTGCCTTTTCCACTTCCGCTGATCGTCATTTCGCATAATAATCATCTACATTCTTCCGTGTGACAACCGAAATGCCTGTATCCACCCGCACAGGCAGCGGAGCGTTATCGCCAGAGGAGGAAGGTGCAGGAATCGTCAAATGATGATGCAGATGAAACAGGTATTGAAGCGACCAATAGCCCATATTCCACGTTCCCTGCGCAATTGTTGCCGAGATCGTCCCACTGCGAATCATATCCAATGTCGCTTTATTCGTATCAAAAGAAATGATTTTCAGCGGACGGCGGTTCTTTTGGCTCAGCACCGCTTCCCCTACCCCTGTAGCTCCCGTCGACTCGGTGACAAACATCCCGGCCAGCTTCGGATAAGCTTTCATCAGCCTTAGCGACTCATCCCGGGATACCAGCGCGTCTGCGCGGCCGTCTGCCACTTCCACCACCTTCATGGCAGGGTACTGCCGCTGAATGGTATCGCGAAAGCCGCGCGAGCGCTCCTCATGATTTTGCTGGCCAGGTACTGTCAAAACAGCGACTTCACCTTCCCGTCCCAGCAGCTCCGCCATTTTATCTGCAGCGGTCACACCTGCCTTATAATTATCCGTTCCCAAAAAAGAATACGCCCGGCTCCCCGGTGCTCCTGCATCAAACAGCACTACAGGAATGCCTGCATCCAGTGCCTTGTTAATCGCCGGGATCAGGGAATGCGGATCAATCGCGGAAATCGCAATTCCTGCGGGCTTACGGGCAATCGCCTGCTCAATGACAGTCGTCTGCTCCTGCGCATCATAACGGGTAGCCCCTCGATACTCCACAGTTACTCCCAAGGCATCGGCAGCATCCTCAAAGCCCTTGAGACCGCTTTTCCAATACTCCAAACCAGACTGGAACGTAATCATCATATAGGTTTCTCCGATGCTGCCTCTCAGCCCTTTCTCCTCCCAAGTGCCATTTAACGGCCCGGTCTGTTCATATCTGAACACATAGAGCGCAAAGGCTGCAATCAGCAGTATATAGACCAGCAGCGTTTTTTTCATTTGCCCACCTCTTCTCGCGCATATCCTTAAGCTGTGAATTTTCTGTGATTTTACTTAGATTGTAAACGCAATCATATCAAATTGGAACTACTTCCGCTCTGCCAACTTTCAGGTAACGTTAATCCTGCACTAATGTTCCTGCGTTACAATACCTTCAATTGTGTTAAAGGACCCTATACGAATCTTTGCGAAAAGGAGTGATATGGATGAGCAAGCCGCGTATCGCGGAGTGGACAGAACTGCGGGGTCTTGCCTACCTCGCTGTCGTGCTTCAGCATTGCATTGGCGAATATATATATCGCAGCGATATTCAGCAGCCGGATTCCGTTATGCTCGCAATGCTGTACCATTTGACACGCTTTGGCACACCGACGTTCGTTTTCCTGTCTGCGGCGCTGCTTTTTTATAATGGAAACAAACCGATTGGCTATCCCCGTTACATTGGCAGACGGTTTCGAGATATTTATGTTCCATTTCTCTGCTGGACGATCGTTTATTGGCTATGTACTCAGGACTGGTCGACAGCGCAGTGGGGAAATATTTATTTTTACAAGGGCATGTTCGAAGAAATGATTATACCTGTCAGCGGATATCATCTATGGTTTGTGGTGATGATCTTTCAGTTTTACATTTTGTTTCCCTTATTTGCAAAAGCGGCCGGGCAGGTTCAAGCGTTTCTACGTCGTTATAGCACAAAAAGACGCAAGCAACTCGTGTTGGCTGTCATGCTGATCGCCGCTGCGGCTTATGCGCTCCTGCTACAATGGTCCTACTATGACATGTCTGCATGGAGCACCCGGTTGCCGTCCTTTTGGCAGGCCTTGTTAGATTACCGCACTTATAACTTTGTTATGTATTTTTTCTATTTTATGCTGGGCGCAGTATGCGCTTATATGACAGACACCTGGCGGGGACTGGCCCAACAGACATTGCCCTGGAATGTATTTGTCTTTATTGGTCTGTTCATGCTCATGGGTCACACCATGCTGATCCAGTCAGGCGATACGATCAATCTGAATATTTCCACCTATCTTAAGCCAAGCACCTTTGTGCTGATTGTCTCGCAGTTGCTTTTGTTATACGGACTGCTGCTCCATTTGCAAAAAGACAAGCGCTCCGAGCCGTTTCGCCGCATGCTGAACTGGATCGGACGCTATTCCTTCGGGGGATATCTGGCACATGCGCTCGTGCTGGCCTTCATATCCTATTACACACGCCCGCTTTCGCTGGGCGACCATCATTTTACGGCTACGCTGATTACGTTTACCGTTGTCGCAAGTGTTTCGCTGGGCATTAGCTGGCTGTTTGCCCATCTGCCTGGAGGCAAATGGATTGTCGGCTCCAAAGGTCGCCAGCGGTTGAACTGGCGCCCGTTTCGGTTCCAGTTTCCTTCGTCCAAACGTGCTTCCAAAGGCACGCAGGAGCTTGGCTAATGGAAAAGGGAGGCTCCAGAAGAGCCTTCCAAAGCGGATACACTTTTAAATTCAGCTTATATGTATTTTCCAGTACGGAGTTCTGATTCAAACAAAATCAAGACTTTTGCAGGGCTCTTTTATGGAGCTCTGCTTTTTTGTTGGCTTGGTCTGCCATGTTAAATGATCACTTGTTTCTAGTGCCGTCAGCCTAGCTACTATTGCGAATGCAAAGTATACACCTCCACCAGTTTATTAACATTTTATGACATGGACATGTATTCTATTTTCAAATAAGCCATTATATAGAATAATCATAAACGTTAAGTGGGAGGAGTCATAGTTTTGCATAAAAGAAATGGGGGGATGGTATGGACTGAATATCGCATCGTCGTTGTCAATGATTTGGCTCTAAACATAGTGAGGCTGCTTCTTGGTCTGAAACATACGGTTGTACTGATTAATCAGTTCATCCAAAAGTATGGACTGCTCAAGTACACAAGCATGTCCGAAGCCATACTCTGCGTAAAGATCATGCAAGTGTTGTCTGGCGTGCTCCATCTGTTGAATTAATGCTAACGTTTCATCCTTGTTCATCCTGCATACCTCCTAATGAATCTCATTTTAAAGAGGGATGTACAAATACGTCAGGAGCTTTTTTGAATCAAAAAATTACAAAATAATACAAAAAAAGACCAGCAATAAGCTGGCCAATAGTAATGAATTAGTGCTTGGTCAAGATCCACCAATGTGATCTTGCGGTTTAAATATGCCATAAGTTGGATTCTGATCTGGTACTGCGAATACCAGTAAGAAGCTAGCTGTTATTAAGATTAAAGCCATCTTTTTTATCATTTTTTACCCACACCTCCTCATAAATAGATTGGAATTGAGCCTGTGTTTCAGCAACCGCATGTGTTCCGAATTTGAAAAACAATCCGACACAATTGGCAATAAGTAGTACATGACTAATTGTACCAGCTTTTTCAAGCGCGTTTATTAAACAATTGAAACCATATGGATATCTGCCTTTATTTAGGCTGTATTTAGCCATTTTATACCAAAAACGTGCGTGCTGAAGTGGAAGAAATTGTTGGGTATATAAATCCGTAGAGGGTATTTCCTGATATGCTGCAATTTGGGACTCAAAACGCTGTAGAATATGGTCTACATCCACATTGTATCGGTTGGCCGCTTCAATGACGTTTAGTAGCTCTGCAAAAATCTCTTTTTCACCAGCCATGTACTCTACGTAATCCGGCAGGATACTAACGTCTCCAGACATAAGTCTGTTTACGTAAGTATTAATTTTTGCCCATTGCTGGTACTGTCGCTTCCAATAAAGCGTATCAGGGTCCTTATCCTTTACCCAACTTAGATCGGCATAACCACGAATATGTTCTAATGCCTGTTCATGATCTCCTTTTGCATCACAAGCATTAGCACACAGCAATTCGGCGTAAACTATGTATACAAACATTGGTCTGCTTGGCTTTTTTCGTGGCTCTGTCCCGTTTCGTTTAGAATTGTGAACCAAATTATATTGAAGCTGTCCTAATTGACCCATTTGAGATGCAAATTCATAAACCTTGTCCCACAAGCTTAATGATCTATACACGTTTGCCAAATCTTTTAAAGCATCTAATTGCTCTATCTCGTCTAAGCGATCAACAAAAGGGGCAAATTCAATGGCTGCTTGAAGATTGACGGCCCGATCCTGTCCGACGTTGATTTGGAACAAGCGATACTGACAGGTCGCCAATCGCTCTGAATGCTGCTGCTTTTCACTTTCAGCCACCTTTTTGTAAAGGTATGCCGCTGCTTCATTGTAACCGTCTTTGTACACATTTTCGGCAACATCAAAGAGCGATGGCGGATAATTGGGGTTATCCAACAATAGAATTACAACCCGCTGCAAGCAATCCAGTCGCCCTAGCTCAATGCATCGGTACAGGAATGGGCTGATCTTTTTCCAGTTGAGCGGAGATTCTTCAATGCACTCTTCAATGTAACGTTCGTAAAAATAATCCGATGGTAAATTCATTCCCGCAGTAATACTGTCCAATTGGTGAACAGAAATAGAACGATTGCCTGTCACAATGCCACTCACTGTACCTACATTCAAATCAATAATATGACCAAACTCGGTCATGGTTAAGCCTTTTCGTTTTAGATAAGTGTGAATTTCTGCCTGTATCGTAGGTGTGATTTGCATGGATAAACCACCTTTTCAACATTTTTCATAGAATTCTAATTTTATTAAAAAAAATATAATTTGAAAACTAGTAGCATAATGATTGTCTTTACATTCATGATAATACCATCTTTTGGAACAGTGATAAATACTTTTACTTTATTGATTTTTATCAATTTATTAGGAGATTATTGGATGATGAAAAATACAGGTATGACACGTCCCTTGGATACGTTAGGCCGGATTGTTGTTCCTAAGGAAATCCGAGACTCTATGGGGATTAAGGCTGGCGAAGGAGTCCATCGGTCGTCTTCACAACATTTGGCTGAGAAGCTAAAAAGACTCATGCGCGAGCATCCAACAGCCAAGCAAGGCGAATATGCTGAATGGCTAAGAGTATCCCAAGGCCGTATTTCCCAGCTTAAAAAGCTGTTATAGGTATCGCTCAGCTCATATTTAAGCCAAACTAAATAACCAGTCGCTGGCTGACTTCAAGGCGACTGGTTATTTCAACTTTTCATTAGCAGGAAGGACTACAGCATTTTTACTTGGCCAGCACTTCGTATAATGACAGTGTTCCTCTCCGGTTTCCAATCTACCTCTGCTTTAAAAACTTCACTGATAAAACGCAAAGGCACAACAACCCGATAAGATCCGGTGTCGGTTTGCCGGATACGAAAGAAGCGTCCAACTCAACTAGACTTACAGGGCTGACTACTGTGACAAATCTCCCTGACAAAACCTGTTATTTCTGAGATCGTGTAGATACACGAAACAGTATAAAGAATGGAGAACCTATGGCAACGACAGGGAAGAATAAGAAATCTTTGCAGGAGCGACCAGCCTCAGTCTGTACCTGCATCAATCTGCGCCGTTCCTCGATGGCTGTTACGGGACTGTATGACCGGTATCTGGCCCCGAGCGGACTCAATATTAGCCAATTCTCGCTACTCAAGCACTTAACTGCGCTGGGACCGGCAAGTGTAAGCGAATTGGCGCTGGAGATGCGGCTCGACCGGACCACGATTGTGCGGAATTTGAAGGCACTGGAGCATAGCGGATATGTGGAGGATACATCTGCTCAGGGTAGTCGCAACCGCTGCCTTACTCTGACGGAGAGTGGAAGAACGGTATACAACGACGCAGCAGAGCTTTGGGAGGAGGCGCAGCGTTTTTTGCAGGAGTCATTGGGAAACGGGGAGCTGCAGATACTGACCTTACTCTTATCCAAAATTGAAAATTTGGGTTTGTGATTCGCCGCCTTCTCATACATGAGGTGTTTGCTCAATTCGTGTATATACACGAAAAAAATGAAATGTTCTCGGTACCATATTGATACTTAGGCATTGTCGGCGGGTCATCGGAGAAATACCGCCAGTTGTAGTAAGAGGTCAGTGTATTCTTTAGCCCGCATAAGGCTTCTGAAAGGAAACTTTGCTGTGAACAATAACCACGGAGAGGGATGTGGATAGAATGCTTGAATCCGTACCGGATATGAGAGAAAACATCGTAGCCGAGATGAAAACCTATGTGAGCGAAGACAAGGGCAATGTTTGTGAAGAACTGCAGAGCCCTTATTACGAGGAGCCGATTATTCAATTTGCCGCGGCCGATGATCCTTTATTTGAGGAGTACAAAAAAGTGGTGGGCCCCGACCACGCCACGCCGCAGGAAGCATTTGAACGTTCCTTTGGAATGGGAAGTTTTGATAAAGGCACCGTTATCAGCGTTGTCCTGCCGATCAGTGAGACGATCCGCAAGGCTAATCGTGCGCAAAAAGATAGAGCCTCAAGGGAATGGGTGCTGCTGCGAACCTTTGGGGATGAATATTTTGTACAGTCTGCGAGGCGGCATTTGACGGGATACTTAGCAGGCCTCGGTTACCGTGCGGTTGCGCCGCTGGATACAGATTGGTACAGCATCCATGGTGCCGCAGAGGGGCCGATCTCCAACTGGTCGGAGCGCCACATTGCATATGCAGCGGGTCTTGGCACCTTCAGTATCAACGACGGCTTCATCACCGAAAAAGGAATTGCCATCCGCTTGCTGTCCGTGGTGACCGATCTCAAGGTGACGCCTGATGCCAGAACATCTTCATCCATAGGCCATACTGGAAACTGCCTGCTGTGCAGCAAGGGCATCTGCGGTGTGTGTATTACCCGCTGCCCTGTGCAAGCCATCAGCAAGGACGGCGGACATGACAAAATTGCCTGCATGAAATTTGTGTACGGCCAGGCATCACGGGACTTTGCGGTTCTAAACGGCGGCGAGGCCAAATCGGGTGCTGGCTGCGGACTGTGCCAGACCAAGGTACCCTGCGAGAGCAGGAATCCGATGCGGACCGCCCGGTGAATATCGAAACCTTGCCCCATTCACAAAGGCGTTTCCGGATTACTCCAGAAACGCCTATCTTTTGTCTGCCTATTTTCCCTTACATGTTTGACCATAGCTCAAACCTGGCAAGTTCAAGCAAATATCATTAGCTTACATAGACATTTCCAACTCCACCTGCACTAATACCTTCTGGTGTCGCATGCCAGACATCCCTTTTTTAGTCTAGTTTTCGTGAACCGAGGTTGAAGGTGTTCCTGACTCCTGCTTCAATTGAGCTTCATGTGGAGCCCCGGGCTTACGGTCGAATGTAATCGGGCCTTTACGGTTGACGAGCCGTTTCAGATCCACGGTCATTTCATTTTTCAGCTTATCAATGAGCTGTTCCTCTTTGATTCCTTTGCTTTTGGCAATATCGGCCAACGATTTCCCTTGTCCCAGCTCATTCTCCAACTGGGCAGGAGTGATATCCAAAAGCTTGGCTACTTTTTCGTTCAGATGATGATTCCAGCCGCCAGGCCGTTTGCCATGCTCGTGCTTGTGGGTATGCCCTTGTCGACGGCAGTCCTGTGGCTCCATATTCCCTCGACCAGCATCACCTTGAATCGGGTTGTTGGGAGTAGGGGCTATCATCTTGAGACCGGTTTCTATACCGAATGCTCCAACTGTTCCCGCACTACCATACATCATCACTCCTCCATACAGGATAGCAGCGATCAATTTCCATTGTTTTTTCATGTTGCAGACCCTTCTTTCACTCTTTTTCATCTAATATTTTCTCTTTCCGCTTTTTTTATTCGTTTTCACGCCTGTTAAGCAACCATAAAACGGTAAAAAGACAATCTCATGAATCTGCACTGGCTCCTTGGGCTCCTTTTCATAGAGAGCGAGCAGGAATTAATAACTAAACTTTCTACAGTATAACTTGAATTTTTGCAGGTTAAATATTAAGGAATCTATGATAAAATATTTCTCGTAATCGATTACAATTCAATTTATGGAAGTAAATGACGTATTAAGCTTACTACGGACTACACAGCATCATAGTCAGACTAAATGCAAATGAAACAAAAAGGAGGAATAACAATGAAACAAAAAAGAATGTGGTTATTTTTGTCGATTTTAATTTGTTTTTCACTTACATTACCAGCAGTAACCGCACAGGCGGCAACAACGATCACCTCAAATCAAAGTGGCACCCAAGACGGCTATTACTATGAGTTGTGGAAGGATTCCGGGACCACAAGTATGACTCTCAATAGTGGTGGCACGTTCAGTGCCCAGTGGAGTAACATCGGAAATGCGTTATTCCGTAAAGGCAAGAAATTCAACGAGACCCAGACACACCAGCAAATTGGAAACATATCCGTAAACTACAGTGCCAACTACCAGCCAAACGGCAATTCGTATTTATGTGTCTATGGGTGGACGGTTGACCCGCTCGTAGAATATTACATCGTCGATAGCTGGGGCAGCTGGCGTCCGCCCGGAGCAACGTCAAAGGGCACTTTTACCGTTGACGGGGGGACATATGACATATATGAGACTATTCGAGTCAACCAACCTTCGATTAAAGGCACTGCAACTTTTAAGCAGTATTGGAGTGTCCGGACGTCGAAGCGCACGAGCGGAACCATATCTGTTAGCGAACACTTCAAGAAGTGGGAGAGCTTAGGAATGACAATGGGTAAGATGTATGAAACTTCGCTTACGGTAGAGGGATACCAAAGCAGTGGGAGTGCTACTGTGACTAGTAATACAATTACGATCGGCGGCAGCTCCGGTGGCGGAACTACTCCTCCTCCAAGCACAGGTACGAAAGTGGAAGCAGAGAGTATGACCAAAAGCGGTCAGTACACCGGAAATATCAGCTCGCCGTTCAACGGAGTCGCTTTATACGCCAACAATGATTTGGTGAAATATACGCAGAATTTCTCCAGCGGCACCCATAGTTTTTCACTCCGTGGTGCTTCGAACAACTCCAACATGGCCAGAGTCGACTTAAAAATCGGTGGACAAACAAAGGGCACCTTCTACTTCGGCGGGAGCAATCCTGCGGTCTATACGCTAAACAATGTCAGCCATGGAACCGGAAATCAAGAGGTTGAGCTTGTTGTAACAGCCGATAACGGGACATGGGATGCTTACATTGATTATCTGGAGATCAACTAACCCCCCCATACTAGCCATTCAAAATTGCTAGGAGGTAGAACCATGTTTAAAGCTAAAGCAGGAAAATGGGTGGCGATCGGGTCGCTCGTCGTGTCTTTGTTCACGGGCTCGCTGGTGACTTCCGACAACGAGGCGCTTGCGGCCGATTGTTCGAACGGCTATGTAGCATTAACCTTCGACGATGGTCCGAATCCCTACAACACCACAACGCTGCTTAACACACTGAAGCAAAACGGCTTGCGTGCGACGCTCTTCAACATTGGACAGAATGCGCAGAATTACCCGTCACTCGTACGCGACCAGCAGGCAGCAGGCATGTGGATTGGCAACCATTCATGGTCGCATCCGCATATGACGCAACTGAGCACCTCACAGATGGCATCGGAAATGACGCGCACGCAACAAACGCTGCAGTCCATTACCGGCACGGCACCGAAGCTGTTCCGTCCGCCGTACGGCGAGACCAACGCGACCTTGAAGTCCATCGAGACGCAAAACGGTCTTACCGAAGTGCTGTGGAACATTGACTCACAGGACTGGAACGGCGCCACCACCGCCCAGATCGTAGCCGCCGCGGGCAGGCTGCAAAACGGCGACGTGATCCTGATGCATGACCAGTATCAGACTACGCTCCAAGCGATCCCGCAGATCGCGCAGAACCTCAAGAGCCGGAGTCTTTGCTCTGGCATGATCTCGCCAAACACCGGTCGGGCGGTCGCGTCTGACGGCGGAAGCGGTGGTACGCCAAGCACAGGTACAAAAATGGAAGCCGAGAGTATGACCAAAGGCGGTCAGTACACCGGAAATATCAGTTCGCCGTTCAACGGAGTCGCTTTATACGCCAACAATGATTTGGTGAAATACACGCAGTATTTCGAGAGCGGTACCCATAATTTTTCACTCCGTGGTGCTTCAAATAACTCCAACATGGCCAGAGTCGACTTAAAAATCGGTGGACAGACGAAGGGCACCTTCTACTTCGGCGGGAGCAATCCTGCGGTCTATACGCTAAACAATGTCAGCCACGGAACTGGAAATCAAGAGATTGAGCTCGTTGTAACAGCTGATAACGGGACATGGGACGCTTACATTGATTATTTAGAGATCAACTAGAATCCCGAAGCGATAAATGATCCTTTTGAGTTGTTGATTTGATTTCTGATCGTTTTTTCAAAACAAAATCCCGGCGGGATCTTCCCGGCTGGGATTTTTGTCGGTATCCCAAGTGGTTATTCAACAGGCGTGATTCATATTATATTTTTTGCATCATCCTCAATGTGAAAATAACAAAATCTTGCAAAATAGCATTCTATTATACAATGGCGGGTAACAACTAGAAATCGCTATAAATATATTTATAAGAGATGCAGGTGATAGCGATGGAATGGTATTTTGCATACAAACAGGAATTAGAGGACGTGTTTCGTCAAGCGGAGGAGCGAACAGCTGCGTTCCCTGCTCCGTTTCAGCATCAGGGCCTGGACTATCTGGCCCGTTTTAACCCATTGCGGGAAGACAGCACACGGAACTACATATGTTACTTGCTCCCCTTTTGGCTGCAAGAAATCACCGGGCTGGCTCCCGAAATATGCCGAAAGCTCTCGCTTGGCAACGTGTTTGTTATGGCTCACTATTTAATTCAGGATGATGTGATGGACACCATAGCAGACAACCGTAAAACACAACTCGCCTTAAGCCAGCTATTTTATACCGAATGTCTAAGCATTTATCGGGACCTTTTTCCCGCGTCCTCCCCTTTTTGGTCACATGCCAGAACGTATGTCGATGAATGGGCCGTTAGTGTGACATCCGAGGGGAAAGAGGACTATTTTCAAGGAAAACGACATCAGGTGGCACTAAAAGCAAGTCCGTTAAAAATGGCCGGGACGGGCGCTTTGCTGCTTGCAGGCCGTGCCGACCTAATCGAGACCATTACAGATATGACGGATACGGCACTGCTTGTACTCCAAATGTCAGATGATTGGGCGGATTGGGCGGAAGACTGGGAGGAACATAGCTACAATTGCCTATTGTCCCATATCAGTGTCGAACAAAAGACGGCTTATCGTGAAGGCTTGAATCCAGACATGATTCAGGAAGCGATTTATGTACGTGGCATGCTTGCCAGTTATGCAGATATTGCTGATCAGGCCGTCCAGCAGTTGGAATCTATGGAACCTTCCACCCCCGGCCTGCATGCGTTTGCACGTTCCATCGCCGAGGAGCTGGGCGAGACAGCCGCAGAAATTGAAAGCGGACGCTCTCATTTGAGAAGAGGCGGACTCGATTTTTGGATCTCCAAAAATATGAAATAATGCTAGATTTTGATGAGTCTTTCGTGGTATACTGACTAGGTAAATATAACCAATTGAATGAGAGGGTGATTTTTGATGGCTACTGAAGTTCTTCAAACACAAGTCATTCAAAAAGCTTGGGAGGATGCCAGTTTCAGAGAAAAACTGATGACAGATCCCAAATCTGCAATACGTGATGTGTTAGGAGTCGTGATCCCCGATCATATCCAAATCAAAACGTTAGAAGAAACACCTGATCAGTTTTATCTGGTCATCCCTCCAGACCCTTCTGGCGTGCTCGCCGCATCCCAGAAACCTAGCTCAATGTGGTAAATGGCTGTTTCACAGTACATTTGTACTCTAGTTCTTAGTAACAAGAGGCTTAATCACAAGCGGGTGGGTTCAGCAAGCTTCCTTCCATTTTCTCCGAACGCAAAAAGCCGGATATTATCCGGCTACGGGGAAACGGATGGTCGCTTCTGTACCCACCCCTTTTGCACTTGTGAAAGATATTTTGCCATTCATCGTTTCAATAATCCGAAAGGTCACCATCATCCCCAAACCTGTGCCTTTTGTCTTATTCGAAAAATAAGGCTCACCTAGTCTGGATAAGGTCTGAGCATCCATTCCTTCACCATTATCCCGAATATGAATAACAGCCTCTCCGTTATCCACATAAGCCCATATCTGAATATGACCCTGATCCCGCAGCGCTTCAATGCTGTTTTTGATGATATTGATGAACGCCTGCTTGAACTTGGAGGAATTCCCGCGTACTTTGATTTCCTGGGGAATATCCAGCGAAATTTTACCGCCTTGCAAATTAGCCATCGGACTAATGATTCCTTCAATATGCTTGAATTCGTCCAATATAGTCAGCGTTTTGGTTTGTTCAAATTCCGGCTTGGCAAAGGTAAGAAAATCGGTAATAATCGCGGAAGCCCGATCCAGTTCCTCCAGCGCAATATACAGATAATCTTTGTTTTTGCCATCCTCCTGCTTGCTCATCAGTTGGAGAAATCCGCGGGTAACTTGAAGCGGATTGCGTACCTCATGCGCTACAGATGCAGCCAGATCGCTGATAATCTCCATTTTTTCCGAACGTTGAAGCTCATTATTGAACATCTCCAGCTCTCTGGAATAGCGAACTACCTGCTTATGTTTTTCAGCCAGCCTTCTGCCCAAAATCGCAATCAACGCCAGCACAAAGCCGAACACGCCCCATTTCCACAGAAACATATTGTAGTGTCCTTCCCGAATGAAGAACCAGGTCAGCTCAGCAATGGAGATAACTGCAAAAAAAGCAAAGCCTGTCGATAAAATAATCGCTTCGTGATCTCCCTTAAGTGCCATGCGAACCGAAGCAAACACCAGCAATACAAGCAAAGCCACGAGCAATATGTACAGAACGGTTACACTAAAGAAATAATATACATCGTTTAACCGCTCCTGTGCACCCAAATTCACAATCATCATGGTGAAGCAGAACAGGGAGTAGGCAGTTAGCACCTTTCGAAACTGGCGAATCAGTAGAATCGAACTAATATTTTGTTCAAAAAAGTACGCTAGTGAAGGCAACAAGATGAACATCCCCACATCAAAGAGCTGTAAATACAGCTTGCCAAAGCTGCGATAGAACGTATACAGAAAAGGCGAATACGTCACAATCATCAGACCAATGGACAGTACAATTGCGCTGAGAGACAGCCACATGGCCATACTTGGACGGAACAGAAAGAACGAGCAGATTAGCAGTACCAGGGCAATGAAAATGAACGTACTGCCTAGTACGATATCCAAAACATCCATTCTGACCAAATTCCCCAGCAAGTCGCGATAATCACCAGTGATCACATTTCCGATAATACCCAGTCTATTCCGGCTGCTTTCCGTCCATATGTATAATGTTTTACCGCTATCATCCGGTTTCAGCGGAATTAGAATACGATTGTTCTCATAATTGTACCCACGGTAGGATTCGTAAAAATTGGTGCCATCCTTATACAGCGTAATATGCCGGCCATAAATATTTTCAAAAAGCACCGCTGGCGTTTCATCATATAGCGATGGTAGACGAATACGAATCCAGGCGGAGCCGATATTGCCGGGCTGCGTGGGCAACTGTGAATCGTCCTGAATATGCATCCAGGTCTTGCTAGTGTCCCTTACTTCATCCAGAGATCCATCCTCCCCTTCCACTCCCCATCTCATATCCCATGAGGGGATCTTATATTCTCTTTCCGGGGTCGACTTCGCCGCATAGGCGGGGTGGCCCAGCGACAACAGCATCACTATGACCGCCAGCAAGGCGGCGACAGCTTTGGGCACATGCCTCATATTAAGCACCTCAAAGTTACAAAGTAGGATTTACAAATTTGTATGCATTTTTACATTTTTAAACGTTCTGAAATAATATTATTCTATAAGATGATGTGCATACCTTCTTCAAGAGAAGGATATCATGTTCTTTTCACTCATTATTTCTAAAATCTTCATATTGATTAATAAATAATCATTTCCTGTTCGCTTTCTCATTCTCATACATATTCCTCTCTATCCTCTTTATCATATCACAGCGGTTACGAAAAAAACGGTTAAAGGGAATAGGCATATCCCTATTCGCATGATTTTAACCTCTGATAGACACACTAACTCAAGGTTTAGCCATTCTACTGTTTGGGTAAGGTCGAAATAAGCAATCAAAATAAAGGAGCTGAGCAACATGGCCAAACGTGACGATCGCACAACCGAGCTGCATGACCATGATTTTGAGCCTTCCCTGCAAAATGCGGAAACCAACTGGGAGAATCTGACCGAAGGACCGGATAACCCACTGGAGAACATACCCGACGCTGATGAGTTGACACCGGACAGTCCTGTGGACCCTTCCGCTCCCGCCGAATTCCTGCATGGGACGGATTTGCTGAACGGCACCGACGGGGATGAGGATGAGAATGAAGGGTAACGAGATGCAGGAAAGCTTGTTGAAAGGAGTAGACCGAGCCCAATGTATAAAGATCCGATGACTCAGGCCGATATGGAGTACAAACGTTACAAAGCCTTAAATCCTGTGGAAGAGGACGACCGCAGGTCTGCGGACAAGCCGATTTCGGATGATTTTATACAGAATTTTGCCGAAAACAACCCACGAGGAATCGCATCAGCAAAGCCCGTACCCAGAGATCGAGGCTGATAAAAGGACCGATTCAAAGCGGTGCGAAAACTGAAGCGAATAATCAGGGCTTGCCTTCTGCACCTACTTTGTTTAAAATAAGGTAAATCTTTTGAATACCATGATCAAAGACATGGACGGAGACAAGTAGACGTCTAACCGGATTCCCACAGAAAGGTACGAATTGCTGAGAGCGTACCGTAATCCCGCGTTGAAATTCACTCCCGAGTCGAGCCTTGAACCGACAGAAGGATTCATTCCTTTGTCCGCATTAGAGGTTTCCGGAAGCCCCCGTTACGGGCATTAAGCTCAGAAGTTACTGTTGTCAATTAAATTGACGTTGACGACTCGTATGTATACTTCTGTAATTAGGGTGGTACCACGGCATTCGTCCCTTGCGACGAGTGCCTTTTTGTGTTAAAAAAATTTTATTCGGGAAGGGTGTACTGTATGTCGAACAATGAAAATTCTTTGGAGCTGCTGCGGGAACAGCTCGATGCTACAAACCTGCAATTGCTGGAGCTGCTGTCCCAACGCGCTGAACTGGCGGGACAACTTGGAAAATTGAAGGAGGCACAAGGAGTGCCTGATTTTGATCCGGTGCGTGAGCAGCAAATGCTCGACAAGCTGATTGCAGCTAACCGTGGACCTTTTGACGATGCAACAATTCGCCAGCTGTTCAAAAACATTTTCAAGGCTTCACTGAACTACCAAAAAGAAGAGCACAAAAAGCATCTGATCGTCAGCCGCAAAAATCAGCCGGACAGCACGGTCATCAAGGTCAAAGATACATTGGTGGGCGGCAAGGCCTCCATCATGGTTGCGGGTCCATGCTCGGTGGAAAGCTACCAGCAAACTCGCGAAGTAGGCGCGGCTCTCAAAGAGGCAGGTGTACCGATTCTTCGCGGTGGTGCGTTCAAACCGCGCACATCCCCGTACGATTTCCAAGGGCTGGGCGTTGAAGGTCTGCAAATTCTCAAACGCGTAGGCGACGAGTTCGGGCTGGCGACGATCAGTGAAATCGTCGATCCAAGACATTTGGAGGAAGCCATCCAATACATCGACATCATTCAAATCGGTGCGCGCAACATGCATAACTTTGAGCTGCTTAAGGCAGCGGGTGAAACGAGAACTCCGGTTCTGCTCAAACGCGGACTGGCGGCAACCATGGAAGAATTCCTTCATGCCGCGGAATACATCGTTTCTCGTGGCAACACACAAGTCATGCTGATTGAGCGCGGTATTCGTACGTATGAAAAATGGACCCGCAACACGCTGGACATTTCCGCTGTACCGATTTTGAAAAAGGAAAGCCATCTGCCTGTGCTGGTAGACGTGACTCACTCCACAGGACGTAAGGACATCCTGGCCCCTTGCGCCAAAGCCGCACTGGCTGCTGGAGCTGACGGTATCATGGTAGAGGTTCATCCGAACCCGGCAGTCGCTCTGTCCGATGCTCAGCAACAGCTGAACATTCCTGAGTTCAATACATTCATGTCGGAAGTCAAAGAATCCGGTTTATTCAAAGCATAAAACCAGTTTTATGCAAAGCTTCATAAATCGCTTTCATTTTCTCGGATTATGTTGTAGAATCTAAACAGGATTGTGACTGATCATGCAGGCAAAACCTAGATATATGTATGCGCCATTTCTATGGAGCATATATGTATTTAGGTTTTTTTTATATCCTAAATCATGAATAAAAAGGATGCCAGCATGGTTATAATCCTAAAACATCCAGGAACGTTCAGAGAGGGGAACAGAAATGAGAAAAAGAAAAGGGTTAAGCGCTTTTTTGTTAACTATGATATGTATTTTGATCATCAGTGGTTGTAGTGGGAAGGCTCCCGCTGTTACCAAGGATGAAAGCGCTGTTCCAGCAGAAAAACCAACGGAAACTAAAGTAGAAAATAAAACAGCCAAGGCCAGAACGGTTATCACTACCGATGGAGAAGTAGATGACATGAACTCTGTGATTCGCTTCCTTCTCTATTCAAATGAAATGGACTTATCCGGGATCGTATTGACCAGCTCTGTATATCATTATGCAGGGGATGAAAAGGCCGGCATCAAGCCATTTAGATGGACCGGAACACAATGGGTAACGAATATGATCGATGCCTACGGAGAAATTTACCCTAACTTAATCAAACATGCCGAGGGCTATCCAAAGCCTGAATATCTCAAGAGCGTTACCAAGATAGGCAACATTTCAAATAAAGGTGAAATGGACAAGGAAACGGAAGGCTCCAACTTCCTTAAAACACTTTTCCTGGACGATGACAAAAGAGATTTGTACGTGCAAACTTGGGGTGGAACCAATACCACAGCTAGAGCGCTAAAATCCATTGAAGACCAATATAAAAATACAGATCAATGGGAAACGATTCGAAAAAAAGTAAGTGATAAGCTCGTGCTGTATATTATTTTGGACCAAGACGACAGCTACAATAAGTACATTGCAAAAAATTGGCCTGACATTAGAATTATCAATGACCAATCGAACTTCTGGCATTTCGCCTATGCATGGAAAATGCATACGGAAAAAGTAAACAGCAAGCTGCATGGAGAATGGAATTTCAAAAACATCAAGGATGGTCACGGCAAGCTGCTGAGTATGTACGCTTTGATGGGTGATGGAAATATCATCAAAGGTGAATTGCCTGAAGAGCAAAGAGGCACCGATGCCTACTTGAAGAAAAATCCTCAATACAACAAGTATGACTTTATTTCGGAAGGGGATTCTCCGTCCTTCTTCTATCTGATTAACAACGGCTTGCGGAGTATGGAAAACCCAACCTATGGAGGCTGGGGAGGCCGCTTTGGTGTCGTTAACGACAAATTATTCAGAAATACCGTGTTGGATTATGATGTATACACGAAAAGATTCGAAGCAGAATACTCCGTGATGCGTTGGTTTGATGATATTCAAAATGACTTTGCTGCTCGGGCGGATTGGGCGATTGCATCCGACTACAAAGATGCCAACCACAATCCAACGTTGACCATTAAAGAAGGATTGGATCTCACTGCTAGTCCAGGGGAAAAAATTACGTTGCATGCAGAAGGCTCCGATCCAGATGGCGATTCATTGACCTATAAATGGTGGAGATACTTTGAAGCAGATACGTATGAGGATTCTAAAGTAAAACCAGCACAGGTTAAATCTGAAATGCTGGGTAATTTGCAGATCGGACTTCATCGTGAAGTAGCTAAAGGCGAAAAGCTGAACACCATCGACCTGCAAGGCAGTGACACGAACACCATGAGCTTTACCGTTCCTGCAGATGCGAAATCAGGAAATACGATTCATATCATTGCGGAAGTGCAAGACAATGGAAAACACACTTTAAAACATTATCAACGTGTGATTGTAACTGTAAAATAACAGACCGAACATCCAAAACAAAGGCTCATGGAAGTACAACACTCCATGAGCCTTTTATTTATGCATATCACATTTTCCCGATGACGCCGTACAGGCGAAGGAATTACTTCTCGACAAGGGAGAGCTTAGAGAATATGGGCTGATTCTCGCAAGGCTGAAGGAAGATATTGCGGCCCTTTCCACCCAACCGGACGCGCCTAAACGCCATTGGCATAGCCTGTCACGCCTGTTACGGGATATACGGGATTTGGGGGAGCTCTTTTCCTGCTGATGCGGTTTGGAGCAACGTCACAACGAGAAAAGACGCACGGTATGTATATACCAGTGCGCCTTGCTCATGTGTAGCACTATCAAGAATCTTTGATAATTCAACCAAGGAGAGATAAAAAAGATTCAAAAAATTTTTTTTCAAACCCAAGCTGGGCAGAACTTTTATCTCTTGTTAACGGATTGTTGACTCGTTCCAAAGCCGCACTTATTAGAGACTTGGCAGAATCCTTGTCTGCAAACACATTGTTCATGCGTATACGGGCTTCTTTAGCACCATAACGAAGCATCAAGTTGTATTCCATCTCCATATGTCGTGCCAACAAGGAGGAACCTGCAATTTTACCATCAGCATCGGTTAAAGGATTGAACCCACCGCATTCTTCCTCTGCTTTCTTCCATGCATCCTGGACTTCTTGAGATGCATTATTCAACGTTGCCTGAGCCATTGTACTACCACGAGATTTCCCCGCTTCTACTTCCTTTTTGGTATTGGCAGAAGAAAAAGCCGCCACATCAAGTTTTGATACGGTTGAATTCGTACCAGAAACTGATGAACTTTTGGGCTTAATACCCGCATTCCTCATGGTAAAACCAGTGTAGCCAATTCCTCCAACATTCATTTTCTTACATCCTTCCTCTGTAAATCATGTACTTAATCGTAGAAAGTACTGGGATAACCTTCTTGTTATTACAACTCATGAATATTGCGAGTAGGAGTTAACGAACATTAATCCATGCTTCTGCAGTATTCCAAGGAGAATTTGCGGAACGAACAGTACCTACAAATTGTCCGCCTTCACTAGTGCCTTCATTAATCCAAGAACGGGCCCAAGCATCTATGATACTATCGCCATTCAAATCAAGAGCCTCAGTCCAATTATTTGTCATAAGACTGCCGCCGAGCTTACCATAGTGAGAATTGTCATAACCAATCTGGAAAGTAATACACTGAATCCAATCCCCACGGTGATCATTATTAGTGCTAAACGGGTTGCTATTGAACCCATATATCTCTTGACCGCCATAAGGAGATGCGACAGCGTATACATTAATGTGAGATACTGGTGGGGCAGGTGCCTGGACAATTGGGCCATCATCGTTTTTAGCTTCTTTAGATTCATCAGCTTTCTGAGATTCAAATGAAGCCTTAGCCGCCTCCACAGCAGCAAGGAACTCATTGGAATTAACAATCTCTTCCTTGGTCAAGGGTTGGGCTTGAGTAGCATCACCTTTTGCAAAGGCAGAAACATTAAACGAAAGAGCTAGAACAAGAATAAGAGCCAAACCGCACAACTTTTTCATAGCAATAAATCCCACCTTTCTCAGATATGGCTATCCCAGTACTGAATCATACGATTATGACGAAAATTATTTCTCCTTGAAGCTAATTATCCTCCTCTCTTTTGAAAATTGTCCCTCCCTTCTCATTAACTGTATACAGTAATAAAAAAGGTAGAACAGTTACAGGCTAAAAAAACTCTATGATGCAGGAATATATATGTTAAAATAATGCCTGCTTAGCGGTTAGAGCTAATACCTATCTTAAAAATTTTATCATTCCAAAACAAATATAAAAATGACTTAATTATATTATAATTGAAATATATTCCACATTCTTTGGATACAGAGTACACTTTATTATCATTATAAGTCAAGGTTTTTCATGAATATTATGGTTTGTTAAAAAACGCTTAAACTTAGCGGGGCAATACATACAGAGGCCTATTTTCTTGACCTTGGTAGGGGAAAGTTCGGATGGACAAATACCCGCCCGTGACGTTATCTTTTTATCAAACCGTCGCAGGCAGTAGCTTTTTCATACCACTGGTCCTATTGGAAAAAGATCATTGGCAGGCTCCAACAACGGCATCGTTAACATTGTTAATATATCTGGGCGTTTTCTGCTCTGTTATTGCATTTTTTCTTTACAACTATGGCTTAATCAAGCTGTCACCGAACATTTGCGTTTCTTTGATGAATTTGGTTCCGATATTTGGTGTACTATTTCTCTGTGTTACTATTGCAGGAGACGATTACATGGCGCCAAATCATTGGCGACTTCACTAAAAGTTTCTCGCTCAGCCGGTGGCATTGGTGCAATCGGATTTTTTTTCTTTTATATAAAAATGGCGGTTATATTGATTGATGAGGTTATCCAGAATTACAGACTGTCTAAGCACACTGGCGTGGCTAAAGCCATGTTTTGCTTGCAAAACATACAGCTTTTGGCGAGCTTTCTCCAGTTTTTGACGTAAAATGTCGTCTCTTATCATAATATATCCCTCCTTGTCGTATCATCAGTTTAGAGGGTTATGAATAAGTTTAGTAAAAGTAAAAGTTTGGGATTAAATATTTATTAGCACAAAAAAAGACCTGCTTCCTAGAGCAGATCTGCAAAATGAATTAGATATTCCAGCGCCTATTCGACAGAATGAACATTCCCATCCGTTGCCTTATGGGGAGCTGAAGCCGTAAAAACTTCCTTTCCTTTTGTCCATAGCAGCAGCGCCGCAACCAGCAGCATGCCGCCGTTGAGCACAAAAATCCAGCGGATCGGCATCCAACTGCCGAGCAAACCGCCAATCAGCGGAGCTGCCATCATCGCCAATTGTGTAGCCGATTGATTTAGGCTAAAGGCACGGCCGCGGAATTCCGGCTTGGTGACCTCTACGGTCATCGCATTGATCGCCGGGATGACGGACGCATAAAACAAGCCATACCCAAAACGAAGCGCACCAAAGCCAAAAAAGTTGGTTACAAAAAATTGTAGAATGTTCCCGATTCCAGAACCAATCAGTCCGATCAGCAGCACCTGTGCAAATCCGATCCGTCCGCCGATTCGCCCCCACCGTGGAGCCATGAGTACAGCCGCAATGCCAACGGCTGAGAATACAATTCCCGAGCTTAAAGAAGCCTGGCTGCGGACAACTCCCATCTCAAGCACGTACACCGTAATGAGCGGTTCCAAAATCATGACGGAAAAGGTACTCAGTCCGGCCAGAATGAGCAAAAAGTACAATGGTCGATTAGCCATAGCCTCCTTGATATCATCGCGGACATGCGAGCGGGTGTCTGTTTTCTTAAAGCTGTCCTCTCTGGTGCCAAAGGTCGCAATTAACGCAGACACCAGCACAAGCGCCGCAGAGAACAAAAAGGCATTTCGATTGCCATAATAATGACTTACTACCCCGCCAATCAGCGGACCTATAATACTGCCGGTGGCCCCGGCGGTCGCCATGATGCCAAGTGCATACCCTGTTTTGTCCTCGGGCGACCCTGTACCAACCAGTGCGATGGCTGCAGGAATAAAACCGGAGAGAAGGCCCTGAAACAGACGTACTCCTACGAACACATAGGGGTCTGTCACAAAGGCGCATACCAGGTACAATACCGCCAAGCTAAAGCCGGAACGAATCAGCATCGGCTTGCGTCCATACTTATCTGCGAGCGAGCCCCAGAACGGAGCAATGAGCGCACTGGCTAAAAAAGTGATTCCAAAAGCAATCCCCGACCACAGCTCCAAATGATCGTTTACGCCCATTTCCGTATTCAGAAAAATAGGTAAAAACGGGATCGATACCGAATAGGCCATGCTGCAAAACAATACCCCAATCCACAAATTAATCAGGTTCCGCTTCCAATATTGATGATACATGCTGCCACCCGCCCCTTCTGCTCATTCCATTATTACCCTCTACATTGAAAAAGTCCACAGCAAGCCCCGTTCTTCAATCGTGGAACAACCACGAAGAAGCTGATATAATCGAATGGAATGGAGATGATGACATGGCTAAAAAGAGAAATTCGTCGATTCCCGCTCCAGCAGCTCAGGACAAACCTGCTACATTAAAGGATCTGCTGAGCCAAGATGTGCTGAATAAGCTTAAGGCGCAGGCTAATGAAGCCCAGGCAGAGCAGGACAAACGCAAGGAAGACGAACGACAGCGTGCCCTCGAAGCAAAAAAAGCAGAACAAAAGAAGCTGGACAACAACTTTGAGCATCTGCTGAATAACAGTGATTTGGACTGGCACAAATATAAATAAGCCAAAACCATTTCGGTTTTGGCTTATCATTTGCGCTTTATATTTTCCACTTTATATTATAGCCAGTCACGAATATGCTGTATCGAGTACAACACCCCTATCCAAACCGGAAGACTGAACGTCACACCCCAAATGAGACCTTTAGCCAGCTTTTTGTCTACCTCCATCATGATCCTGCCCCTTTCCTAGGGAATAGCAGCAGTATGGGTCAAGAATACGGTTTTCAAACCAGTATTTCCATATCCCAGCAAAAAAGGTATGATAGAAAATGGAAAAGTGCTCTGCGCTGCCCCCAAAAAATAATTTAGGATGTTATACCATCCAACCTTTCAGGAGGAATACCAATGAACCGAAAAACGATACGCCCATGGTACATGTTGTGCCTTCTGGCCATCATGCTCGTGCTTGTTGCCGGATGCGGCACAAAAGCGACCGACGTGGAAGCCGCAAGCCGGACAAGCAATACAGCTCCTGCTGCGACTAAAGACAAAAGCAAGGCTGTTTCCCATCCCATCGTTACGATTGTCATGAATGATGGTAAAAAGATTAAACTTGAGCTGTACCCTGAAGTAGCGCCAAACACCGTCAACAATTTCATCTCTTTAGTGCAAAAAGGTGCTTATAACGGTACCATTTTCCATCGTGTAATTCCGGGCTTCATGATTCAAGGAGGCGATCCGAAAGGTAATGGTACAGGTGGTCCCGGCTACAGTATCAAAGGTGAGTTCAAGAGCAATGGCTTCAACAATACGCTCAAACATACACGCGGTGTATTATCTATGGCCCGCTCGGCGGCTCTGGATTCAGCCGGATCACAATTTTTCATCATGGTTGCCAATGCGGACTACCTCGACGGTCAATATGCTGCTTTCGGTAAAGTGACGTCCGGGATGGAAGTGGTCGATGCCATCGTCAACTCCAAACGGGATAGCAATGACAAACCGCTCAAACCGGTTACGATGAAAAAAGTAACTGTGGACACGCTGGGTAAAAAATATCCGGCTCCAGTCAAAGTAAAATAAGATAAGATAAAATAAGATAAAATTACATTCAAACTCGTCTTTCAAAACGAGGGGACAGCAACGACCTTGTGCATGTGCATAAGGTCGTTGCTGCATCTCCCCTGATGCTTTCTTAGCTGCAGAATCTGTGATGTAGTAAGAGTATATACACAAAGGGAAGCGTTTTCAATCATTAATTTTAAGGAACATCCACTTCATGCTCCGGCAGGTTGCGATGTGCCTTTTTGCCCTTGAGCAGCCATAGCTCCGGTGTATCCTGAACTCCCTCAAGTTTCAGACGAAACGTCCGCTGTGGCAAATGGCGTATGCGCAGCAGTAGACGATTTCCATCTGCCATTGCATCCACAAGCTCCAGCGGTGCCGGAGAAGCGCTGCTCACCGTATCACTCAGCTGGCCAATTGTACCCGTTGCGCCCTCCCGGCTCCAGAGGCGCAGCTCATCTACTGACGGTAAGGCAATCCGCTTGCTGAAAGAAACCATCAGCTCATCTGCAGCCGTTCGCTCTGCCCTAAGCGGTCTGGGCGGCTCATCATACATATAGCCGCCCAGATGGTATTCATAGGCGGCCCAGGTGGCGTAGTCGCCCTGCAGGGCGACAGCCCCAAACCGCCGTATCCACTCGCGATCCCGAACCATGCTCGCGAGGGAACCGATATCCGCCTGCACCCCGAGGGGCAGGTCCGGATAAGCGGCGCGTATCGACTGCGCCATGCGGGCATAGCCGCGAATATAATGCGGCGGCAGGCGGCGGCGCATCCAGTCCGGCCAATGGGTCTGGAGCACATGCATATCCGGGGCGACGCACCGGATCATCGCTACCGGGTCCAGACCCTGCCATTCCCGCAGCTGACCGGGAACATCGCCGCGCCCATTTACAGCAAGCGACCATGTCGCCACGCAGATGTCCGGCCGGACATCACGCACACCGCCTGCGCCGTTCACCAGCTCGCCAATCAGCCCGTTCACGGCGTCCACGCGCAGATCGACCCACTGTGCGTACAGCTCCGGGACCTTCCGGTAATAATTCCGTGCATGCTTGTCGCGGAAATTCGGAATGTCCTCACCGCTGCGCTTGCGGAAGGCGCGCTGTGCATGCGGTCCAATATCCCCGTATACTCCACTGCGCAGCCCGTTCCATTCGGGAAAATAAGGCTCCGCCACCTCGAACCCGTCGAACGGAATGTCGGTGACGAGCCGGGCAGCGGCTTTCTTTTTCCACTCCACGTACTCGTGTGCAAAATGTGAAAGCCGCTGAAACCCGTCGTCCGGTTCGCGCAGCAGCTCCATGCGCCATCCTTTCCACTGCGGCGGCAGCTGTGACACGCCAAAAGAACCGTTGCCCAGCACCATCGCCCACACCGCTATGCCTCTGCGCTGAAAAGCGGCGACAAGCGCTCCATCCACTTCATTTTCACGCACAACAAAATAATGGACGGTCTGGTAGCCCGCAAGGGCGATTTCATCTGCTATACTGTCCCGCGAACGGTTGGCGTAATAGGGAAACAGCGGATCGATTTGAATACTGGGGCCGCTCGGCGCCCACGGTTTCATGTTTCCGGTCAGTGCTACAGGACCTGTCGATTCAGATCTGCCATTTGCGTGATCGCTCATTCGATCCACCTCCGTTACTCGCGTTTTCTCCGCCACAGATTCTTTTTAATATGTCTTTCTATATGTTCCCAAGCGGGCATACAGCCTGCCTCCCGGCAGCACCTCGAACAACAGCATCATCAAAGAAAAGAACAGCAGTGCCATGACCTCTTCCGCCAAAATATACACAGGATATGGCCCCAAAACATCCAATATCGACGGTGTGGACGGTTTTCCGGCAAGAAACATGTAATTTGCTCCGAGAGCAGCATCTATGATCCATACGATCAGCGCCAAGCCATTCAGAAAAAGCATGGCTCCTGCAACACTTTTCTACGTCGGTTTAAGTCCTTCTATCCAGGTCATATACAATGCCGCCAAAATAATACCACTATGGGCCACAAAAAAATGGATGAAACGGTAATGAGGAAAAGCATATGCCAAATTAGGCGTAAGCACTGCTTGAAGCGCTCCTCCAATTCCGGCAAAAAGGATAATCGGATATAGCCAGCGGCTTCGGAAAAACAGCATCAGAATAGATAGCAGTAGTGTCACACTGCATAGCTCAAACGGCAACGACGTCTGGGCATCCCAAATGCGCTGCGTCACGTACCATATATTTAGAGTCACCTCTGACAGAAGAAGAACAGTCATTAAAAACCAGCGAATCCCCTCGCTTACAGGCTTATGCGACCGAATACCCTCCCGAGTCAGCCACAGCAGCAAAGCGCATACAATGAGTCCCAGTACAGCCCACACATGTGACGGCGTAAATGCCTCGAATCTCTCCGGCGCATACGCATCGAACCAGGACTCTGCCCACGGCTTGTTCATAAAAAGCCCCCATTTATCTCTGTTTCCCTTTCGTTGCATTCTATTTTATACCAAATAACTGAGTATGTTCTAGTCGCCTTTCTTGCTTGTTCCATACCTCAGCCTTTATGATAATAGATATCATATTCAAAGGAGATCTCTCATGCCCATTAATCGCCGATTAATTACAGATCAGGATTTCAGTGAGGCACTGGAACGCCATCTTCGTGTCCGGGTATTTCAGGACGACCAGTTGATTGGCTCGGGCGGAACCATCATCCGTTTTGACGATCAAACCATCGTCGTGCAATCCAGTGTCAGTGATGTAGCTTACCATCCAAGAAAACAATGTGAATTTTTTGAAATTAAAAAATAGCCCCCACACACCGGGGAACCATTTTGCTTCGTTTTCCGGTGTACAACGGCTATATTTGGCTTTAGACATCATATCTCATGGCTGTTCCTGCTATAGTTGAATTCCACGTGCTTTCATCATAAGTTTATTCGTAAGCACTTTCAAATCCTCGGAAGAAGACGAAATTTCCTGCATGATCGCGGTTTCCTCATGAGCCGCTGTATAAATCTTGTGTGCACCTTCCGAAAAGGCCCCTGACATTTGCTGAATACGACGAATTTGTTCAAAGGTTTGATCTACCCGGTTCGTCTGCTCCGTTACGGCTTCTTCCATTAAGCGGATGCTCTCGACAAATTCGCGTACAATAGCGTTCAAGCGATTCAACGTCTGATCCACAGAGCTTGTCCGGTCGGCCTCAGCGCTGACCAACGACGTTTGCTGATGCATCAGCTGCACTGTTTCTACGATTTGCGACTGCACACGGCTAACGATGGCATTAATTTGCTGTACAGACTCCGTACTTTGAGCGGCAAGTGCACGAATTTGGTGAGCCACTACGGCAAACCCGTTACCTTCTTCTCCTGCGCGGGCGGCTTCGATGGAAGCGTTCAACGCCAGCAGATGGGTCTGCTCCGCGATATCCTTCACCGTGCTTGTAATCGCTTCAATTTGAGAAGCTTCCTTTTCCAGGCGTGCAATAACCTGCTGCGAACGACCGTGTGAAGCTGTCAGCTCCTCCATTCCATTCATAAGGGATGAAAATACGGTCTGGGTTGAATCCACTGAATGCTCCATGTGACCTGACAGTTCCAGCATATGACCCGATTTGCTGCGCATCATTTTAAAATCGCCCAGCATTCGATCCGCTGTTTCAATGGACTGGGAGGAAGCTTGCTGCTGCTGCTGCACACCATCCAAAATATCTTCTACCACCGAAGACATGGCCTCAATTTGTGCCGTTGCCTGTACAATAGCCGAACTCAGATTTTCCGCACTTTGCGAAGTTGTTTTGGTACTGTACGAAATCTCGTTGAACATATCTTTAATGTTCAGCATCATATGTCTAAATGCATCATACAGCACCTTGATTTCATCATCCGAACGACGTTCCGGAATGACAACCGACAGATTTCCCGCTGAAGCTTCCTCTGCCGCCTTCGCCAATCTAACAATTGGACGTGTGAGTAATTTTGAGATTAACCAGCCCAAAATGCCGCTCCACAAGACACCCAATAACAGAATGATCGAAGTGTACACCCATTCCTGTGCGTCTTGAGCGAGCCAATCCTTGAGTACAAAAATAAAAAAAGCGCTTGTTCCATAGGTTATTGCAGAAATTGCCACAAATGCAGCAACCATTTTCGTACCTAGTGACATCTTCATGTACCGTAGCCCACCCCAAAAAACTCAAATTTAAATTCCATTTTACCATAAAATTTCTACAATTCTAGTAGTATTTTTCACAGACAATTATAATTATGAGCATAAAGATAGAGAAACTCAAGGCCCTCAACCTAACTGAAAAAATAGCAGATTAACAGGCCGCAGTCTGCAACAAAAAAATGGACGAACCGCGCTGCTACTTGCTTTACAGACATTCGTCCCATTTTAAATCAACGATTCATCAATAAATTAATATTTCATTATTTGGAATTAATACAAATTTCCTAACCAGCGCTTTCTTTCTTAATCGCTTTAATCGTGTCTATTTGGTGACTGTTTTTTTCCAGCACAGTAAACTCCCATTATTTAAGCAAGTATGCTCATAATCATCGCACTAACGGATTGCCAACCGGCTCTTCTGCACGACATCTATCCATTGATCGGCTATCAACTGGTGCCCAACCGCTGTCGGATGAACCCCGTCATGCAGCCAATAGGAGGCGTCTGCCTTGGTAGCGGCTTCGTTCAGTATGCCTTGCAGCGGGACAAATACGGCTCCAAACTCATCTGCAAGCTGACGTACGAGCCGCTGATAGCCCGTTATTTTTTCCTGCCAAATGTCCCACCGTGCCTCGGTAGCTCCCGTTTTCAAAATAAACGGCTCACATAGCACCAGCCCGGTATCAGGCAACACTTCACGCGTTTCCTCCAAAATGTGGCGATAGGCTCGTTCAAATCGGTCCGTCACCCCAGACGGCTCCTGCTCCACGATTCGCCAGGCATCGTTCACTCCGATCATAATACTGAGCAGGTCCGGCTTCAGGCTAAACGTGTCCTCATTCCAGCGTGCATACAAATCCGAAGCCCGATCCCCCGAAATTCCCCGGTTCACAAATTCTGGCTGCGTAGCAGCCAAACGACTCCCCAATCCACCTGCGATCATATACACATAGCTATGACCCAACCAGTGGTTCGCGTCCTCATTCCGTCCTCTTCCCCCATCTGTGATGGAATCCCCCTGAAAAAGAATACGTGTATGTCCTGTACTCATCATCTCCCTAATTTCCTCCTTCACCTTTTCCAATAATACCCTTATCATACCTCGTATCTTCTAAATTAGAAAGCGATTTCAAAACATGGGAGAATTGTAGATTTGCCATGTGAATTTTAATCTATAAGCTGAATCTAAAAGATACCTATAGCGCCACTACGCAGACGGATGATGCTTCCGAAGCGAGCTTTCCTACGGAAAGCTTTTAAAGCGACCGCTTCGCTTGTACAGCACAATTCCACCTGCTCCGTTTCACATGTACTTTTTTTGGTTCCGCACATATAGAAAATCTATCCACATAAAAATATTTTTCAAACAAATGAAATAAAAAAATATAAAAGAAATGATTCAATCTATATTTTAGAATTTTAAGGATTAATTGATTTCAATCCTTTGTCTCCCAGATAATAACCATAAATAAACATTAATAATACAAGAATAATACCTCTATACCAAGGACCTACAAAACACAATATCACCGGAACTATAATAAATATTACAAAAAGAGCCCAATTAAACAAAGAGTTGTTAAATCGAGCCACTTGCAACAGCAAAAATAATAATTAAAACAATTAATAAACAATAAATTAGAAACTGTATGAATCCAAGGTATTACAAAGAAGAAGTAATTTCACACCGCCCGGTACTTGCATACCTCCCGAAAATTACAGCCGCCGCACGCTCTGCGTGAAGGCATCGGGGTGAAATAGGACTCCGCTTTCGGTCGATTGTAATATTCGTCATCAAGACAGGACTTCATTTCCTCGATGTATCGTCCAACATTACCAACCACCTTACCGATATCCTCCTGGGTAGGATGGTACACTTCATGTTCTCCGGTCATCAAATATTCCACACGCACCTCGATTTTCTCCAAGGGGAGTTGGTAATGCTCCTGCACATAGGACGCATACAAAAATAACTGGTCAGAGAAGTCGCCTTCCTTACCTGTCTTCCAATCTACGATCACCATGTCTCCGTTGCCTCTGCGGTAAAGCAAGTCCATTTTGACATATACCTTCGTCTCGTGAAGCAGCATCGTATCCCACTTCTCCACCTCGACGATTCGGGCCTCACCCTGCTGCAGCTCACGCCAAACCGCGGTATGATAAAGATTGTGTACTACCGCATGCTGTCGCTCCTTAATCCGGGCAATCCGTTCCGCCAGCACTTCGTCATCATAATAAATTTCAGCGAGCATCATGCGATTTTTGGGATCTTGCAGCCACAGCTCACGATGCAGCGATTCCTTGTAGCTGTCATTCAGCATGTTCTTCATCGCTGTCTCCAGGTACGCAGGACGTGGAATCGCACCTTTTTCCATCCACCCTCGTATGACCGATTCACACATTTGGTGCGTAATATTCCCGAATAAAATATATAAGTTGCTCAGCTGCTTGAGCCGATACAACGTAACCTGCTCTTCACTGCCCTGTGCGGGGTTCCAGCCGTTATGCGAGCCGTAATAATGGTAGTAGTATTTGCGTAAGCATTCATCGAACATTTGGGCCCTCGATTGCGAATAGGACCAGGACGGGTACATAGCCATGAATAGGCCCTCCTTCATTAGAACTTCCATGCTCTATTATAACGCAAGCCTGGATTGCATCGTCCAAAAAGAACAAAGACTTTAACCCATGGGTTAAAGTCTTCAACTGTCCAGTATGTTCAATTCGCAATGACTCCTGAGGTCCATCCAACCACGGTCTCATTGTCAATACTTCTTCTCCGCATGAATCAGATCACTGACATTAACGGCACCATGCTCACGGACGTTGACAACGAGTACGGGAGTTCCCAGCATTCCGCTGATCCACGTCTTATAATCTTCAACATAATCATTCGGAAGAATCGTCAAGATGACTCCAGCAAAGCCACCACCATGTACCCTGCATGCGCTGTCATCTATTGATTTCAAATATATTTCTGTTAAAGCAAGTGCAACGGATACGTCCTGTTCCCGGGCAACCTCACTTCTGTATACGTTTTGAAGCCATTTCCATGAAGAATTACCGGATTCGGTAACGAGCCTCAAGAAATCAGAAAAGCGTCTCTCCTGCAGCGCCTTTACTTGTTCATCCACACGCTTGTTTTCTTCAAAAAAATGCAAAGCACGCAGCACTGCACGATCTCCTGCTGTTTCCCTGACCATTTTGAGATTGGCATATAGATCTTCCGGCAATAAGTCACGGCAAACAGAAGCCCCCAAGGACCGAGCCACTGCATACATTTCGTTTGGCACCGCAGCGTAATCGTCCGTCAAATCAGCATGATTTCCGCCTGTATTTACGATAACCAGGGAATATCCGTTTTGCTGGAAATTCCAATGAACCGGGTTGATGATCGGTTCCTTGGGATTTACAAAGTCAATCGCAACCAATCCCCCATATGCGCAAGCCATTTGGTCGAGCAGCCCCGATGGCTTGTTCCAGTAGCGATTTTCTGCGTACTGGCCGATTTTGGATTTGGCGACAGCATCCAAAACTCCCACATTATAAAAATGACTGATGATCGTGCATATCAGCATTTCAAACGAAGCGGAAGAGCTTAAGCCTGAAGCAGAAAACACATTGCTGGATATATAAGCCTGGAATCCTCCGATGCGATAGCCAAATTCGAGTAGGCCAGCGACCATACCGCGAACCAGCAGCGTCGTACCGTCGTCTTCCGGTTGTGGCGACAAATCGTTTAAATGAATGACGTATTTCGTTAGGTAGCCTTCGGAAAAAAACGTAATTACAGGCTCCTCTACTTTAGCAGCTACAGCGATGGTATCAAGTGTAATACTGCCTGCCAGCACCTTCCCGTGATTGTGGTCTGTATGATTTCCTCCAATTTCGCATCGCCCCGGAGCACTAAACAATTCAATATTCCCGACACCGAAGTGCTCCCGATACGCTTGTATAAGTGATTGATATCGCGTCGTTTGCTCTGAAACTTGCTGTTGACCATACATCCGGGCGAGTACAATTTGTCCCTCGCCAGAATTCAACAGTTCCGTATCTGTCATCGTATATCCCCCTATTGTAGGTGATTTCTACTGTGGCGCCTGGCCGCAAATATATATGGCGCAACAACACTATAATTATCTCAATTTTCTCTGTACAAAAACAGGGTACTTTTTTAATCTGTAAGCGCTTATTTTAATCGTTTTCCGAGAATATTTCCTCACAAAATCAACAGGCAAAAAAAAGGAACCGACCCTTGAACGGGCCAGTTCCTGTGTCCATACCTGGCATATTTCTCTATGCACCAGCAGTGCTGCTGAAGACAGATATGTGGCATTTCTTTTTAGTTACGGTTCAGTACATATTCCCCATTACTGCTACGAGTTACAGTGGCGCCAAGCGCCTCGGCAACTGTTTTGAAAGGAACATACAGCGTTCCATATTGATCCGTATATGGAGCTTTTGGCAGCGTCAACGTGCTTCCTTCCAGTGTAGCTTGTTTGGAGCCGCTTTTCAGCTTGAGTGTCTTGCCTGTAATATCATCCACTACTGTAATTTGCTTGGCAGCTGCATCCCATTTTAATTCGGAGTTCAGTTCGTATGCCAATTCACGCAGCGGAATGAAGGCCGTACCTCCACGATTCTCCAAAACGTAGTAATCGTCCTTCGGATCGAAGGTGGTTTCTACCTTTGTAATTTTCAGATCATTTTTTAAAATATTGTAGATTGGAGAATTCTCATCAAAATTGCGGAGTGTCGCTCCAGGCGTAAATCCAGCTTGTTTATTCAGGTCAATAACGCCTTTCGAAATATCCACTTTGTCAGCCGTTACACTACCATTGATATTCCAGGCTTGAGTTTCGGTCAGAATCGAGAAGGATTTCACTGGAAGACCTTCCACATCTGGCAAAGCAACCGTCAGGTTAGCAGATGATTTGCGAGCATTTCCTTTTTCATCAAAATAGATGTCGCTTTTCAGCACCGTATTCGCACTCAGAACTTCTTTAATTTCAGGAGACTGTGCGTACAAAGTGCTAACTCCTGTATCATACTGCGCAACAGCCAGATCCAGATACTTTTTAACTTGGGTATAAGCTTCGTTGACCAGCTTTTCTTTGTTGGCATTCAGTTCAGCTGTTACTTTATCACTACCTTCAATATCCATACCGGAAGCGATATTTTTGGTCAGATCAATGGCTTGCCCGATCAGTTCTTTCAAGCCTGCCTCGTCCTTGGCAAGATTGGTCAGGAACGGTTTCACAAGCGCTACCAGCTCATCACCACGAAGTTCAGCATGCAGATGGGTCAGTTTCACTTTGTCCTTTTCACCGTATACTTCCTCGGTTACAGACGTTGCAGAAATGGTTGAAGGGTTAGGAGCATGCTTGAGCACAAGTGCCATAGCTGTTTTGGTCAGGTCTTTTACATCCTTGGAGTATACATAAGGATCAAATCCGGCAGGAAAACCACCTAAACTTTCATACGAGTTCAAAGGTATGTAATAAGGTTTTTTGGCGCCTTCCAGTTGAATAGCCATACCTTGGCGATCCAAAGCAAGCTCAAACGGCAAATTATACTTATCGATGTGCAATGTACCCTTGGCGGAAGCGACTTCCTCCGACTGCACCTTGGCTTCATCCACAGTAACCGAAATCGAATTAATCAAATCTATGATTTCCTGATCACCTTGCGAGATTCCTTCTCTTGGAGTCAATTTAAGAGATATTTTCTCCGTCGACTGCTGGGATTTCACATCAAGTGTTCCCAAAAGATTTTTACTTACATCAAATCCTCCTACTGCCTGACACCCTGTCAAAGCTACCATTAACAGAATAAGAGGGACAGCAATCCATTTTTTTATACTCATATTAATCCCCTTTCAAGATATTACCTTACTTTCTTCTATTATCTCAGTGTTAACACGCATTGTAAATGATCAGATTGAGAATAGGACTAGTTATTTAGAATCAATTTTCGGCCTGCAGCATACGGTGAGCCAGTAGTGCCATTTCCAGACAGCGGCGTTTGTCCGGATCTGTTAAATTTCCCTCGATAATTTCATTAATTTTGTCCAGCCGATTATAAAGAGTTTGTCTATGAATGTATAACATCCCGGCCGTATCGCGCTTAGAGCCATGGCATTGAAAGTAGGCATCCAGCGTGTCCAGCAACTGCATATGATGCTCACGATCATGCGCAATCAGTCCGCCCAAATGGTCCTGTACAAACTCTTGTAAAAAAGGAATGCTGGGGGCCGCCTTCAATAGCTGATAGATTCCGATGCTGTCGTAAAACAACCGATCCTTCATGGCCGGGACGCTTCGTGCTACTTCAATGACCTGATATGCCTCTCCAAAACTGCGATCCGTCCCTGTCATACGGTGCCTTACTTTACCAAAGCCTGCATGAATGCGCACCTTGCCAAGCTGTCCTGCGGCATAATTCTGAATATATTGTACGGTATGGGCAAGCACTTTTCTCATTTGTGCTGCAGAACGCAGCGTTAATTCCTCCTTGGCACAAAGGATGTAGCATTGACTGCCCTTCATCATTAACAGATTGTGCAAAGTCTCTTTTTTCAGCAAAGAACGAAGCAGCACCAGCACATCCTGATTGATGGATTCCTTGCGCACCTGACTGACATCCTTATCCTGATGCTCCACCTCGATAACCCCTGCCAAAAATAAATACTGTCCCTTCGATAATAATCGCAGCCCCATCCGGGTCTGAGCCTGTTCTTCGCTGGGAAGCTGCCCGTTCAATACATCCTGAATCAATTCATTCTGGTTGCGTAATAATCGGTCTTCAAGAAACTGTGTCCTCAGCACCAGTGTAGCGGCTGCCTTGGCTGTGTAATCGAGCAGCAGCGACATTTCTTCCGTCGGGGGTTCACCGTGCAGCACCAAACCTACGGCGGAAAACACCTGACCAAAGCATACAACAGGCTGAAACAAGACGGCAGTGGAGTCATTCAGCTGAAACAACAGGTGCCCCTCGCGATCAGCAGTCATGCTGGATTCCACCTCGTTGGCATAAAAATCCGCAATACGGTGCGCCGTTTCCGACTGGACGGAAGGTTCGAACCGATTGGTGTCTATGGAGGACATGTAGATGATTTGCCGGGCGGTATAGTCATGGAGCACTCGCAAGAGAGCGTTCATATCGGTGCTGCGCAGCGTTTCCTGCTGGAGCTGACGTGAAAAGCGCTCCAGATCTTTTAGCAATTCATGATGGCGGTTAATAAGAAGGGAATGAATATCTTGTGTAATTTCCACAAAACGCACGGGCTGCTCAAATACGATGACCGGAAAATGGTGCTGTTCCGCCAGCTCCAGAATTTCCAGCGGGATTTCATGAATGCTTGTGCCCAGCTCCACGCACAATCCCGCCGCTTCCGAGCGGATCAACTGCTCCATATATTCGGCGCGCTCCTCCCCTTTCCGGGTTAGCCACAGGCCAGTCGTCAAAATCAGGTCATGGCGGCTCACAAACGGAGAAACATTTGTGATTTCCAACACATGTACCCAACCAACCCGGCGGTTCGTGCCCTGTTCCCCCGCCGCCAACTTGGCCCGCCGGAAAACAGGACGTTCCAGCACATCCGCAATGGTAAATATTTTTTTACCGTTCATCGGCATTCTCCTTATACATATGTTCTTATGTCATATTATATGACACATATTCATCAAAAAGTCGAGCCTTCAAGTCAGATAATCCGACAAAATGTATGATGTCAAGGAGTTCCCTCCCCTGTAAACTGTACCTAATCTAACATGAATTGCATTTATCGGCTTGAGTCCAACTAACTAATCGGCAGTCTGCGCAAAAATGATAATGCAATTTGGGCAATAATAATACCAGCAAGAATAGTAAGCATAAGTCCATCAACAACACCTGCACTGCAGCCAGCAGCGCAACTGCCCTAACAAGCAATGAATTGCCGTTGGATAACCATTATTATAAGGAGAGGTGAACGAAATGAAAATTGGTGTTCCGAAAGAGATCAAAAACAATGAAAACCGTGTCGCGCTGACACCTGCAGGTGCAGCTCAAATGATTCGACACGGACATCACGTGTTTGTGGAAAGCCATGCAGGGGCTGAAAGCGGCTTTAGCGATGGGGATTATGCCACTGCGGGTGCAACCCTTGTGCAGAAGACTGCCGATGTGTGGTCCCAGGCTGATCTGATACTAAAGGTGAAGGAGCCCCTAGCCTTGGAATACGGATATTTTCGACAAGGGTTGATTTTGTTCACCTATCTGCATCTGGCGGCTGAGCCGGCACTGGCCAAGGCTTTAACGGATAACGGTGTAGCCGCCATCTCCTATGAGACACTGGACGTAGAAGGAAGCCTTCCGCTGCTCACTCCGATGAGCGAGGTTGCAGGTCGAATGGCTGTACAAATCGGAGCACAGCTGCTGGAAAAGCCAAAGGGCGGCAAAGGCATCCTGCTGGCAGGCGTACCGGGGGTCAAACGCGGCAGAGTGGCCATTATTGGCGGAGGAGTCGTCGGCACGAACGCCGCCAAGGTCGCCATCGGTCTCGGCGCAGATGTAACCCTGATCGACCTGAGTTTGCAAAGGCTGCGCCAACTGGATGATATTTTTGGCAACCAGCTCCATACACTGGTGTCCACCCCCTCCAACATTGCTGAGGCAGTGGCGCAAAGCGATTTGCTGATCGGGGCTGTTCTGATCACCGGTGCCAAGGCCCCGCGGCTTGTAACGGAGGCTATGGTGCAGACCATGCAGCCCGGCTCTGTGATCGTGGATGTCGCCATCGACCAAGGTGGTATTGTCGAGACGATTGACCACATCACCACACACGATCAGCCGACCTATGTGAAGCATGGCGTCATTCACTATGCGGTAGCAAACATGCCGGGCGCGGTACCGCAAACCTCGACGCTTGCCCTGACAAACGCCACCCTCCCCTATGCTCTCCAGCTCGCGGATCTGGGTGTGCAGGAGGCGCTTCGCAGAAGCAAGCCGCTGCTTAGCGGCACAAATGTCCTGAACGGACATATCACCTACGAAGCAGTCGCCCGCGACCTGGGGTACCCTTACGTTCCGGTGGAACAGGCATGGCAGGCGAAGGCTTTGCAATAGAATAGCTGCAACTCAAAGAACCACACATCTTTTTCCCTGAGGATTAAAGACGTGTGGTTCTTTTTCTGTTCACTGTATCCAATACATTCGCTGTGTTTTGCTGCCTTCAGACGATTTCCGACGAAAGGAATATCTGCAGATGGCGGTAAATATCTGTGATCTCGTCCAGCGACATGCGCACCAGTCCACTGGACGAGGGTGCCACAAATTCATGCATCTCGGGAATGAGCGGTTCAGGCTGAAATCCCCAATTTACTTTGGATTTTTTACTATATTCGGTGTATACGCCTTTGCCGACAAAGCAAGCGACCTTCGGGCGATATTCTTTTAGCTTTGCATGCAGTTCCAGCCGTCCTTTGGCGTATTCCTCGCGTGTAATGTCCTCCACGCCCCTGGTAGGGCGGGAAACAATATTCGTAAAACCGTAGCCAAGCTTCAGCAGCTCCCGATCTTCCGATGGATCGTACAAACGAGGCGTCAAGCCCGCTCCCTCCAGGATGCGCCAGAAACGGTTGCGCGGATTCGCATAATGATGGCCAACTTCGCCTGATTTCAAACTGGGATTAAAGCCAATGAATACGACGGATAATCCATAATCCAAATGATCATCTACCTCATGCAGCTCTGTCTCCTGCTCTGCCATGGGCCTCCCCTTCTTCTATACCGATTCAGTGGCCTGATGCCGCTGGCTTGTCAAAGACATGGCTCCGAGTCCAATGCCGTCCACCATCCGAGGTCGTATACATCACAGGTGCCTGCTCCGAATCCGAGAAAATAGCCCAGCCTTCCTTGGCATTCGCCATCCCGATTTGCTGGCTGGCATAGCCGTCAAAGCTTTGCTTGCCATTGTTCCACGTCTTGCCGCCGTCATTCGTCCAGCCAATCGTATTGGGCTTGTCGCATGGGGCGCAGTAGCCGCCCATCAATGCCGTATTGCTGTTAACCGTATAGAGCATCCCCGGTGCCACCCCTTCATTTTTGGGAACCTGACCGTCTTGCTGGCTAATACCGGGTGCGGGACCGCCGCCAGCCGTGGCATTGGCCAGTACAGCGCGCCAACTTTGACCGCTATCGGCCGTATGCCAAAGCGAATACGAAGTCTGATTCATGCCCGTGCCTCCAATCAGCTCAATCCATGCGTTGCCCCGTTCCACCGAACGGATAACGGCCCCGTTCAGAGGCTCCTCGGTTGTCCGTGACATGACGGCAGTCCACTTTTGTCCCCCATTAACGGTGTGTAAAATTTGAAATGAGCGGTCTGTGTCCTGCGTTACCACCCAGCCGTTTTGCCGATCATGAAAATAGGGCTGTCCCACCGTATGATCAGGCACAGAAAGCGCAGACCAGCTTTGTCCGCCATCCTTTGTATACTGATTACCGCTGAATCCCTCATTTGACGATACAAAGTGTAAAAAGCCCGCTGTTCCTTGCTTAGGCACTGTCCCTACAGTCTCCCAGCGTTTGCCGCCATCGCGCGTTGCCAGCAGCGACCCGCTATCAGCCATAACAGCCCAGGCCTGCTGTCCATTCAAGGCAAAAATCTGCTGCACCGTACCTTGGCCCTGATATTGCACATTCCAAACCGATCCGACGGAGCCGGATGGTCCCGCGTTTGTCCGGGCAATCCAACCGTTGCCGCCGATCCAGCCAGACTTGCCGTCGATCAGTCGCAGGGCAGTAATATTGTCCATGCGGACCTTCGCTGCATTGGCGTCCGTAGCTGCTTGTCCTCCTGTCCCTGACGTAGCAGACGGGGATGTAGTATTCGTCTGCTGTTCCGGTGTACGTACTGCCGCTCCTGAACCGTTCGTTTGTGCCGACGTTGAACCTGGTTGCTCATTCTGAGTCGCTTGCCCATCCGTTTTTTTCGGTCCGTTTTGTGCACCGGTTTCACATCCCGCTGTCATTATGACTATGGCGAGCAAAAGCAGCCAGGCCGATGTTTTTTTCTTCATTTTCGTTCATCCCCTTAGATTGTTGATATACATGCTGTGTGGGTATCGTAAGCACAGCAGGGCATATTCTATGTATTACCCTGCTGTCTTCGTTTCACTCTTGCGGATGAAAATACGGAATCAACGGTATGTAAATCATCATTACAGATTTACGAGCCCAGAGCAACAAAGCCCCCTCTTTCAATGGCCCGGGTTCCTTCTTCGCTTTGCAGCCATTCGAGTAATCGCTGCATAGAAGGGCGTGGCTTCTCGCCTTCCCGTGTGATCACAAATAGTTGAGCCGTAAATGGATATTGCCCCGAACGGATATGTTCTTTGTTCGGCTCCACTCCATCAATAGGCAGAAACTTGACCTCTTGACGATTATGCATCACATTTGCAAAATAATAAAATGAATACCCAAGCGCGTTGCGATCCTTGTTAAAATCTGCGACTGCATTAATCATACCACCCATAATGCCAATTTGTAGTTCCCGAGGCGGTTCAGTCATCTCATGGCCTGCCATTACTTTCTTTTGCATATACGTCTGACTACCTGAATTTTCCTCTCGCTGATAAGCAATGATCGGCTGATCCTTTCCCCCTACTTCATTCCAATTATGAATAGATCCTTCATATATGCGGCGAACCTGCTCTGAAGAAAGTCCCTTAACCGGATTGTCCTGATGAACGAGAAAAATAAACGCATCCCTCCCAATGGGCATGAGCTTCATTTGCACCCCACGGCTTTTCGCCAGACGCAGCTCCTCATCGGATGGCCCGGCTACCAGAATCAGATCAGCCTTCTTTTCGATCAAATTTACATATGCCTGATGTGTCGTGTTGAATCTCAGTTCGTGCGCCGCACGCGCTTTGCTCATTCCAGTCAATTCATGCAGCATATCCTGTGCGAATGGAATAGCAGCTGTAGCTCCGTCAACTACCGGAAAGTCCGTCTCGGCAATGTATGGACGTTGAGGAAGCCTCAATGCAACCGTCAGTACAATGATGAGCGCAGCGGACATCGAAACGACAACCCATTGCCATCTATGATCCATCTTTCCGTCCTTGTCGGTCACCGCTGGATAACGATCTACCCCAACACCTATCACCATGCCAGCTATCGGCAGCAATGCAGTCAGCAGAAACCAGATTTCACTATGCTGTGTATAGGGCTCCAATACCTCCAGCACAGGCGCCGCCCAAGCATGATAAAGTGAAAAGAGCTCCCACGAGCCTCCCCACACCTCAGCAGGTTGACCGCCAGATCCTTGTAGCCCCACAATCCACAGGCACAGCCCGCACAATAATGATAACAGCCCGGTCAGCATCAGTGGAAGCTTATGCATGCTGGAAATACGCGCACTCAAGGCACCGTAAGCTGCAAAAATCAGTCCAACAATCCATGCGTATAGCACCAGCATCACAATCACGGCTGTATCTGTTACACCTTCATGTCTCAGCAAAAGCTGCACATTGGATGCCACAACTATACTCCAAATGACATTAAACATGACTGAAAACAATCCAAACATAAACGTACCGCCCAGCCATGGCCAAAACCATGCTATCCGCACAGAAGCACCTTTCTCCGTATCAGCTATAACTCCCTTTGGATCAGACATGTACATCCCCCTATACTTATATATGAAATGAGACTGTAAGCAATTGCTTCTTCATTGTACAATTATGGTAAAGATTAGTATACGAGGAGATGACAAAAAGACCTCCCCTGCGGGAAAGGCCTTTTTGGTATCGGATCTTCTTTAGATTGCTCTGGCATGGATCAAAAAACGGTGCTGCTTCACGTCCCAATATCCATCACGTTGGATGTCCAAATACAAACCATACAGCTGTTCTATATATTTCTGTGGCTGAAAGTCTGCAATCTGCCATTCAATGGCTTTTAAATAATAGACGAGCGCCCCGATATCGTAAAACCGCTGTATCGGAAATTGTTCCTGCTGGTCCACAATTTCGAAGCCGTTGCTTTCCAGACCTGCAAGCGCTTGAGAAAGGGTCCAGTCCACATACTCGTACTCAGGCGCTCCCAAGCGTTCGTTAATGCCCGCACAATCCAGGCCCCCCACCTGTTGGGTCAAGAACGTCCCGCCTGGACGCAAAATGCGACGCACTTCCGCTGGCGAAAATGACTCGTGCTTATTCAGCACAAGATCGAACCCGGCATCGTCAAACGGAAGGGAGTCGTCATCATCTATAGCGATAACACGTACGTCCAGCGGCTCGAGTCGTTTTTTGGCAACAGGAACATTCGGTGCATACGCTTCTGTCGCATATACGATCTCTGGAAAAGGGCGCAACCGGAACAATAGCTCGCCCCCGCCTGTCCCCATATCCAGCATCGCCTTCGATGCATGGATAAACGTCATAGCCTTGCTGACATATGACCAGTCCAAAGGCTCGCTTGCGACCCGTCCTGTATCCGAGATGAATGAGAAATCCCATCCGGAAAAGGTCTCTTCATGATGCTTTAATAGCTGTAGAAACTCACGATCTTCTGTATATTTCATAGCTTGCTGCTCCTCCACAATGGACCTGTTCGTTATCGATCTGTACGCTATGGAACTCTTCTCTCTTTATGTTCTACGCTGTCTATCTCTATGCCTCTATTTACGTCAGTCCAAATGTGGAGAAGCTCTTGCTTGTTGTTCCGAGCCTTTTAAGGAGCTGTTGGCAGAACCTTAGCAAGCTCCGGTGTGATGTCTTTTGGAGTTAATAAGTAATAAACCGTATGAAAGCCGGAACCGCTGATGGACTTGATTTTGACTTGGAACAGATAAGTGCCTTTCTCCACTTGTGAATCATAGCTATAATCATTTCGGTTATCCAGCACAGTATTCCAAAGTTTGGGATCTTCAATTGGGGTGACTTTATACTTCTGCTGCAATATCCTGAATAAATTCGCAGCTTCAATATACTTGCCAGGCTGATGCGGCTCCTTCTCTTGAGAAACCACTGGAATAGCCCGAACCGATATCATGTCTTTCGACGTGATCATCACCTTGTCGGCATATCCTTTGTGTTCTAGCCAAGCATTCAGCTTGTGGAAGGATAAGCGCCAATTATAGGAGAGGTTGCGAGTCCATTCTGATTCTTCTGCTGAAATAGATGAAGGTTTGTTCAGAATTTCAATATTCCCCAACGCGTAAGAGCCTGCCTGCATTTCACTATAGCTCATGCCCAAAACTTCTTCTTTCAGTACAGCTTCAAATTCACGAATATCTTCCGGATCAGTTAGAACAACTCGCCGTTCATTATCATCTGCCGATTGAATGCTGATCGTCTCTGCTTTACCGTACAGCTTATCAAGCGAGTAGCTTACTGTTTTGTACGGCTCAGACAGCATCACTTTCGCCAGCGCTGTCCGGAAAGGCTGCTCAGGAAATGTATAGCTGCGAGTCATAATGGAACCATCATCCAGACGATAGGCAATGGATACCCTTTGTTGAGGTTCTTTATTGGACCCGGACGTCTCTCCAACTGAATGTGCTCTCACAAGCTCACGCTGTAAATTCAGCACAGCGGCGATAAAAGCTTTATCTTGCGAAAAATAAAGATTTTTCTGTGCTGATCCCCCATCCAGATACAAATTTGCCCCAGCATAGACTTGCTCGACTGAATGCGCGGTTGGAATCCGTTCCTCATAGCCTATCCAGCCAGATGTGGGGATGTACATTGCCAACCCCAAAACCGCACCGTATGCGACCAGTTCCAGCAAAGCACGAGTACGTACAATTTGCCACGTCTTGCGGATTACCATCTCCACAGCAATATAGCCCAAAATAGCTCCAAGCACATATCCGAAGATCGACCATTCTTTCCTATGGCCCCCTGTGCTATATAAATATTCTCCTATCAACAGCATGGCACATACCATAACTCCTGCCTTAAAAAAGGGTTGGAAGAAAGTAAAGGCCATGGCCTGCGTCGCCTTCTCTGCGAGCCGTTTGCGATATAACATATAGCTTAAAATTACAAACAGCAAGGAAACACCGACATAAATAAGCAGCTCCACATATGAAAATGCGCTACTCGACAATTCCATAATGCGGGCGATTGGCGATAAACTATACCAAATATTATTGCTACTTTGCAACTCCACGCCATTACTATTCTGAACAATGGTTCCCGTAATCTGAGAGTAGCCATATAGATTGTGTCCTAGAAAAAGACCAATCATGTTGTACAAAAAAAAGGGCAACAGCAGCAAAAGATACACTACAACAGATTGCAACAGCGATTGTCCTACACAGATACCTACAAACACGGTAAAAGCAAACAGGAAAATCGAAATAATCGATACAATCAAAGCCCATGATCCAATATCATTAATATGGAAAATAAAAGGCAGCTCGACCGACATGTTTACCAGGGCCGTTACTCCCGCTGTCAGCCATATGGGTACAATCAAAAGGATCAGACCGCTAATTAAATGTGCCGTTAACAGATGCTCTCTACGTAAAGGCAAACTGTGGTATAAATCGGAAGAGCCCTGCCGCTGGATAAAGCGAAGCAGCATCACACCCGCCAGCACAGGTACAGTCAAAAAAATGATATATTGCAACTGATCGCCTGAGCTTGTACCATCGAACAGGCTTCTCAAAACCGTGGGCACTTGCTCGTTTCCAGTACTCATAAATAACGGCAGTGGCACTGTAAACAGTAATCCCGCCAAGTACAACAGACCGATCCAGCCATGCTGTCTCAGGCTTTGGCGAACCACGCCGCCGCTACAGAAGAATCGGTTGGATGTCATAACCCGCGTCCTCCATTTCATAAATGAAAATTTCCTCCAGCGTCAACGGCAGCAAATCGAACACATGCGGCTCATACGCCTGAATCGTTTCTGCAATCTGCTCTCGTTCCCCACGGATAATCAGCAGCAGGACACTGCCTCTCCGCTCCTTATGTACAACCGAAAGTTGCTTGTATACGGCTTCCTCATGCGCGCTTTCACGAAAAGCAACCTGCACCTTATGGGTGTCGGACTTGAGGTCGTCGACTTCCTTTTCCAGCAGCATACGTCCCTGGTGCATAATGCCGACGTGATCACACATGTCTTCGATCTCACGCAAATTATGGGATGAAATCACGACGGTCAGCTCGCGTGCAGCAGTTTCCTGGAACAACAGATTTTTGATCATTCGTCGCATCACAGGGTCCAGTCCATCAATCGGCTCATCCAAAATCAACAGTTCAGGCATACAGCTCAAGGCAAGTAAAAATGCAGCCTGACGCTTCATTCCTTTGGAAAAACGATGTAGTTTACGTTTGGGGTCCAGCTTAAAAATATCCGTAAGCTGCATGTATCGCTCCTCACTCCAGCTCGGATAAATGGAGCGATAAAAACGGGCCATCTGTTGAATCGTCGCTTGCGGAAAAAAATAGGGTGTGTCCGGCATAAACAGAATGCGCTGCTTGACTTCGGGCTGCTCATATACGGCTTGCCCCCCGATCAGTACCTTCCCTGTATCCGGTCGATAGATTCCGGCAATCATTTTGAGCAGTGTCGTTTTACCCGCCCCATTCGAGCCCAGCAGTCCAAAAATGGAGCCCTTCTTCACTGTAAGGGCGAGTTGATCCACCGCCTTGTCTTCTGCAAATGTCTTTGTGACTTCCCTTAATTCAATCAAGGGACATCCCCCTTTCCTTCAATTGCATCGCTTCCACGTATATGGCGTCCACTTCCGGCTGCGTAAAACCAAAATGGACGGCTTCGATCATCTGCTTTAACAGCGCCGCCCGAATCTCATCCCGCTTCATTTGCTGCGGCTGCTGCTCGGCAGGTGTGACAAAGCTGCCCTTGCCCTGGACGGAATAGATATATCCTTCGCGTTCCAGCTCACGATACGCCTTCTGAATCGTATTCGGATTCACTGTAAGCTGAGCGGACAATGCCCGTACGGAAGGCAATTGCTCATCTGGCTCAAGTGATCCGTACACAATCATTTCCTTCACCCTGTCCATTAGCTGCTCGTAGATTGGCTTGCGGCTGCGGATATCCAGCTCGAACATGGACTTCCTCCTTTCAAAACCTGGTCAGATGTATCTGCATATTCCAAACTGTTCTAACTGTATTATTATTAATAGTACAGTTAGAACAGTTTGTCAATTATATGTTTGGTTATTTATTACAAAAAATAGCCGTAATGCATGATGCATCACGGCTATATCTCATGCCTCTTATTCGCCAGCGCTTCCTCTTCCGGCAGCATGAGATCCAGTTGAAACCGGAACGTCGACCCCTGGGCATCTTCACTATCCACACCAATGGAACCGCCCATCAGCCCAACCAGGTTTTCGCAAATGGACAACCCCAGACCTGTGCCTCCGTATTTCCGGTTCAGTGCCGGGTGGATCTGGGAAAAGGGCTGAAACAATAGATGCTGGCGATCGGCGGGAATACCGATGCCGGTATCGGTTACACTGAACTCAATCAAGCACTTCCTTTTGCGGCGACTGTAAGCCTTTTGCTCGGCAAAGATGTTTATACGCCCCCGCTCCGTAAATTTGATCGCATTGCTCACCAAATTCACCAGCACCTGTCGGATACGCACTTGGTCGCCAATAAAAACCCCCGGCAGTTCCTGATCCACGTGCCACTCCAGTTGGATGCCTTTTTCCATAGCTTGCCTAAGAAATAGGTCTGCCACACTGCCCATCACATTCTCAAGCTCAAAGGGCTCGTGCAGCAACGCCATTTTTCCAGCTTCGATTTTGCTCAAATCCAGGATCTCATTGAGGATCTGCATTAAAGCCGAGCTGCTGCTGGTGATAATATCTATATAGCTCCGCTGTTCCTCATCCAATTCGGTGTCAGCGAGCAGCCCTGCCATGCCGATAATGCCGTTCATTGGTGTACGAAGCTCATGACTCATCACGGAAAGAAACTCGGACTTGGCCCGATCAGCGCGTTCAGCAGATTCCTTGGCACGAATGATCTCCTTTTCGTTCGTGATGTCTACAAAAACCATCACGGCCCCTTTTCGCTCGCCATTATCCATCAAGGGACTGATTCGATAAGAGGCAAGGAAGCTGGACCCATCCTTTTTCCAAAAAACAGCTTCCTCCGCCTGATAGGAAGCACCGCTTCGGATCGCCTGGAGAATAGAAGACTGCTCATCCGGATAATGACTCCCGATCTCATCAGCTTGTCGTATTATACCTATACATGCGTCATCCAGCGTATTTTCCACCCCTACGCCAAACATCTCGGCAGCCGCCGGATTCATAAAACGGACGTGCCCTTCGGTGCTTAAACCCACGATGCCTTCGGAAACTGCGTTCAAAATAAGCGAATGCTCGCTGCTGAGCTTTTCAATCTGCGCAATGTAGCTTTTAAGAGGGGTAACATTTTCAACAATCCCGTAGCAGCCCACAATTTCCTCTTGCACAAAAATGGGGATATGGGTCATCTTGATGAATAGACGCTCCCCCTTCTTATGTATGAATCGCGTTTCATAGGTTTGCGTCTCTCCCTGCTTGGCCAACTCCATGTGGTGCCTGATCTTGTCCTGTTCCTCGGCGGAAGCCATTGCAAGTAGTTCAGCTCCAAGCAATTCTCCACTTGTATAGCCTGTTAGTTCCTCCACACTCGGATTCACGCTCAGGATTTGACCCTCCATATTCATGGCGCACATACCGAGCGGGTTATGCTGGAACAGCGACTTATAACGATTTTCACTTGCCCGAAGACGCTGCTCCATTTCCTGATGCTCCGTAACATCCTGTATCATGCCCACAACTTGAATGGGCTTGTTTGCATGCTCGTCCATTTCGGCTTCCCAGATCGAGCGCAGCACTTTTTGTTCACCGTTCAGCAGCACAATTCGGTAAAAGATCTCTTCGTGGATTCCCTTTAATATGACGTTCGTAATTATCTGCTGCATCCGCTCCATATCCTCCGGGTGAATAGCCGCCATGAAGGCGTCGGTACTCGTTTCAATCGACTTGACACGATAGCCGAAAATGCTGCGGAATTCTTTGGAAAAGTGCATCACATTGTTGACCAGATCCCAGTCCCATGAACCGAACATGGCCAGTTGCTGCGCTTTTGCCAAATTCTCCTCACTCTTGTGGCGCTCTGTAATATTACGGCCTATGGCCAAAACGCGTTTGATCCCGCCGCTTTCATTCCGAATAATGCGAAACGACACTTCCATCCACAAATAATAGCCATCCTTGTGGCGTACACGCTGCTTCATGATGCCTGTTTCCTTGAAGCTTCCATGTACCCGCATATAATCTGCATCTTCTGCATGATAGAAATCGAGCCATTTTTTGCCGAGCATCTCCTGTCTGGTATATCCTAAAAGCTTCTCTACCGACGGAGAAACATACTCAAGCCTGCCATCCGGCGTGCTGAATGAGACCACATCTGGTGTATTTTCCGTAATCAGCATGTATAAATCCTCGTTGTCCGAGAGCACCTGCTGTATGTCTTTTTTCTCCGTTATGTCCGTCGCATAGGCAATCAGATACGATTGCCCGTTAGCCTCATCATCAAATATTGTTAATTCCAGTGACAGCCAGACTGATGTTCCCCGCTTATGTTTTAAACGCAGTTCTGCCTTGTATACTTGATCCTTAGCCCCCAGCCAGCCGACATAGGCAGCTCTCATCCCTTGCTGATCTTGAGCTTCTTCATATAAAAGCTGGTAATATCGGGTGTCCTTCAATTCCTCCTGCTCGTATCCAACCATTTGGCAAAAAGCAGGATTAACGAACAAGCATTTTCCCTGCCTCGACAAAATGGAAATTCCTGTCGGGGCGTGGTTATACATATGTTCCAGCAAAGGCAGTCGTTGAGCAGCAGAAAACACAATGAATCTCCTCCTTTGGGGGGCCGGCAGCCTTACAACATGTATGTACAAAAGATTGCCGATGCAGCTTCATCAGCAATCCCAGAACTATTTGTTTATACCACCCTGCTAAGAAAATGACGCAAAAATCGCTCCGCATCCACCTCAAGTGCCACATCGACTGTTGTCAGCGCCTGAGTTCCGCGCTCGTTTTGCACCTCACGGGTGCGACCGACTTCAGGGGAATCCCCCACTTCAACAGCAATACGCATCGGACGCGTCCGCACAAAACTGGAATCTATAGCTAGTCCAACGGCCAGTGGATCATGCAAAGCACAACCTGCAATACCAGGTCTGAAATTGCGATAGGCTTCCATATAAAAGTCCGTCATATCTGCCATAAACCTGCCCAGCTCGGTTCCTTGCTCACGCCACTTGTCTACATCATGCTGGGGAAGCAGTGTTTGCATGGTGACGTCCAGCCCGACGAGTGTAAGCGGGAAACCCGCTCCCAGCACATAGGCTGCGGCTTCCGGATCAGCGTAAATATTCGCTTCAGCGGCCTCGGTTACATTCCCTCGTACTGTAACCGCCCCGCCCATAATGATCAGGCGGTCAAGCAATTTTGGCAACTCGGGGCAGCGATCCAGTGCAATCGCAAGATTCGTCAGCGGTCCCACAGCTACCAGGGTAAGCTTGCCTTCATAGCGACGAGCCTGTTCGATCATAAAATCAGCCGCATCCCCGGGCGCGGCCTGACGGGATGGTGCTCCTTTGAGCTGATTGCCAATGCCGTCTTCACCATGAATATGGCGGGAATACGGCTTGAACAGCTCACGGGCATACGGCTTGTGAGCGCCGGACACGACCGGAGCCTCTACACCCAGCTTTTCCAGCAGGATCAGTGAGTTGCGTGTCGCCTCCTCCACCGAGATATTGCCAAAGGTGGTTGTAATGCCGAGCAGTTCCAATTCCGGCGAATGAACAGCGTATGCAATGGCAAGTGCGTCGTCGATCCCCGTATCTACATCTAAAATTAACTTTTTACTCATGATGACCTCCACAGTAGAACAGCATTCTTTTTTTTCATTATACACAATTTGAATGCTTATTCTCTTGATCATGAGGTTCTTTAGCTGAAGACGATCAAAAAAAAAGCTACGGCAGTTTGTACCGTAGCTTTTCCTTCAGGGTCTTCTATTGCTTAAGCGCATATCTTCTGTCTCAATCTTAAGGCTCGATTCCCCATACCAGCTGATCATTTTGGAACAACGTTACTTTGTTCCATTCTGTATAAGAGGATTTGGTTGGATCGAACGAGTAGTCATTGGATTCATCGTGATTAGACCAGTCGTTTTTGTTAATACGGACTTGAATTTCACCTGTTTGTGCTCCAGCAGCAAGCGTGCCAGCAGCAGGACTGAAACCAATTTCAATATATTTGTCTGTAAAGGTACGCAGCACGTTATCATTACCTATTTGTGCCCAGTCCACTGCAGACTGCATGTCTTGGTTACCCTCTTTAGTGAAGTAGTAGCGGATTTTCAGGTCACTCAACTTCACAGGAGTTGTTCCGTTATTTTTTACGTTAAAAAATGGTTTAATTGCATTATTCGTTGGATCGGTATCTCCAGCCCGGTACAGAACAGACAGGTCACCTGCAGGTTCTGTTGGAGTCGGAGTTGGATCTGGTGTTGGTGTTGGTGTTGGTTCTGGTGTAGGGGTTGGATCTGGTGTTGGTGTTGGATCTGTAGGATTTGTTGGTGTAGTAGCCTTCGATCCAACAGTCACTTTCACTACAGCCGAATCCTTGCTTGAACCATTTGCATTCGTAGCACTTATTACATAATAGTAAGTCGTTCCATTCGTCAAATCTGTATCCGTGTATTCTGTGCCTGTTACACGAGACGCAACCGTTGTAAAAGGACCTGCTTCACTGGTAGCACGCTTCACTGTGTAGCTTTGGGCACCAGTGGAAGCAGCCCAAGTCACCTTCACTCCCAATTTTCCCTGTAAGTCTGCCGGTACTGCCGGAGCTTCTGGGGTTGGTGTTGGTGTAGGTGTTGGCGTAGGTGCTGGGTCTACGCTACCATCGGCAGCTTTGATTGCTGGATATGCATTGTTCACGAGCATAACGAACTGATCATGGAACCAAGCACCAGAAATCGGAGCATTTGGCAATGCGCCTGTCAATACGCCGTCACTGGTTGTGTAAGTAGGATCACACATCCGGTCAAAGCCTTTGCCCTCATTGTTCGGAATGAGCGAGCTGGAGCCGTCGGAAGCACCCGGAGGTTTCGCCCATACATATGCATCGACATGGGAAGCTGGAGCGGTTTCAGGAGGTGTCCCCATACCTGCGCCACTGTTGTTACACCAGTTACCGCGATGGTCACGTCTGTCCACACGGCCTGAGTTCACGTACGAATTAATATCGTTACCTGTAGCTTTAGTTGGACGGTTCGGTCCACCCCAGCCGTTACGGCCGGTATCAATCAGCATACCGAGAGTACTTGGCCAGCCTGCATTTACAAAATCTCTGTGCAGACCTTCTGTGAAATGCAGCTCATCGAAGTAAGGATTCCATTCGTAATACTTGGAAGACTTGATCGGCTGTCCATTAATATTCAGGTTGGAATCAGTCAGATTAGGCTCAACCAGCGGCGTAGAGTTGGCTGTATTGGTGATAAAGCCGTCTACGCTGGACAGTCCTTTAGATGTGTTTCTGAAAACGTTGGTATACAGGGAAACTGTTGCTGAACGGTTGTTATCCCAACCGAGCCAGCCGGAGTGACCGATATCTACGTATTTGTATACGTTAGGAATTTCGTTCAGTTTGTTGATTGTGTACTGAATGCCGGTTTCATAGATACCGGTGGATTTGGCTTGAGCACATTTTGGATCGCTCATATTGGTTACCAGGTTCGGTAAACTGTCCGGTTCAATGATCGTTACGATACGAATGTCCTTATATTTGGGGTTGGCAAGGATCTCAGCAATCTTGTCGACATAATCCTTTTTGTATGTTTCCAGACCTGCTTGGGTCAGCGGAAGCTCACCGTTGGAAGCCAAGGCATGACAATCCCGTCCGGGCAGATCATATATAATAAACTCTGCCGTAATTGGAGTGTCGCCTTTCTTTTGGGCCAATACTTGATCCAAATGCGCTTCCAGGCCAAGATTGTCTGCAGTCCCGTTAATGGCAGCGATACGGTCGAGCCATACGGATGTCGGGAACGATTTGACGGTTTGCATTTTCGCTTTCAGCTTAGCATCGGTAACCTTGGCAATTGATGAATCGACGAAAGCGGCGTAATCAGGACTAATATATTTTGTTGCCCCGATATAAGGGTTGTCCACATGAGATTCTGCACTTATTTTTCCTGTAAATCCTGTAGTTGGTAAAAGACTACCTGCGACGAGTGATAACGCAAAAGCATACTTCATGCCTTTACGAAGCACTTGCTTTGTTTTCAATTGTTTCACCTATCTTTCTTAAATTTTGTTTACTCATCCTATGTCGTCACATGATTGTTACGTGATCCTGCGTGAATTGCACCCTCTTTCCTCAAAAAAAGTAGCGTGCATAGCCGCAAAGGTAAGCGCATTCTGTGTTTCCTTGCGCCCGAATTTTCGTATTATCCCCTTTTTGTCACCTCCTATGTTAGATTATAGTAACCCTGAAATCTGCTGTAAATTGAATAAATTAAGGTCTAGTTTATAAATTAGGCACTGGATTGCCACACTTCCAGTTCTTTCCGGCTCTCCGTTTCTGATCGCCGAGTCCCTCGTATGATGAATTATCCCTGATGTGACAACCTTTCCAAGATTCGAGTTCGACAAAAAAGGAGCAGATTCCTAAAAATTAGGGCGCATTCTTTAATTTCCGTCAGCTAAAATCGACATTATAAATCTCGGACTGCGATCCATGCCCAATGGTTAAATCTATCAACAATAAAAGGGTATTTTCAGGTCTCATAGCCATGAAAATACCCTTTCTGGTTGTGTAGTTATCGTTGGATAGCCTCACGGTCATTCATCATGCATGTACGTACATGCAGTGAACGCTAATGCGATTGTACCAAGCTGCTAGGCTTGGCTGGGCTGCACCTTTTCACGTTCCTTGCCTTTGTCGGATTCGCCCGCATTTTTGTTGGCCGCCTCCCGGTCCAGTTGCATTTCCTCAATCGTCTTAACCTTAAGCCTTGCCGCTCCCTCATAAGGACGAGTTGGGATTAGATCACCTGCAGCCAGACGCTGACGCGCCTCGGCAATCGCCGCTTTGTATTGTGGAAGCCATGCTTCCTGCGCTACCAGCATCTCGTCAACCATTTGCCATATTTCCTTCGGATTGCAAACCGCACCCACCAGCGGGTCCATCATAAACGCCTGGCGCAACAGCTTATCATCCCCATGCACAGCCGCTTCGACAGCCAGACGCTGGACGGATATACTTACATTGCAGACGGCCGCAGGACCGAGCGGAAGCTCCCCGACATGTGGCATGGAAATACCGTTCCGATCCACGTATCCCGGTGCTTCGATGATCGCATCATCCGGCAGATTGGAGATTACTCCGTTATTGACGACATTAAAATGCCCTCGGTATACACGCCCGGTTTCCAGTCCTTCGATAATGTACGAGCCGTGTTCCTCACCACGATTCTCCGCCGTGTACACCAATGGGTCTTCTTTCATCCAGTTTGGAAAATCGGTCTCGAACCAGTTGCGTCCTTCCGTACATACGCGCAGATAGCCACCTGTTTCTCCGTTGATCCAGCTGCCCAGATCAATCCAGTCTAGAATTTCATCCGGACGCTTCCGATACCAAGGGACATATTCACTTAAATGACCGTTTGATTCCGTGCTGTAATAGCCAAAACGTCGAAGCATATCGATCCGTACCTTTTCGGTGCGGCTATATTCGGGATGCTTTTCAAAAGCCTCCAGCAGTCCTGCCGTTAGATCCTTCCCTTTATGGGATGCCTGGATATACCATGTCTGGTGATTGATTCCGGCACACACAATATCCACAGCCTGCTTCTCCAGACCGTACACCTCGGCAATCTGGTGATGACCGTGCTGGACGCCGTGACATAGACCAATCGTACGCACACCGCCGTACTTGTTGCAGGCCCACGTCATCATCGCCATCGGATTCGAGTAGTTCAGCAGCAGCACATCCGGTGCACTCAACTCGCGGATATCCTTGCAAATGTCCAGCATTTCAGCGATCCCGCGCTGCCCGTACATGATTCCTCCGGCACACAGCGTATCTCCTACGCATTGATCCACGCCGTATTTCAGTGGTATATCCACATCAGTCGCAAAGCCTTCCAGACCACCGACCCTGATCGTACAAATAACGTATTTGGCATCTTTTAAAGCTAGCTTTCGATCCGTAGAGGACTGTATTTGTATGGACAAACCGTTCTCCCGAATATCCCGCTGGCACAGCTCAGTGACCATATCCAGATTGTGCTGACTAATGTCCGTAAAAGCCACTTCAATCTCGTTAAATTCCGGCACCGCCAACAGGTCTCGCAAAATTCCACGGGTAAAACCAATACTTCCCGCTCCAATAAAAGCTACTTTAAATGACACGGTAATCAACCTCCGGTATGAGAATTGTAATATACCGTCATTGTAGCAACATGCCTGTGGGAAGCGTTATCAAAATCATGACCAGATTTGTGTTTAGGTGTCAAAAATCCTAACTTCCACATCGATAACTGCGTGCAGTTGTTTTGTTGCTGTATAATGAGTTGAGTCTGTAAATATTTCCAAAGGAGCAAGACATGTCAAACCGTAAATGGACATTTATCCTTATCCCCGTCTTCCTGCCATTTGCCTGGCTGCTGTTTCAGTTCACTCTGTCTTCTCTTCAAATTCACCAATTTGCAGAGCAATTGAAAACGGTTTCAACAAAAGATGGAGTTTCCGATACAAAAGTGGTATTGATATCGCAGGAGTTGGACAATTATTACTGGCGGTCAATCGAACAAGGAGCCCGAAAGGAAGCAGAACAGTACGGTATGCGGCTCGATTATATCGGGCCGGACCGCATTAATCCGTCCGAGCAGATCAAACTGCTGGATAAAACGATCGCCGCCAAGGCGGATGCAATTCTGGTTCAAGGGATAAATGATCCAGAGTATCGCCGATTAATCGACAAAGCGGCCGGACTTGGCATACCCGTCATCACGATCGATACGGATGAGCCGGACTCCCGAAGACTGGCTTATGTCGGAACGGATAACGAAGGAGCAGGAAAGCGGATGGGTGTGCTATTGGCGAAAGCCTCCGGAGAGCGTGGCGACATTGGAGTTATGATCAGCAACGAGCGCGTCGAGAACCAGCGGCTCAGGCTTGCCGGCTTTCGTTCCGTGATCGACCGCTATCCCGAGCTCCGCATTGTGGAGATTCGCTCCTCGGATATTTCGCGGCTTCAGGCAGCCCAGCAAGCTCAGAACATGCTCACCCGGTATCCACAGATCCGCTACATGGTCGGATTCAGTGCGCTGGACGGCCCTGGCATTCTGGAAGCCTCGGAGCGGAACGGAGCGCGGAGTTTGCAGATTTTCGCTTTTGACGATATGGCCGATACATTGGAAGCCATCAGAGATAGCAAAATCGAACTGACCATTGTTCAGCAGCCCGCGGAAATGGGGGCTAAGGCCATAAAACTGCTGAATGATTATTTAAAGGGGAATGATCCCCAGAAATTAACATACACCAGGGTATATGAAGTGCATGCGGACACTCCTGACAACATGGCCGGAGATGACGGACGATGACAATCAGAACGAAGCTGCTTCTGTTCATCCCCCTCCTAGTAGTGTTCGCGAATATCATCGCTTATTTTGTATTCCAAAGTGGCAAGGTCGTACAACAGAGCTACGATGAAATGCTTGGCCGAATCCTGCTCATCGAGCAAACCTCCGAGTCGGCGGAGGGCAACTTAAAGCTCCTATACGCCTATCTGCTTAATCCGAGAGACGATAAGGCTGTGCAGGGCCCGACAGAACGCCAATTGATGCAGTTGAAAGGCAGAATTCAGGAAGTCTCCGCCGCCCCTTCTTTCGCCGAGGAGGACTACGTGAATCTGTTGGCTACATTTCTTGAACAGAAACAAGCCGCAGTTCTGGACACAAATGCACAAGATCCTCAATCGGCCTTTGAACATTATATTGAAGCGGAGAAAACTGTCAGCTATATCCACGAGGAGGGACAGCGACTGATCGACGCTGAGCTGGCTTACTACCGACCGATCATCGAGAACATCCGGAACAAGAATGAGCAAATGAACGGATTGGGAGTGGCGTTGTTCGGCATGAACGCGCTGATGGGGGTTTTGCTTGCAATCTGGGTCTCGCGCAGTATTACTGGCCCTGTTGGCAGACTTGTCGCACTGGCGAAGCAAATCGCCACAGGCAATCTGAATATCGAGCCCCAACTGCGACGGGATGACGAGCTAGGCGTACTGTCGGACGCCATTTCGCAGATGTCCGCCGATTTGAGCATCCTCATCGAGAAGGATAAACAGAGTCTGGAAATGCGGCGGCTTGTGAAGGAGCTGGAGCTTCTGGCCCTACAAAATCAAATGAACCCGCACTTTTTGTTCAATACCTTAAATGTGCTCTCCAAGCTGGCGATCCTGGAAGGGGCGGAGAAAACCAGCGACCTGATCGTTTCGCTGTCCAATCTGCTGCGATACAGCCTGCAGAAGCTGGACAAACCTGTAACTCTCCAGGAGGAACTGGATCATATCCGCGAATACGTAACGATCCAGCAGGCGCGCTTCCGGGATAGAATTCGCTTTGATCTTCACTTTGACGCTTCCGTACTTCAGCAGCAAATTCCGGCCCTGACGATCCAGCCGTTCATTGAAAACGCTTTTCTTCATGGTGTGGAAGATATGGAAAACGGAGCCATTATCGCATTGACGCTGTCGAGAGCGGGCGAGGATGTACAAATTGAAATATCGGACAACGGAAAGGGCATGACGGAGGAAACCCGACTGTCCGTGCTCCGTCTTGAAGGCGGAGCCGAAAGCAGCAGTTCAACGGGACTTGGAATGCAAAACGTGTTTAAGCGACTGCAGTTGTTTTACGGAAAGGAAGAAATGGTTGAAATCAGCAGCAATACCGGACAAGGTACTGCCATAACAATACGAATTCCATTCAAGAAGGAGAGTGAGCAGACTGATGTATCGGTTGTTGATCGCGGATGACGAGGCTTTGGAGAGGGAAGGACTGGAATTGACAGTGGAACGGGCGATGCCGGGGGTATTCCGGTTTATTCATGCCGGCAACGGCCGCATGGCGATCGAATGCGCAGAAGAGCACCGTCCCCATATTGCCATTCTGGATATCAATATGCCCGGAATCGATGGGCTTGAAGCGCTTCGTGAATTAAAGGATCGGCTTCCCGATACCCGATTCGTACTTGTCACCGCCTATGATTATTTTGCCTATGCCCGGGAGGCGCTCTCTTTGGGTGTAAAAGAATATATTCTAAAGCCGGCGAAGCGAGAACTGGTCATCGGTACACTGAAACAACTGATTGAAGAAATTGAGCGCGAGAAGCGGGCACGTACGGAAGAACTGGAGCTTAGGCACAAAATCTCACAGCTGATGCCGCTCGCAGAAAATGAGCTGGCTTTAATGCTTATGGTCGACCAGACGGTGGATTCGAGTGCTTCCCAGCTGTCGGAATGGCTGGACTTTCCTCTTGATCAGGGAAGCGCCATCATTGCCGCCTTTGACGGATATACGGACGAGCAGGATAAAAAGAAAATTTACGATCATTTCCGAAGCTATGTAAAAACGCATGGCCCGAATTCCATTGTAAGCTCCTTGATCGACCATCATGTAGCCACTTTTTTACGAAAGCCGCCTGCCACCGGCGAAAACGGCTGGCGGCAGCTGGTTAAACACCTTGTCCAGCAGCTTTCCGAGCTTGCCCAGCAGCAATTTGGCATAAAGACAGCCATTGGAATCGGATCGCTGCATAGCGGCGAGGAAGGACTTCGCAAGTCCTATTTCGAAGCCGTTTTTGCCTCTACCCTACGCAAGCGAGATGGGGGTTACTGCCACTTTGACGAACTGAAGTCGTCAGAGGCTGGAAATGCTTCTGTGCTGGCCGTCAAAGCGGAGAAAGGAATGCTTCAGCAGACGTACGTCATGTCAGCACTGCAACGGATACGCGAACAGCGGGAGGTTCAAACACTGACTATGCTGGGCAGGGCGAAAATGTATATCGAGGAACGATTCAACGATGATCTTTCGCTGGAAGAAGTAGCTGATTTCGTCCATTTGAATCCTCACTATTTCAGTAAAATTTTCAAACAGGAATACGGAGAAACGTTCATCGACTTTGTAACCCGGCTGCGGATTGATAAAGCCATTTCTCTGATTAAGGCCGGCAACCTTACGCTTAAGGAAATCAGCTTTGAAGTGGGTTATAAGGACCCGAACTATTTTAGCCGCGTCTTTAAGAAGATAACGGGCGTTCCTCCCACTGAGTTCAAAGGCCAAAAATAGTAGAGATTCATCTATACCGGCCATCGGCATGGATTTTTTTAAGCTCGCATGACAAGGTAATGCTAGGTTTAGCCCCTCCGTCTCCAATTTGGGAATCGAAGCCAAAATTGTGCATGAAATGGTCTGTTTATTGAAGACGATAACCGGCCTTTCTTTTATAAGCGCATGTTATACTTCTCCTCGAAGAACGGAATGAGTTTCCAGGAATTTGGAGGGGAGATGGTAATATGGCAGTAATCATCAAAAATGAAAGCGCTCAACAGAAAGCGCTTCAATCAGAAAAACCCAATATGCTTTTTGTTACGCTGGTATCCATCGTAGCTGCGCTTGGAGGCATCCTGTTCGGATTTGATATCGCGGTTGTTTCGGGAGCAGTCGACTTCCTGCAGCAGCGTTTTTCGCTGAACGAATTTCAGGTTGGTTGGGCGGTGTCGAGTCTGATTGTCGGGAGTGTCACAGGAGCGGCTCTCTCCGGCTACATGAGTGAAAGGATCGGCAGAAAAAAGGTATTGCTCGCTGCGGGATTTTTATTCGTCGTCGGCTCGATCTGCTCTGCACTTCAGGATACGTTCACCGGGTATGTTATCTTTCGCATGATCGGTGGCGTTGGCATAGGAATCACTTCCACCATTTGTCCGGTGTACAACGCGGAGATCGCTCCCGCCAAATACCGAGGCCGTTTGGTTGCTTTAAATCAGTTGGCGATCGTAACGGGCATTTTTCTGGTTTATTTTCAGAATTTGTGGATCGTCAGCATGGGGGATGAGGCCTGGGGTGTCTCAACGGCCTGGCGCTGGATGTTCGGAGTGGGAGCCGTTCCGGGACTGATCTTTATGCTCTTGATGCTCTTCATACCCGAAAGCCCGAGATGGCTAATTAAACAGAATCGGCCTTATGAAGCGCTGCCGATTCTGCTGAAAATTCACGGTGAAGAAGCCGCTAAACAGGAAGTGCTTGATATCAAGGAATCGTTCAAAGATGAGAGCGACTCACTTAAGCAAGTGTTCGCTCCCGGTATTCGGGTCGCTCTCTTTATCGGTGTCATGCTTGCCATTATGCAGCATATTACCGGCATCAATGCCATTTTGTATTACGCGCCGGTTATCTTTAAAGGAATGGGACTTGGTACGGACGCCTCTTTGACCCAGACCATCTGGATCGGGTTGATCAATGTGTTGTTCACCATCGTATCCGTATGGCTGATCGACAAAGCGGGACGAAAAGTCTTGTTGATGATCGGCACCACGCTGATGACTCTCTGTTTGGTCATTATCGGAGCCGCCTTCAAAATGGGTTTGACCACCGGACCACTCATACTCATCTTGATATTGATCTACGTGGCCGCCTACGCTATATCGCTTGGGCCGATCGTATGGGTTATGATCTCGGAGATCTTTCCGAACCGCATTCGCGGCAAAGCAGTCGCCATCGCTTCGATGGCATTATGGGCCGGCGATTATCTGGTATCCCAGGCATTCCCTCCTCTGCTGAGTTCAGCCGGTCCGTCCAATACCTTCTGGATATTCGGAGCCATCTCGTTGTTCGTCGTACTCTTTATATGGCGCAAGGTTCCCGAAACCAAGGGGAGATCACTTGAACAGATGGAAAATATGTGGCTCGGGAAATAACCCGACTTTAGCTCTCAAGAAGCCCGGACACGTATTATAATGCTTGAAAACATATGGCCTCTGAAGTCATACCGACTTAAAATCGGCAATGCTTCAGAGGCTTCTTGTTGTTTATTTGCAACTTACCCGCCCACTTCTCCTTAAATCACTTGAAATTATAAATGGGGACTTTACTTATCACGATTGGATATGTGTGCCTCAGCATCCTCATTTAAACTCATAGCTTTTTCTAAATCATCGTCAGTAACTCTGCTGTTTGCTCTCGCAATTCTCTGGCTTGCTGGGGATTTCCTCCATAAGCTGTTCGTATGTTGCACGGACTTGGGCAATAGAGCGTACCTCCTTTTCTACTTCCTATGCAGATTGCTGGTTCTTCAATTCTTCTACCACTACCTGTTCACGCTTTGTCATTCGTTTCGTCCTCCTTTGATTCTGGGCATGCAAAAAAAAGCTCATTCCTACTCATAGTTCAAGTGGGAAAGAGCTTTTGAAATTTTATAAAGTGTTTGATTTGTCTAGCGTTTGGTTTGTTGATTGTATTGTGCGATCTTGTTAATGGGATTGTAAATGGGTTTACAAAAATTCTTAACAGACCCCAGTGAGACTATTTATTCAGCCGCAAAGTAACCCTTGATTTCGTCAGCTAGTTCAAGTACTTTCCTCCATTCAGGTGAATTTCTAACTGCATTAATATTCCATTCATCGCCTTGTTGTAATTCCAGAACCAAGTTTCTTAAAATAGAACTTTTATTCATTATCTCAACACTGATTAGTCCAGCATCATTTAGTTGTTGCAAGATATCAGCGTGTAAAAAAGAAGTAACCCCAGTATCAAATTCTTCAAAGATGTTATACTCGATTACCATATCCTCCTCGCTTAGCAGGTACGTCCCACACTTATTGATCGTATCCACGTATAGCTCCATAAGTTTTTCTATAGATATTTTCTCCATCAAACAAATCCCCTTATTTTTGAATAATCGTAGCTTTATCGCCAGGTAACGGTTTATAATCAGGTCCCACCACCTTGACTTTACCGGTTTGCCCACTAGAGAGTCCAATGTATGACCCTTCATGCACTCCTCCTCCTGGATGATAGAATACTGACTTATCGCCGTTTGTAAATTTCCAGCCAGTACCGGCAGAGCCATACGTACCTCTCGTCCATCCATCCCCAAGAGTCTTTCCAACTTCATCAGCTGATTTTCCCCATAATGCTTTGGGATTACTTAGAATATCATCGTAAGATTTCAACTCCGTTACCCATGTAACATTTCCGTCTCCATATTTGCTCTTGTAGTAATCATTCCATTCTGCTCCTGTTCGAGGTATCTGTGCAGAATTCCCTACCTTCTTTATTCATAAAATCAAAAAGTCGCCAGGATAACTTTTTTTCCAATTCTCATAATATTCAATATCAGGATCGCCATTTGCTGTGCGCACCACTCGATCTGCTGCCCAATAACTTCCTTCAGGTATATCAGGTCTGTAGTCTTCATTAACTGTTATATAAACATACGTTCCACGAATCCCCCATTTCTTTTTATCCTCCTCACTAGGCTCAATCCTTTCCTGCACACTCATCTTCACGTTCTGTCATTCGTTTCGTCTTCTTTTGATTTTGGGCATGCAAAAAAAGCTCACTCCTACTCATAAAACAAGTTGAAGAAAGAGCTTTTAAAAGTTTCAAGTGTTTGAATTGTTTAGCGTTTGGTTTGTTGGTTGTATTGTACGATCTTGTTAATGGATTGTAAACTCCGTTTACACAAACTATTTTTCAGGTCTTAACTACTCATCCATCTCCCAACGAAAGTATTTAGAAAGATTATAGTTTGCCTTATTAATATCATCATCTGAACACTTATTAATAATATGACTTAATGTTTCTTCAAGTTTTTTTTCATTAAAGTCACCTGTTATAATATGACCACGTCCTATGATGATATCAGCCTGACCTACCATCCTTTCTAACCTTCTAGGGCTGATTAATTCAAACGAAAACAAGTCTGATGCTCCATTTATCTCCTTTGGGCCAATATCTACATGATAAGTGATATAAAAATCGTCTATATCATCGCCCCAATCCTCAAATATTTTTGTTAGAACCTTTATTACAAGCATTTAAATGCCCTCCTAATCTAATATATCGATACGGACATTTCTATAAACTTTTTTAAAACTAACCAACGTGTATAACTGTTAGTAATTTTTTAGAACTTCAATTTGATTACGTGCTATATTTTCAAAACTTTCATATAAATGTGATATTTTCTTAATAAATATGCAGTCTTTCTCCAGTGGCTTTTTATTCTCTAATTCATTTAAAATCATATAAAACTCTTCACAGGATACTGAAGATCCCTCTCCACCATCTGCTTCATCTCCTGACATTAATAGTAACTCACGCATAGAAATTTGTTTGGATAAAAATTTAAGATATAGAAATCCTATGACAGCATCACTAAAAAGAGAAGTATTTCTAATGGTATGGGACTCAGTAATTAATTGCTCACTTAATGCTTTACTTAAAGCATCTAGATCACTCGCCAACGAAACAGCAAAGATCCACTCTTCTGGTTTTTCTTCTTTCAGAATCTGTATATCCGCCCAATTTTGCCAGTCTTCTTTACTATAGTATCCGCTTAAAGAAGCAGCAAATAAATAATGTGCTATAGCTAAAATTTTTACCACCTCGTCGTTTCAGGATGTAGACCAGGTGTTCCTGGTCCATGTTGGTTGGGATTATACCATGGATTTGCATGATGATGAGGATTCGTATGTGTTGGAACATCAGGCCTCCCATGATCTGTGTAATCATTGTTACCTATTCTTCGACCATACTGATCGTATATTGTTTCCCTATCATATAACTCACCTGTCTTGCCATTAATTTTTTGATCATTAATACTCCTAGTACCAGGTGCTGTGTACTGTCTTTGTCTTGTATTCATCTGACCTTTAGATATATCTTTATAGTCCTGTTCCCAATATCTTTTATAGCGGGCAGCTTCTTCAGTATCCATTTGATCAACGAACGTCTTATCTTTCCCCGTTCCCTTAGTCCCAATGTTAACTTCTTGTTCGAGTATATTTTTCGATTGCTGTTTCACTGGGACACTATCGGAAATTATTTCCTCGGTTATTTGTTGCTTGCTCGACTGTGAGGAAAACTGTTTAAATTCTTCTGCACTTGGGCCTCGTCCTCCTCCTCGTCCATCAAATACAAAAGCACCTTCCGTCATGTTAGATAGTGACATCCACCTTTGCTCTTCTTGAGATATACCTTCTTTATTCGATAAAATGATTCTTTAGAACCTGAATCAAATTGCCTAATACGAAAGCAAAAAAAGCCTACCTTTTTTATCAGGTAAGCTCCTCACGAATATGAATTAATCATAAAACTTCCTATATATTCAGTCCCCTTCCTCCTCTGCATAGTTCCATACATGGCGTTCTACAGCAGAACGGTATTCAACTGGCGTCTTGCCTGTGTGCTTTTTGAACAACATATGAAAATACTGCCTGCTGCCCACACCTACGTAATCGGCAATTTCCTGAATGGGAATGTCCGTTTGCTGAAGCAGCATTCGGGCCTTGTCCATTCGCAGCATGGTCAAATAAGCGGTGAGTGTTTGTCTGGTGTGTTTTTTGAAAATACGGTGCAAATACCCTGGATGCAGATTTACGGCTGCCGCCATATCCTGGACCACAATATCCCGGTCATAGTTCAGATGGAGAAATTCAAGACAGCGTTTGACGTACATATCCGTTTGCTGCGTGTTGCTGCGCTCTGCCTCTTCCCGCAGACGCGCAATTCGTACCAGCAGCTGCATAAAAAGCAGTTCTGCCATTGCACCCGGATGTTCTTTGCGTTGATCCAGTTCCAGCACGAGACTTTTCAGCGTAAAATATACCTCTTCCGGGTCCGAAAGTACCAGATACGGGAACGGACGCGACATTAAGGCTGTGACCTCCTGCTCCTCCGCTGCCATTTGCCGGATTGACGGGCCTACACTCATTCCCTCCATAAAACCAAACTCTACGTTCAGCATCCGGCACGATTGTTCTCCCTCCACCACCAGTCGGTGCGGTACGCCTGCGTCCAGCATAATAAACTCGCCTTTACGCAGCGTAATGCTTTCCGCCTTCCCTCCTGTTTGTACATCCACCCGGCACAAGCCGGAAATCATGTACATGATCTCAGTGGAACGATGATCGTGATACGGCATGGTATAGTCGCGCCACTGCTTGTAATAGTAAGCAAAGAAACGGGGAATATAATCCCCGTCCCGCAAACGCAGCTCAAACAGACTTCCGTTCATCCCCGCACCTCCGCAAAATAGATAAGGCTAACACGGCATCGTATCTGCAACCGTTCTATTTTCATAGTTTAACAGACCCAGCCGTGTTATTCTATTTTGCTCCACCAGACGATCTAAAATCCTTTGGCTATCTGAAATCCGGTGGAATACGCCGGGCCGTTCCGGTCAGAATAGCCGCTTCAATCACAGACTTCCTCACCTCGGTAACGACCTGTTCGTTGAATATGCTCGGGATAATATATTGCTCGTTTAATTCCCGTTCACTTACAACAGAAGCAATGGCACGGGCGGCGGCTAACTTCATCGGCTCGTTGATGTGGCGCGCCCGGCAATCGAGCGCTCCTCTGAATATCCCCGGAAACACAAGCACATTGTTGATCTGGTTGGGATAGTCGCTTCGCCCTGTTGCAAATACACGCACATGCGGTATGGCTTCCTCGGGAGCAATTTCCGGCTGTGGATTAGCCATGGCAAAAACAATGCTGTCCGCAGCCATACGCTGTACATCCGCGGTATTCAGCAGATTGCCCCGCGACACGCCGATGAACACATCCGCATCTGCAATGACATCCTTCAATGTACCTGGCTGTGACTCTACTTGAGGCTGATCTGCCAGCCACTGCCACATTGGATATTGATAGGTTCCACCTCGTATAATGGCTCCATCCCGGTCTACCGGAACCAGACGGCTCACTCCTGCGGCGAGCAGCATTTTACATATCGACACGCCCGCGGCCCCTATTCCATTGACAACGACCCGAACATTTTCGATCCGCTTGCCAACCACCTTCAGTGCGTTCAGCAGCCCGGCAATCACAACCACCGCCGTCCCGTGCTGATCATCGTGGAAAACCGGAATATCTAATTCTTCAGCCAAGCGGGTTTCAATCTCGAAACAGCGCGGAGAACTGATATCCTCTAAATTAATTCCTCCGAAAATCGGGCTAATCGCCTTAATCGTACGAATGATTTCCTCTGTATCTTTGGTGTCCAGACAAATGGGGAATGCATCGACTCCTGCCAGCTGCTTGAACAGCATCGCTTTGCCTTCCATCACGGGTGCAGCCGCATGCGGACCGATATCGCCGAGCCCAAGCACGGCGGTGCCATCGGTAACAACCGCGACGGTATTTCGTTTGATGGTCAGGGAGTACGCTTTTTTCGGATTTTCATGAATGGACGTACAGACCCTAGCCACTCCCGGCGTATATACCCGCGATAGATCATCCCGATTTTTAATCGGCAAATTGGGCCGGATTGATATTTTACCTCCCAGATGCGCGAGAAACGTGCGGTCGGAAACATTAATAAGTTGAACGCCTGCTAACGACTTGAGTGATTCGATTAGTGATGCCTCTTCTACTTCAGCGACGTGGACTGTGATATCACGCACGGACAAATCCTGTCCGGGACGAATAACATCAATGGAGGTAATGTCTCCCCCAGCACGGCTGATGGTTGATGCGACCTCACCGAAGTTTACTTTGGAGTGAACAAGCTCCAATCGAAGAATCAAACTATTAAAGGCCACGTACATCCGCTCCTATTCTATTCATAACACGTGTACAGTCCAAAGGCAGACACATGTATTGAAGCTTATTCAGCTCCTTTGCTTTCACATGTTACCGCTTTCATAAAAGCGTTGGGAAGCTTTTGTCCATATTGTTACTTATGGTCATTTTGGTCACGCAGCAGCTCATACCGGTTAACGGGACGACCGACCCCGCCGTAATGCACAACCAGGCGCACGATCCCTTTTTTCTCCAGATAATCCAGGTATCTTCTTGCCGTTACACGAGCAATCCCCACTCCCTCCGCGGTTTCTTCAGCAGACAGTTTGCCGCCATGCTGCTCCATGACCGCAAGCACCTGCTTCAGGGTGGCCGCATTCAAGCCTTTTGGCAGCTCATCGTAAGACATGGCCCATTCTTCGTATACTGGAGCAGGGACTACCGCTTCCTTGGCAGCTTCTCCATTTTGCATAATGAGGTCCAGCTCTTCCTGGGTTCCTACTTCTTTCGCCCATAATCCGGCCTGCTGTACCCGGTAGCGCTCCAATGTATGGTGGATACGCTCGACCTTGAACGGCTTCATGATATAATCGAACGCTCCATTTCGCATCATTTCACGGATCGTCTCCGTGTCCTTCGCGGCCGTCACGACAACTACATCTACAGGCAATGCCATGGAACGGATGCGCTGCAGGGTCGATATGCCATCGAGCGACGGCATGAATACGTCAAGAAAAACCAGATCAGGCTTTAGTTCATCGATCAGCTCCAGCCCCCGCAGTCCATTGGAAGCCACACCTATGACCTGGAACCCGTCAACCTGTTCGATAAACTGCCGATTCACCTCTTGTACCATTGGGTCATCCTCGACTAGCAGCACACGAAAAGATGATTTTATAGGTTTACTCATCGTCGCTCCCTCTCTCCTTTAACGGGAATAGAATCTCTATCGAAGTTCCCAAGCCGAGTGAAGACTCGCAGGTCAGGCGGCCATTCCCCTTGGTGACAATTCCGCTCAGTAAATGCAGGCCCATGCCGCGACTCTCTCCGTCCTTGGTCGTAAATCCGCGTTCGAGCATTCGTTTCTTCGTCGTCTCCGACATGCCACAGCCATTATCCTCGACCAATATGGACATATATTCGTCGTCCTGCCGAATGCTGACATAAATCTCCTTGGAGCCGTCCTCTGTATCTGCCAGCGCATCAAAGGCATTCTCAATTAGATTTCCGAGTAGCAAAACGAAATCATGCCGGTCAATCAGCCGGGGAAACCCATTCATTTTGCTATCAGGATCAATTCTAATATCAATGCCAAGCTCTTTGCCACGGCTAATTTTACCGAGCAGCAAACCTGCAACTCCGTCGTCATCGAAATGCTTCTGCAGAAAGCGTGTCATCTCCTCCTGTTGCTCGGTCACCTCAAACAGATAGCTCAAAGCCTCGTTCTGCTGTCCTAGCTGGAGCAAGCCGGCGACAGTATGCATTTTGTTCATATGCTCATGGTTTTGTGCACGAAGCGCATGAACAAACTCTTTGACCCCCGTGAGCTCCTCGGCCATTCTCGTTACCTCGGTTTTGTCCTGAAATATGGAGATCGCCCCCATCGTAACTCCCTGTTCGCGAATGGGAATTCGGTTGCTCCAAATAATGGTCCCGCCAATTTTCAGCTCCTGGCTCAGAATCGCAACTCCCGACTCAAGCACCTCTGGCAAACGGGTATCCCGAATGACCTCACGAATCGGCAATCCTGTTACATTACGGTGTACATCGAAAATTTGTTTGGCTCGCTCGTTGAAAATGGTAATGATACAGTTGCGGTCAATGGCAATGACACCCTCGTGCATTGCCTGAAAGGCCGCACTTCGCTCACGAAACATCCTCGCAATCTCCTGCGGCTCCAGGTTGAACATCTGGAGCTTAATATGACGGGCCAGCAAGGCAGAGCCAATCACACCAAACATCATCGACAGCAGCGAAGTCATGATGATGGATTGTTTTTCCTGCCGGATAATCTCCGTCACGCTTGGCAGCAGACCACCCGCTACAACGACGCCCACCTGCTCCGAGGAAGCATTCATAATCGGCACAAAGGAACGCAAGCCAATCCCCGCTTCGCTGCGAACTTTGGAGACATACGTATGTTCAGCAAATGCGGCATCATCATCCCGAGCCTGAAATGTTCCGCCGATTCGCTCCGAAAGCGGATGAGACAACCGTTTGCGGTTCATATCGAGTACGACAATATAAGATGCGTTGTTTAATATCCGAATTTTGTCCGCCATAGGCGCAATCACGGCAGAAGCATTCGGATCATTAATTCGTTCCACTACGTCCGGCAGATTCGCAACCGTCTGAGCCGTAATCGTAAGTCGCTGTTTGAGTTCTTCTTCCTTGATCCGGGTAGTGATACCCAGCAAAAAAAGACCGCCGATCAAAAGAGCGAACAGCACGACCCCAAATGAAAGTATCATAATTTTCCAATACATGCGAAGTCTGTTCATCATTTGTTCCTTCCCTATTAAAGCGTTTACCTTTGAATATCATTGTGGAATAATGGGTCTAAAATAGCAACAGAGGGGGGTACTTTGTGAAAAGAGCTGTTGGATTTTCCGTTTTGCTCATACTGGGCATTCTAACGGCTTATATGATCGGTTTTCAAAAAAATTTTGGCGAAGAGCTCCCTTATGATGATGAAATTACTGGTCTGAAGGATCGGATCGTGATCAAATTCAGCCATGTTGTGGCCGAGAATTCGCCCAAAGGACTGGCTGCGGCTCGTTTTGCCCAGCTTGTTAAAGAAAAATCCAAAGATCAGATTGAGATTCAAGTGTTCCCTAATGGAATACGCTACTCAGAATCCACCGAAGTGGCTGCACTTCAACAGGGAGAAATCCAGATGATCGCTCCTTCATTTTCCAATTTGAATGCGATTGATCCGGCCTGGCTGGTGATGGATCTTCCATTTGCCTTCGAGAATCAAGCTGGTGTCGATCAGGCTCTGAACGGGCCATTGGGCAAGCGGTTATCGCAAACACTTGAACCCCATGGAATGAAAGGCGTTGCTTTCTGGTCCAACGGCTTTCGACAGATCACGAACAACACCCATCCCATTAGCCAGCCCGCAGACTTTGTAGGCCTGAAATTCCGTATCCAGCCAAGCAAGGTGTTGGAACGTCAGTTTGAAGCACTTGGGGCATCGACCATTAGTACTCCTTTCAATGAAATATACCACAATCTGGAGACAGGCACGGCAGACGGACAGGAGAACACAATATCCAACATCCTTACCAAACGGTTTTACCAGGTGCAACGATATATGACCATTAGCAATCACAGCTATTTGGGGTATGCCGTCGTATTTAACAAATCCTATTGGGATAGCCTCCCAAGTGGCGCCAAGCAGGTGCTGCAGGAGGCACTTGAGGAAACGACACGCTGGAACAAACGGGAAACAGATGAAACTGCCAATCGGCTTAGCCAACTGCGACAGGCTGGAGATATCACCATTACCCGTCTGTCCGAGGATGAGCGTATGCTTTGGAGGAAACGTCTGCGCGTACTCTATCAGGAGTTCACCCCCGTCATCGGGTCGGATCTGATGGATATGATTCAGGGACCTTAAAGACCAAAAAGAACGTTATGACCGTATTCTTGTTTGCCAGGAACGTAGCTTTTACACTGGGGATACAAAAATAAAGCGTTTTCAAAAATCAAAGGAAAGCGAGAGCGTATCCCTATGAAACTGAGAATTAATTTTAAAAACTTGACGGTTCAGGTCGTTATCGCTATTGTTCTGGGCATTCTTCTGGGTCACTTTTTTCCTACAACAGGCGAAAAGCTAAAAGTGCTCGGAGACGCTTTTATCAAGCTTATCAAGATGGTCATCGCACCCATTGTATTTTTTACGGTTGTTCACGGTATTGCCAGCATGGGGGACATGAAAAAGGTCGGGCGTATCGGCGGAAAGGCGCTTCTCTATTTTGAAATCGTTACCACGATTGCGCTGGCCATTGGTCTGATTGTGGTCAATCTGATCAGACCGGGAGCTGGCATTGATGTGAGTAAAGCAACCGGAGACGTATCTCAATATGCTCAAAAAGCAGCAGAATCAAGTCATGGATTCGTTGATTTCATTGTCGACATTATTCCTGAAAATGTAGTCAGCGCTATGGCAGGCGGAGAGCTGCTGCCTATCCTGCTCTTTGCCATTCTCTTCGGGCTGTCACTGACGGCCATGGGAGAGCAAGCCAAACCCGTTATTGTCCTGTTCGACAAGCTATCACACGCCTTCTTTGGCATCGTCAATATGGTCATGAAATTATCGCCAATCGCCGCATTCGGTGCGATGTCATACACTATTGGTAAATTCGGCATCGGGTCATTGACCTCTCTCGGCAAGCTGATGGGCTCCGTTTATCTGACCATGGCCCTCTTTGTTATCATTGTGCTCGGTCTGATTGCTCGCATGTACGGTTTCAGCATTTTCAAGTTTATTGCTTATATCAAAGAAGAAATTTTGCTTGTACTCGGCACTTCATCCTCCGAGTCGGCCCTGCCACGTATGATGGACAAAATGGAGAAATACGGCTGCTCCAAATCGGTGGTCGGTCTGGTCATTCCAACAGGCTATTCGTTTAACCTGGATGGTACGGCCATCTATTTGTCCATGGCCGCCATTTTCGTAGCTCAGGCCTCCGGTGTTGATATGACTCTATGGCAGCAGCTGACATTGCTCGGTATTCTCATGCTGACCTCGAAGGGAGCAGCAGGCGTCACGGGCTCTGGATTTATCACGCTGGCAGCCACACTCGCAGCGTTCCCTTCCATTCCGCTGGCGGGAATGGCGCTGCTGCTCGGTGTGGACCGTTTCATGTCGGAAGCACGCGCCATCACCAATCTGATTGGTAACGGAGTCGCTACCGTCATCGTCGCCAAATCGGAAAATGAGTTTCATCCCGACAGACAGGCGGAGCTTGCTCCAGAACCTGTTGAGCTTGAAGCCACTCCTTTACACAGCCCGGTTACTGAATCTGTATAATAAGGCAATGCTTTTCTGAAACTATTAAAAGATATATTGTGTCGGTTTGGGGGTGTCCCAGCAGCCATTTCATGGCTGCTGGGACACCCCTGTTGTTTTTCGATTAGGATGTACGTAAACACTCATATGGACGCTCCGCGAACGGACCGTTGTTCCAATCGCTGTTGTCTCCAGATTTTTTAATTTTACCTTAGCGGTGAAAATCCGGAGACAAAGGCGACCGCTACCGCTTTTCCACAATCGTTCCGTCCTCTCCGCTGCTTTGAGCAGAAAAAGTTTCTACAGTCCTCTTAAAATCACAAAGGTGTAGTTACTCTGAATTGAGGTGTCACAGTTTTAGGGTATCTAAACAGAATGTGCTGATTTATTCTTGATTTACACATTGGGCTCCATTGGAGCAGGTCTAAGGAACCCCAATGACTGGTGGCTGCGAATCCAGTTTAGCGTTTCTTCGTCATTCATTGGAGTTTTGTAATTTGGCGGACTGCAACCTGAGCCAGCTTAAGAGCTTTGCTTTCTTAACTGACCATAATATAAGTCGCTGTAAAAGCCTTTATGGGTCAGCAGTTCATCATGAGAGCCCTGCTCCTCCAGACGGCCATCCTTCAAAACCAGAATCCGGTCAGCCTGACGAATGGTATTCAGCCGATGCGCGATGACGAAACTTGTTCGCCCCTGCATGAGCCGCTCCAGTCCTTCTTGTATTTTGATCTCGGTAATGGTATCGATGCTGCTGGTTGCCTCGTCGAGAACAAGAATGGAGGGGTTGGCCAAAATTGCGCGGGCAATCGCCAGCAGCTGTTTTTGTCCTTGACTGATGCCGCTGCCGTTAGCCTCCAACACCTTGTCATACCCGTCCTTCATCCGCATGATAAAGGAGTGAGCATTCGCCATCCTGGATGCCTGCTCAATCTCCTCATCGGTGGCATCCAGCCTGCCGAAGCGGATATTTTCACGGATGGTTCCCTGAAACAGAAAGGAATCCTGCAGCACAAACGCCATATGGGAGCGCAAGCTTTCACGCTGTATGGTCGTAATGTCGCGCCCGTCCAGCGTAATCGTTCCCTTGCCTGGAGTATAGAACCTGGAAAGCAGCTGAATCAGCGTTGTTTTTCCAGCCCCGGTTGGACCGACCAATGCAATCATTTCGCCGGGCTTGGCTTCAAACGAAATGCCTTCCAACGTATCGCTCCCTTCATCATAAGCGAAGGAAACATCGGCAAACCGTACAGCCCCTTCTACATGCTTCAGAGCTATCGCCCCCTGCTCGTCCTTGGACTCTTCATCCTCATCCAATATCTCGAATACACGCTCAGCTCCGGCAATGGCAGACAACAGCGTGTTCCACTGGTTCGCCAAATCGTTCAGCGGTCTGGTGAACTGGCGGGCATACTCTACGAATACGATAATCGTACCTATAGTAATCGAGCCGTGAATGGCCAAAATCCCGCCGATCCCCGCTACCATAGCAAAGCTGAGATTATTCAGTCCGTTCATCAGCTTGGGGATAAAGCCGGAAATGGTTTGTGCCCAGAAGCCTGACAGACGAATGCGGTCATTCCGCTCACCAAAACCGTGGATGACTCTCTTTTCCTGCGAAAATGCTTTAATAATCTGCTGCCCGGACAGCGTTTCTTCGATGAAGCCATTCAGTTCCCCCAGATTCTGCTGGCGTTCCTTGTATAAAGGCCCAGTACGACGGGTAATCCAGCGCATCCCGGCTGCCATTAGCGGCACTACAATAAAGGTCAATAGTGTCATCAAAGGACTTAACCACAGCATGACTGCAAGCGTACCGACCAGCGTCAAGATGCTCGAAAAAATTTGAATAGCCGAGCTGTTCAGCGTCGAACTGACATTTTCGATATCATTGGTCAGACGGCTCATGATTTCTCCCTGTTGACGTTTGCCGTAAAAAGGAATCGGCAACCGATGCAAATGCGAAAATAGGTCAAAACGCATCCGGTATACGGTCTCTTGGGCGATTTCAATCATCCAGATGTTTTGCAGCCAGGAGGTCAGCGAGTTGAGCAAATATACAGCCCCTAATCCAATAAGAAAATAAACCCACGTTCGTCCACCTGGACCTTCGAGAAAATCATCCACCGCGACGCCGACCAAATATGGACCTAGCAGAGCCAGCCCGGAGCTGAGCATGACCATAAACAGCACCAGCATCAGCTTGGCCTTGCGACGGGCCAAATAAGCCCATATCCGGCCTAACGTGCCGAACCAGTTCTTCGCTTTGGCCTTGCTGCGTCCTTCGGCTCCTGCCGGATTACGCAGCACACCGGACGATGGTGTTGGCTGACGGAATGGCTCAATGAGTTTCTTGAGCATGCGGCTCCTCCTTTCCGTATTGTGATTCATAGATGCGGCGATACAGTTCTGAGCTATTCAGCAGATGCTCATGACTCCCGCTCGCGATCATACGACCCTCATCGAGCAGTAATATCTGATCCGCCGATGCAGTCGAGCTGATCTTCTGTGTAATGAGAAATGTCGTGCAGGATAGCCCATCCAGCGCTTTCAGCAGAGCTGCTTCGGTTCGCACATCCAGCGCACTCGTGCTGTCGTCCAGAATAAGCACCGCCGGACGGCGCACGAGCGCGCGGGCAATGGACAGCCGCTGCTTCTGACCGCCGGACAGATTGACACCACGCTGCCCAAGCAAGGTGTCATAGCCTTGCGGCAGGCGTTCAATCGTATCATGAATTTGCGCCATCCGGGCAGCCTCCTGAATCTGCTCCAGGCTGGCATTTTCCAGCCCCCAAGCGATATTGTCGCGAATCGTGCCGGTGAATAACAGCACCTCCTGCGGTACATAGCCGATGGCCTCACGCAGTATGGAAACATCCAGCTCATGCGCGTCTTTTCCATCAAAGCACACATGGCCGGCATCTTCCTCATACAGACGTGTAATTAGCTGCACAAGCGAGGATTTGCCCGAGCCCGTAGCCCCCATGATCGCTATACGCTCACCTGGCCCAGCTTTGAACGAAATATCCTTCAGTACAGTCAAATCGCTGCCCGGATAATGAAAGCTCACCCGCTCCAATTCCACCTTTCCCTTCATTCGCATGTTATGTGCCGGAGTAGACGCACCCTCTCCATGTTCTTCATGAGATGTTTCCAGCACCTCTCGAATCCGTCCCGTGGATGCGGTCGCCCGCGAAAACACGACCACGATACCGGACAAGGCAGACAAGGCCCCAATCGTCCGCAAGGAATAATTGACGACTGCGACCACCTGTCCTACACTCGCATCCCCTGTGGAAATTTGCCCTCTTCCGAACCACAGAACCGCAATAATTCCCACATTCATCGTAAACAAAATGAACGGCATCGTCGTTTCTGTCCAGCGTAAAGCAGACACCGTCCCTTTCATCAATTCGCCTCCATAATGGGCAAAACGCTCGATTTCATGCCGCATCCGCACAAACACCCGAATCAGCCGAATTCCGGTCAGATTTTCCTGAATCACCCCATTAACATCATCCAGCCGACGCTGAACACCTTTAAACAAAGTGACCGTTCGCCGCATCATCACCAGCACAAACACAAACAGCACCGGGGCCATGATCGCCAGCAGCAGGCCGAGCCTGAAATGTACGACCAACGCCATCACAATACTGCCGATAACCACCAGCGGAACCCGTGTCATAAACCGCAGGCTCATAAACACCGTATCCTGTACTTGCGTAACATCCCCCGTCAAACGCGTAATCAGCGATGAGGTGGCAAAACGCTTAAATACCGGATAGGAAAAGGACTGGACCTTACGGTACAGCTTTTCCCGCAGGTCATAGCCAAAGCCCTGACTTGCATGTGAAGCAAAAAAGGAGCTGGCAATGCCCGCCATAAAGGCGATAACGGCACTCCCTACCAGCACACTGCCCCATAACCAGACAATGGACAAATCCTGCTGCCGGATTCCTTCATCAATGATTTTGGAGATCAAATACGGCTGCGATAACTCCACTGTCAGTTCCAGCAGCATCATCACGAGCGCTGCGATGGCCGGAATCCGATATTTTTTTAGAAAAGAGAACATCATCCCCACAAGCATTCCTCCAATTGCCAGACAGCCGTCCTTCCAGATCAGCATCTATTCATCATATGAATCGAACCTGCCGTAAAACCATCTATTCGCACTTTATACAGCACTGTATTGTATTATACCCCTCTGAACGACTTCGTTTAACCCCATTTAAGTCTTAATAAGCTTATAGCACCTGCCTCTGGCAAGGATTGGACAAGCCACTTGAAAGGCTCTAAAAATGAAAAATGGCAAGCCTCTAAATAAGTAGAGGCTTGCCATTGTCTAAATTCAATCATGATGAATGCGGCAAAAGGTCGCAGGCTTCCGGTTTGCTGTTATAAACCCTCTGCTGGTTCCGCCGAGTCAGTCTTCAATTCCTTCGTATCTCGTTCCGCTTCATCTACTTCCTTTACATCGATTGCCTTGTCATCGACCTCCGATGCCTCTATCTGATCCGCTTCGTCGCTGCTCTCTTCCTCCATCAAGGCTCTTGGCGTGTAGAGCTTGGGAATCGGCACCTTTGCCCAATCCATATCGGATGCGAAGTAAAAGCTGGTATAGGACGGCTGATTATAGCCGGTATTTTGACGCGCCACATCCGCCCGGTACTGCGGATCATGCATCAACGTGTATAATTTATGCGTTGTAGGCTCGGTGCTCAAATAGATACGGATCGCCGAGCTATCCGCTGTACGGACAAGCATTTCCTCGCGCCAATCTCCGAAAACGTCGGCAACCAGCGATGGCGTTCCTTTCGTATAATTGTTCGTTTTGGTGCCTGTTGCGGTCAGCAATGTGCCTCGTTTCCAATCTTCAATGGTCGGGGTTACGTCGATCGCCCCGTTCACGATTTGTGTGGTCATGTTGGCAGCCCATTTGATACTCATATTGGTGCCAGGCATCTTCGTATCAAGCTGCTTGCCCGCCGCAGTCCACAAGCCCATAGCCCAGGTTTCCAGCCCCCGCTGATCAGGGTCTATGTCGCCGACCATACCCCGGCCTGTATCTTTGCCGGAATATCCGCCGTAGATGACTTTGCCCGTCTTGGCATCCCGTAGCGAATAGCCATAGGGAGCATAGGTTCCACCCTCATGCACCATAAAGATTTCTTTGCCCGGCCGATCCGGGTCAATATCGGTCACATGCAGCGCATCACCGTGTCCCAGTCTGGCGGTTTGGCCCGGAATGGCGCTTTCAGGGGGCATAACATCAAACGAGCTGTACAGTAGGCTGCCGTCATGGTCGATGGTAGCAGAGCCGTATACGATCTCGTCCTTGCCGTCATCATCTACATCCACCATACTTAGTGAGTGCGCTCCCTGTGTAGTCAAGGTGCCAAATTTCGGGTCCGTTCCGTCCCGTCCGTGCGGACTGTCGTTGAACGGATTGGTCATCGGTGTCCAGCCACTGTCTACCATCCAATGCTTTTGGAGATGACGGCCGTCCCATGTATAGGTGACCAGCGTGGAACGGGTATAATAGCCGCGTGCAAATACGGCATAAGGCTTGCGACCATCCAGATAAGCCACCCCTGCCAGGAAACGATCTACACGGTTGGCAGGTTCAATCCGGGCCATGGCATAATCTCCCCACATGAGGCCGTCGTCATGGCGCTCTGGCTCATAGCGGATGGTTTCCAGCTCAGCTCCCGTTTTTCCTTTGAAAATGGTCAAATACTCCGGTCCATCCACAATAAAGCCTTCGAACTCTCTCAGTTTGTTTTTGTCGCTCCGCGAAGGTGCATATACATCCATAAAATAGTCCGTCAGGCTTTCCGCATCCTTTCGGGATAACGGATAGCTGTACTTTGGAGCAATACCAAAGCACTCCTCCAGCGTAGCAGGCCACTGTCCTTTGACCACTTCCTCATGCTTTGTCCAGTTCATGAACATGTTCACTACATGCTCATAATAATCCGTGCGGCTCAAACGGTAATCATCCTGATGTGTAATTCCAGCTTTGCGATCCTCGCGGGGCAAGGTAATATATTTCTCTTTTTTCGGCTTGCCCTTCTTGTCAAAAGTAATCGTTTTGGTGCCTGGAGCCGTCTTGAACATCAGCTCGGCTTTGCCGTCTCCATCAAAATCGTACACCATCATCTGTGTATAATGCGCACCTGATCGAATATTCACACCAAGGTCAATCCGATACAGCAGCTTGCCCTCGAACGTATACGCATCGACATACGTATTTCCGGTATAACCTTTCTGAGATACATCTTTGGAATTCGACGGGTCCCATTTTACAAAAAATTCATATTGCCCGTCTCCGTCCACATCTCCCACGCTCATATCGTTGGCTGAGTAGGTATAGGCTTCACCTGCGGGTGTTGTGCCATCGGCGGGCTTTTGAAGAGGAAGCTCATAGTAACCCTGCTGCCATGGCTTCACTTTGGCACTGCGATCCTTTTCCCGCCCGTTAACAACCGATACCACCCTGTACACCGCATTTCCGGTGCCTTCCTTATCGACATAGTTGGTGCTGTCGGTCACCGTCGCAATCTTCTTGCCGTCACGGTATACGTTAAAGTTCGCTCCCGTCAGCCCTGTTGGGCCATAGCCACTTACTTCCTGAGCCAACAACCGCCAGCTTAAAAATACTCCCTCCTGCGTCACCGCAGCTACCAATCCCCGATCCAGCTTTTCCAGCTGGATGCTGCCGCTGCGGTTCTGTTCAGCAGCGATTGCTGAATCAGCCTGCAGCGTCGGCTCGGACAAGTCTTCCGCAGCCACACCTCCGGTCGTGCCCGTCATCGCCAGCATCACTGCCAACGCGGCGGTCAAGCTTCCTTTTCGCCATACGCCTTTCCCTTGAGCCATTCAAGTCGTCCTCCTCAATTGTGTTGTAATGACAAGCAAATACCCAAAATGATTGCGCTTACATAATTTAAATTCCTTTTTATTATAGTTTTGCTGTTATCCCAAAAGCGTTTAAATATCCGGGGATTTCTCTACACAAATCCGTGTTGTTGCCAATGAATTGAAATAGCCCCCACACCAAGTCTGTGCAAACATGGCAAGATGAGGGCTGAATAAGGATTTTTGCAAAATCCAATAAGCGATTTTCAATGAACCATATATAAAACTAAACAACCGTTCCCCGGTCGAATACCAGGAAACGGTTGCTGCATGGATGATTTGCCGCTTGCACCCTCTCTGACTGTGCCAGCTGATCAGGAAATATGCGTGCCGGCTTTTCCCCTGAGGGCCGAAACGGCATCTTCGATTGAGCATATAATCGTGTGTTTTCCTTGTTCTGCCAATGATATAGCCGCCTCTATCTTCGGTCCCATACTGCCTGTGGAGAAATGTCCCTCCTGAACGTACTGTTTGGCTTCCTCCATACTGATATGGCCTAGCTTCTGCTGCTCCGGCTTTCCGTAATGAATGAAAACATTTTGCACGTCTGTCACCATCATGAAGATATCGGCGTTCGCTTCCTCGGCCAATTTGCGGCCGCTGCGATCCTTGTCGATTACCGCTTCGATGCCCTTAATCGTGCCGTCCGCTTGCCGGATAACCGGAATGCCTCCGCCTCCAGAAGCAATGACAATCGCTCCGCTCTCGACAAGCCTCATAATGGTTTCTGCCTCCAAAATAGACTGCGGCTGCGGCGAAGGAACGACGCGACGCCATCCCCGGCCCGCATCTTCACTCATGTTCCAGCCTTTCTCCTGAATCATTTGCTGGGCTTTCTCTTCGCTGTAAAAGGTGCCGATTGGCTTGGTTGGATGCAGAAAAGCTTCATCATCCTCGGATACCTGCGTTTGTGTCAGCACACTGACGACCTGCTGCGTCAGCCCCCGCTTCCGCAGTTCATTCTTTAAGGATTGATCGAGCATGTAACCGATTAATCCTTGAGACTCCGCACTGCATACGTCTAACGGAAAAGGAGAGACAACCTCTTTCGCTTCTTCATTTTGCTGCAAAATCAATCCCACCTGCGGACCATTGCCATGTGTAATGACGACTTTATAGCCCGCTTCCACGATATCAGCAATCTTTTCACTGCTGCTGCGTACATTTTCTAGCTGGTTCTCATAGGTTGCTTCTTGGTGAGGCCGCAAAATGGCGTTGCCCCCCAATGCAATCACAACTCGTTCTGACATGTTCATACCTCCTTAGGGCCATGATGGCATTGGCGATCCCGAATACCGTATCGATCCCGGAACTGTGTCCGGTTTGCAGTAATAGCGCAAGCCTGGTTTGAAAATAAGCTGCATCCTTCATAACCATCGCGTTCAGCACCCGGGTTACCTTGTCGCTGAATCGGCCGTGCAGCGCATGGAGCAAATAAGCTTTGCTCACATCTGTCGTAATTGCTTCTGTTTCCAAAATATGATGAAGGATGGTCAAAAACGCTGGATGAAAGGCACCGGTCAACCTATGAACGGCCAACAATCCGATAAGAAAATCATCTCCCGACGGCGTCAGTCCTGGCCCACGCCCCAGAAAATACCGCAAGGGCGTCTCGATGGCTCGAACCTCACCGGATAACAAAGCATCAAGCAATTGTTCCGCATGCCGTATCGTAGTGTACTGCGGATCATCCGGTCTATAATCTTTCACAAGAAAACGGTTCCATTCCACGTCGAGTCCCGTCGGCACCCCCCAGGTGAGGCATGTTTTCACTAATGTATCAACGTGAAATAAATCACGGAAACTACAGTAATGACGGGCACGGATTTCATAATGGAACGGCGTGGCTTGCGAAAGGTCAAGCGTCATCGGGTATTTGGGACGATAGAATTGAAGCATGTCCGGCGTCCTGACAACAACCTCGTCATTGCACTTGACATAAAAACGCAGCCTTCTGACACTTTCTTGTCCCATATGAATGCCGAATGGAACTCTGCCGTTCTTCGTTGTCCCGATAAAAATCAATGCGTCTTCCATGGCCAGGTTGATTCCGTTCTCGAAAATGCTGTGCACACGACCTACCGGCCTCCGGGAGAGGAATGCCGTAAGCTCGGCGTGAATCTCCTCTCCCATGAGACAAGACGTATAAAGCGACGCTCTACAGAAGTCCGAGCTTCGACGCATAAGCTTCAAGCGCCTTCTCAAAGCATTCGACCGGCGGACGAACTGTACCGGCACCGATCTGCCCTACACCTGGCTCCTTGTGGGCAATACCGGTATTAATGACTGGCGTAATTCCTGTTTCCACTACCTTTCTGGCATCAATACCGAGACAAATTCCGCGGAAGTTCCAGGTCGGAACAGTAAAATTCGGGTTCTGGTCGATAGAGATTTCGACCATTTCATTGCTCGTTGCCAAGGCATCTTGGAATCCTCCGGCTCCGACGAACCGCGTAACGCCTGGAGCTGCAATCATCGCCATCCCCCCAACGCCAAACGTTTCCGTAATCGCGCTGTCGCCGATGTCCGGGTTGGCATCCGCTTGCGAAAAGCCGGTAAAGAACAGCCCCTGCGGCGTATTTACGGGTGCGGTAAACCATTCGTCTCCCATGCCGCTGATGCGGATGCCAAAGTCCTGTCCATTCCGGCACATGGCGGTTACGACCGTGCCTGCTTCGACGGTGCGGGCCCCATCCATTACAGCCTTGGACGCTGCCATCATGATATTCAGGAAAAATTGATCGGTATCCGCCAAAAATTTGATAACGCTTTGCATCTCCTGCTTGTCCATATCGAGATTGACGATATAAGGGCTGATTTCTTTCAAAAAAACGAGCGAAGCGGCAATGTTGCGTTGATGGAATTCATCCCCCATCGTAATGGCTTTCGCGATCATGACGTTCAGGTTAAGACCTTCCTTCGTTGCCTTAAGCGCCCGGGAAAGCGTCGGGCCAAGCACGTCCTTCATCCATGTCAAGCGGGTAATGACTTCTTCTGAATAAGCGCCGAAGCGAAGCACCTTGCCGATGCCTTCGTTCATGATACAGTAAGCCTCATTGCCTTCGGAACGATTATTGACTACGAATACCGGCATATTACCGGATGTGATTCCTCCCATAGGACCGACTGCCTTGACATGGTGGCACGGGATGAAACGGATATCGCCCCGTTCAAGCATGCTGCGGGCCTCCATTTCAGCCTTCGCCCAGCCCTCGAATAAAGCAGCACCTACGCACGAGCCTTGCATGGGACCTGTCATGTCCTTGTACGCGATCGGCGGGCCCGCATGCAGTAGCGTCTTGCCTTCCAACTCTGGGATGACGGTATGTGCTGGTACTACATCGACGAGAAACGGGGCTCCGCCAGCAATTTTGTCAATAACCGCCCGATTGGCTTCATCAATAGTCTGATATTTCATATGAGATTCCCTCCTGGCCGTTCATCTGCAATGTTGATTGTTCAACATAGTCGCAGTTCATAGGCAGTTGATTTATCGTTAACTCGAAAACCGGTAATCTTTTAATTGGTCTAATATTTGCTGCATCTTCACGCTGCCGCCCGCAACCGGTCTCCAATCGTACTGGATCGCGGAAGCAGCGCTTGCAGTAATGGATTCTGTAAACTTTCGCAGCCCCACATTAATGACAGACGGCTTCCCGGCAAGCAACGCTTCGATTGCAGTAGAAGCGGAGAACGCCTCGGGAGCGAATGTTGTTGCAGGACGGTGTGCCTTTGGCACGTCTTCGAGGACGAGCTGCATCATAGCCAGCACCGTGCGCACCGCCTGGTTGTTGCTCTCTTTGACTAGCACGCCCGCCTGTTCGAGCTTGCGCTTCTGCTCTGCATAAGACTGCGGATCTTGATGGGTGCCGCACAGAGCAGCTACAAAATAGAGGTTGCGCCCTTCAGTCTTCGCCTTGGCTGCGGCCTTTTCAATAGCCGGAGCCAGCACGCCCGCAACGTCATCATGACCGCCGTATCCCAGCACGACGTCGAATAAAATGACCGCAGTGGCTGGATCTTGCGCAGCCTTCTCAATATGCTGAATCCGGGTAGCCGGATCGATCATCGGATGCGGCTTGCCTTGCGTATACATATCGTCGCCTAAATCAACGATGGCATGACCGTTTGATCTGAGGACATAACCTGCCTCATGGATAAGTCCATCCTTCAGTTGAAGGGCATCCGCGATGAGCATAGCCGCTTCGGCAGCTAATGTGCCGCCTGCATACAAACCTTGAATCGAGGTTTGTCCCGGATTCAATGCTGTCTTCGGCACATCGATCGGCAAGCTATATAACGGCTGCACGGCGGCGCCTTTTGCCAGATCAATCGCAATCATCGCTGCTTCCTCCAACGTATAGGCTTCATAGACATTCCCTACATGTGTGGACGGTTTCTCTCCCAGGAAGAGGGTAACCACCGGCTTAGGTAGCCCCTGTAGCTGGCTTACGACCTTCTCGCGCACCGACTTGGCCGGCGGCTTGGATACAATGACGATTACCTCGGTCTGGTCGTTATGCGCCAGTCCGTGGATGCCGTCCAACATCGTAATCGCCCCAATAGTCTCCGAGAGGTCACGTCCCCCGGTGCCAATCGCGTGACTGATACCGCCGCCCATGCGGTCGATCAGCGTGGTCACCTCCTGGATGCCTGTGCCCGATGCGCCGACGATACCGATATTGCCCGCTTTCACCCGATTTGCGAAGGCAAGCGGAACACCCGATATCACACCAGTACCGCAATCAGGACCCATCACGAGCAACCCTTTGTCATGTGCCTTCTGTTTCAGGCTCAATTCTTCTTCTACCGGTACATTGTCACTAAAAATAAAGGCATGCAGTCCGTAATCAAGCGCTTTGTCGGCTTCTGTCGCCGCGTATTGACCTGGAACCGAAATAATGGCCAAGTTGGCATGCGGGTTCTCCTTCAACGCGCGCTCCCACGAGCGTACGCTCTCGGTTGAGGACTGGCTGCTGCTGACGGATTGATCGCTTAAGAAGCTGTCAACCGCCACGAGAATATCATCCAGTCCGCTGTGCGTCTCGGTATCGATGACAATGCACATGTCGTTGGCCCCGGCCATCTCCAGCTCATCCGTATACAACCCGGAATTGCGCATAATGTCTTTGTTAGCCGGCGTCCCCATCATGATCGACGCCTGCATCACACCTTCAAGCGCAGAAATATAATTGGTCAGGAGCATCAAATTGACCGAATCTTGATACGAATTTTTTTTAATGATCGTATGCAGCATTCCTGGTTCACCTCACTTGTCTGTTTTGATTCATTGACATTTCTTATCATGCAGGTGTTACGTTGCAAATGGATCTTTATGATCATAAGTGTTGTTATGAACGACATCGGATACGAGATAGTTATATACCTCGTCTACAATCTCAATGCCGTTAGCTTCGTTCTCCTGCTCGATCAGGTCATAATTCTGTCCCGGATAGAGAACTCGCTCAAAGCCAGGCGCCGGATTAATGCCGTTCAAATCACTCATCGTCTTCGAAATGTTACGCCGGAACGTATCCAAATCGGTAAAAAAGGACGGGTTAATCACAATATGAAGCTGACCCAGATTGCGGCCTTCGGTCAGGTCGTGGTACATGGAGCTGACCTGATTGCCGAACGGCAAACCAAGAAGGATGCCGGACAGTACATCGACCATCATCATCAGTCCGTACCCTTTCGGCCCTGCAATCGGAAGCAATGCGTGCACTTTAAAAGGGTCATCCGTCCTTACGCCCTGTTTATCCACCGCCCATGTATCCGGAATCGGCTCGTGCTTTGAACGGGCATGCAAAATTTTCCCCCATGCCTGGACGGTAGTCGCCATGTCGAAGGTGATGAGCTCGCTGCCTTCTCCTGGCGCAGCGAAAGCAATCGGATTCGTGCCGTAATAAGGCTCAGCCCCGCCGAAAGGCACAACCATCGGATCGGATTGGCAGACTGAAATGCCAATTAGCCCCTCCCGCGCCGCTTGCTGTACATAATAAGACAGGGAGCCACTATGCCCGATATGTCTTACCCCGACAACGGCGACACCATTTTCCTTGGCGATATTCACTGCCTCCCGCATCGCCTGCATGGCCGCCACATGCCCGGCCCCGTTATCCCCGTCGAAAACGGCGGAGCATGGCCCTGTCTTCTCGAACGCAAAACGGGGATTCACGTTCGTTCCGCCTTTTGCAATGCGCTCCGCATAATATTCGACACGCATGGCCCCATGCGAGTGGACGCCACGGGCATCGGCATGTACGAGCACGTCAGCCACCACATCCGCATGGTCGACAGACAATCCGGCACGGGACAATTTGGTTCGGATAAGCTCATGCAGTTCTCGTTTGGTTACTCTCATGTCTATCCCCTCTTTGCACGTATTCCGCCTTCTGCTGCCGATTCGGACAGCAACAAAAGGCGGTCAATCCTGTCACTTATAGGGACGCATCCCGGTTGCAATCTTTGGAATACAAGTAGGCGAATGGCTCTCTGCCTACAGCGTAGGTTGCTTGCGGCACATAAGGTCCCATATACAGGTAATCCCCTTTTTTAATCGGAATCCATTCATTGTCCAGGTTATAGACGCCTTCACCGGACAGCATAATCGCCCCATGCTCCTGATAATGCGTCTCCACGAACGGATGACAGCCGCCCGGTTCAAACGACAGAATATGAAAATTCATATCAAATGCAAGATCAGTTGGAAGTAAATCCTTCAGCTTTACATTCGTCATGCCGTCATAATCGATCTCCGCAATATCGTGCACGTTCCCTGAAACAACCCATGGAAAAAAGCTATTTCCTTCAAGCGGCGTATATTTCTGCTTGTACAAAAACAACCGGGTATCTTCAGCCTGCTCGTTCTTCAAGTACAGCTTTACGCCCGGCGGACAATACAAGTATCCGCCCTCCTGCAGCGAGTATGACTCTTCACCCGCAGAAGCTTTCACCCGCCCTTCCATACAGTACACGAATGTTTCCACGCCAGCTTCGCCGAAGCCTTGCTCGTTCTTGCCCCCCTCGTGCATCGTCACCACATAATCGACGAATTTGGCACCAAGACGCGGGGAAGCCAGTATCGTCAAATCGCATTGTTCAAAGCCGGGCACAATATTTTTAACCAAACCCTCCGGCGGAATTAAGGCGAAGTTGCCACGCTTGATAATGGAACGGCTCGATAACAAATCTTTTGGATAACCCATGTTACACACTCTCCTTTTTTTTAATGAACCCGGTTCCAAGACGGATTTTACAATCTCAGATGTTGAAAACCGAGAAACTTCAAGATATCTGAGGCTTCTTCTTCACATTGGTCAGTAGCATTACCGCCGCCCCGATGACAATGATGATCGTCGCCAGATAGAAGCCAAGTACCTTGCTGCCCGTCGCATCAGATATGACACCGGTGACGAAGGGAGCAACAACAGATGAAATCATGCCGAAGAAGTTGAAGAAACCAAACGTTGCCCCTACCCCTTGCTTCGGTGCGATATCCGCCACATACGAGATTAAGAGAGGCTCGACGGCCAGCTTGCCAAGAAAGCCGTACAGGATAAGGCAGACAATAAGCAAGGTGCTCGTATTTACCGAAACAGTCAAATATAACATTGCTGCAGCCAGCAGTTCCAAAATGATAATGAACGTAATCTTCTTGTGCATAAACTTGTCGGACAGCCGGCTGAATAGCAAGGCTCCCGGTATGGCGCTGAAGGCAACCAAAGCAGCTGCAAAGCCGATAGCTGACCCTTGAAAGCCCCGTTCATTCTGTAAATAAGATGGAAGCCAGGTCACAATCATGTAATATCCGTAGCAGGTCGCAAAATAAAGCACATAGGAGGCAATCATCTTCGGATTGGCTAACAGCCGCTTCAATGTTGCCTTATCTTGAGCCCCCTCATCCGTGTCCTTCACAGCCGTTTTTGACGGCGTCGTGGTCTTCTTGATGTTCTTGGCAAACACCAGCATTAAGCTGAAGGCCAGACCTGCCGTAATAAAGAGCAGCACCCGCCAATTCCAGCCGGCATCCTTTACAAGGAAGCTCGAGCCAATAAGACCTATGGCCATGCCAATGGCGGAACCGCTGTTAATGATGGCCGTGGAAATGCCACGCTTCTCCTTGGGAATCGTCTCCGATGAGAGGGAATATGCCGGACCGTAATAAGTACCTTGCCCCAGTCCCGTGACGAAGCTCGCTACCAATAGGAACATGAGCGAGGTGGAGAACCCGGCAAGCAGAGCTCCGGTGGTGAACAGGATGAATCCCGGTATAATAATCGACTTCCGTCCGAACCTGTCCGCCAGCATCCCCGACGGAATTTGCATCATCGTATAGGCAAAGAAAAATACACTGAAGATGAGGCCCATACTCGCATCTGATGTCACATTCAAATCTCGTTCAATTTCGGGAAGAATCGGATTCAAGATCGTGCGATAAATCCAAATTACCGTCCATCCAAGACAAAGCATGACGATGACTTTTTTCCAATATTCCGACTTTCCCTGTTGACCTGCGTCCCTCACATTTCCCACTCTCCTCAGCGCAAATCGATTTGTGCCTGCCTGCTTGTCCTGTTTTTCACTGCAATCATGCTTGATATGCCAGTTCGTACAGCGCATGGGTCAAGGCTTGAATCCCGTCTGCAAGATGTTCCGGGCGGGTATACTCTTCTGGATTGTGGCTGATTCCATTACGACTTGGAACGAACAGCATCGCCGTAGGCACAAACTTCGCCATAATCTGAGAATCATGACCTGCTCCGCTATGCATCAGCTTGAACGGAATGTTATGTTCCTTGCATTGCCGTTCCAATACGTCGAGAATCCGGCGATCCATCGGGACGGGGTCCTCATCCATCCACATGTCTATCTCCAATTCCACCCCGCTTGTGCTGGCGGTGAGCTGCATCAACTCCGTCACCTCGTCCGTAAACCGGATCAGCTCCGCTTTGTCCGTATGGCGGATATCCAAGGTGAACAGCGCTTTGCCCGGCACGACATTCACCACGTTCGGTTTCACTTCGATCTTGCCAACCGTTGTCACCAGCGGATCGCCATGCGCTTGTGCCAGGTCCAGAATTTGTTTAATCATCCGGCTCGCTGCATGAACAGCATCTTTGCGGTATCCCATCGGCGTCGTGCCGGCATGATTCGCTTCTCCTGCGATCTCGACTGTAAAGCGCCGCTGCCCAACAATGCTGTGGACGACGCCGACTGACAGACCTTCGTGCTCCAAGACGCTGCCTTGCTCAATATGCAGCTCGACAAACGCTGTAATATCGGTGCGCGGCTCCACCGGCTCATCGCGAAAACGAAATCCCGCTTCCTCCATCGCTTTCGTAAACGGAAAGCCATTGAAATCCGCAATTTCCTGAACATCCTCCTTTTTTGCCACACCGGCAAGATTTTTACTGCCCCAGAAGGCATAAGGAAAGCGGCTGCCTTCTTCTTCTGCGAACGATACCACTTCCAAAGTACGCAGCGGTTGACCATACTGCTGCTTCAAGGCCCGCATCGCCATCAAAGCGGCAATAATGCCATATTGCCCGTCATACTTCCCGCCATTGCGAACCGTGTCTACATGAGAACCGCTCATAATCGTTTGATCCGGGTATTGGCTTCCTTCCAACCGTCCGTACAAGTTGCCGATCTCATCGTAATAAGTGCTGAACCCTTCCTCTTGCATGTACTGCTCCAGTGCTTTCTGTGCAGCCGTCCACTCCTTGGAATACAGCAGGCGCGAGACGCCTCCAGCCGGGTCATTGCCGAATTGGCTCAACCACTCGACAAGGCGAACGGTTTCCGTTTGGATCTTATCCATGATCTTATCTGTCCCTTCTTTAAAGATGTGCGAGTTTTCCAAGCAAAATAATTGGTATTTTAGTTATCCGTGGCGCAACCTTTTCAAGGTTGTTCAAACAGTCCACTTTTGATTGCGAAGCACAAAGTAGGAAGTGACCTTTTTGAACTCGCACTTTGTAAGGCCATTTTTTGCTTGCATATTAATTGTAAACGCTTAAAAAGGAAATAACATCGAGGCATCCCGATAAAAAGAGCCCCGCCTTTTTATCCATATCGGATAAATGGACAACAAAAAAAGCTCCGCTTCACGGGAGCTACTTCCCCCTCATGAAGCGGAGCCTGAATAGAAAGGCCCTATTCTACTCACACGTTTGCATGATCTAAATGCCAAGTGAAAGGATTATCGCCAATCAAGACGAGAATTTTCAAGCCGACTTGCACAGACAGCACCTCATCCGGATCTTCCAGATCAATGCCTGTAATTTCCTTGATGCGTTCAATCCGGTAAGTCACTGTTTTATAATGGACATACAGCTCCTCGGCTGTTTTGGCGGCGTTTTGATGATGCTGCAAAAACGTTTGCAGCGTTTTGATTAAATCCTCCCTGTTTGGCTGCTTGTAGGCAAGCAATTTTTTTAACGAGGGCGGAATGAATTTCGCCAGCTCTCCGGCGTCCTCGATTTGACATAGCAGACGGTATATACCCAAATCCGAAAAGGCCGCGATTGCGGAACTGCCATTCATCAACGTCCCAAGCTGTAAAGCGTCCTGGGCTTCCTTGTAGCTGCGGGGCAGCTCCGTTATCGAATGGGCCGCGCTCCCGATGCCGACCTGCAAGTTGAGATGCTGAAAGCTTTTGTAAAACATTTTCTGAATGTTCTCGGCTGCTTTCTTTATCATGCGCAAGCAGGCTAATTTGTCTTCTTCTGCGTTTTCCACATTCCACAAAACAATGAGTTGATCGCTCCTGCTCCGAATGGTGCCTTCCGGAACCTGCTGATGAATGAATTCATACAGCATACGCTGATATGGATTATGTAGTCCATACAGATCTGTCTTCATCGCATCGTATCCATCCTCGGCCCGCAAGCGGAACAATACGACGACATATACCTTGTTCAAATCCCAGCCGATCAAATTGGCCCGCTGATATACGCTCTGCAGTGATTCAATTTTGGCATGCAGTAGATCATCGATTAAGTCATCTTTGAATTTCATTTCTACTTCAGCTACGGCATATTGCTTGACGAGATCGAGCGACAAGGAAGTGGCCGCGTTTTCAATCGCAATAAAATCAAGCGCTTCTACTGTTTTGCACGTTTCATGAATAACGAGATGAATCTTGATATGATTCACGGTTTCAACCGGAATGATAAAATGGTTGCATATTTGGCCGTGCCAATCCGGATAGTTCACGCGCTGCCGATAAAAAGGGAACTCTGTATCCATCCGGGCAGCATCCGCTTCCTCCTGTTCCAGCACTTCAAACTGCACCAAATGAGGATCGGTTGATGATATGGAGTGGAAGTTCCGATCATATAAAGTCACTGGATTGCCAATCAGCTTTTTTAAGGAGGCAATAATATGTTCCGAGCCTTTATTGGCAAGTGTAAGCGCAATAAATTTGTCATGCGCTTCCTTAAAGTATTTGAGCTTTACCACCTGGTTGTTAAAAAGGGCTTCCATCACCGGATATATGATCTCTCGGTAAGGAACCTGCTTCGGAATCTGAATAACGGGCAGATGGAGCGTCTCCGACGCTTCGATGATGCCGGCAGGAATATCGTGGACAAATCTGCCAGTTTTTATAATTAATGCGCTTGCCTTTTTATCGGATAACTGGGCCATAAAAGCTTTCTGTTCGCTAACATTGTAGGATTGCAGCGGATACAGACTGCTCAGCAGCAATTCTCCTCCGCTAATCCACTCGGCGATATCCGGTGCCTCTATAATTGTCACTCCGCGAATCGGATTGTTCAGGCCCTGCTTGCCACTGATGACGAACGCTTGCTTTAGTGTATCGATTTGAAACAAATCCTTTACCTTGAATTCCATCATTTCCGGCTCCCATCGATATAGAAGTAGATTAGTCGAGGAAAGAAACAAGCCCAATCTCTTATTTCCTTGGTATCTATTAGTACGTGTTCGAAAAGGATTTTTATTTGGATATCTTTTCACTATCGCTGTTTTCGACTAAAATCCACCTCCGGTGTTCACTACTAATTCTTAGGATATGTTCTATCATAATAATACTGTAATCGTTTTACTATCTCCAAATCCACATTTAGAGTTTTAAATAGTATGGAATGAAGAAGCTATGTATACGAAAATAAAGCAATTAAAAACTTGGATGTGGTAAAAGCATTACCATGATACCTGCTATAGCTCAATTCGGGGTTCATGCGAAACGAAATAGCCAGTCGCCGATTGATTTCGACGACTGGCTGTAAACGTGCAGAGTGTTTTGTGCCCTGTATTTGCTATGAACGTTCAAATGGTACAGGACTAATCCTGCTTTTATACTTTAGTGATACCCGATGATTTGGGCCACAACTACAAATATTGCACCCAGAACGAACCAGGCGGCCAGTAGCGGCCAGAAGAAACGAACCCATTTCTGATATGGAATACCCGATACGGCCAAGCTTCCCATTAAGGCGGAGGAAGTAGGCAAAATCATGTTCGAGAAGCCGTCTCCCAATTGGAAGGCAAGTACCGTCGTCTGTCTTGTAATGCCCAGCAGATCGGACAGTGGCACCATAATCGGCATCGTCGTCGCGGCCATGCCCGAGCCGGAGGTGATGAATACGTTCATAATATTTTGGAACACATACATTCCCAGCACTTGCACCGACTCAGGCAGATGCCCGACTACGATAGCCAGACTGTTGACAATGGAGTCAATGACATTGCCGTGATCTAGCACAACCACGATAGAGCGCGCAAAGCCGATAATCAAGGCACCATACGTGATATCCTTGGCTCCTTTTACAAACTCTGTAGCAATACGACTCGGCCCATAGCCTGCGCAAAATCCCGAGATCACTCCCATCGAAAGAAACAGAGCTGCCAGCTCCTCCATCCACCAATCCTGCTTGGACACTCCCCAGATCAACATTGCAAAGCTCACCGCGACAGTCAAAATGATCAGGATATGCCTAAGCTGTATGGAGGGCAGATTCGATAAATCCACCGGCTTGTCTTCAGCACTCTGTTCCAATTCGTAAACGAGGCTGCTCTCCGGGCTATTCTTGACCTTGCTGGCATAGCGCATAATATATAAGCTTGTAATCACAATCAAAATGACTAAGATAATGACACGAAGCCACAGTCCTGAAAAAATAGGAATTTGCGCAATCGCCTGTGCCAATCCAACATTAAACGGGTTCAGCAGTCCGGCCGTAAATCCGCAGGAGGCCCCCAGTGAAATCATGGCCGTGCCTGTCATGGCATCAAATTTTAACGCCCGGGCAATGGCGATACCGATGGGTACAAATACCATCACCTCGGTGGACATGCCCATGGTAAAGCCGCCGACGGAAAACAGGGAAATAAATACGGGGATCACCCATATGCCCTTGTTGGAAAAGGACCTTGCGACTCTTCCAGTCACCGCCTCAATCGTTCCTGAGGACGTAATAATCTGGAAAACACCGCCGATAATGAGAATGAAAAAGACTACATCGGCCGAATCGACCAGACCGGATACAATCGATTTCGGAATATCCCACAGCGTAACCGGATTCGGATCAACATGAGCGTATGAACCGGGAACGAGCAGCGTTTTACCGGTCGCTTCATTTTTCACCCGTTCAAACTCTCCAGCAGGAACGACATAGGTAAGTATCCCGGCCACTAGCGTCAGAAAAATAAGAATGACAAAGGTGTGCGGCATTTTCAGCCATTTTCTAGGGCCGCTCGGTACGGCGCTGTTGCTACTCATTCGAATGCCTCCCCGTTTCTCTGCGCTTGCCACTGCTCAAATTCGGTTCGCACCTCTTTTAAAGCCACGGGGTCGGTCAATAAATCGTAAGTGGTCAGCGCCAGCGCTTTGGCAGCATAGTTCATTTCAACCATGCCTTCCTCCGCTCCCGCAAGCCGGGCGAATTCCGGCGTATGCGTGGACGCATCCCCCAGTCGGATATAGGGGTGAATGGCTGCGGTAATCTGGCTGACGTTGCCAATATCCGACGAGCCGATCCCTCCCTGCGCAGGGGGTTCATGGACCTCCAGACCAAGCTGCTCCAAATTGCTTTGGAACAAAGCAGCCAATGTCTTGTTGGTATTGCGCTCTGCATAAATAAGCCCCTCGGCAATGTCCACGGTCGCGCCCATGCCTTCTGCCGCAGCACGAACAGCGCGGTACACCTTGTTCCGTACTTTGGCCAAGCCGACAACAGTTTGGGCACGCAAAATAAACACGGCCTCACACAGCTCCGGCACAACATTCGGGGCATCCCCGCCTTTAGTAATAATGCCGTGGATACGCACGTCACTGGTAACGAACTGGCGAACCGAATTAATCGCCACAAAGGCATTAATCATGGCATCCAGCGCGCTAATGCCCTTCTCCGGGGAGGAAGCAGCATGAGCCTGCTTGCCGTGAAACGTGAACGTGGCATCTACGCAGGCCAGTCCCCCGCGCAAAACCATCGTTTTGCTCTGCGGGTGCACCATCATCACCGCGTCCACGCCATCGAATACGCCGTGCTCGCACATGATGATTTTGCCGCCGCCCTCCTCCTCGGCCGGTGTGCCCAATACCACGATGCGTCCGGGCAGGTCCGGCACCGCTTCCTTCAGGGCTATGGCTGCGCCGACCGATGCGGTGCAAATCAGGTTGTGCCCGCAGGCATGTCCAATCGCTGGCAGTGCGTCATACTCTGCCAGCAGTGCGATGGTGGGTCCGCCGGGCTTCCCTTCCCATACTGCACGGAAGGAGGTTTCCAGTCCGGCGATACCCTTTTCCACAGCAAAGCCGGCCTGTTCCAATGTATTGGTGAGCCATCCCTGAGCCTGATGTTCATGAAAGCTCAATTCAGGATGTGCATGTATCGTTCGGGCAAGCTCCCGCAGTTCGTGATCCTTTGCATCTACAGCCTTCAAAATCTCTTCATGAGATGGTGTTCGGCCAGCCTGTCCATTCGTCGTTGAGTCCATCAGTGAAATGCCGCCTTTCATTCGTCATAACGAATAATTATACAATTTATTAATCAACATTGTATAAGCGAATTCCAGTGAAGTAAATTTAATATTTTTTGGCTTTGTACTTAAAATTATTTTATATATGACATAGGAACCCTTGAAAAATGCCGATTCTCACCAACAAATAGAGCTCCTCACGGTACTCAAAGAGCTATGTTTGGTGCATCCATTCAACAAATCGTTCCACCGCCATCAAGCGGCTGGATTTATTTTTATACAACATCCATGTTCGGCGCAGAACAGGATCTCCATTTTTGCGAATCAAATGAAATGCATACAATTCATCCTTTGGCGAAACAAATATTTCGGGTACGATCGAATATCCCAGTCCGTGGCGGACCATTTCCTTGCAGGTTTCGTAGCTGTCCACCTCCATGGAAACACGTGGCGGCCTGCCCAATCTTTCACTCCACCACGCCTGAACGGATTCGTTGAACGAGGAATACATATGACCGGAAAGCTGCGGTTTGCCCGGGTCTTTATAACGAATCAGTGGAAGCTCCGGCAATTGCTCAAGCTCTACAGCTTCCTTGGAGATTACACAAATATGTTCCTCATGAAGAAGATGCTTTCCCTCGGACCAGGGATAATCGTTGCGGATGACACCCAGATGAATTTCATCCCCACGAAGCATTTCATAAATTTCCGCGCTGAGTCCACAGGTTACCGAGAATTGCACATCTGGATAAATATCTTTGAAGCTCTTTAAGATCGGCGGAAGCCGGTAGTGACCATAGTAGCTCGAAATTCCCAGACGCAGCGTTCCCTTTACCTCACCGCTCAGGTGAATGACAGCTTCTTTTAATTCGGTCAGTTCTCTCAAATTTCGCTTGGCATACTGGGCCAGTCGCTCGCCTTCCATGGTCAGCTGGGTTCCTCGGTTTCCGCGTACGATAATGGGCACACCGAACTCCTTCTCCAGTTGGTTCAGACGATAGGTCAAGGCGGGCTGTGTAATATACAAACGGTCGGCGGCGCGTTTCAAGCTATGTTCTTCTGCAATGTAGCACAACATCAGGCAATCCTTTTCATCCATCATCGTCATTCCTTCCGTGATCCTGTCCGTGATCCTGTCCCTTTTCCAGCCGTTCTCATCTTCTCCGCAGGAAAAAGCCCACAGACATTTCGGTCTATTATACCGCATGAGGAGCTTCGGAAAAGTCTAGAGTTCCAACTACATATGTTCCGTCAAAATCTTCATATCAAGCTCCTAAGAGCATATAAAAAACGGACTATGGAATAATCTCCATAGCCCGTTTTTTGCATTAGGATTAATGATAACTGGTCTGCATTTTATGCCTTCAGAATTTTATGTTTTCAGATTAGTGAGGGACAAATGAATTGAAATCGTCCCGGCTGGACTGGTCTGCATGATAAAACACGACATCCCCATCCTGTAAATGAAAGGTATGTCCGTAAGGGTCTTTTATCTCTCTGCGGTAACCCTCCAGTTGCCATTGGTTCAGCAGCGGACCATGAATATATTGCAAATATGGATGCTCAGTATCCCCCTGACGGAGCGATTCCAAATTAAAGCGAACGACGATAAAGCCCGTTTTCTTGAATATATCCGTATGCTCGTTTAGCTCCCGGTTACGGCTTTCATTACGTAAATCCGTCCCTTTGGTGACCGCGTACACATCGGCAGGTAGGCTATATTCGCCATACCAGCGCTGAATTGCCGCATTCGCACGGTCGACATCCACCCCCTCCGGCAGGTCTGTCTTCGGACCGATCAAGGTTCGCACCGCCGCGGGCAGCACCAGCCAATCGTAGCGGCCGATCCACGTCTTGTTACGCGTGATGCGCTGGGCATATAGCGATACATAACGTTCCAGCGTCGACTGGCCACGCTGTGTTTCGCTCAATTCATGCTTATATTGGTAGGCGGCTGTGTCCTGCATTTCATCTGCTGGTACGTTGCGCAGCCGCTCATTCAGAATAACATACCGTTTCTCTCGATCCTCTGCCGAGCCCAATCGGATAAATTTGCGGCTTCCCGCATGTGTATACAAGTCCACCTCTTCCCGCTGGCGGCCATCCTTGCTCACCCAATAAAATGATGGCGTGATACGAATACCATCTTTGGCGCTGAACATATTGCCTTTGGTTTTGAGATCAAACTTGAAATGGTAGCCCGTCTTGACCGCTACATTTTGGTAGCCCTCATGCGGATGACTACCGGGACGTACAGGCAGGGTAAACGGCTCCTGATTCCCCCTTGGCAATCCGTCGATGTTCCCCAGCCCTGTCCAATAGGACAGACCGCTATGTACCGGGCTCCCCTTGTGCTGACGAAATACCCGCTCCCAATGGTAATCTGCAATATCGGTAATATGAAAATCATACATCCGTCCGATGACTTCAATGTTGACCACATCATTGGCAACATGATGGGCAAGCTCCATATTGGCATGACGCTGTTCAGTGAACCCGTCCGGCGCATTTTCAGCAATAGTACGGAACTCGACGGTGTAGTTGCCTTCATCCACCCATACTGGCAAATAAAATTCTGTGTCCAGCTGTAGCACCGGAATATCGATCCAGGTGCCCCGTGGATAAAAATGAGTTTTCCCTTTGTTGTACACGTCAAACGGAAAGCGCACCTGCTTGGTTCGTACATATTTGCCATACTCCCGCTCCCCGTAGCCGGGAATATTCAAATGTGGGCCTGCCGTCGAAATCCTCACCCGGAAAGGACGCTCCAAAATAAGTGCCGATCGCCCCTTCGTAGGCTTGGTTTTCTGGTTATGCGCAGCATCATCCGACACACTTGAATGATTCACAACAGGAGTGTGAACAGTCACCGTGTTAATCCCCTGTATCGGAAACGTCTTATCCGCCCCACCGTTGATATTCCCTTTAAGAATAGCGTAGGTAATGTTGCCGCTGCTAGGCGTATTAGGCTTATTTATCTTGCGCTTATCAATCACATGCCCCGGACTGTATAGCACATCCGGTCCAATGGCCCCGGAAGTGGGAATAACACCCGGTTTAGGTCCATTCACCTTCACACGCTCCGGATTCATTATGATCTTGTTTTCAAAGGTCAGGGCATCATTTTCCACTTCGACTTCCTTTACAGCTCCTTCTGCCTTGGATTGTAGTGCACTGCGTTCGTCAGGTACACTCGGCTTGCTGCTGCCCCCGTTCTTGCTGCGACTACCAGCATCCACTGTTCCCGGTGCAGGGGGCGGATAAAAGTTGCCCTCAGTCGCTGCAATATAAGAAGGAGGTGTATAGGATTGCGGACGGATGGTGATTGTTTCATTAGGTAACGCATAATTGCGGAGAGTAGCTCCCTCGATACCGTATACCTCCAAGTTGTCTATCGTCCAAAAAGAGTACGGACGTACAACTTTGTAGGTATAGGTTTTTTTCACCGTTTCTCTCCGTGTAGATTTTTTCTTGGGCCGCCAAGTTAACCGATATTCCCGTTTTACGTTCACCGTATATGTACACTGACCCGTCATGTTCACAAACTTATGCTGAAAAAGGTATCTCTTCGCTTGTACATGCCCGTATAGGCTCTCAGATGTAGGAATACCTTTGGATACGTCAAACTGTTCCCGCCCACGCTGATCAGCTTTGATAACAGCAGATACTGTCGGGTCCAGCTCGGCAGTTTCCAAACGCAAGCCAGGAACAGGGCGGGAACAGACAACACCTTTTGTCGGCTGTTCTTCGTCTTGGCAATCTGGGGGTGCACCCTCCTGGCTTTCTCCAGGCTTAGGACAGCCCTGGCTTTCTTTGTAATACAAATAAGCGGTAAACTGCTCAAAAGAACCATCATACGTAAACCCGGGTACAATGCCTGGCAAAATATCTCCACTCGGCGGTTTACCTGTCGTGCTTTTCTTGTAACCCACATACTCATATTTCGGATTAGTAGGCGGGGTGAAATCATACGGTTGATCAGGTTTTAACTCATCTTCTATTGGTGTAAATACGTTGTTAAGCGACTTCCCATCAATCGTAAAATGCTTGACGATAAGACTGCTCTCCAGTTCGATCTTGAACAGGATGGGCTGATAGATGCGCCAGGCTTCAACATTAGCAGCACAATTTGGACAGGATTCATCCTTGATATTTTTAGGCCTAAATGCGTTCAATTTCATGTCTACAGATATCGGAATAACTGTAGTATCCGTGCCAATCCCCTTCTTTTGAAAAGGACGAATATTCTCATCTGTTGTTCCAAGACTTATTGAATCACTGTATTCTTCGTAGCTATCTTGTCGTGATTCACTAAAATAATTGGTTGGATCTGATGCCGTATACAGTCGAGCTTCGACGTTTTTAATCTTCCTTCCTGGAAATTGAAACTTGTATGTGAAAGTGGCTTCCCCATACATACCTTTGTTTGGTTGTTTATGATCGGTAACCCATATATCACTGCTATTTTTCCACATGTCAAAGTACATCATACCAACAAAATAGCGATGATTCTTATCTGCAAAATAGGACAGCGGCGTAACTTCTGTATCTGCTGCTACTTTTTCAGCAGAAAAATAAAATGGTGGGAGCTGCAGTAGCAGCAGTACTCCCACCACCAATATGACTAGAAGACGTTTGGCCTTATTCATTAGTTTCCTTTCCATGGATTGACCATCAACGGAATAAAGTCATCTGCTGCCAAACGAAATCCGATATATTCAATATCTTGCAACTTAAAAGATTTATAGTTCTTAATCCCATTAAAAAGTTCATCTCCTGATGAATAAATAGGGTAATATAGCATTTTAGTACCATCACCGTTGTCCGTAGTCAGTTCTTCAACAGCATAACGATAGCGTGTGTCATTATTTCTTGAGATGTAGAAGAGATTCCCCGCAGTAGATTTAGTTTTTGCTCTAATTCTTAAGTAAGGTGTGCCTTTTGCATTGGTATAAGGTTCAATGCTATAAACATCACGTAGTAGCTTCAAAGGCAGGTCAGAAACTTTGAAAATCATCACTTTGTCAAATACTTTTCCTTGAGCATTTTTTAAAAGATATGGGTTAGACGTAAATGCCTTTTTATACGGCTCAATACTTACCATCTGATGCCCCGTATCCTCCAACGCCGCAATTTCCTTCTTCCCGATCCAGACCCAACGGCTGACCTTATCCCATTCTACCGTCTGGCCCAAACCTTCACTTACTAACCGGAGCGGCACAAAAGTACGGTTTTGCTTCAAAATAATCTTCGTTTCGTATGTTTTGGTCTGTCCGTCCACAGTAGCGGTGTTTTGTCCGACCGTCATGTTAACAGCATGTGTATCATTTTTGATCGACACGGCCAATTGACCGCCTGTTTTCTCCCACCCAACCTTGGCCCCCAGCGCCTCGGATACAAAACGGATGGGAACCATCACGTAATCGTTACTATCCTGAAAAGGCTTAGCATCCGGGAACTGTATCTTTTTCGCATTTAACAAGACTTCAATCGGTTGGGAGCTGCTTGCCGCCTCTGTCGTTGGCATTGTACTTGTCGCGCCCCATAGCAACGTAACTGCCGTCAAACTCAGCATCCATTTTTTTATCCTCATCTCTCTATCCCCTTTGTCTGCTTATACTCCAAACTATGTATATCAACCCTGCTCTCATAGACTTATCGCATCCCCACTTTCGGAAAATACTGGATACCAACTTATTTATTATATGGTTTCCCTATTACAAAATCTATAAGGAAAACTTCTAAATAAATAGACATTCTAAAAAACCATATCACATCTATTTCAGCCTAGTTCGGAAAAGTGAATATAAGAAACGAGTAGGCGAAATGGTGCTAAACCAACAAAAAAGGGCTGCCTCTCCCTAGTTAAGGAAGAAACAGCCCGTGTGCTTCACGCGCAAACGACTATGAATAAATCAGTTCATACAATAATCAATGTTCCAACATCATCCAATATTTCTTACATCATAAATCATTGTCAACTAAAAATCAAACGTTATTTTATTTGCAAACCATCTCAAATGACCCCTATCCAACGCTAACCTTCAACCAACACTACCTCGTTCAGTGCGAATGGTCTTGCTTTCATACGGGCTTTGGCTTTAAGCGTCATCTTCCGTGCTCCTTTAAGGCGAATTTGGGATGTAAAAAAAGAAAAGCTTACGCCAAGCATGACAAGCGATTACACGCCGCTGCCAGCGGTTTGCTCCCACTGCTGGTACAGCTGCGTTCGCGCCTCTGTAATGCCGGGATGAAACTGAATCAGCGCGTTCTTTCGGGTAAAATCGACCTCGCGGATCGCCTCCTGTACCCGCTGCTCCCCTTCGGCTCCGCCGAGTCCGGCGGCGTGGACCATGGAAGCGGCGGCTAATCGGCCTTGGGCCATGGCGACCAGCCCGCTTTCGATGCCGGTAATATTGCCGGCAACGTAGAGCCCTTTGAGCGAGGTTTCCATTCGCTCACCATGCAGTGGAACATGCCCGCCCAACTCGGGGCTGTACACGAATTTGCACCCGGCCACCGCCGCCAGCTCGGCGAGCGGATACAGTCCGCCGCTCAGCGCCACGAAGTCGGCGGGTTCGACGCGCTCGCTGCCGGGAATAGGTGAGCCATCCGGTTTAACGTGGACCAGGGTCACGGATTCGACCCGGTCCTGCCCGTTGACGGACAGCACTGCCGTCCGCAAACGGATCGGGATATCCCACAGACGGAAGCCTCTGTGGGGATAGCAGTGTGCGATGAGGCCCTCCATCCGCATCGCCGCTGCCAGCTTGCCGCCGGCACGCATCCAGGCGGCCGGAGCCAGCCCCGATAGCTGCAGCAGCAGCTTCGCGGAAGCTGTCGGATCTGCCGCTGCACCAGCCAGCGGATTAGCGCACGGCAGTGTAATCGCCGCCACCTTCACCCCGGCGACGGACAGCTCGCGGGCAATCGCCATGGACAGGACGTTCATGCCTACAATAATGCCGCGTTCCCCCGGCTTAACATAATGAACGTTGGTCATCACCTGCGCGGCCCCGATGGACATCACGCCAGGCAGCGTCCAGCCGTCTAGCGGAACAGGAATTTCGGCGGCTCCGGTGGCCAGTAATACGTAGTCAGCAGTGAATAATCCACAGGAAGTGGAAATTTCCCATGTTGTCGTATACTCCATGCCATGCACCGATATACCACAGCGGATGTCCACCCCAAGCTCGCTGCAACGGGTGATCAGCTCATCCGAAACATGTTTTCCAACCCACCAGCCTGTGCTGCCTTCCTCATGATATTGTCCGGGCATCCGTCCGCCCGGCTCGGTAAACTCATCCAATACCGTGACCGGCAATCCATGTTCAGCTGCTGTAGCCGCTGCTGACAGTCCGGCGGGACCTGCTCCAATGACGATGAGATGCGCCATTTTATTCATGTCACGATTCTCCCTGTTATTTCATTCGAAAGCTGTCTGCCTGTTTCTACGATCATGCCTTCCTCCAACCGGGTCAAACAAGAGCGGACAGTGCCAAGCGAATGAACCGTCAGGCGGCATTCGTTACAGTGCCCAATGGCGCAATATACGCCCCTGGCTGTACCGGATTCCTCATGCCTTCTCAGCAAACGAACGCCGCTTGCCAGCAGCGCTGCCGCAAGCGGCTCTCCAGCCAATCCCTGCATAGGACGACCGTCAAAAACAAAGGACACCTGCCGCTGCTCCGGCTTCGGTCCCAAAATTGGATGATTCACAATACGCGCGCGACTCATAAGGAACCTCCTTCTGCCAGCTGACCAAACGTCACGGGACGTACCGGAGGTCTTTGCGATAATAGCTCTGCCTCGCGGCGGGCAGCGGGATATTGACTGTAAAACCACGTCTCTACCAGTTGTCGACATACCCTGCCCTGACACGCCCCCATCGTGACCCGCGTAGCCATTTTAAGCTGGCGCACCGTATCCGCTCCCATATCGCAGGCCTGCTCCAGCTGTGCCAAACTCACTTCTTCACAGCGGCATACAAGCAGATGACTTGATGCGCCAAGCGCTCCGGATGACCCGCCTCGTGAATCAGCATACGGATTGCCTGCATACCGGACGTCTGCATGCCTTGATTCTCCACATCGAGCATCTCCATTCAGAACACCTTCATTCGGTGTATCTCCATTCAGAGTCTCTTTATCCTGCACTTCCGTCCCGACCGTCTTCCCCCGTCCAATCGCCCGCTTACTCATAGCTGATTGCGCAGGTTTTAATCGCTGAATAAAAATCCAGCGCTACCTGCCCCTGTTCCCGGGTATGTGAGCTGGACTGCTTCAGACCGCCGAACGGAGCTTGATATTCGACACCCGCCGTCTCCTGATTGACCCGCACCATTCCGGCGTCCGCTTCATCCAGAAAACGATGAGCCAGCCGCAAATCACGGGTAAATAGTGAAGCACTCAGCCCGTAAATAGACGCATTGCACAGTCGAATGGCATCCTCAAAGTCGTCCGCCTGCATGACACCGACCACAGGACCAAAAATTTCCTCCTGAATCAAGGGATGAGACGAATCCAGCCCGGCTGTCACCAGTGGACGCACATAATACCCATCATCTGTCGCGGCGCCGGCTCCACCTTCGACCAGGATATCTGCTTCCCTGCGGGCCAGCGAAACATAGGACATAACCTTCTCATACTGACCTGCGGATGCGACAGGCCCAAGATACGCGCCGGGGTCCAGTGCCGGGGCCATATGGATTTTTGCCACCTCATGGCGCAAGGCTTCCGTAAACGCGTCATAGACAGACCGCTCGACAATCACGCGGCTGGTGGCCGTGCATTTTTGCCCGGCTGACCGAAAGGCACCGCTGGCAATCATCGCTACCGCCTGCGCCATATCCGCGTCCTTCAGCACGATCACAGCATTTTTACCGCCCATCTCGGTCTGGTATTTGATGTTCCTACGTGCGCACCGCCCGGCAATGCCCAACCCCGTCTTCGTAGAACCCGTGAAGCTGACTGCATCCAGTACCGGGAGCTCCAGCAAGGCATCGCCAATACGACTCCCCTGCCCAATGGCGAGATTCAGCACACCAGGCGGAAGCTGCACCGCTTCAAACAATTCCGCAATCCGTACCGCCGTTAATGACGCGTTTTCTGCGGGCTTCCAGATGACTGTGTTTCCACACAGGAGTGCGGGCGCGATTTTCCACAAGGGAATAGCTACCGGGAAGTTCCACGGGGTAATAACTGCCGTCACACCCAGCGGAATACGCTTTGTGTATTGGAGTACTCCCGGCTCATTCGAGGGAATGACCGTACCGATCGAACGTACACCCTCTGCAGCGTAGTATCGAAGCAGATGGACGCCGCGCATCACCTCTCCGCGCATCTCGGTAATCGGCTTCCCCATTTCCCGGCTGGCCAGCTCCGCTACATCGGACAGATTCGCCTCCAGCAAACCGGCTGCCTTGAACAGATAAGCTCCCCGTGCCGCCGGACTCAATGCCGACCAGCCTGCTTGTGCCAGCCTTGCCGCCTCCCCGGCCTGTGCAATATCAGCCTCAGTGGAAAAATGGATGACTCCCACCTCCTCCTTTAACGCTGAAGGGTTGCGAACCACCATTTCTTCGCCGGAAGGACTCAGCCACTCACCGCCAATCCAATTTCGGCTTTCCATCATCTTCACCTCCATCAGGATGAAACCCCGCTCGGACGAACCGCCGCCTCAAAAGCTTCGCGAATACGGTCGTAATCCGCCTGCGGTAGCGCAAGTCTGGGCGGACGTGTCGGGCCGACCGGGAATCCTGCCAGCTCCATCATATATTTGATGGACTGCACCAGCTGTGGACTGGCATCGTAGTGGAACAGCGGTAGCAGCCTGCGATACAACGCAGAAGCTTCCGCCATATTTCCCGCCTGCGCAAGCCGGAACAGCTCTACCCCTTCCTTGGGCAGCGCATTAGGCACCCCCGAAATCCAGCCTGTCGCGCCAAATAATGCCCCCTCCATCGCCAGATTATCCACCCCGATCATGACCTCCAGCTCTGTCTGGTCCAAAATAGCGTGAATACGTCGCACATCCCCGGAAAATTCCTTGACTGCTACGATATTTTCAATTCGTGACAGGTCTGCAAGAATATCTGGAGTCAGGTCAACCTTGTAATCATGGGGATTGTTATACGCAATGATCGGCAAGCCCACCTCCGACAACGCTTCAAAATGAGCCGTTACCTCATGGGGCAGCGGATTGTAATTAATGGGCGGCAGCGCCATGACACCAGCGGCTCCGGCATCCTTGGCATGCTGAACCCAATGCACCGCCTGCCTGGTGGATGGAGCCGCCGAGCCGACAACGACCGGGACACGCCCTGCCGCAGCATCAATCACCGTATGCACCACCTGTGATCGTTCTTCCGGGGATAACGCCGCATACTCCCCCAGTGACCCGGTGGGAACCAGCCCGCTAATGCCGTTCGCAATCAGATGCTCGCACAGCTCGGTCAGACGCTTGTAGTCGACCTCCAGCTCTGCCGTGAACGGTGTAACCAAGGCCACATATACACCCTCAAAACGTGCCATATGCTCACCAATCCTTTCTTCTTCCACCTGTTTTTTTACAAACTGAACGTTGAATAATTACACTGGCCTGTTACATCATTCGATTCCAGTACTATACTTACATCAGTAAAAATCCTTCCCTCAGCGGGTCCTTCGGATCAAGCACAAATTGATGATGCCCTGTTACCCAGGCCGAGCCTGTAATTTGCGGGATCACCGCCGGATAAGGACCTACCTGCGTTTCGCCCACGATTTCAGCCCGGAACATGGAGCCTGTGATGCTTTCATGTACAAACGGCTCATTTAATCCCAGCTTTCCCTTGGCGTGCAGCACCGCTACCTTGGCCGAGGTTCCTGTGCCACAAGGGGAACGGTCGATACCTCCCGGCGGGATAACGACGACGTTGCGGCAATCGGCCTGTGGAGCCACAGGCTCTCCGTAAAATTCAATATGGGTCAATCCCTGAATAACCGGATTCTCAGGATGGACTACCTCAATAGCAGCGTTCACCGCTTCCCGAATCCGGACCGCCGTTCGTACAATCTCTGCCGCACTGCTCTGCTCCAACGCAAGACCGATGGAAGCCGCCTCTATAATGCCGTAAAAGTTGCCTCCATACGCAATATCCAGCACGACTTGACCGATGCCCTCTACATCGACCTCCACCTCACGGCGGTACACAAAGGATGGAATGTTCGTGAACGTTACTTGCCGCACCTTGCCCGTATTCACCTCCAGCCGTACTTGAACCGGACCTGCCGGAGTATCCAGCAGTACAGACTTTTTATCCGCAGCAATCAGTCCGCCTTCCATTAGCGCCGTGCATACTCCAATCGTATCGTGACCGCACATCGGTAAATAGCCGCCAGTTTCTATAAAGACCACACCGATATCGGCATCTGGATGGCAAGGCTCTGTTAAAATACAGCCCGACATGACCTCATGGCCTCGCGGCTCGAACATCAGCAGACGGCGAAAATCATCATGATGCTCTGCCATGTAAGTCATCTTTTCCAGCATCGTATGACCTACCAGCTTAGGTGCGCCGTGAATGACCGTCCGCGTCGGATTTCCTCCGGTGTGGGTATCAATCGTCGTGATCTTGCCTGATATAGTATTCATGCTTGGTATAGCAATCTTGCCTGGCACACTCATCCGGTTACCTCCCCGTGAAACTCATGCCCGTTCTCATACCAGTTCAGAGCCTCTCCAAATCGGTCATACCGCAGCGGCTCTACCGGGATGCAAGTGGGTTCGCCGCGTACCATTTCGGTCACCAGCTTGCCCGTAACAGCGGCGAGGCTAATGCCGTCCCCTTCATGGCCGGAAGCGATAAACAGTCCCGGCACTTCATCCACGGCTGATATAATCGGCAAATGATCAGGTGTCCATGGACGCAGGCCGGTATACGCCCTCATCAACGGCACGTTTGCCAGGGCGGGGAAAAAACGTATCGCCCTGCGGGCAATTAAGCGGATCACCTGCTGATCAACCCCCGTATCCATACCGACAAACTGACGGCTGCTGCCGATCAGAATGTTTTGTGAAGCGGTTGGCTCGAATACCAACGCTACACCGTATTTTTCATAAACCTCATCGACACTCCGCTGCCCCCCGAACTTGCTCATCAGGTACCCAAACTCCATCACCTTTCGGTTCCCGATCGAAGGCATTCGGGCAGACACCAGAATATGTCCTTTGCGCGGCATGATCGGAAGGCTCAAACCGAGTGAACGACCGATGCTGCGTGTCCACACACCTGCCGCCAATACCACTGCATCCGCATGGATCACACCGTTTGGCGTCTCCACTCCGTGGACGTTCCCCCCTTCGTCCTTGAGGACCGACTGTATCGGCGTGCGCGGCAATAGTCTGGCTCCCATCCGACGTGCGGCTCTGGCCAGCGCATACGTCATCAGCACCGGATTTACGGTGGAATCTGTCGCACATTCCAGCCCGCCCGGCAAATCTTTGGCCAAATGCGGCCATTCCTTCCGCAAAGCCTGCTGATCCAGCATGCGAAATGGAAGTCCCTCCTGCTGCTGGCGGGCTACCCATTGCTCTGCCGCCTGCATCTCCTGCTCATTTTCACAGACCAAAATGCTGCCAGGCGCACGGTACTCAAACTCATCCTCCAGCTCCCTGGCCAGCTCTGCCACCAGTTCCTGCGATACCAGCGACATCCTACTGTCAAATCCCGGCTCCTTGTCAATTGCCAGTATATTTCCATCACAACGGGACGAAGTGCCTCCGGCAATCTCTCCCCGCTCAGCCAGTACGACCTTCAAACCGGACTTAGCCGCATAATAAGCGATGGCCGCACCGATGATTCCGCCGCCCACAATGACTAGATCCGCCGCGTCGTGTTTCACTCGCTTTTCCTCCCTTCGACCGTTTCAACCCGAATGTCATAACACTCAGGTCGCTCTGCCCCAAATTTCAACCGTAGTCGTCCAGAAGATGTTAGCCCAGCTCAATGTTAGGCAGTCAAATGTAAGCTCCGTCAGAAAATTCGGGGCAGCCGCGCCAGGAAATTCAGTTACAGCTTGAGCGTAAAGCTTTGGGTCACAGGCTTGCTCAGCTCGTCATAATCCCGCAGCTGTACGGTGAACGTATACGTCTTGTTCGCTGCTCCGCTTGCTGCCGTACCGCTGATCGTTCCTGTGAAGCGATCCAGCGTAAAGCCTGCGGGCAACTGACCACCCGTTACCGTCCAATCGTAAAACGGAATGCCTCCCTTGGCCTCCAGCTTGGCCGTGTACGCTTTCCCTTTAACGGGGGCTGGCAGTTCCTTCGTTATGATCTCCGGCGCAAGAAAAGGAGTTAGGTCCTTGCGCAGCGGCCAGCCTGCTTTTTCTGCCACCAGCAGCGAGAGCTTTGTGTTCATCCAGCGCCGGGTCGGGAACATGTGGCGCCAGCCACCGTTTTGTCCGCTCAGTCTGTCGACCTCTGCAAGCTCCCCGGAGAGATGATAGCTGTCGTCCAGCGCGGCCGGTCTGTGCTGATAAGCCAGAATATCCGGGTCATTGCCTGCTGCTTCCTTCAGCGCCTTGACACCCGGGAACGTGTCACTGAACACAATCGCATGACCAAATTCATGCATGATCAGCCCGTGCACATCCGTCACCTTGGACAGATCAGATTGATACCATTCTTCATCGTCCACCGATGTGAATGGAGTTGCATCATCATAGAAATCCAGAATCAGACTATAGGAACGGTTCAGGTTCCCCGGGACGGTCACACCGTTACGTGTATGATAATTGCCGTTATTGGCTGGAAAGCCCGTAGAATAAGGCCCGTTCAATCCTCTCATAAACACCCACATGCCTTTATATGGCTTGTCATTCGTCACCTGTATTTCATTTTGCCAGTCGTCTCCCGGCAGATGGTTGACCTCCGCATTCGCGGGGACCTCGTCGAAGGAGCTCAGATCAAAGAAATAGAACCAGTCCTTCACCGCCAGCTCTGCGGCTTTTCTTGTAGCAGCATCATTGAAATAAGGCATGATCGTATCGAAGCGGTAGTCAAAATAGATGGGGATTTGGGGCTCTTCATTATCGTCCTGATCCAACACCCGAATCGGAATGGACTGGGTGGTCTTGCGCCCATCGTTTCCCGCCACAGATAGAGACAGCGTATAATGCTCGATTTCACCATTTCCCCCGATCCGGTCAGGATGGATGGCTAGACGGAAATCTTTTTCCTCCTGAGCATTGGCAAAGGTCAGGGTTTTGCTTGCCCCTTGCGCCGACAGCGTACTTGGCAAATCCATCATCAGCCGCGATGTGCCCTGCGCATTCAATGTGATCGTTACCGGAAAAGCGGCGTTCGCCGGCGGTTTGACCTTTAGCTTCACATACGGGTTCGCAAGATACCCTTGCCAGTCGACCAAATCTATACCGTAATCGTTCACCGTCCGGCTAAAGATATCGATGACTTTGGCATCCGACTCCGCCTCGGCATAAGCCTCATGTCCCGGAATAGCTGGTGTTAAAGCCACGATGAGAGAAACGGCCAGCGCGGCCAGCCATATTTTCGTGCGTCTTTTTTGCGTGTTCATTTGATCCCTCCATATCGTTTTTGGATGACTACTTTTTACAATACAATCATCTCCTTCGGTGAGGAGGTCAGTACCTTCACACCGTCATCCGTGATCAGCACATCATCCTCGATCCGTACCCCGCCGAACCCCGGGATATAAATGCCCGGTTCCACGGTAATGACATGGCCCGGTACGAGCACGGATTTACTTTCACGGGACAGCCGTACCTGCTCATGAATTTCCAGCCCAAAGCCGTGACCCAGCCCGTGGCCAAACTGCTCCCCATAGCCATATGAGGCAATCACATCCCGCCCCAGACTGTCCCCCTCCCGGCCGCTTAAGCCTGGGCGAAGCCCTGCGATCGTCTTCATATTCGCTTCCAGCACAATGGCATACAGTTCCTTATGACGTTCTGACGGTTTGCCGACGAATACGGTGCGGGTAATATCAGACAGATAGCCACGCACATTCGCGCCAAAATCCATTGTGACAAACTCATCCTGGCCGATTTCCTTGTCACTGGCCAGTCCGTGCGGCAGCGCCGAACGCTCACCCGAAGCGACAATGAACGCAAAGCCACCCGAGTCCGCGCCCGCCAGCCGCAGCTGATATTCCAGTTCCGCCGCAATCCATCGCTCAGTAACCCCCGGCCGGATGTAATTCAGCACTTCCGTAAAAGCAGCATCGGTCATACGCGCCGCTTCGCTGATGGTGCGTATCTCATCTTCGTCCTTCACATCGCGCAGTCGTTCAATCACATCCTCCGTGTGCACATACTCCAGCGGACCCAGCGCGGCTTGAAGCTGGCCCGACTGCTGGAGTGAAACATGACGACTTTCCAAGCCCAGTCGGTGAACGCCTGATTTACCCGTCAGCGCGGCTACCGTCCGGAAAATTTGCACTTCATGCTGAATGACCGAATACTCCGGTGCCTGATCCTTTGCTTGCATCATATAGCGGAAATCCGTTACCAGAACAGCACCTTCCTCCGTAATAAGCGCCATCCCGGCCGAGCCTGTAAATCCGGTCATATAGTGCCGATTCGGTCCATGTGTAATGAGCAGCGCGTCTATACCCAGTGCCGGGAATTCCGAGCGTAATCGGGCCAGTCTGCCTGGAATACCTTGTAACGGCTTTGCAGCAGCTTGCACATTTCGAACTTCTTCCTCTTTCACTCGCACTGCCTCCCTGCTCCATATTCCTTTTCAAGTAATACGCCTTGGCACACGATCCACCGCATACCTTTGAACCCATTCATCCTCTTCTAGCTGCTGCCCTCCCGTAGCTCTTGCTGCATCCACTGTCCCTGCTCATTTCCCCAATACTCAAGCTCATTCCAGTTCCAGCTTCCTGCTAGCCTTTGATGCCTGTCAGTGTGATGCCTTCAATAAAATATCGTTGTCCGATAAAGAAAATGAGAACGATGGGAGCCAAAATGGTACTGGAAGCCGCCATCAGATAAGGCCAGTTCGTATTGTTCAGCCCGCGAAAAGTCGCCAATCCCAGCGCCAGCGTAAAATGCTTTTCGTCACTCAAATAAATAATCGGGCCCAAAAAATCGTTCCACACATCAATAAATGTAAATATCCCGATCACGATCAATGCGGGCGAAGATAAGGGAACAATGACACGCCATAGCACGGTCAGAGGTGTGCCTCCGTCCATATAAGCCGCTTCATCCAGATCACGCGGGATCGTCAGCATGAACTGGCGCATCAAAAAGATATTAAATGCTCCCCCGCCAAACCATGCTGGAACAATCAGCGGCAGAAAGGTGTTCAGCCCCCCCAGCTCACGCCACATGACGAAGGTGGGAATCAGCGTCACCGCGTACGGCAGCATCATCGACCCGATCAGCAGGGAAAAGATCAGATTGCGTCCAGGCCAGCGCAGACGGGCAAACGTAAACGCCGATACAATCGAGGTCAACATCACACCTGTCAGCACACACACCTCAATCAGGAACGTATTCATAAAATACCTACCGAATGGCACCGAAGTCAGGGCCTCCGGGTAATTGCTCCATTGAAAAGGAGACGGTATCCACTGTGGCGGGAACACAAAAATTTGCGAGGTCCCCATCAGAGAGCTGCGAATAAGCCATACAAACGGCAACAGCATCAAAATACTGCCCAAGATTAAAACAATGTACAGCAGAATACGACTGATTGGGAAGGACTTGGCACGGGTAGCGGGTGCAGGACTGCGGGAGCGTTCAGGCTGTGGAGGCGGATGCTGCGGTGCTTCGGAAGCATGGGCAGCAGAAGTGATCTGGCTCATGATCGTTCCCCTCCTTCATAGTGAACCCACTTTTTGGACGTGGAGAAAATCAGGACGGTCAGCACCATAATGACGAAAAATAAGATCCAGGCCAGCGCTGAGGCATAGCCGATTTTGGTCTCCGTAAAGGCCGTACGCCATAAGTAAAACACGTAGAACAGGGTTGCATTGTTGGGTCCTCCTTTGGTCATCACGTACGCCTGATTGAAGGCCTGAAAGGTGCCGATTAAAGACATGACCAAATTGAAGAAAATGGTGGGTGTCATTGAAGGAATGGTAATATGAAAGAATTTGTGCCACAGATTGCCGCCATCCACCTCAGCAGCTTCATACAGATGGGTGGGAACCGACTGGAGTCCTGCCAAAAAGATAATGACCGTGTTCCCGATCCCCCAGGTGCTCATCATAATCAGGGAGGGTATCGCAGTGCTTTCGTCATAAATCCACTTGCTGCCTGGCAGTCCAACACTCTCCAACAGCGAATTCAGCAAACCAAAATCCGGGTTGAACATCCACAGCCACAGCATCGTATTCGCGATACTTGGCACAATGGTGGGTAAATAATAAATCGTGCGGAATATCGATAGGCCCTTCACCTTTTGATTCAACAACAGCGCAATGTTAAAAGCCGCCGTCAAGCCAAGAGGCACGCTGCCCAGCGCATAATACGTGGTCACAAACATGGATTGGGAAAAGGTTGTATCCTTGGTCAGAATGGTCCGATAATTCTCCAGCCCTACAAAGCTCATCTGGCCGCCAATAGTCCAGTCGGTCAGGCTGAATATGAATGAGGCGGTAATTGGCCCAATCGTAAATATGAGTAGTCCGAGAATGGCAGGAAGCGCGAACAACAGACCCCAGTTACGCTCCATGCGCATCATTCCTGATTGCTGCCGCCTCATGGACCAATCTCCTTTCGCAGCTGTGCTGCCGATTTATTCATCCGGATAGACTCCCTGGAGCAACGGCTGAATAATAGGCTCCAGTTCATCCAATGCCTGCTGCGGCGTCTTCTTATTCGTCCAGATCAGATCCAGCCCCGGGGTCAGCTTGGAACCGATATCCGGCCAGTTGCGCAGTGTAGAGGTAGACGGCTTGATGGCGTAGTCTCTGGCATACTCAATGCCTGCCTGCCGAAATTCTGGCGGATGGGCCGCATTATTCGTCCATGACTGGATGGCCTGCTCATCGGTATAATATTTTTCCTCGATAGGCATCCACAGACCGGACTTGAACAGGTCCACCTTTTCCGGATTGTTGTGGTACAAATAAAATTCGAGTGCTTCCTTCGGATGCTTGGTGCTCTGGAAAATGACGGTGGCCCCGGCAACGATCATCGTTTTGGGTTCCTTCAGCTTCGGCAATACGCCGATACTCCATTGCAGCTGCTTGTTGTTCGAAAAATCAAGCAGGGACCACGTCCCGTCCACCACCATGGCGACTTTTCTCGTCTGAAGCCGAATCGTATTGGACGGCATGTCCTGCTGCTGGATCAAATCGGGAGCAACATGCTCCTTGAAAACCAGATCCTGCAGCTTCTGAAATACCTCCACCGACTCGGGACGGTTCAGGGTGTACTTCTTGCCCGTTTTGTCGGTCAAATCTCCACCATTGCTCGCCAGGAGCGGTCCCCAGGAGCTGCGGTCGTTGCCGAAGGCAAAGCCGTATTGCACAATATTTTTCGGATCAAAGCCGCTTTCGCCGGGATGCTTGCCATTCTGATCCTTGGTCAGCTTTTTGGCAATCTCCAGAAATTCATCCCATGTCCACGCTTTTTGAGGATCGGCCGGAGGGACAGGTACACCCGCTTCTGAGAACAGCTCCTTGTTGTAAAACAACTGCATCACTTCCAAGGCGGTATAATTGCCGATAGACTTGCCGGGTTCACTGTAGAGATAGGAGGATTTAAGCTTGTTTTTTAATTCGGGATATTCATCATAATAGGAGGATAAATCCAGGAGTCTGCCTTCACTTGCCCATTTCATCGTGAGCGAATCGCCCAGGTAGGCGATATCGGGAAGCTGATTAGCGGCCATTAACGTGTTAATTTTGGTCGTATAGTCACCAGGGACATGCTCGCCCTTTACCCGGATATTGGGGTGGGATGCATTAAAGCTTTGAATCATCTTTTCCATTGCCTGCTTCTCATCATTACTTCCCCAGTACATGAACTTGAGCTCGACCGCATTCGGATTGACCGGTTCGCCCGCATTGCCGCTGCAAGCCGTCAGTCCTGCCAAGATCGCCGTCATTATAAGAGCCACCCATGTCCGTAACCTTCGTTTCAGCAAATCAACCGGCCCCTTCCTGAACTGGATTCTCCTTACAAGCCTATTATGCGCCGAGAGTCTGGAGCCGACCACCCAACGACTCCAGACTCTCTTTGTTTTGGTATGATTTTTTTAACAGCGCGTTTACAAAAATGTTCTACGAAACTCCGTCGGGGTCAGTCCAGTATGTTTTTTGAAGGCGATGCTAAAATAATTCGTATCCGAAAATCCCACAATCTCGGCCACCTCAGCCACCTTCCGGTTCGTGTCCAGCAGCAGCTCACGCGCACGCTCAAAGCGGACGCGGGTCTGGTACTCAGCAAAGCTCTCCCCCGTGACCTGCTTGAAACGGGCGCTCAAATATTTGGGGCTCATATTCATGTAAGCCGCAAGGCTGTTCAGGCCGCCATCCTCCTGAAGATGCTCACGAATCCACTCCTTGGCCCGTTGAAATTTGCGCGGAATCCCCTTCTCGCGCGCTTCCCGGACATGACGACCGACCCGGACAAAATAGCGGGATACATAGTCGATCATCTCGGGTCCGTGCCGCAAGCGGGACAGCTCCAGCAGCGGGTCCTGCTCCTGCATGGACATTTTAAATACGGATGCATCACTCTGGACGATACGCATAACGAACAGCACAAGCTGGGTGACGATCATTTTCACCTGCTTGACAGGCAGCCCTGCCAATTGTCCTGACCATTCCTGTAAAATGGCATGTACGGCAGCATCATTGCCTGCCCGAATTTCCGTAATCATCAGCAGTTCCTTCTCCAGCAAATGACTGCTGTTCGGCTCGGCTGCCTGAATGCTCTCATAGGGGATGATCTGGCTGTAGCCGACCCAGCCCCGATGCTCCGCCGCCTGCACAGCTTCCTCATACGCTGCGGGGAGCTGCTCCGGCCGCCCTACAGGACGGCTAATCCCGATGGACACCGCCCGGTTTAGCCGCTCCTGCACCGCCTGCCGGATCTGCTGTGCCGCCCGCTCCGCCGCCCGGCAAGATGCTGCCGCCAGCAGCACGACCCGGCGGTCGCGGGAAACCGCCGCACCGTATGCCTTCGCTCCGGCTGCCGCCGCAGCCTCCCAGGCCAGCTTGGCGAATAGATGGCTGCTTCCCTCCTTGCAGCCGTGCAGCTCGCTTGTAGCGGTTGCTTCCTGCTGCTCCGGCTCCTCCAGCTCGCAGCACAGGACCGTATATGGCGGCCCGCCTGTCTCGAAGAGCCCCAGCCCATCCAGCTCCCGTTTGACCTCAGCTGCGGGGCGCCGCTGCTGCAACAGATCCAGTAGCAGATGCTCCCTGTACAATGGCTCCGATGAACGATGACGGTGAATGGCCTCCTCCTCGCTTCTTCGCCATTGCACGATCCGGTCCTCTGCTCGCCGCAGGGCCGCTTCAAAATCCCCGCTGGTCACAGGCTTGAGCAGATAATCGACGGCCTGAAGCGAAACCGCCTGACGAATGTAGGCTACGGATTCGTAGCCTGTCAGAAATAACAGAGGCGTCTGCTGATCCTTTTCCCGAATGGCTTGGGCTATGTCCAGCCCGCTCATATCCGGCAAATTAATATCCAGTAAAATCATGTCCGGTCGCCGCTCCGCATACAAACGCAATGCCGTCTCGCCGTCACTTGCTACATCACTGATTTCCACAGACAGGCCGCTTTCTGCCACCATCAGCTTGAGTCCTTCCCGAATGTGATATTCGTCGTCCACAATCAGCAGCCGGTACATGCATTTTCCCCCTTCCTTATTCAGTTCGAAGCGGTGCCAGCAAAGTAACCGAGGTGTACTGGCCCGGCTCACTCGTTACGGACAGCCCATACTGCGGACCATAATGTCGAAGACGCTCATGTACATTGCGCAGCCCAAAGCCAATCGTACTCCCCCGCTCGGCCTCCAGCGATTTCCGAATATCGTCCAGACGCTCGGCTCCAATACCGTCCCCGTCATCACTCACCGTTAAACGCAACGCATTACCTTCCCGCGTACCGGATAACATGATATATCCACGGTCGGTACGACCTTTTAACCCGTGGTAAATGGCATTTTCAACGAGTGGCTGGAGGATGAGCTTGGGGACGTAAAATTCGCAAATATCCTCCTCCACCTCGCAAATCCATTCGAACGAATTTCTAAATCTGAACTGCTGCACCTTCACATAGGCGCTTACGTGCTCGACCTCCTGTCCCAGGCTTATTTGCTCCCGTCCATAACTTAGCGAGATGCGAAAACATTTGCCAAACGCCCCAATCACCTCTGCCATATCCCGTTGCCCATTTGCCAGTGCCATTCCCTTGAGCGATTCCAGCGTGTTGTACAAAAAATGCGGATTAATCTGCGCCTGAAGCGCACGAAACTCCGCCTGCTTGCGTGACAGTAATGCTTCGTACACCTGTCCGTACAGCTCATGATTTTTTTGCATCATATAAAGAAAACGCTCCCCGATCTGCCCCACCTCATCCTTGGGGTTAAACACAACGGGAGCAGGAGCTTCTTGATCGTTGGCTGATCCTGTTTCTTCCACACTCCCATCCACCGCCATTAATCGGCTCAGCTGAAGCAGCGGACGACGAATCGTATCACTCAGCCGATAAGACAGCATCCACCCCAGCACCAGTGCAATTAGAAAAGTCCAGATGGTCCAGGCACCAATCTGCCGGGCGTCCTCGAACAGCACGGATTGGTCGACTTTTTGCAGCAACGTCCATTGCCCTTCATTTAACGGACCATAGGAGATCATCGTCTGTCGCCCGTTCCATGCTCTCCAGTCCTTCGTAAGCACGGGTTTGTCCACAGCGGATTGGGCAATCTCCCGCAGCAGCGACTCATCCGCAACGCCCTGCTCCGGCAATCGGTATACAGGCTCGCCCTCCTGATCCAGCACCCACATCTGGGTATTGCCATCTGTTTCATGGAAAGCAAGTCCCCTGAACAGACTGGCCTTGTCAATTTCCAGCAGCAAAAATCCAAGCGGCGCATAGTCTCCCGTCGTTTTTCGAAGCAGCTTCCCGACATATATGCGATCCTCCTCCATTCCGCGTCCAGATTCAAACGGCGAATGAGCCATCCACATCATCGGCCGTTCCGTGAGCAGGCGGCGATAATACACACGTGCTTCCTCTAATGTAGGAAGGCCGCCAAAGCGGACCGAAGCATTCCCCTGATACAGAGAATGCTTGAGCCCGCCATTGGCGGCATATATGAAAGAGGACGTGATATACGGCTTGGTCTGGGTTTGCGTTCGAACGACCATGCTGAGTGTTTCATCGTTCCGCAAGTATTCATAATCGTCTTCCGGCTTGGTCTCCAGCGTAGCCTGCACATCAGGATTGCTGAGAATGGCATTGGTCAGATCGTTCAAATCGGAGAGCGTGGCGTTGACGTAATTTTCACTCATTTGCCGGGACTGCATAGCCAGCGCTTCTGACTTTTCACCAAGGGAGTGGGCCGCGATCCGGTAAAAGGTAAAGGTCTGCACCACCATCGGAAAGACGGTGAGCACCAGCGTCAGTACAATGAATTTCCCACGGATCGTAGGAATTCCGGCGAACTTTTGACGACCCCGGCCTCCCATTCAGCCGCCTCCCTTACACATAGACTGGGAGCCATTTTCCATGGGCCGCAATCAGGTCATCGCACAGAGAAACAATATCATCCATGGACAGCTCGGCTGATGTGTGCGGGTCCAGCATGGCAGCATGATAAATATGCTCTTTTTTCCCCGTGATCGCTGCTTCAATCGTCAACAGCTGTGTATTAATATTCGTCCGGTTCAGCGCAGCGCATTGGGGCGGCAAATCTCCGACAAAGGTTGGCATGATCCCGCTCCGCTTGACCAGACAAGGCACCTCCACACAGGCTTCCTTCGGCAGATTGGTAATTAAACCTGTGTTCATCACATTGCCGCCGATGGCAAAAGGCCGATCCGTTTCGATGGCCTCCAAAATATACGAAGCATATTCGTTCGACCGTTCATGACGCAGATCCTGATTGCCCAAAAGCTCTTCGCGCATCGTTTGCCATCGCTCAATCTGGCTCACACAGCGGCGAGGATATTCATCCAAAGGAATATTGAAGCGCTCGATCAGCTCAGGGTACGCCCGTTTGATAAAATACGGATGATATTCCGCATTATGCTCGGACGATTCCGTAATGTAATAACCGAATTTCAGCATCATTTCAAAACGCACCATATCATGATGCTTCTCCTGCTGCTTGGCGGCGGCCCGTTTTTTAATTTCAGGATATAAATCCTTGCCATCCTTGCTCACTTCAAGCAGCCACGCCATATGATTGATGCCTGCAATTTTGGCCTTCACACCTTCCTGCTCCAGCCCGAGGCTTTTGAACAGCTCCGGTATACACGCCTGCACGCTATGACACAGCCCTACCGTACGGACACCGCCGTATATGTTCATCACATTCGTCAGTACAGCCATCGGATTGGTGTAATTGAGAAACCATGCATCCGGGCACACCTCGCGCACATCTGCTGCAAAGTCGAGCATCACCGGAATCGTCCGCAAATTGCGAAAAATACCGCCAATGCCAACCGTGTCGGCAATCGTTTGGCGCAGACCGTACTTTTTGGGGATTTCAAAATCCGTCATCGTACACGGATCATAGCCACCCACCTGAATGGCATTTACCACATAGGCAGCTCCACGCAGCGCTTCCTTGCGGTCGGTGTAAGAGCGGATCACACAGGTGCTCCCTGTTGTTTTTTTTAAATTCAATAAAATATTTTCCGAATCCTTCAGCCTTACGGGGTCAATATCGAACAATGCCAGCTCGAAGCCCTGCAAGGCAGGTGTCAGCATACAATCGCCAAGCACATTTTTCGCAAATACCGTGCTGCCTGCACCCAAAAATGTAATCTTGCTCATGCCCGTTCCTCCATTCACATTGTATTCGCAGCTGCGCACTCCAAATGTAAGGATACCCACCGCCACCCTCTTTGCAGAAGAAGGTGACGGTGGGAAAGGTTAGCCATGACTATGCGTTGTTGCTTTCCAATCAGAATGCCCCTACTGATTTAGCGAAGCTGATTGGCCAAGCCGGTAAAGCAGATGTGACCTGGGATGTCGTAGTTGGCGGGGTTACTGGAGTTGCTGAGACTGCTGGAGTCCCCGGACTAACCGGAGTTTCCGATTGAGCCGCGGCCCCGGCCTCAATGACGGTTACCTTCGCAATCGCCTTCAGCTCTGTCCCTTCTACTTTGCCCTGTAATTCAAATGAACCCGGAGCAGCATATTGTGCAGGATCTATATCCTCCCACTCCACAGCCACCCATTGGGTGGAGTCTTCTCCATACGTAGCTTCCACTACGCTTGGCAGTTCAGGTTTTTCACCCGCGTGAGTCGTTACACTTACTTCTTTGAGCGCGGTGATTTTCCCGGCTACCGCCAGACTCTGTGCTGTACCGGAGGCCAGACCTGCCACCTCGCTTGCATTCAAAGCACGGCTGTAGATACGGAATTCATCCACCAAACCGTTGAAATACGGATCAGGGTACTGGGACTTGCCGATAAAATTATTTTTGGTCTGACCAAGGCTGATCGGATTCAAGGTCAGGCTGGTGTTGCGTCCCACTTCTTTCCCATCCACATACAAAATACCTGTGGAGCCCGAAAGCGTGACCGCAACGTGCTTCCATACACCTGTCGGCAGTACAGGGGCATCAATCGTCTGTTCCTGTCCCTGTCCGTTCCCCTGGTTCGTAATGGCAAATAACATCCGGTCCCCGACTTTAGGGGTCAGGAACATATACTCATTGGTTCCGGAGCCGAAGTCAAAAATTCTTACATAATCGCTCAGGCTGTTCGCTTTGACCCAGCCGGATACGGTCAGTTGCTGTGCCCGGCTCACAATGCCCGCTGGAAGCTGTACATAGCTGTCCTTGCCATTAAGGCTGACAGCGTTGCCTGTCTTACCCGCAGCCCATGCAACGGTTCCCTTGACAGTGGCATCATTGCCGCTGTCCGATGAATCCTTTGCCAGAGACCCGCTGGTTTCGTTAAACTTGTATACCGCAAGCTGTTCAAGCAGCGGAGCCGCCGGTTCGGCTACCACAGTGACTTTAGCCTCCGCCGACAGCAGTGAATCATTGGCTGTCAGCTTGAATATATACGTGCCCGGCTCGGAAACGTCCACCTTCGTGCGCAGCGATGTTTTGCTGCTGAATGTGACCTTGGCGTTCTGTGGTCCTTCAACCAGGCTCCACTCGCTTGTAACCTTCCCTTGCGGAAGTCCATCATCTGTAGCTGTGCCTTTCAAAATGATCTGATCCGGCAGCTTCACCTTGGAATCTTTGCCAGCATCGACGACAGGCGCCTTGTTCGGGTCAGGCGTGGTTGGTGTCAGCTCCACCGTGTAGGAAGATGCTGTGCCAATTTCCAGTTTCAGCTTGTTGGAAGGCGCGTACGCATTAAATTTGCCTTGCGATTGACCGCCCACTTTAACCAGATACGTTCCTTTCTTCAAACCATCAAATGTAACGTACGTGGAATGAGCTTGGCCTGGCGTTTGGTTTTTCAGTTGGAACCATACATAATCCTTGGATGTAGCCAGCTTGGCTTCTGTATATTGATCCTTATCCAGCTCAATATACAGCTTTTCTGTGATCAGATTGACCCGCTTGAACAGGCCGTCGAGCGGCTTGATCGTATACACGTTGCCGTTTTTGCTCACCTCTGCACCATAGCCCGTCAATCCGAAAATCGGGTCCATCGCAATATCGGCGCTTAACGTTTTGAGTGCACCGAACAATCCGAGGTCAGCCTCGCCGCTCATACCGCGCCAACCGTTCAAGAGCGGAACATTTTTACCACCACCGGTGCCGTTCGTTCCGTTATTGCCTTTTTCCGCTTGATACGTCCATGCGACCGCCCCGATGTTCTCAGGGTCCGAGCTGATTTGCCCGGAATTAATCGCTCCGACATTGGCAATTTTAGCTGCGTAAGACAGCCGTTGTTGCTCCTCACGCTGATTGTCCTCATGATACCGAATCCAGTCATCCATCGCATAGCCTGCGAGCGCGGTCGTGTACTGGAAGTTGAACCAGTTCTCCCCGGTAATCGTCACCGGATCGGTATAGTAGTACCACACCGGCATATGACCGCGTGCCGCACGGGTTTTGGCGTTGATTTTACTCATCATTTCCAGGGCCTTGCTTTGCTCGCCTTCTGTATCTATATTCTGTTTGGCCAGCGTATATACGGCCTCTTCTCCGGTATTGTCATAGCTGTACTCGGAGCCGTAAGGATACTTTGTATTTTTAAAATTGTTATATTTGCGGGCCATTTTATCCTTGAGATCATTCGCTTCATCATCATAGCCTTCATCATGAAGTGCCTGAATAATATCCGGTGTGGTCAGTTCACCCATCAAGCCTGTTTCCCAGTTGTACGCGACTGGCCCTTCATACAATGCTTTGAAAATGTTATAAGCCCGCAGCAAATAGGTTTCCTTGGGATGCTTGTAAGTGACAAGATCCGGGTATTCCTTGGCAATCTTGTACATGCTGAAATACGTATTGTATACATGCGGGTACGCATACCCCCGATAGGTCGGTGTATCGTTCGGCTCCGGCATCAGGAAATCATGAATTAAATAATCCTCATGATGTCCGTTCATCAGATTCGTCCAGATCGCCGTTTCCAAATAATCGTCTACGGCCCGCACCTCTTTGGCGACTGGAGACAATGCATTTTTCTCAGCCAGGAACTGTCCGTGGGTCAGACCCCAATCATCCCCCCAGCCCCAATAGCCGTTAAAAATATTGCGCTTGGATTTGGTATGCATCATCCAATCGTCAAACACCTTGTCACGCAGATCGCCCGGCACATTCCACTGGGTTTTGTCCACCATAAAGGTAGCGTGCCGTTGCAGCGCCTGATCAATCGGCTCAATGGCATAGAACTGTAAAACCGTTTTGCTGCCATTTCCATATTCCACGGTTATAAAGTTTGGCCCCAGCTTGGTAAATTTCAGTTCATAGATGTGATGTCCTCCGGTCTTGCTATCCGTCTGCGGAATAACGGTTCCGTCTGGATAGGTCACCTTGTTGATCGTTTGCTTGGTGCGCAGATCCACCTTTGCCTTTTGATTGGTAGGCACGATCATGCCCGGTACGACCGTAGTGTCCACCAAATTTTCTTGATACAACGTATCCTTTACATCATGCTCGTCCTTCACCGCCAGGAACTTGAAGCCATAGTTTTTGCTTTGCCCAGGATTCAGGACCAGGCTTGTGTTAGGCAAATATCCACGGTTGGTGGACTTGATGACATTGGAATGAATATAAAATACATTCAGTCCTTCCACCCATTTTCCTTCATTGACCGGATTCCACGCCCATTTGCTGCCCGGATGCTCTTCATCCCGCCAGTGATCCTGGTATTCAAACCCCGCTCCTGTGGAGGAATCAGGTATTAGCAGCAAGGAAGAACCAATACCGCTGGGACGTCCAGCCGTAATATAGGAGCTGTTATTGCCGACAAAGGAATGCGTCACGACTCTGGTTTCGTAAATCGCATCCCCGTAAGTCCACTGCTCATTGAAAGGCAGTGGCAGGCCAAAATCGCCAATCTCCAACTTTTTGCCACTCGTATTCTGGACCTGTATATTCCACAACACTGAACCGTCCGACTCCGCCGAATACGTTTCGATAACTTTAAAATTGCGTATGCCTTCAGCATTGCTGGAATTCTCGTACGTGACGGTAACACGATTGCCACTGGTCGTGATCTTGCGTGCGTCTGCCGACTTGTTCGTCCAAGCCTTTGTCCAGCTGCCGTTGTCCAGTCGGTACGTGAACATGAGTTCACCCAGCCATTGATGATCTGCGGTGTTCTGCTCAGGTGTTACCGTTGCGTTCATGACATATTCAGTCGGGAAAGCATCTCCTTTGATACGAATGGATGAAATTTCTCCATGCTCGCCTGTCTGAATCGTCAGCTTGTCATTGGATAGTTCATAGGCCTCTGCCTTATGCGCCCCCAATAGCACAGATGCTACGGTTAAAAAACAAAAATGCAGCCAATATTCCCTTAAGTTTCATCAACACGGCCTCCTTTTGGTTTTTGGAGTTCTCATTTGCTTGCCAATCACCTGAAGTCTCTTCATTTCGCCGCAACCTCCTTGGAAATGTAAGCGCTACAACTCTATTGTACAAAGCCTTGTCCATTGGTAAAATCAACATTTTCAACCGATTTATATAGGATTTCAACCTAATCGTGGGATGAGTTACTATAGGGAGTGCGCTGCGCGTGCAGATTATTCTTCCGATCGCCACCGCCCCCGGATTTTTATTATTGTATAAAACTTGTAAAGGTTAAAATCCGGGGACAAAAGCGAACGCTCCGCTTCTCCAGAACAATTCTGCCCGCTCCGCTGACCAACCGCCGTAAAGTCATCGCCCTTTTTAGGGAATTGGGGCGGTAGGGGGACTGCTAATACGGAGCAGCAAGAAGGCTTGCAGCTTCTTGCTATGTACAGAAAAAGGGGCAGGAAGGTTGCTCCACAGAACAAGTCGAACACATTAACTCAAAAAGAATGGGGTGTATCATGGTCATTAACGAGCAAGAATTTTATGTGAATGGGCTGCATTATAATGTTAGATCGGCAATCAACAAGGATGCGACAGCGTTGTCTGAATTAAGATTACAGATTGATGGCGAAACAGAAAATTTAGATAGAGAGCAAGTTTTCTATGCAAAATTTACTGATATCATGCTGCAGGCCGGTACCATTGCCACAGGATGGGTCGGTCATGTCTGTGAGATCAAACGGACGACGGATGGAATATTTTAGGTAGATTTGTTCATAAAAAAATGGTACATTATTCGGGGATTAATAGCGCAGAGTGTTCGTGTTCGATATGTGTTATTAGAATAACACGCAAGTCGGGATATACATTTAGACTCATATTATTTATATTGGGGGATGGTACCGGCATGGACAAGAATTCTGTTTATAGAACAAACATTATAGGCGCTTGCGAGGTTGGAAGCGCTATCTCGGTTGACATGGACAAGCATTCTATACATACAATAAACAGCATCTTTTGGGATACAAAAGGAAATGACATCTTAGGAACAACCGCACTTCCTTTCTATGGAGCATTTGTCTCAGAAGAAAAATGCCAACTTTTTGGCGATGTCTCAGGAAAAAGGATGCTGGAAATAGGCTGTGGAAGCGGTCAATCCTTACAATATCTGGGGGAACGCAAAGCATTTGAACTATGGGGTACAGATATATCAGAAAAACAAATCGAAAAGACTACGCAACATTTGACGTCGTGCGGTCTTTCAGCAAAATTGATCTGTTCTCCCATGGAAGAAGAATGTGGTATACCGGAGGATTATTTTGACTTCGTTTATTCGATTTATGCCATAGGCTGGACCACCGACCTTGAGGGTACTTTTTGCCGGATCGCTTCTTACCTAAAAAAAGACGGTACATTTATTTTCAGTTGGTCTCATCCTATACACAAATGTGTTGTTGCAGAAAATAATATGCTTACTTTTAAAAAATGTTATTTTGATGAATCTTGGTATTCAGTATCACTTGATGAAGGTACGCTAACATTATCGGACCGTAAACTATCAACCTATGTGAATGCGTTGGCAAAAGCGGGATTTGTAATTGAGCAAATGATTGAGCAATCTGATGATGAAATTATACAATCGTGGGACGATAACAGTGATTTTGCAAAAAAAGCAAAGATGCTTCCTGTAACTTTTGTAGTCAAAGCAAGAAAACTATAATATCCAAGAGCTCAATCATGACTAGCAAATTTTTAATACATCGCATAAGTACAGAAAAAAGCACTTTAAACGGCAAAAGTAACCTTTTGCCTTGAAGTGCTTTGCTTTGTCTGCAAATCCCTTTTCTTCACTTCTAGCACTCGGATTTCTGGAATTAAAGCCTAGGACCGGACAATAAAGTCTTAGACTGCCGCTGTTGTATTGAACTAACGTCTCCCGTTAGTTGAAGGTCGTTACCCATTTAGTACTTTTATATTTAACTATCATTCCTCGTTATCGTAAACTAATTTCTCGGAAGACTGTTATCTCCTAATACTAATAATGAGACTTTCTTGGCTATTATCTCTTTGTCAAATGCTACTTCCCCAGAAGCCCATAGGTAACCAGCCTCAAGGATGATGTTGGCATAAATCGGTACATAAAAACTCTTCTCGGTGTCTGTATATATGATTTCTAAACTTCTGGATAAATATTTTTTCAACTCAATTAACATTTTGTCTTTCAATTGCGGAATTAAACTTAAATAACTGCGGCGACATTGAATATTCGGTTGCTGATGATAGTCGCATACGGCTAGAACGAGTTGATATATGCTTTCTTTATCGAATTTTACAATTCCAGATGTGCGATTTTTAACGACAGACGAAGCAGACTCACCAACAATGTAGTCCAATAATTCGTACTTATCATTGAAATGCGCGTAGAAAGTAGCACGATTCACTTGAGCCCCTTTGGTTAGATCAGCAACTGTGATTTTTTCAAAATCCTTTTCATTCACTAAATTAACAAAAGCGTTAATCAAAGACTGCTTCGTTTGAGTCATTCGTATATTCCTAACTTTTGTCCCCACTTCACTCACTCCTAACCCGACAATTTTTCATTTTTGTTGCTATAGCAACATTCCCCACCTTATTGTTGGTTGTGCTGCTTAGATATCGGCTGTATGTTTATTAAAGCAACACGCGTTCGTTTAATAATATCACTCATAAGGAGTTTAAGAAGGATGAAAACTATTGCAATCATTGGTGCGGGACCTGGGTTGGGATTATCTCTTGCGAAAAAATTCGGGGAGAAAGGCTTTAAGGTAGCTGCTATTGCACGCAATCCCGAGAAATTGTCGAATATTGTGGATCAACTAAACAAGCTAAATATTGAAGCGAAGTCTTATGTCGCAGATGTCACGGATTTGACAGCTCTAAAAGAAGCGTTACAAGCTGCTAAAAAAGATTTCGGTCGTATTGATGTACTCGAATTTAGTCCTTATGCAGGACCGGATAAATTCAGACATGTTTTAGAAACAACGCCTGAAAATGTCTTAAAACAAGTAAATGGCTATCTGTTGCCTGCAATTCTTGCCGTCAACGAAGTAGTACCAGAGATGATTAAAAATGCATCAGGAGCGATTCTATTTACAACAGGCTTATCTGCCATGTTTCCATTGCCTTTTATCGGAAATGTTGGAATCGTTATGTCGGGCCTTCGCAACTATGCGACAAACCTGCACAATGAATTAAAAGAAAAAGGCATATTTGTTGGACATTTATCCATTGGAACCTTCATACAGCCGGGTACAGCAGGTGATCCTGATTACATTGCAGAAGTTTGGTATGACTTATACGAAAGAAAGAATCGCTTTGAAGAAACATTCCCCCTAGGGATTGATCCAACTAAACTGTCAAATTAAATATAAGGCGATAAGATGGTCATTAAATGGCTATCTTATCGCTTTTCCTCAAATTTTTTTATTGATGGAGAGACAGAGAATTTGGAGTCTGCGTATGTAAAGAATCTTAGGGATTATGTCCTTTCTTTCTTTTTCTTCGGCTTCGTCAGTTGAAAGCTATGTTGCACCATTTCAAAAAGATCATCCTCTTGCATGTTGCCATCTAGAATAACGGTATTCCAATGCACTTTATTCATATGATATCCCGGCTTAACATCTTCAAATATGCTGCGCAGGAAATCAGCTCGGCTTGGCTCACATTTGAGGTTGATGCAAAGGTGACCATCATGCTTGTAAATCATCGCAAATATTTTTTTATTATCCTTATGACGTATTACAGTCCATTTTTCGTCAAAAGGGTAGTCTTTATAAACGTCGGGATAAGTCAGACAGTAATTGATTATTTCCTCTTTAGTCATCTTACTTCCTCCATAAATCTATTTTCAGGAGCAACCTGTAGCTCTCAAAGCACATCGTAAGGTGGAACTATAAATCAAACATTTAATTTACCACCAGCAGGCAGTCCTCACCTTAAAACCATTATAAAGAACAAATGTTCTCTAATCCACCTTATTTCTTAACTAAAACGGACAATTCACCTTCAAATACTTTCTTATCCTTATCATTGAAAGTCGTCAGCATAACAGTAACTATTCCTGTTTCGTTCAGTTTCTCTCTAAGTGCAGTTACCTCCACAATTGTATATAATTCATCTCCCGGATACACGGGTTTCATAAATCTAATATTGTTCATAGCCGTTCCGGCAATGACATCATCACCATAAGTGCCCGTTTCAACCCAAAGCTTAAATGAAACTGCTAGCGTTTGAATTCCTGAGGCTATGATTCCATTAAATCTTCCCTCCGTTGCTTTATCTTCATCCAAATGCATATATTGTGGGTCAAACTCCGCTGCAAATCTGGTAATATCCTCTTTTGTTAATGTTAAAGACTTGGTTTTAAATCGTTGTCCGATATAAAATTCATGGTACCGCATGAATGTACCTCTCCTCTTGGTCAAATGATCTGCTTTTTTAAAGCATATCATTTATTAAGCTAATCTGCCCGCTCGTACTAAGAGATCTAATGTCTATTTTAAGGGGTACACTTCAGTATAAAAAACTGGGGTTTGAGATCGAAGGTATATTAAAAAAGGACAGAATTCTGTCCTTTAGCAAGTACCATAACACGGTTATGTGTTCCGAAAAAATTTTTTTAGACTGAAAAATAAAGTATAAAGCTTGCCGATGCGTCACTGCTCCACGTTAGACTCAGGGGTTAACTGGTACAAACATATACTAGCATGTTGTCTCTTAAAATAGTAAAAGCAATAGGTTGCGCTATCGTTTCCCGTTAGCTTAGCCTTGGAAAGTATAAATTGAAGAGTATTTAAGTAACTTTTGTACACCAGTAGGATGGTAAGGCATTAATTCATTAGCCCTTTGTATTCCTACCCATTCTACTCCCGAAATTTCATTTTCATCTTGTATTGAAATTTCTCCTTTTATAATTTTCGCTTTAAAGGTTATAAATAAAGCGTGATGTCCCTTCTCCTTAAAAAATGCTTCATTTACTGCTACGATATTTTCAACTTCAATTGTTAAACCAGTTTCTTCCTTAGTCTCACGGATAACTGCTTGTTCGAGAGGTTCTCCTATTTCGACTGCACCACCAGGAAGAGACCAACTGCTCCCTTGGTTATTAACCATCAGAATTTCTTCCCTATCTTCGTTATAAATTAATGCATATACGACATCTACTCTTATCATATTATCGCTCCAGATTATTCGATTTAAGCGGTTTTAATATCCAAATTATAATATACCTTTATTCAACTATCCTGCCTGTTAGTTCAGTAAAAAAGGACGCTCCCGGGCCTTCGCTTGGGCTACGTCCTCCTCATTATATTCCATTTCCAATTATTAATTAAAAAAGATACACGGGAGCATGTAGTATTTTAAAAAGATTCTTATCTTAATCTAAGCACAAAGAAAACACTTTATTTTCTCGGAACATTATGATGGGACGATTCAATGAATATTCCAGCAATAAAGCTCCTGTGAATCATCACGGGAGCTTTACTCTGCATGTTATGCCTTTTTACTTGTAACGTTTAGGATTATCTGTCTGATCAAGAATAAAGTCGATACTCACCTTGTGGAAATCCGCCAATTTGATCAAAACAACGCTTGGCACGTCCAGGTTCCCATTTTCATATCGGGAATAGGTTGTTTGTGAGATTTGTAAGAAGTCAGCCATACTTTGTTGTGTTAGGTCTTTGTCCTCACGTAAACTACGAATTCTCTTATACACTGTTCATCACCCAAACAAAGTTTACAACATGCGAAAACTGCATATTGATTTTTATGCGTTTTTCGCATAAAATTATTTATTTGTCTTTAACTCATATAAACAAATCAGTTTCCATAGGGAAGCGTGATGAAAAAGATATGTAATATGGTAAATGGCATCCCAAATACCCGTTGGCGAACGTTGTTGCGGAGTGCAGGAAGATTGATTCACCCAATAAATCAATTCATATGCAAAAACTCTCAATTAGAACAGACAGATTCTCCTAAATTCATTTTATTAAAGTTAAATATTTTCCTACAAAGTGTATAACAAATATTGGAATAAAGCTCCTGCGGTCATCAAAGAGCTTTATTTTGCATGCTATTCTTTTTACCTGTACAACGTTCAGAGTTATCTGTCTGACCTAGAATAAAGTCGATACTCACCTTGTGGAAATCTGCTAATTTGATTAAGACAACACTTGGAACGTCCAAACTCCCATTTTCATATCGAGAGTAGGTCGTTTGTGAGATATTTAAGAAGTCGGCCATGCTCTGTTGTGTTAAGTCTTTGTCCTCACGTAAATCGCGAATTCTCTTATACATTGCTCATCACCCAAGTAAAGTTTACAATATGCGAAAACTGCATATTGATTTTTATGCGTTTTTCGCATAAAATTTATTTAAAGAGTACAACAAGTAGAATAAGAACGAAGTGGGCGGAATGGTGCTGTACAAGCGATAGCGTTCGCCTTTGTGTCCGGATTTCAACCTTCTTAGCTTGATTAAGAAATCCGGACACAACAGCGATGGGAAGCACCATCCGACCACGTAGTGGCGCCGTATGTACATCTTTAGCTCAACTTATATAAATAATCAGTATTCATAGGGGGCATGATGAAAATGATTTTGGAGGACATGTATTATGGGAATTGGCGTCCCAGTGAACAAATTAAGTCAACCGACCCTGAGTCTCAAAAAGTGAACCAAAAAATTAGTGAATATATGGAGATGCTAAAAAATAAATTACCCGCAGTCGATTTTGAGCATATTGAAGCCATGTTTGATTTATTAAGCGAGTCAACTTCCCTGCACTCCGCAGCAGCGTTCATCCATGGATACCGAACAGGGGCAATGACGATGATTGAAGTATTTAGCGGTGAGAAAGAATTTGTTGCGGGTAATGAGCTATAAGAAAAATGATGGAGAAAAGAGTACTTTACTTTTTACACTGACAAGCTATTTCGTTGCCATCACTTTATTTTTATCCGCTATCAGCTTAAGGATCGGGGCCTTGAGCCTGGTTTGCAGTAGGCCCTGCAACTGCAAAAGGGAGATAGCGCTTTGCCATCTCCCTTGCTCTTATTCTTACTCACACTTCCTGCTTAAAAACATGTTACTTGTACAGGTGGTCGGTAAGCGGAGCGGGCAGAATTGTTTTGAAGAAGCGGAGCGTTCGCCTTTATCCCCGGATTTTCACCTTTAAATTTCTATTCCAATGAAAAAATCCGGGGATAACAGCGATCGGAAGAACAATCTGCACGCGCAGCGCCTCCCCGACACGCCCAAACAAGCAACTATGTTTTTAATCCCCCACCCGATTCAAAAACACCTTCGTCCGCTCCAGCTGCGGATTGCCAAAAATCTGCTCCGGTGTACCGGATTCCGCAATTTCGCCATTGTCCATAAAAATGACGCGATCCGCCACATCTCTCGCAAAATTCATTTCGTGGGTCACGATGACCATCGTCATGTGCTCCTCAGCCAGCTTTTTGATGACCCGCAGCACCTCACCTGTCAGCTCGGGATCAAGGGCCGAGGTCGGCTCGTCGAATAGCAAAATGTCGGGATTCATCATCATTGCCCGGGCAATCGCCACCCGTTGCTTCTGTCCACCCGACAATCGGGACGGATACGCATCGGCTTTATCCGCCAAGCCGACTTTAGCCAACAGCTCAGCGCTTTGGCGGCGCAGCTCGGCCTTGCTTACCTTTTTGACCAACTTTGGAGCGAGCTCCAGATTATCCTGCACTGTCAAATGAGGAAACAGATTAAAATGCTGGAATACCATGCCCATCCCGGTGGTAATGCTCTTAATATCGCCTGCCGGGGCATAGAGACCATTTTCCACCAGTGCTTTATCATGAATGCGGATTGTCCCACCCGTCACATCCTCCAGATGAACCAGGCTGCGCAGCATGGTACTTTTGCCTGAACCTGAAGGACCGATGACGGCTACAACCTCCCCCGCCTTAACGTTAAAGCTCACTCTTTTCAGAACATCGAGCTTGCCGAACGATTTTTTTAAATCGGTTACTTCAATTGCGTTAGTGTTCATATCCCGACATTCCTTTTACTCAAATTTAAAGCGTTTTTCCAGTGCCCTGAAGAACAGCGTCAGTGCCAAAGCCAATAACAAATAAATAATAGCCGCTACAACATAAGGTACAATCGTAAAATCACGATTCACAGCCGTATTCGCAAAATGCAGCAGTTCCGGTACGGCCACCGCATACAGCAGCGCCGTATCTTTCACCAGCGTTGTCGCCTCATTAGTGACCGCAGGCAAAGCAATCCGTACCATCTGTGGCACAATGACTCTAATCAACGTCTGTGACTTGCTCAAGCCCAGCACCTGCGAAGCCTCGTATTGCCCTTTATCAATCGACAACATCCCGCCTCTGAAAATTTCGGCGAAATAAGCCGCATAATTCAGCACAAATGCCAGTACCGCAGCCGTTGTCCGATCCAGTACCAGATACTCCCCAATGACAGGCAACATCGGCAGACCAAAACAAAAGAACAACAATTGCAGCAAAAGCGGCGTGCCGCGTATAACATAAATGTACGTATGCATCAGCCAAGCAACAGGCTTAATCCGGCTTTTCGCCAGCAACGTAACGATAAAACCCAGCGGAATGGACAGGATAAGCGTGATGAAAAATAAAATAACCGTCATCTGCGCCCCTTCAAGCATAGGCTTCACAATTCGCAAAATATATTCCATACTCATGACCTTCGACTCCTAAACCCTTAGTTCAATACATTACGTATTAGTTCAATACTTTATCTTCACCGAACCACTTTTTCGAAATTTCAGCCGCTTTTCCGTTCTTGTGCAGCTCATCCAGAGCGGATTGCAGCTGCGTCAACAGCTCTTCATTGCCTTTTTTCACGCCGATGCCGTATTCCTCAGGAGCCAGCGATTCATCAAGCAGCTTATACGTGCCTTGTTCCTTGGACATATAATATTTGGCAACAACCTCATCAATGACAACCGCATCCAGACGTCCTGTCTTCAGGTCCGTCAAAGCGAGAACGTTATCCGGGAACTCGGATACTTGCTTCAATTTGCTTTTGATCGGGTTTGCGTCCAATGCATCGGCAGCCGAGGACAACGTTTGAAGACCTACGGTTTTGCCCGCCAGATCGGCCAGCTTAGTAATACTGGAAGCAGCCGGAACGACAATAACCTGACTATTTTTCAGATATGGCTTCGTGAACAGCACTTTTTGCTTGCGCTCATCGGTAATGGTGTATCCATTCCAGATCAGATCAATACGTCCGCTGTTCAGCTCAGATTCTTTGGAAGACCAGTCAATCGGCTGGAATTCCACTTGTTTGCCCATTTGTTCTCCAGCCGCCTTCGCGTAGTCTATATCAAAGCCGGTCAATTCGTTATTTTCATCTCTAAAGCCCATCGGCGCAAATTTATCATCAATTCCAATAATCAACTTGCTGCTATCCTTACCGCCGGAACATCCGGCCAGCACGATCATAATCAATCCAATCATCATCGTAAACATGGCTGCTTTTCTCATCTTTTTCCCCTCCAACAATGGTGACCCCCGTATCCCAAAACAGGCGGCAAACGCTTTAGTTCGTTAACACGTTATCAGAGTATCATCATAACATACCGCAGGATACTCGTCGAGAGGAATAAGCGGAATGTTAGCCTTATAAAAATGGAAAACCTGTGACGAAAATTTGACTAATGTTCTATAATGTAAAACTTATGTACGCCCCACGCCAATCCAAGGTACTACAGGCGGAAAACGAACGCTTGCGTTCCGGTGAAGCTCTATCGGCCTGGAAAACGTCCATACTCCGTCACCTCAAGGTGTATACCTCGGGGTGCGGGACGGGGCTTGTGCTTTGCTCGATGATTTTAATGGGGATGGGTTAGGCGTATGAGAAGCTTTCTTGCGGTTGGTAGGCGCTGCGCGTGCAGATTGTTCTTCCGATCGCCACCGCCCCCAGATTTTTATTATTGTATAAAACTTGTAAAGGTTAAAATCCGGGGACAGCTTATGCTTACGATGCGAGCTTTCCTTCGGAAAGCTTTTAACCGAACGCTCCACTTCTCCAGAACAATTCTGCCCGCTTCGCTGGCAACCGCCATTAATGCTTCTATACGTTTTAGAGTGGGTGTAGTAGTTTGAACGTGGTAGTCCGAGGTGATTAACTTGGACTACATTTTTCCTAGAAACTAATAACTGAAAAACAATAAAAGAGAGAGCTCCGCGAAGTTTATTCGTGGGGCTCTTTTTTTAGTGATTTTTCATTAAAATCACTAATTATTATTTGATTTGCGGTAATTTAGCGGTAAATGTGTTAAAATACAATTAAGAGGGGGTTTTATTATGTTTAAACCGAGATATACTATTACGTCGTCAATGATTAATAACTTACTGAAAATAGAACGCTCCAGCGTAGTTGTAGAACAGCTTCCACTTCCGGCAACGATTCTTGAGGAATTAAAAAAAGAAGCTCAAGAAGTTACTGTACTTCTTTCAACCAAAATGGAAGGTAACACACTGGACAATGAAGCCAAGCGTAGGGTTCTTTATAAATCCAGTAAAAATGATGAGGAACAAGAAATTTATAACTTGATGAAGGCAATTGAATTTCTTGATGAGTCGGAGCAGCGTGAACTGCCTATTACCGAGGAATGGATTAAAAAACTGCATGCTATCATCAAAGTAGTACATGGGCGGAGACCCAAGCTAAGCGAATACCGCAATGAACAAAACAAAGTTGGCGACCGCAATCAGACAGGCTTTTATCTCCCACCGGAGTCTCAAGATGTTCCTACTCTGATGGAAGACTTGATTGCATGGATCAATTCACCACACAATGTGAATTTAGCTGTTCCGATTCAAGCAGGAATAGCAATGTGGCAGTTTCTAACTATTCATCCGTACATGGATGGCAACGGACGAACCGCTCGTATGATCGCCACATACATTTTGCGTAGAGGGGGTTATGGTCTGAAAGGGTTGTTTGTCTTAGAAAATTTCTATGATCGAAACCTGAGTGATTATTACCGTGCATTGCAAATGAAACTTTCCCATAACTATTATTTTGGTCGCAATGATGCAGATATAACCCTTTGGTTAGAATACTTTTTGAATGGATTAGCCGAAGTATACTCAGAAGCATCAGAAATTGTTCGACAAAAAAATAGCGAGATGCTCAGGGTAGAACCTGAACTGATCCGTAAACTGGACATACAGCAACGCTCGCTATTCCGTCAATTGGTATTTAAGCAAAATGCCTCTTCAATAACTGAGATTTGTAGGTTATTGGATGCTGGTGAACGGACGGTAAGAGAAAAAATTAAAAGGTGGATTGAAGAAGGCTTCCTGGAGCCAAAAGATCCAGAAGCGCAACGTATTCGTACTATCATTCTTTCAGCCCAATACGAAGAGCTTGCCGTCGATATTCGCAATGAATCAGAAAAATACCAGTATCTTTTGGGTAGTGATGACTAAATGGGCAGTAATCACCATGGCTCACTATGCTAACACGAGATAGATAACGAAAAAGAGACAGTCTGTGGGTTTGAACTGTGATCCGCAAGATGGAAACTTTGAAAAAAAGTGACCTTCTCGCGGGTCACTTAATAAATATACTTTTCCTTTGCTTCTTGCAGCCATAACGGGAACTCGTTCAGCAGTAGTTCATATAATTCATTGTCTTCCATAGATTCGATAGCTTGAATTTGAAAGAAGTTGGCGTTATCTACCACGCGGCCTTTTATATTATCGAGCTTTTTTAATACACCAAAATCAGACTCACCCACACCGACAAATTGCCAGAAAATCGGTTCCCCCGACGAATCAATGACCGCATTGTCGATGTTGTCTCCTTTTCCACGCTTCACACCACCATCATTAATAAAAATAACAAAGGCCGGATCAGCAGAAGGCTCTTCCTTGGTACCGTCTACTCTACCATCTGCGTCGTTCGTCGCCTCTCAAGGGGAAGTCGCTCAAATCTCCGAGTTGGTCATGTGCGTCTTTGTAAATTCGGATGATAGCTTGTACCTTGTTAAAATCACTGTCTTCTGGACCGAATCCTTCCATATACATTTTTTGAATGATGTTTTGGAAAAAATCCATACGCTCGCGAATGGAATCCTGCTCGATTTGCAGCACCTCTTCAAAGCTATGCGTCTCCGCAAATTCAGACAGCTCATCGGGCTCCTGTTCTTGATACCGCTCTCCTCTTATTTCTGGATTGAGATCAATAGAGGTACGCAGGGCCGACAATAAAATATTTTCCCGTGCCAGCATGACATGAAAATCTTTGTTCTTAAACAGTTCCGCAACAATCAAACGGCACATTTCCTTATTTTGCAGCAGAATCCCGTCAAAAGGATGCAGTGTCCACACACCGTAATTAAAAAACAAATTGAAATTAAAGCTGCTGCTTCCATACTGATACACAATGTTGATTTTCGATTCGTCGATGATTTCAAATGAAAATTCCAGCATGCATTCTCCTTTTGGATTCCAATATTTAACTCTATCCTATCAGAAAATGCATGGTTTTCAATAAAAAATTTTATTTCATAGAATCATTTAATTCCATTATAGAATCGGCTTTTTCGCTACTGGCAGCCACGAGTAAGTAGACAATCACACACACCAAAATAAAGGACATCATACGCTCGTTCTCTCCTTTGTGTTCGCTTTTTTAAGAGTTTATGCACGAGAATGCTATGTATGTTTATCATGTCCTTTATTGGCCACTGTCAAACCAAAAAAGACGCCTTCAGGGCACCCTGGCGTCTTTTCAATAGGTTAGGTTTATAATTTTAATTGGTTATGATTAGTTCAGAAACGAGCTTAGACCATCGGAGGAATCGTTATTCTTCAGCGTTGCGGACTGTTCTTTCCCTTCGATCCCCAAACGTTGGCTAAGGCTAGCATTAATTGTCGTCATTTTGCTCGTATAATCCTGGCAGCTTTCAATAATTCGACGGTTGGATTTTTCCGATAAATCCAAAGCGGCTACCAAATCACCAATCGCCTGATTCACAGCCTCCAGTGACATAGAAGGTTTGCTAAGTAAATCCGTCGTTCTCTCGGTCGTCGTTTTGAGAAGCTTGGCGTTTTCCTTGAATTGGTCTTCAATGGTGCGATTGGTCGCATCGACGGCTGAAATGATTTTGTCCTGATCGGCCAGCGCCATCGCGATCATAGCCGATACGGTAATCAGATTCGATGTTTTATCAATCGCATTATTTACAGAGTCAATCAGCTTATCATTATTATCATTAATAATATCCGTTGCCGCTATCGCCTGATTATACAACAAAATCATTTCAGTCATCGACTGCGTGCGTGTAACCACCTTACGTAATCCCCGCTCCAGATGAGGCTTACGGTTTTCATTCTCCGGCTTGGCAATCTCCGTCTCGAACAGCTCTTTTAATCGATTGCCAAAAGCAATCTTCGTCTGTAAATTGTAGATTTCTTCAATGGAAGCCCTTTTCAGCTGTCTCATGCTGACAATGTTTTCTTCCAGATTGTCCTTGCCATCTCTTAGGGCAGTAATGATTTTCTCGATGTTCGTCTTAACAGACTGATACTTGTAAATGTAGTTTTTTAGTGGGCTTTTGCGTATAAGCTTGCCAAAAAAACTCACATTTTTACTCTGCTGGAGCGCTTCACATTCATCCCGCAGCTTTAAGATCATGTTCGATACCTCGGCCCGATCACCTGACATGAGATCATTCACCGGGCGGTCCAGCATCCGAAGAGTCTGCCCAGCACGCTCCTGCGTTTTCACTCCCAGCTTACCGATATCATCCATTAAGGTATCCAGGCTCATGACATCGCTTTGTGATACCTTCTGAATCAGCTGTGAAGCCTCCTCGGTCACCTTTTGTTCATCTTCTTTTTTTAATTCAGCCCATGGGGTGGCCATAATGCTACCTCCTATTCTGAATACAACGGTTACCCGAGACAAATCGTTGCTATTCAGGGCAGCTATGCTGCTGATTTTTTATTTTCCTAAAAAATGAGAACTTACAATTCGGAACTGCTGTACCGCTGGTGAATCAGCTCGGCTTTGCTCTGTAATTCCATCAAATCCTTGTGCTCCACCGTGGATACAATCACTGATATTTTGCTATCCACATCTCGCAACCCGTTTAATAATGTCCTCCGGTTGGTCCGCTTGGCTTCGCCGCTGAGCCGAAGAAACGGGTTAATTAGCCCGTTCAGGTCTCTTAAAATCAACCTCCGAACCGTGTGGTTCACTTCGCTATTATTTAATTCATGTAAAAGCGGAATAACCCGTTGCAAACGTGCAAACAGAGCCAGTCCCTTCTCGACAATTTCGTTATCGAGCGCATCCTTCTGTCCCTCAGAAATCACCATATCCTCCAGTACCTCCAGATACTCCATCACCTGAGCAAATTCACTGGAAATCGGGTCTGGTACACGTGGTTTTCCTGTTGTAGACTCTGATGGAGCAGAAGCTTCCTGAACTGGCTGCCCTGGATCAGCAACCTCCTCCTGTACGATCGGAATCACGGAACCGGTCAGATTGGGACGAGGATGGCGGAGAGACATAATGGCGCTATATCCTCCTAGAGAAATGACCGGAATTGCCAAACATACATACAGTGGCAACCAATAACTCAGTAAAAGCGCAACCAGATAGCTGACCACAGCAATGGTGGTGCCCCACATTTTTGACGTCATAGCTTGTACCTCCTGACGTAAACCCTTACCATATTGTAGAAAATACACTCTACATGTGTCAATGTAAGGATTTACGTATGGTGATCGGTTGCTCGATATGACTGGCTAAAATGTCGTATTGCGGATAAAGTGGACCGACCTCATTACCCAAAGCCGATTTCACCGCCAGATAAGGAAAATTGATGCCGGACAAGCATGATACATGGAGCCCTCCGGACATCCGCGGATTGATTTCTAGCAGCTTGGGACGCTCGCCGTTATATTTTACCTGAATGTTATAATTGTACGGAATGTGATACGCCTCAGCCACCTTATGCGCCACATCCAGTAGCTCGGTATGCTGTTCCAGCAGCCGCAATCGTCCTCCTGCCTTTCTGCGCGGAACTGCTGCCAGCAGCTTCCCCTCCCGGTCAGCCAGGCAATCAATACTGTATTCGTAGCCCTCCAGCAGCTCCATCACCATCAGGTTGGGGAATGACTCTGTGGATGACAACACACGATGTGCCTCCTCGAAGGAAATATGGTTCAGCGCATGGCCGAACAGCTCCTCCAGCGGATTACGTTCGTTGTCGATAATACGAAAGCCCATTCCGCCTTCTGCATTACATGGCTTGAAGCATACCTTATGCCCGCGTGCTGCTAACGATTCATAAGCCTCTTTAAACTGCTCTGCATTGCTGGCAATGGCATAATCCGGGATCGCGACAATGTCTTTTTGTCGAATGGATTCATAAAATAAATCCTTTTCCATCAGTTGCTCCAGCAGTTCGGTATCCCGGCAGACAATTACCTTGGTTCCAATATCGTCGAACAAATGAAGATGCCTACTGATATCAAGCATATTCCAGCGTGGAATAAATACATCAATTGCGTGACGTCTGCAAAAATCGGCGCAAAAACGTGCATACTCCACACCACTTGTGCATGGCTCCACTTCAGCTACATCACTGGCCTGCAGAGCCATATGCTCAGGATCTGAGTGGGTCGCATAGATTTCGAACGGAATACCGTCCTTATTGTTACGAATAGCATTCATATAATGATACGCCACTGAAAACCAGCGGTTAAAATACACCTTGACCTTCTTCACAGAGCTACACCCCTATCTATTCTGAAAATGAAGCTCGAGTTGCAGACACAATCCGGTGTATTTCATAAACATACGCCATGATTTCGTCCGCCGCATAAGCACCTGACAACTCCGTAAAGCTGTAATTGACCTCCAACTCATCCCGTAGCTGTTCCCTGTACAGCTCACCGTGACGCGGAGCAATTGCATAGTCGGCATAGTCCAGCAAGCAGCGATCCAGCAATGAGTCGCCGGACGCCACAACAGGTCCACCGTCTGTAAGATGACGAATATGCTCCACGGCTGCCTGCTTGTTCACGGCAGCAGGCACAAGATACACCTTTCGTCTCTGAATGGATACCTCCCAGCCCATTTCACGCATGATTCGTGCCTTCTCCAACACCTGCTCCAGCGGCATACGATCCCGTTCAATCACAAAAGCATAAAATAACTCGTCGCAGAAACGCTCATTTACAACCCAGTCCTCATGCAGTACCTGTCCGAACACTTGACGTGCTTCTTCCGCATCGGCACCCTCTCGGCGTACTTGTGCGTGAATACGCCGATTCCACTCTCGATCTACCTCGCCCCCGACGATGATGTTACCACCATTGCTCGTCACGGCATAAGCTGGAACCAACTCTGTTTGAAATACGGTGATCCGTCGATACTGTGCCATCGTGCGAGTTGTCACAGGCATAAACATGATATTTTCCGGCAGCGTCTTCAGCAGTTGGAGGGCCTGTGCTGAAATAAACGCCGCTGTTGCGCCGTCAATGTGTTCCGCAGGCAACAGCCCCGCGGACTCCAGCGGTACGCCAAGCGAACGTTTGGAGTATATCAGCGTCTGATCCAGGTCGCTTGCATAAATCATCCTTGTTCCCCCTTGAGTGGCTTGATAATCCCGCAGCAGGAATAGGTCAATCCCTCAAAAACCTCGACAGGTACGCCACGATCCTGTGCCAGCAGCATGATATGACGGAGATTCGGATTGTCTTCACGATTAATCAGGATTTTCCACGGCACTCTGCGCAGCAGCACACGGGTCGTCTCCCCCACACCGGGCTTGACCAGATTGATATCCCGAATACCAAAAGCCTTTTGAATGGACTCGATATCCCGCAAGCCCTGCCATGTCACCGCAGGTGGATTCAATGTCATCTGTTCAGCATACGCAGCGGCAGTTGCAGCCACCTCTTGAAAGTAACCCGAAACCGTATCTACAAACGTATTGGACTGATCCACTGACCGCCAGGATTCATAAAATTTGGCCCCATGAAAATCGTCCGGACCTATCAGATCATCGCGCAATACCGTCCGGCTCATCAGACCCGATACGGTCGAATTCAGACAAGCACTCGGGATCAAATAATCCTCCCGTGTACCGAAGGTATCCGAGCATCTCCCTGGATCGGCCAGCACCGCCAGATCATCATTCAGACGCAATCCGTAGTCTGCGTTCATCTCACGACAAGCCTCGATCAGCACCTGCCGAATCGCTCCTTTTCCCGTCCAGCCATCTACAAACTGAAGCTCTATATCCAGCCCATGCTGCTGTAAAATATACAAAATGGCATTCCGGTCAATGCCTTTGCCGCGAATAATGGAAATGCTGTAATGCGGCAAGGAAACGCCATACTTCCAGTCAATATAACGCTTGATCAAGATACCGATGGGCGTTCCCGCTCGGGCAAGCGAAACAATTGCCGTGTTTAGCCCCCTTTTTCTTACAATCATCTCAGCCACAGAAGCTGCGGCCAGCGCAACCTTTGCAGCAGATTGGGCAAGTGTTTCGTGAAACAGAGCAATATACTCCGCTGTAGGCTCATATTCCACTGGCAACATTTCGGAATAATGGATACCCGACTGAATCGCCTCTTCACGATCCTCCGTCCCTTTTTCCAACGTAACACGACTCAAATCCTTCAATAAGAAAGTGACATCCGATGCAGGATAGCTGCCTAACGGCTCGGGCGGATGAATGTTCTTTTGCTGTATTTGCTCCATGAGTACTTGCTTCATATCCGCGCTCCTTTACTCTCCTGGCTAGTTAAACGGTTAAAATAAACCACATGTACTTTATCGCAGCCCAGGCGGGTCAAAGCATCCAGCATAGGCTGCATTCGCTCTGGGTTCGACTCCCTTTCCAGCAAAACAAATATTTCGTCATACTGACCGGGGTCTACATTATAAATAAAATTGCGTACTGTATTGTCATCGGGCGAGGGATAGGTCACACCACAAGCTACGCCATACCCTTTTTCTCGATGAGGGTAAACCGGGCTGCGTGTCGTGGACTGATAAAATACATTCGGGCCTAACTCTGCTGCAATCCGCATGGGAATATACATGAATTCACCCGTACCCATCACCAACGTGCGCTGGCCTGAACGAAGCTTGTTCAATCGTTCTGCTGCACGCGTAATTTCTGCATTCAACGCCGTATTATCAGCGGATTGCAGGCCAAAACGGCCTGTATATTTCAAATAAGGCACCATATTGGCGTACCCGTCCGTTGAGATGGAGCTGTGCAGTATTCGCTCAAAACTGAAAGCATTCTTTTCAAAACAGTGGTCAATTATTCCAGAAGCTTCTGCCGTATCCTCGACCAAGCTAGTAGCAGCATGTTCGGTATGTCTGGTCTGTCCAGCGTATTCTACGTGATCCAGGATGGGAGATCCCAGTAATTGGATTTTACCTTTGAGCAAACTTAAAGGCGTAATCGTAATACCCAGCTCTGCCTCCAGATCGGTGAAAGCTTGCTCATCGCTGTCTGTCCGCCAATCCAATAACGAAGCAATCACATATTGCTTCCTTGGAAAATGCGCCTGAATATCCCGAATGATATTAAGGGTCGTTTTACCTGTCGTAATCTCATCATCTACCAGCACAATGGGACCATCTCCGGCAAATGCATGCTCATCCAGTGCATAGCAGCGATGATCAACAGCATGCGAATGCTCTTCTTCAAACCGAATGATCGGCAGAAGGTTCGGAATATCCTCACGCGTCGTATGAATATACGAAGCACCGTCCGCAAACACATGGTACATACTGTGTCCCAGTGCCGTAGCCGTCTCGGCAAAACCAACAAACTTGATGGGCTCGGCAAAAGTTAAACGCTCATTCATTAGCCTTCGATAGGCTTCTTCCGCATATTCCACGTTCAGAAGCCCTTTTACGGCTTCTCCGATGAGCTGATCCATCTGTTGTTCCGTATGTGGGACAAACTCCTTATACAGCAAGATTGCCAGCGCCGCACCACTGAGCAGAGAGGTGTAAGGATTCACTGGAATATGCTTGCCCAGTACCTTGCTGACAAACAAAAACGCACGCTTCTTGTTCACCCGTGCCGCCATTGCAAATAGCTTGTCCACAGGAAGGTGGAATGGATTATGTGTCTCGGTAATTTTAACGCTGAACTGCTCCAAGATGGGAAGCAGATGTGTTTTCGTGTTTGGGTAAGAGACTGACAAAATGTTGTTGTTCATGTAACACCCCGTATACTTTTGATCTACTAATAATACGATGAGCCCAATTCAGGTGTGGCTTAATTTCATTCATTTTGTTGGCATAAGTGCTTTTGAACACACCCAGACTACCGTCATTACGCTCCATAATGGCGAGGGCATCCATATACTCCTCATGTGTCACCACGTACATGGCCTGTACCGGCTTAATATGGGAGGGATGGATGATCGTTTTGCCGATAATCCCGTTCTCTTTGTCCATCATGACTTCCCGGATCAGTCCGTCCATCGCATCTGAAATAAAGTCCATCCGCAGGTTGCGTCCCCGCTTGCCAAATGCATCTTCGAAAGGCGACACTCTTAATTGGGGTTTAAATACACGTTCCCGATGAGAGAAATATTCCCATACAGGACCGGAAATGACATAATCCGAGCCCACCCGTCCAAACAGGTTAATAATATCCGCAATGCAATCCCGAATGACGGCAATTTCATAGATTGTAATATCCGGACTACGTCTCAAACCAAACAGGCTGGAGAAATCAGTTGCTCCAATGCGCACATTTAGTACATACTCCTGATACTCGTCCAAAATCTCTTTGATCTTCAGTAGCTCTTTCCAGCGCGTTTCCCGGTAAATGATTTTGGAGCTTTCGAGAATTGGTAAACCATACAATATAGGAGCATTAGCCGCTGTACCCATACTCCGGTTATATTCGGCAAGAAGTGTAAAATACGCCCGACCATTATCAGAAGAGAACTTGGGCAAAACAAAGCCGGTCAGCAGTGTTAAAGATTCTCCCAACCCGCTCAGCAGCCGTTCCAGCTGTTCCACAGAGCGCACACGTACAAACAGCAGCGGCAAGCTCTGTTCACTCATCACACCTGTCCGTACATACGACATGAGTTGAAGCAACTGCTGCGCCAGTGATTGTTCCGCCTGTCCGACCTGCTGATCTCCTATAGCATCCTCCAAATCCAGCATGACCGTCGTTAATCCTTCGTGCTTTCCGTTTTTGATCTCTTCCGCTACCTCCGAGCGGGTCGCAGGCATATACAAAGCCGCACCCACAGCATATGCTAATATACTTTTGGGAGAGCGGTTATGAAACTCCACTGGTGGCGTACAAAAGATCGCTTCTATTTCCTCAAAGGTCAAATCATTAAAATATTTCAGGGCCTTCTCCTCCTCCTGCTCTTTCTTGCCTGACTGAAGCCCTGTGCCTCGGGTATAAAAGAAATCCCCCCTTAATTTCAGGAGGGATTTCGCTATACTTTGTACATTAAGCCTCTTTGTCGGCCTTTTTCTTTCTTTTTGCCGAGCTCATAACCATCGTACCTACAAAGACGGCGATCAAAATGCCGAAGAACAAGAGTTGCGGCATATGAAAGCCAAAAGCAGCAGCCAGCATTTTACCTCCAATAATGGCGATCAATATAAAGGCTGTCTGTTCCAGTTCCGGAAATTTATCAATGAGCTTGAGAAATACTTGAGCAACACCACGCATCATCAGAACGCCAAGAACACCACCCAGGAATAAAACCCATACTTTCTCGCTCACACCAAAAGCGGCGATGACGCTGTCAATACTGAAGGCAATATCCATCAGTTCGACCATTAATACCGTTTTCCAGAAGGAAGTAGGCTTGTTTTTCACTTCTCCGTCTGCTTCGGATTTGAATAAGCCCTTATAAGCAATATAGAGAAGATAGGCCGCGCCCAACACCTTGATTAACGTGAACTTGATAAGGAATGTACCCAAGCCAATGGCCAGAAACCTAAATATATAGGCACCCAAAATCCCGTAAAACAAGGCTCTCTTCTGTTGCTCCTTCGGTAAATGCTTAACCATAACCGCGAGAACCAAGGCATTATCCGCCGACAAAAGACCTTCCAGCAAAATGAGAGTACCAATAATCCCCCAGCTCACCGGGTCAGTAAGTGTAGATACAACATCACTCCATGAAAAGAAGTGACCGTAGTTCTCGCTGATATTTCGAAATAAATCATTCAACATGAAAAGAGTGCCTCCGATAATTCAGTTTATTTACTACCCTGCGACCAGCGCATGCCCCAGTTATGTGCACGGTCCAACTCACGATGACCGCCATAGAACTGCACGAGTCTCTCAATACTGAACGTTTCATCGTTCACATTCTGGATCATGGCAATTGCACACATTCCCTTGCGGTTGTCATGTTCATTCAGATGAACGATAATGTCCGGACCATCCTTCTGGTACAGCGTGACCACCCCGTCCGCTTGTGACCAGTTCGTGACTCCTTCATAAATGAACGTGAATACCAAAATTCGCTTGATCTCAGAAATTTTAGCGCCATTAATGCGGAGATTTTCCCCTGTTTTCACAGAGCCTGTACGATCATCGCCATCCAGGGCAATGTACGGGAAGCGATTCAGAGAACCAAAAACTTCTCCGAGCGCCTGAACAACACCTTTATCTCCGTTCTTCATCTCATACAAGCAGCCCAGATCCAGATCGACACCCTTGGAGCCACGACTGAAGAAGCCCTTGCTCTGCTGCACCTGATTCCAGTTCAGGTTGATCAGGATTTCACCTAATCCACCACTGGAGCCCTTCTTCAGATTAATGGTATCGCCCTTTTTCTTCAGTTCAATTTTCCGCAAATTCAGATTCACCGGAGTTGCAGGTGGCTCTGGCTTTGGAGCCGGAGGCGCCGGAGGCGGTGTGGGCTGAGGAACTGGAGGTGGTGTAGGAACTGGCGCCGGACTATTTTCCACTTCAATTCCGAAATTTCCACACAACGCATCCAATCCACCGGAAAAACCCGCGCCAATCGCGTTAAACTTCCATTCACCGTTATGGCGATACAGCTCACCTATAACAATAGCCGTTTCGACTGTAAATCCACTGTCCAAATTAAAGCGCAAAACCTCTCCGCTAACCGGATGAGCAAAACGTATAGATCCGCCTTGAACCTGTCCAAAATTTTGCCGTTTTTGATCCGCATCATAAATGGTAAGCGTAAACGCAATCTTCTCAATATGTGAAGGAATTTTGGTTAGATCCAGGGAAAATTGTTTCTTGTCACCGGACTGTTGTCCATCTGAATAAGTGATAAAAGGGGTGGTCGGATTATTGTAAAAGATCAGATCCTCATCGCCCGATACTTTTCCTCCGGGACCCAGTAAAAATGCGGAAGTATCCAGCTCCAGAGCGGCTGGTGACTCCCATCCGATCCCTACATTGACATGGGTCAAACCCGGATTGGTTTTCGTCAAATCCGCCTTCTGTCCCTTTACTACGATAACAGCCATGATTGTGTCACCTTTCTGTCCGTTTGTCATGTGTCAGCGTACGCCATTCCTGGCTTAAAAAGAAAGGGCAGCGCCCCAATGGACACCACCCCAAGTGGATATTACTGAGCGTCCAAGCCATAGTTTTTAGCAAGCGCACCCAATCCACCAGCAAAGCCGCTACCGATCGCCTGGAACTTCCAATCCGCATTGTGACGGTAAAATTCACAGAAAACCACGGCCGTTTCGGTGGAGAAATCCTCACCCAAATCGTAGCGCAGCACTTCACGATCTGTAGCCGCATCTACCACCCGTACAAAAGCATTGGACACTTGTCCAAAGTTTTGCGCACGTGCCTCATAATCATAAATCGTAACCGTGATCCCGATACGGTGGATGTTCGCTGGAACTTTTGCAAAATCAACAATAATCTGCTCGTCATCCCCGTCGCCCTCACCTGTGCGATTATCGCCCGTATGAGTAACAGCCCCGGCTCCACCGGTTGGATTGTTGTAGAATACAAAATCGTCAGCTGCCTTCGCTTTACCATCTTCATACAGCAGGAAAGCCGAAGCATCCAGGTCAAATTCAGCGCCACCACTATATTTATTGGTATCCCATCCAAGACCTACGACGACGCGAGTCAAGCCTGGATTTGTTTTGGTCAGATCAATACGTTGTCCTTTGGAAAGACTAATAGTCATACCGCATACCTGCCTTCTTCGTATAGATTTTTTAAGCCAAACCGTAATCGCGTGTCAGCCCTGCAAGACCATCCTGGTAGCCGCTGCCAATCGCATTGAACTTCCACTCACCACTATGACGATATAGTTCACCTACCACAACGCCTGTTTCGATCGAGAAATCTTCCCCCAGATCAAAGCGAACCAATTCTTCATTATTTGCCTCATTTACGATACGCGCATAAGCACGGGACACTTGCCCAAAGTTTTGGCTGCGTTCTTGTGCCTCATAGATAGTAATCGTAAATGCGATCTTTTCTACGTTAGCAGGTACGCTGCTCAGATCAACTTTAATTTGCTCGTCATCTCCGTCACCGTCACCTGTACGGTTATCTCCGGTATGAACGACAGAACCGTTCTCATTTTGTGGATTATTAAAGAAGACGAAGTTCTTTTCTGTTTCCACTTTACCGTCCGCATTCGCCAAAAATACGGATACGTCCAAGTCAAAATCTTTACCGCCATCGTACTTATTTGTGTCCCAGCCGAGACCAACCGTAATTTTGGACAATCCTGGGTTTGTTTTCGTCAAATCAATTTTTTGACCTTTAGATAAGTTAATTGCCATGAGTAAGAACCCCGTTTCTCATTAGTTTTGTATGACAATAAAAATTACATGTAACGCCGAGCCAGCACATCAATATGTTCGGCATGGGTGCCTTCACCGATTGCAGCAAACTTCCATTCGTTATTATGACGATAGAGCTCTCCACAAACCAGTGCAGTCAGTCCTTCATAATTATCAGATAAATTGAACGTCACCAGTTCCTTGGAGTTCGCGCCGTCCAGAATGCGGATATACGCTTTCTCGATCATGCCAAAATCCTGTTTCCGGTTGACGCAATCATATATATTCACAACAACAAGCACTTTGTCGACATTGGCAGGAATACGTGCCAGGTCAATCGCAATTTGTTCATCATCGCCGTCACCTTGTCCGGTCAAATTATCACCGGAGTGCACGACAGAGCCGCATGGACTTTTTTTATTGTGGAAACACACTACGTTGTCCGACTGAGTCAGTTTCCCGTTTGCGTCCAACAAAATAGCAGAAGCATCACAATCAATATTGGGTTGCTTCTTAAAGCCAAAAAATCCTTTGGATTGTACCGGGTCCCATCCCAATCCTGCTATAACCTTGGTTAGTCCTGTATTTCCTTTAGTCAAATCAATTTTCTGACCCTTGACCAGATTAATTACAGCCACTAATTAACACACCTCCTTCCGTAAAATTTACAGACTAAATTCAGATGGATTCAAGCCAAGTACGCCGCAAATTTCAGCAACAATTCGTCGTTCATCAGCATCAAAGTCACCATCAGCTGCGCCAATAGCGCTACACACACCAACGACGAGTCGGCCTACCTCAGGCTTAGCTTTCAATTTACCAATCGCTTTTAATGCTTCCTGTTTACCGATTTCAGGCGAAAATTCAAAATTCGACACATAGTGATTGAAACGGTTGATGACCTCTCCCATATCAAACACTTTCAATTCCTCACTGATATTTATGTATCCGGCCATTTTTGTTTTCTCTTCCGGACTAATCGTACCGTCTGCAAATGCCACCAACGCACAGCCCGCAACCACAGCTTCCATAAAATCTTTATTCTTAAACTTCTTAACTTGATCTCCAAGTCCCTTTTTTGTTGTATTCAGCCAATTTTTAAATGTACTCATATTTCCCTCCACAATTACGTATTTGGGTAAAATTCATCCTAGTTAAATTCTTCCTTTACTATAACCTGAATTACGATCTTTTTCTACAATAATATACAGAAATACGGTAAATCCGATCTACTTTTTTTAGGCATCATCCCTATCATTAGTCCTATTTTTTTTGCTGCAAGAGTCAATTCCATTATCCACCACTCGACACTCCAATTGCAAATTCATAGATTGGGTAGGATTTCCAGAAACAAAAAGGCGCAGCCTTCCAATCCAACAGAAGCACTGCGCCTTCTACCATAATCCGCGGTTCATCACAGCTTTTTTCAAGCTTGTATAAAACGCTTCGAGGTCTGTGTGTTCCGGCAATCCCGAAACCTGTCCGTCCCCTAATTCTATAATGATCCATTGTCCCGCTTGTGTACGAGCAATATCCATAGTGAAAAATGGACTCCGCACCTGACCTGCTATCTTTATAAAGTCTTCCAGATCTGACCGAACTTCCTCATACGCCACTTCATCCCAATAATTAACCATAAATATTGGCTCCCCAAACATAAAGAAAATACGATATTCCTTGGACAAGGGCATACCACTTTTCGGGTGATTCGCTAGAAACTCCAAGTTTACGAATTCCCTTAGTACAATCCCACCATTCATTTCTGCTCCCTGAAGTTCAACAAACCGACGAACCACACGTTCCACATGCTCCTGATCTGACGCATCTGGAATATAACAGGCCTCCAGCCAATCATGCTTCCGTGACTTAACAAAATCCTTAACCATTAATGCAGATGTTCCAAAAGACTTGGCCGCCTCTTGAATATACGCTGTAGTTAATTGGTCCCGCTCCAGACACACGCTGCGTGGCGTAAATTCCTGAATTACCGGATATGAATCAGGGAAATAGTGACAGTTCCTATAACTCTCAGCGCTTGTCAGCATCCTGATCCGAAATGTCTCCAATAACGCAGTCCAGGCTTCATATGCTTTGGGCCTTAACATCCATCCACGGTATAGTGCGTTCACATGCTCGTTTCCCCGCTTAGCAATCTGCTCTCGAATCCTCTTGGGAACAATAAAAGGCGCAGTACCTGCACCTGCCAGTTCACCCTGAATTATATTATCGTAACTAACCAGCCCTGTATCAAAACCAAGACTGCGTGCAACCTCATATTCTTCACGGAAATCCATATCCACACTTTTTGAATCCAAAGGGTCGCTGCAAAATAGAAGATGCATATGATCCCTCCCTATGCTCAGTTTTTATTTAACTTTGTCATTTTAACTTGTTCATTTTATCTATAAATTTATAATCCCATTTCTCTGATCCAACCTGGGTTTTCAACAGTTCTTTGAACCGCCGACGCTCTAATCTACTTGGAAAAATCCGCTTGGGAACCAATACAAACTTATGATGAGGCAGCAATATAAAAAAGGCAGTCAGCGTATTAATGACCCCCTTTACTTCATCCCAGTTGTAACCCGCAGAGTATGTAAAATGGAGGCCCTCTTTTGAAAATTCATATTCCTTTTCAATAGGCCATTGTGGATGATTAAGATAGTTGGCTTTCACTTCCTTGATAGTAAAAAAAGGAATTACTATAAAAATTAAGCATGGAAAGAAGAACGCCGCTATCGTATTAGAAGCAACTTCATCATCTATTATAATCTTGTATGTAGCCATGATGACCATTAAAAACTGAATTGATGCGAAAAGCCTAAGCCCCGTAGACTTCTGATACCTCATACAAAAATTGAACAATAGGATATCTTTCAAAGTCAGCCTATACTTGTACTGTAATGTCTCTAATTCTTGCATATTATGCTCCTTCGATGTTGTAAGCTATCTATTAATATATCGGTTTTTAGAAAAAATGAGTAAGCAAAAAATCTACAGACTTCTCCGATTAGCGAGTTTTAAAAGTCCAACTGTTGCTCGCTGATTTCCAGAAAAAAGGCTGTAGATGGTATAGATATTGTCACTGAGCATACCGCCACCGATGCCGACGACGTGTTCTCCCCAGCCTGCGGATGCGCTGGAACTAATGCCCGAACCTGCGTCACCATTGCCAGTCCTAAGTGGCAAAATAAGGCCTATTCCATATCCGATGACGGTCTGGGCCGTTTTACCTAGAGTGTGTTCTCCAGCAGATTGGGTATGGGTTTGAAACCCATTAGTCATGTTTGTCCTGCTTGGCGTCGTCAGTGAAGCCTTCATCTTCTTCATTATCCGTCGGCGCTTCACTAGAACTCATCGCCGCTGCCAAAGCTGTCCAGAAGCCACGTGTGCTCTCGCCATCCGCATTCCTGAACTTTGAAGCGATGCTTTTCAGCTCAATTTCAATAGATTGAATCTTGCTTAATGCAGAAGAAAGTGTATATTTAGCTGTCCGATAGTCGTTATAAAAGCGATTTCTCTCCATGCCATCCCATTGGCTGTGAAGGTTGTTCATTATGCGATCCAGACCGTTCAGCTGGTTATACAGTGTGCCGTGGGCATCGGCAAATTGGGAGGCCACACTATCCAACTGCTCCGGCGAGACCTGGATTTTTGTCATGTTGATCACATCCCATCTATGAAAATAGGAGATAGACGTTCTATTTTACAATAATCCTTATTTCATATTGTAAGCTATAAAAGTCAGGTATTCATGAGGATTTATACGTATTTGTGTATTCATAAGCAGTTCCTTTGATATAATGAATCCATATGAGTCAATTTCGACAATAACATTATTGAAAGTCAGGTGCAGGGATATGACAGACAAAAAAATCATCTTTTTCGATATCGACGGTACATTGCTGGACGATAACAAGAAAATGCCGCTAACGGCAAAAAATGCTGTCTTTGCTTTGAAGGAGCAAGGGCATGAGGTAGCCATTGCAACAGGCCGTGCGCCTTTTATGTTCAAGGAAATTCGCGAGCAGTTGGAAATTGATTCCTATGTCAGCTTTAATGGGCAATATGTCGTGCTGCGCGGGGAAGTCGTGGCTACCAATCCATTGAACAGAGAAGCTTTGCAGGTGATGACAGATCTGGCCCTCACACATAATCATGCTCTCGTATATATGGATCATATGGACATGAAGGCCAATATTCCTAACGATGAGCTTGTGGAGAAATCGGTCCAAACGCTTAAGGCCAAAATTTCGGTTGGGTACGATCCACTCTATTTCCAGGGAAGAGATATTTATCAGACGCTGCTGATGTGTACGGCAGAAGAGGAGCCGTTTTATGAAACGGTATTCAACGCTTTTGATTTTGTACGCTGGCATCCGAGTTCTGTGGACGTTGTTCCTCGCGCTGGCTCCAAGGCGATTGGTATTCGTGAAATCACATCCAGACTGGGCATTGCTGAAGAGAATCAATACGCTTTTGGCGATGGTTTGAATGATGTCGAAATGTTGGCCACTGTACATAATAGCGTAGCGATGGGCAACGGCTGTGATGAGGCCAAGGCTGCGGCCAAAATGGTAACCAAACGCGCAGATGAGGACGGCATTTTGTATGGGCTGCAAAAGCTTGGTTTGTTAAGCTAACAACCAGCCGGCTAACTGGACATGTTTTGGGGAAAATAAGTATGTTTAAAGACTTACATCTGAGAAAATAGGAGGTTGTCTTTGGAATGGAGACGGAAGGCTTACGCAATGTAGAACAGCTAGCCATGAAGAAATACAAAATTTACAAGCAAAGCCTGCTCCGGTATTTGGCACGTTCCATGCTGGCGAGTATGTTCATCGGGTTCGGTGTTATTGTAGCGTTCAAGACGGGCAACTTTTTTTACATGGAGCATTCTCCATTCACTTATCCCATGGCGGCCGTCACATTCGGGGCAGCCATCATTTTGATCGCATACGGCGGTGGGGATTTGTTTACAGGCAACACTTTCTACTACACCTATGCAGCACTCCGTAAAAAGCTGCGCTGGGGGCAGGTGCTTCGGCTGTGGATTGCCAGCTATGGCGGTAATTTGCTGGGTGCCGGGGTATTTGCACTCCTTATTTATTTGACCGGACTATTTGACTCCTCCAGCGTGAACAGCTTTCTGCTGAACGTGGTTGAGCACAAGATGGAGGCGCCTGCAATGCAGTTGTTCTTCCGGGCTATTTTGTGTAATTGGCTGGTCTGCCTTGCCTTTTTTGTTCCGATGTTTATGAAGGAAAACGGGGCGAAAATGTTTGCCATGATGCTGTTTGTATTTTGCTTTTTCATTTCGGGATATGAACATAGCATAGCCAATATGTGTGCCTTCGCGATTGCACTCGTGCTGGACCATCCGGGCACCGTCTCCGTTGCTGGCGTGATTCATAATCTGGTTCCGGTTACACTCGGGAATCTGGTTGGCGGTGTGCTGCTTATGGGGGTTATGTACTATTCGGTGAATCTCCCGTTTCTGGACGAGGAGGAGCATTAAAAAAGAAGCTTGGGAGCTCATTCCCAGGCTTCTTTGCATTACTTTGAAATAGAGTATGCAGTGTCTACAGGTGCTATCTTGCCTTTTATCCTTCTTGAGCAGGAAAATGAATAAACTCTTCCAGTTCCTTAAACAACTTCTTCGGATTGACGTTATCAGGTACAACCAGAGTTAGCGGCTCATCCAGCTTCAGCACGTACATGCCCAGAATGGATTTGGCATCTGCCATACCGCTTTTGCCATGAATCCAGATATCGTAGGTATAATTGGATACGATTTGATTGATCTTCTCAATATCCTTAACGTTTTTTACCTTAATGGGTGTCATCATTGCACAGCACTCCTCTGTGTTGAATTAGAGCTTGCCAAACAAGCCTAACATCACTTTACCGTATTCATGAAGAATCTTGCAAAATTATAATTTTAGAAAATACTTAAAATGGAAAATATCCAACTTAGAAAACGGCTAATCTAAAAAATGGCTAGTCTAAAAAATAACGTGCGGCGCAGAGCTGATTTTCCAGTAGCTGCCGACCTTTTCGAAGTTCACGGTGATTTTTTCGTTCGCCTTCTTCGTTTCCGCCGGGTAAGGCACGGTCAGCAGATAGCTGCGCTTCACCGGAGTCATCGTTACCATTTTCGCCGTCGCCCGGTTAAACTCTAGCAAATTACCGCCATCTGCATCCAACTGCGCCAGTTTACCGTTGATTTCAACAAAAAATTTGCCTACAAATTGTTCACTCGCCTGCTTGGTATAAGCCTGCGTCAGATAGTTGATCAGCTTGGTCTTGGTGCCGATGTCCTCGGACAGGTAACGGTAGCTTTTGCCGTTCCGTTGGAACGACTCACCCACCGAGCTGCCACCGCTGATCGCGTACAGATAACGTGACTGTGCCTCCAGCACAAGTGGAATGGCACTCTCGTGATTCAGCTTGTCCAGCTGCGTTGGCTTCACACTCGTAGCGGCAGCTGGCGCTGATGCCGATGGCGGCTGCGGAGTAGATGGCTGCGCAGTCGACGGCGCGGTTGGAGCAGCTGCTGGCGCCACCGACGCGGACGAACGCGGTGCTGGCGCGGACGGAGCTGCTGGTGCAGTGGCTTTGGCGGAGCCTGCGGCTGCAGACGGGATCGAGGCTGCCTGAGCCGATGGGGCTTGTGCCGGGGCCGGTGGCGTAACCGACGCAGATGCTGCTGGTGCTGGCACCAAGGCCGGGACGGTGGCGGACGGACTGGCAACGCCCGGTTGCGTCGCTTCCGCTGGAGTGGGCGCGGCGGCTGCGGCTTGCGCTACGCTCAAAAGTGTAGCTGCGATGCACAATGCGGACAGCTTCGTATTTATTTTCATCTTAATATACCCCCCATAAAAATATGCCTGTATAAACTGCACACATTTCTATTATAAGAATCCCGCGTCGTGATTGGGTTGCTAAATTGTTTCTATTTTCCTTTATTTGCTCACTCGGCACGAAGTTTGTCCATATTTGCCCTGCATGGCTCTTCTGGCTGCTTGGCTTGCTTTGCCTCCATCTCTTCCAGGGATTGTGACAGTTGCTTAACAGATCGGTCAAGCTGCTCTAATCTGCGGCTGAGAGTGACAAGAATATATTTTAACAGAATCAAACTTAACGCAGCAGGGAATCCGACATTGGTTACAAGCTCAATCATGCCTTCGGTCGTTAGAAAAGTCACATATCCCGCCTCCTTTTTCATGCGTATGTTCTATTGATAAGAACTAATGTTCCCATTTTTAAGAAAATCATACTTTCTCTTTTGCCTGGTATGGAAAAGCATAACGAAAAGAGCTCCGATACCCCGAAGCTCTTTCGTTTTTTGGTTCATTCGCATTTCATTTCGATCTGTAATCAAGGAGTGTATATACTCGGCTGCCGGGGCTTAGACATTCCTTCCCCCAGATAAAAACTGGTGTGTGGCGGCTGATTATACGCTACGTTCTGCCAGGCCACGCTCAAGCGGTACACTGGATCGTGCATAAGTGTATAGAATCGGTGTTCCGATTCGTAAGGTGTCGTGTAGATTCGCAGCGCCGAATTGTCACTTTTGCGCCAAATGGCTTCCTCGCGCCAGTCACCGAACAGATCAGCCTGCAAGGACGGTGTGGCTTTCGTTCCGTTATTAGAGCTGGTTCCTGTCGCTGTAAGCAAATTGGAGCTGGTCGAGTTGGTATAGTTCCATTTGTCGATTTTACCGGCGCTCGAGGAGGTATGATCTAGCAATTCGCGCAGCAGGTCGCCATCCCACCAAATTCCAAAGTTAGTGGAGGACGGCAGCTTATCTGTAATCAGCTCTCCTTTAGCCGAACGGACACCGATCCCTGGTGCCCATTGCTCATTCCCCTTCGTACGTGGATCAATGTCTGCTGACATGCCTCGTCCGGTATCCTTGCCTGTTTTTACGCCCCATAAAATGTTTCCGTTGCGCGGATCGTACATGGCAGCGCCGTAGGAGGCGTTCTTGTCCTCATTTACCTTGAACACTTCATATCCTGAACGGTCCGGGTCCAAATCCCCGACATGAAGTGCATCGCCGTGTCCCATCTTCGTGTTAACCAGCTTCGCCCCGTTATCGTCCACCACCAGCGAGCCGTACACGATCTCGTCCTTATCATCTCCGTCCACATCCGCCACACTCAGGCTATGGTTCCCCTGCCCAGCTGTCCCCGGATTGGTGGAGCTGTTGCTGTCAAAGGTCCAGCGACGACTCAGATTTCCGTTACGCCAGTCATATGCGACCAGAACCGTCCGGGTGTAATAGCCCCGTGCCATCACAATGCTGGGCCGCACCCCATCCAGATAAGCAACCCCGGCCAGAAAACGATCCACTCGGTTGCCATAATTATCTCCCCAACTCGACACCGACCCGCGTGACGGCACATAATCAATGGTGCTGAGGGCCTTGCCTGTATTGCCAGCAAACACGGTCAAAAACTCGGGGCCGTTCAAAATATACCCGTTGGAGTTGCGATGGTCAGCAGAAGCATTGCCAATCTTTACACCTGTCCCATCCACCGTGCCATCTGCTGTTTTGCATACAATTTCCGCTTTGCCATCACCATCAAAATCATAGACGAGAAATTGCGTGTAGTGCGCTCCAGCGCGGATGTTCCGTCCCAGATCGATTCGCCATTTGCGTGTTCCATCCAGCTCGTAGCCGTCCAAAAATACATTTCCCGTATAGCCGGATTGCGAATTATCCTTGGAATTGGAAGGGTCCCATTTTAATACAAGCTCATACTCGCCATCCCCATCCAGATCCCCTACACTGGCATCATTGGCATTATACGTGTAGCTGACATTATCCGGGGTTTTACCACCCGCAGGCTGCTGGATGGGAACGTCCAGATAATTGTTGCTCCATACCTTTACCGCAGGTGAAGCGGCCTGTTCTGTTCCATTTACCACGGCACGAACCGTGTACGAGGATGAGGTCGTACCTGCCTTATCCAAAAAGTTGGTTCTTGAGGTAATCGGCGTAGTATTCACCTTACTTGTCCCTCTGTACAGATTGAAGCTGACCGAGTCCGCTTCCGTACCCAACAAACGCCAGCTCACAAGTACACCCTCTGGCACCTTGACCGCAACCGCTCCCCGGTTCAGCTTTTCCATTTGCCTCGTGGAGGCAGCAGAGACATGACTATCCATCGGAGTGACCATTCCACATAGCATTGCACCGAGACAGAGCAACGCGGTATACCGAAATCCTTTGTTCATAAATCCTTGGCTCCTTTTATGGTTTGTTTTTTCAATAAATACATTTTATGTGACTGATAAGTTATTGTTGTTTAAATTTTATGATAGCGCTTACACGAAAAAAAGAGGCAAACTTAGCCTCTTTGTTCAAAAATCCGTGCTGATGCTTTAAAAATCAGAGGTCCAGGAATAATCGTTCTTCATCCGCTATGCTTTGGATATCCTCCGAGCTGATGCTCATATATTGATAGCCTTCTGCCTGTTGCTTCTTTAATGCAAGCTCCTTCATAAAACGCGGACTGCCCTCTCCCGCATCCTCGTCGTAGACCAGCAACAAACCGTCTGTTTTGCGGAAAAGCAGTTCATCCCGTGCCTTGAGCTGCCATATTCCCTGATAAGGCTGGCGGCTGACGACGCCCACATAGTCAACTGCATTACAAATTTGCTGAAAATACTCCTTTTTGTCCTCCTTCCATTTTTCCTCCATATTTTGATAAGCCATCATAATAGAGCATTTCAGGTGGGGATATTGCTGTTTGAGTGCAATGACTACCTCACAGGCCCACAGGTCCACCCCATATTGGCCGGGGGTAATTACCCATTCCAGTCCTTCTTCAATGAGGGAAATGAGCCTGCCCGCAATCGCCTTTTTAATATATGGAATGCCTTCGTGCTTTTGGCTGAAAATATTTAATTCATGGGCACGGTAGCCCGAAACAAGCAAATTTTTCATTATCTCAACGTCCTTCTCGAATGATCATAACCGTTATTGTACCATTTCAAAGGAACTGACTACACAAAAAAGACAAACCTCATTCCATTTAGGCTGGAAGAGATTCGTCTTTTTCACTAAAAACGAATTTCATATTCGCAATGTTCGTCTCCGTTTACATTACATTTTATTTCTCTGACATAAACTCTCTTGTCTTTGATTTTGTTTAAGGCCCCCTCCATAATCGCTCCTTCCAAATCGCATACCATACTGCCTTCGATCTCGGGCAATCCCTCACAAAAGCAGTCTTTAACAGCTACATGAATTTTATGTTCCTCCTCAAGAACGACCTGAGGATCTCCTATTTTTAATTCACGGAATAAATCCAACAGTTCTTCTAATGAATGAATAGGCAAGCTCTCACCAATTTTTCTACCTACAGTAACCGTAGTTCCCTTCCCTTTCATAGGAAGTCCTTGATACATCCCGATTAAACGAATGGCTCTGTAGAGCTCGATAGGGAGCGATTTTCCCATTTTAGCTCTTGAGATTTTTTTCATATCCTCAAATGTAAATTCTTGTACAGAATTTGTTTTATTCATAATTTCCCCACCTATTTCTGTCAATGCATGTTGTATTTATTTTACGCGCACATCTTGAATTCTAATGTTGGTACTAAGTATGCCTGCATCACTAATGAGCTTGAATGACGGATAGTTGGGCTCTGCCTCAAGCCGCATGCTGCTGTCAAACTGCTGCTCCTGCTGTCGGTCTACCCAAAAAGAATAGGGCTCGGACTGAACTTCCCTATCAGTTGCATTCGCCGTAGTGATCACCTGGATGACAATGACGCCGTTGCAGCCGCAGCCCTCTGTATCATAAAACAGCTTAAACATTCCCGGTCTGCCTGAAAGGGCGCTATCCAGCCTTTCCACTGACAATGGGTCCAGCTCTAAATGTATGCTCATGAGACTCTCCCTCTCCTTAGTCAGGATTTTGCAAAATCCTCTAGTTATAAGATATTTGAAGCTGCCAGCTCCAAAAAGAAAGAATTTAAACTATATCTATATTATAGCCATGTTTTTCTATATATCCATGTGACTGCACTCACTGCTATACATGAACCCTCATGGAAGACGGAGTAGGCAGAACGGTACTGTAACCTATGAGAAAAAGAGCACTCAGCCTAATGGACCAAATGCTCTAAAATCTTTTATAAACATTGTTGTCAAACCGTATCATGAAGCCGCAGGATTCCATTGGAAGGTAGCTGCTGACTTGGATGGAAGTGTAGAAGTGAAAACTTTGCTTCCCTGCTGAACCTTAAATGTCTTTTCGCTCGCTCCCGTATTGGCAGCAATCAGAACAAGCGTGCCATCGGGATTGCGATAAGCGACCGTTTCGATACTTCCGCTATAATGCGTAGAACCAATCCGTACCGCACCCGGACGGACGAACTTGCTGGCATGACCAAGCGCATAGTATTCCACATTTTTCGTAACGGCACCGCTTAACGGGTCGATGGTAACTACACCTCTACAGTTGGTACAGCCGCCATTGGTTGGGCCGCCGGACGGGTCAAGTGCAATATTCCAGAAAAGCACGTTTTGTGACCAGTTTCGGGGTGCACCAATGATCAGCTTCGACATATCCCAGCTCAAATCATCCCCAAACCCCGGACTCCATGCTCCCCCGCTGCATTCTGTCATGTAAACAGGCTTATCCGGAAAAGCATTGTGCACGTCTGTCATCGCTGTCGGCTCCCCTTTGTAGCAATGAAAGGCCGTGCCGTGCGTATAGCTTCGGGCCTGCTCATCCCCGAGCACAGTTTTGGCATAATCGCTCCCTATATCCCAGTTATGGTCAAAGGCAATAATTTGGGTGGACAAATGGTTTCGACTTAAGGCAGGACCCAAATATTGCTTGATAAATTTCGCCTGCTCGGCTGCTCCCATACTCATGCTGGGATACTTTGACGTCGTAAATTCTGGTTCATTTTGAATGGAAATCGCCTGGATCGGAACGCTCTCGTTCGCATAAGCCTGTATATAACGAACAAAATAGTCGGCATACGCCGAGTAGACACGCGGATCGGTATAGTCCAAATACCAGCCGTTATATATCTGCTCCCCGTATTTCATCCAGGGCGGGGCAGTCCATGGCGTTCCCATAATCCGTAAATTCTCGTCTCTTCTCAGGATTTGCTTCAGCACATCAATCACGTCCCGATCCTTGGCAATGGAGAAATGGTTCAGCTCATAGTCCTTGCCTGTGGCCACATCGTCATAGGTATAGCTGGCAGGCTGTCCCTGCTCATCCACCGAATAATCCGATGCCCCAATCGTATGCCGTATATAGCTCAGTTGAATGCCGCTAGCGGTAAACAAATCATTTAACAGTTGATCACGCTGATTCGCAGACATGCCATGGTTCATCAAGTAAGCAGACGAACCGGACACCGCTGCGCCAAACCCCTCCATCTTTTGATAACGAATATCTGGCTTTACCTCAACCGTCAGTGTATCCGAGTTCACTGCTTTTTCAATATTTTCTTTACTGTTGTCATTCTTCCAATGGATGGGGGCTTGTTGCGTTAGGCGATTCGCCGGGTCCGGTGTTGTTAACCACATGCTGACATCATGCTCAGCTTCCGGCTTCAAAACCTTCTGTATAGCCATACTGACCAGAACAGCAAAGACCAAAATGGCAGCTGCAGCTACGAGCAGCCAGAGGTTGGCGCGTCGTTGCTTTTGGAGTTTCTTCATCTAATGACCTCCTCTCTCCATACTCTTGGCTCATCCTCATCCTTCCTTCCATTTCAGCTTTCACTCGGGTTTCTCTTTGCATACCTATTGGACATCGCAAATCTATTGGACATTGCATACCTATTGGCGTTTCATAGCCATGGCAAAAAGAGAGCCGGTGCTAACGCCCGCGCTCTCTTGAATATCACCACTTTAAAACAAATATAACGGGATTATTTTTGTAACGGGATTACTTTGCTGCCTTTCCTTTGGAAGCTGCCGGAATCATAACACTTCCAGTCAATCGAATATCCTGAGAGGAACTGCCTACATAAATCGGCACTTCACCGGACGGCATAACCCACGCCTTGGATTTTTCATCCCAGTACGATAAAGCTTTCGGGTCCAGTTCAATGCGGACCTTTTTCTCCTTGCCCGGCTTCAGTTCGACCTTAGACCAGCCTGCCAGTTGACGGGATGGAGTCTCTACGGTTGTCGGAAGCTTGCCGCTGTACACCTGTACAACTTCTGCTCCGGCAGCCTTCCCGGTGTTTTTCAATTTTAGCGAAACCTCGACGGTACTCGTGCGATTGGATTTCTTTCCGCTCGTGTGCTGTTTTACCTTCAGATCATTGTATCCGAACGTCGTATAGGATAAGCCGTGTCCAAAGGAGAATGCGGGTTGAATACCTGATTTCTCATATCCACGGTAGCCTACAAAAATACCGTCTGAATAGTCACCTATTCCGTTCACGCCCGGAAATTTCTCTGGTGAGGATACAGGGGTAGACTGCTCGTTAACCGGGAAGGTTACCGGCAGCTTGCCGGAAGGATTCACATCCCCAAACAGGATACGTGCTATAGCATTGCCTTGCTCTTGCCCTGCAAACCACGCTTGTACAATGGCAGGGACTTTGTCCTGCCAGGTATCCATTTGCACGGCTCTGCCGCTCATTTGTACGACAATCGTTTTCGGGTTCGCGGCGGCAACCGCACGGATCAGACGATCCTGATTATTCGGCAGCTCCATATCGGAGCGCTCCACGTAGCCTTCACTATCATACGTACGTGTGACAATGATCGCGACATCCGATTTTTTCGCCAGCTTCACTGCATTGTCAATCAGCTTGTCCGAAGCATCTGCCGGAGGCTCCCAGCCCAGACGAACCATACCGCCGGAATCACGCCCGCTTACCGGATAATCGGCACGGTATTCGATGCGTATTTTGTGCTTTTCACCCGCTTTGAGCGAGATGTCTTTCTTCGTCGTGCTCAGCTTTGTGCCTTGATTATCCACGAATAGCTTGTCGTCGAGATACAGCTTGCTTGATCCCAGGCTGGTTAAGGACAACGCATAGTCACCATCCTTGGGTGCTGCAATTGCACCTGTCCAGCGCGCAGATATCAAGCTGTTCAGTGTCGTAGGCGTATTCGGGATTTTAGGGGACTTCGCATTAAGGCCCTGATAATTATAAAATCCAAGATTCATGTTGACCTGGCCATCATTACGTACCAGAACCGGCTTGCCTTCCATCTTGTTATTTTCCCAGTATTCGCCTCGCAGCCCCTGTTCACCATCCCCATAAGTGGCGTATCCAACACTGGTATTCTCTTTCTCGTCAGATGTCGTCAACAGTGAAGACGGAACAGCGGATGGTCCTGGCATAATATCTCCCGCAGAAATCGGGTCTGTGCCTGGGGCGTATTGGACGCTAACTCCTTTGCCGACACGATTGCGGATGCCCTCCAAAGGACTCACGGTATATGTCGGATTCACCAACGAGCTGCCACCGCCTGCCACAGTGCCGTTATCTGCATCAGGGCCAATCACAGCAATGGATTTAAGTTTATCTTTGGACAACGGTAATGCGTTATTTTTATTCTGAAGCAGAACCATACTTTCCTCAGCCAATTGGCGAGCTGTCTTACCGTGTTCACGAGCATCAATCTGATTATTTTGAACCGGGTGATCAAACAACCCTTTGCTGAACATTTGTAAGAGAATACGCCCAGCCTTATCATCAATCGTTTTTTCACTTACCTTGCCACTTTTGACAGCAGCCAGCAGCTGATCTCCCCATTTGCCATAAGGAGCCCCCGGTGTCTCCAGATCCAGGCCGCTGTTGGCCGATTCCACTGTACTCAGGTTCGCACCGTAATCACTCATTACGAAGCCTTTGAATTGCATCTCCTTCTTCAAGAAGTCCGTTAAAAGTGTTTTGTTCTCACATGCAGACTCGCCGTTGACCTTATTAAAGGAGCACATAGCCCCGCCCAAATCAGCCTTGGCGATGGCCTCCTGAAATGGACGTATGTAGATCTCATGCAACGCACGGTCACTGATTTTGACATTCGTTGTGAAGCGCTCTGTTTCCTGATTATTCATCAGGTAATGCTTCGCAGTCGCCAAAACAGGATGGCTCTGTATGCCTTTGACATAAGCGGTCACCATTTTCGATTGCAGCAATGGGTCCTCACCCATCGATTCAAAGTTTCGCGATCCCCATGGGATTCGGGCAATATCCATCCCTGGTCCAAGCACAACATTGTGGGTTGTATTATAAGCCTCGTCTCCGAGCAAATCACCGTACTGTTTGGCAGCCCCGGTATCCCACGTTGCAGCCAACGCAATTGGAGCAGGCAGCGCAGTCGATTGCTTGTCCTGTACATCCGGATTAGCGATACGCACACCCGCAGGGCCGTCTGCCATCGTCAACGCCGGGATACCCAGACGCTCAAGCGGATTATTGTAAAATCCATAATAATTGTTGACCTTGCCAGTCACCAAGTCTATTTTCTCTTCCAGTGTCATTTCCTGTAACAGTAACGCCGTCCGTTTCTCTGCTGAGAGTGATGTGTTCATCCAGGGCCGATCTGTCCGTCCTCCTGCCGCTCCTGCAATATTCATCGGTCCGATCACAACAGCCGCGATAACTGTCATCATCACCATTCGGAACAACCATGTTGATTTCACGTTCACGTTTGTAATTCCTCCTTGATGTTTGGTCATGAAGTGAATGCGCCTATTCACTTTCACAGGCTTGCAAAGTCTCTTGATCCTGCGAGCTCCGACAAGAATCAAGAGCCACGGGATAAGCAAGCAAGTCAGCAAAAACCGAAATGGCTCAAGTGACACGTAACACCCTACCGTACATTTTCGAAAATTTCATTGAAAGTTTCTGGAAATCAAACACTGGGACCTTCATTCTGTTCCTCAGAAAGAGAGCGCTAACAATTCATTTAACCGACAACGAAATTACACTTTTGTAACTTTTTAATGACGTTTTTTTAACTAAATTGAATTACAAAAAATGATTCATATGTCCCACTCTGTGAGATCTTTCCATGCCGGTTCATCGCGTGCGACCAAAGTCGCTATTTCAAAAATTTGAATCCCTTATGTATGAGAATGCAACGATAAAAACAAAAAAATCCAGCGACCTGAAAGGTCCCTGGATTGGATATGATGATGTGATTATTCAAACGGATACCGCAGCCCCCACTATGTGCGAATTTGATCCATCAGCTTCATAATCCCTAGTGATTCATCCAACGAAATCGTGGAGCTTTCGAGCAAGCCTTCGTTCAAGCAGCGCCCCACTTCTTCTGCTTCAAAAGCGTATCCTGTAGAAGCACGGTCATCCTGAAAATGCTGCACCTCTTCACCCTCCACATATAAAGCAGCCGATTTGCTGTTCAGGAAGGACGGAATGTGGATATAGCCTTTTGTTCCATGAATATAGGCTTCATTCGTCAGTCCGAGTCGAACCGCCCCGTTAAGCATGGCCGTGCGTCCTTTACCGTAATCCAGCAGGATGGAAAATGTTTCATCAACACCCGTTTCTCCAATATGGGCGGTACTCCATACATGCTCAGGTTCAGGGCCGAAGATCATCGAAGCAAAAGAAACCGGATAAATTCCCGTATCTAATAAAGCACCTCCGCCCAGCTCAGGGTTCAAAAGCCGCCCCTCCGGGTTCCAGTCTACACGAAAACCAAATTCCGCCTTAACCAGCTTGACCTCGCCAATGCGTCCCGCAGATATCCACTCCCGCACCTGGCGAATCGGAGGTAAAAAACGTGTCCACATGGCTTCCATCAAAAATAACTTACGCTCACGCGCAAAGCCGATCAGTTCCTTCAGCTCTTTGCTATTCACAGTGAAGGGCTTCTCACACAAGACGGCTTTGCCGGCCCGAAGAGCTGTCAGAACATTTTCTGTATGAAAGGGATGAGGAGTTCCTACGTAAATAGCATCAACCTCGGAATCCTGCACCAATTCCTCATAGCTTCCGTAAGCCTGTGCCATTTGATGCTTGGCTGCAAACTCGGTAGCGCTTTCAATAGTACGTGATCCAACAGCGTATGCTTCCCCATTTGTAACATGTGCCAAATCCGCAACAAACTGATCTGAGATCCATCCCGTGCCGACAATTCCCCATTTAATCTTATTACTCATATTTGCGTCCCTCCCAGCAATATGCTTAACGTTGACTTTCACAATCTCCTTCATTCTAGCAAACGCCTGCCCTAAACAAAAGGATTTCCTGCTCGACGGCGTTTTCTGTTGCGGCTCGGCAGCAGGACGGTTACGGCAGATCACCAGTTCAGGTCTTGAGTCAGAATGGCCGTTCAGAAGCATCTTGGTGTAGGCCAATTATTGAATGGCATATCTATAAAACTTTTTATCCACTTTCATAACGGGAAAGGCAACCGGCAATTCATCAAGAGCTATATGCCTGAGTATTACATGACTCAACTTCCGCAGCCAGACTTAAAACCAATTTCTCTTCCATGATCTCAAACAAGCGGGTGTTTGGGTGTAAATAGGGACCAAACTGAGTTTCCACCTAAACAGTCAAGGATTTGAAACGATTTTCCAGGAGCGAAAGTTGAGTTCATACGTCCTACGCTTGAAGCTGTGTAAGAATTTGCGGGTCCTTAATCTTCTGATCCTCAGCCAGCAGCACGATTTTGGATAATATCTCGGCTGTTCTTGGGTCCTCATCCAGAAACGGCAGGAAGATGCGCCCACGATGCTGGGAATGTACCGGAATGATATGCAGCGCTCCCTTCGCTTGCTTGTAGACACCACCACTTCCCAAATGCACCGCATATTCACCAAGCGTGCCATCTACACGTGCATAATTTCCATCCAGGCGTACATTGCTGATTTTCAGCAAACGCAATGATTCCTGTACAATGACGCTGCGCATTTCAATGGTCGTAAGACTGGCTTCCGGATCGACGCCGCCCACATGGGCAACACTGACAACCAGATCCACATCCCGCATGACTTCGGAGAACAGGACAGGAGGAACTTCCTCCAACGGTACACTCTTATACGTTGTCCGATCAAAGAATTGCACCGTTTCCAGCGTAGGCGCCTCGGTATCCGCTGGTGAAAACCAGTCTGCCATGGCATACAGATTCGCAATCAGATTTTCGGCATAATACACCTTTTGGAGTCCATCCTCATAGCTGACCGTCCACTGGCGGCCCTTCAACAGGGATACCGTTTTATTCGGCTGTACCTGATGTCCTGCATATCGGCGGGAAATCGTTGCGCTTGCACGTTCATCCGTGTTTGGCAAGTACAGTTCACGGAACACCTGCTTGAATGGCTGACGAATCTGACGATCGAATAAGTCCTTCTGGAAGTCGCCCCAACGGCCGCTTTCGTACAAATGAAGCGAATGAGCGATAATCAGCTTGTCTTCTTCTCCCACAGTATGCTGTTCTGCAGAAGGAGCGGCCAATGCCAACGTATCCTCATTGAAATATCCGAGATGATCCCCAGCCTTGAATACTAGCGTCCGTACCAACGGAGCAAGCACAGGATTACCCAATAATCCCTTCAGTTCCTTCACCATGAAAGCCGTACCGGATTCCATAGAGCGTTCCAGTTCCTTACGGGCTCTGCGATACTGATCTGCCAAATCTCCTTTAAGTTCCTTTAAGGCAACAACATACTCATCCTTCTTAAAACGAGCCGGAATAGACTTCAGCGTTTTCTCTTTGCTGACAACCTCAATGTCTGCTGCCCCTTCTGCATCAATGACAAGTTGTATCGTCGTACCCTCTTCCAATGCATGTGGCTCAAAATAAGACTGGAGATCCTCCAGCTTACGTGCTTCCATATCCCATACGAGCCGGGTTACGTCATCATAACCTGCATTGCGCGCCAAATTTCCGAGCGCAATCCGCGAGACCAGAGCCTCACTGGCCTTCCGCTGTGCTCCGAATTTTTTGCTTTGCTCCAGAAACCGTTGAATAAAGTCATAACGTTCCCGTACATCTGGCTCAGGGGACCCTGCAAGTGGAATCAAACTGTAGGTCAGCAAATGATCCTTGTTCCGCTTATCTTCCACGGATTGTTTTATTTCGTCCAGCTTCAGCTTGCCCAGCGTCGCATCCGCAAACAATTGGGATCGGCGGTGATTGGCTCCAGCCGAAATATACTTGGCACAATCGTACAGCAGTTCAAATCGTTCTTCGCCCAACGTCTCATAGGCTTCGTGAAACCAGTGAATATCGAAGGCACCGTCATTAAAATCCTGCGGAGCAATCGGTGAATAATGGGCTACAATCGTTTCCTTCTCAGCCGAAAAGCCTTCATTGATATGTGCATGAAAGTACCATGCCGCACTGCGAAGCCCTTTCCACTCAAGATAATCGGCTACAATCTCAATCCACTGCGGGGCATACATCGCCGCCTCCAGCAGACGTTTATCCGTAATTTTAACGTTTTTCAGCTTTTCCTTGAGCAGCATGGCATCTTCGCCTTCACTTGGATAACATGCCTTGAGCAGATGGCTGAACGACTCCTTTTTGGTAATACGATCACCATAGCCGTACACATAACCTCGGACGAATGTTTCCTTGTCAAGACCTCCCAGAATACGGATAAAATAATCCATGCCTTCAATCCGGCTCAAGCCCATGACCTTTGGCGTAGCCTCAGTAGGCAAGTCGCCCCGAAGCAATTCAACCTCCAGCAGCCGATCAATAACGATACGCCGTATTTCTACAAATTCTGGCGAACTGGTAATCCATGTATTACGGGCATTCGTTAAGGAACTCATATGACTCCGGCTATCACTGCCAGCCAGCAGTTCCCGATATACTTCCCCTACACCAATCAATCCGTTGCCATATGCCTTGAAATGATCCTCCAGATCCAGTGGCGAATAAAAGCGATTTTCCGCTCCTGGCAGTTCTGCGTAGTTCACAAAGGTATGGAAAAAACGCTTAAAGGACTCGCCATCATAGACCCGCCCCTTCTCCAGTCCTACCCACGGGCCAGACAATAGGTGAAGCATTCCCATATCCTCAGCAGGTCTGTCCTTGGGCATGGCCTGCATGAGTGAATTTAAAGCAAGGTCGATTACGTCAAATGTTTCCTCGCCGGATGTATCCATGAAATAAGCATTAATCAGTGTGCTTACCTGATCGGAATAGGTCAGCTCTGCCATCCACTTCTGAACCTCGTTAATCCGATCCAGAGGATACATTTGCTCGGCGAAGTCTTTACGCCATCCTTCCAGCAGCTTGTGCTTGCTTCGTTCTGAATAGTCCATGTTATAGGAAAAATACCGATAGTAGCGATCCAGCGTTTGATCCATCGGCTCCAACCGGTCATAAAAAACAAGCTCCAGCAGTTCCCGCGCTTCCATGCCGCTTTCCTGCAAATAACGCTCCCATTCTTTATAAAGAGGATATAAAGACAGCCTGGAATCTACTTCTTCATCGGCTTGAACCAGCCGCAGAGGACGGAGGTTCGTCCCAATAAGCAACGTATCTTTGTATCCCGAATAATATTCCGCAGTATATTCCACATCACGATGGTGGTGGACAAGCTCATCCAGTCCACTCAAGAACTGCTTGAGCTTATCCAAGGGGCATACAAAAACATCGGCTAATCGAAAATCTCCAAGATCGGCTTTCTCTTCCAGCCAAGCTTCCCTGGCATTTGGATCGTACAAACCAAAGCCATTTGCGCCTGTATAAGTATCATCCTGCCCCAGCTTGGACAGCAGTTGCTCCTCCTTGGCTGTCGGTTGCTGGATGATATCCGCCAAAGCCCGCAGGCTTTCATATTGTTCTGCACATTCAGGGTCTGCATAGATCTTCGTCAATATTTCCAGTCCACCCAATCGTTGCAGCTCCGCCTTGGCTCGAAGCAACCGTTCCAGTGAGCCAGCCAAAGGCCCTTGCGGCTGTGAGAGCAGCACACCAATGACACTTTGCCGCAGCGAGCCTGTCTTAAGCTTTAATAGAGCCTCCATCTGCTGCATTTCTGCTTCCGTCAGCGTCAGCTTGCGTGCTTTGGCAACAGCGAACTCACGGATACTCATGCTTTTGTCGGACAGGCTGGAAAATATAAAATCACGTTGCACCTTGTCATCAGGATTTTGTACAAAATGATTTAACAGCTCGCCACGCAGGTTAGGGCTAATCTGATCCTTCAAGGCTATGATTTCCCCAATCCAGGCCGCGTCCATATCATAGCCTGCGAGATACAACATTTTTTGAATTGGAGCATCCGAGCGATGATAGACGTTTACAAAATCAAGCACCTTGGAGGGCTCGCTAGACTCCCCTTTTTTCATATGTACAAACAGGTCATGAAGTCGCTCAAAATCCTTGCGCCGCTCCTCTTTACGATCCAGCAAAGGAGTATGCACCACTTTAACGATCCGATCCGCGACCGTCCCGCCTTCTACCCATTCATAAAAATAATTGCCTGTATAGTTCGTCAGTATCCAATATTGAAGCTCCGGGTCCGTCTGGTTTAAATGCTCTCTGGCAACTCCAAGACGTACATCCTTGTTCTCACTGTTAGACAGCACATAAAGTGCCACGATTTTCTGGTAGGGTGCCCCCTGCTCCATGAGTTTCCGCACCTGCCCATACAAGTCACGTTCCTCATGTACCGCCGTTGCCCACAGACTCATATACACTTCATTAGCATTTGCACTGGTCAACCACTCTTGGCGCAATTCGCTACGGGTTAATGCTTCATACGCCTGCTCGATCAATTGGCGAACTACCCGCTGATTAGCAGATTCCAATCCCATACCCGTCCATACCGCAAGCGCCCGGACTACTGAGCTGTAACGAATAAAGCCTTGGTCTATAATCAACTTCAACAGATATATAAGAGCCTCTAGGGTTCCTTCATCCATTTGTTCCACAATGCTTTGGCGCAGCCCCTCCTGAAGCTTGGCCGCTGTCAGCAGTTCGCCAATCATGTGATAGTTATCCTCCTGATGACTCAGGAGCATACCTTTAATCATATTGCGCGTAAGCAACGCCGCCTGATTTTCGCCATAAATAATACCTTTTAACGCCTCAAGCACCTGTGAATTGCCGTTATCCAGCTCATAGGCTATCCAATCACTAATCGTCTCCTGAATCCGGTAATCCCTGCCTTGTTCATAATCCTTTCTCGTTAAATAATCCATCATGGAGAAGCCGATCCAGTCCATTCGGATTAACTGCACCATTCTTTTATAAATCCGAGAAGTATGAGCCGTGATATCCGAAGTGCGAAACGGTTTGCGCTCATACCCTGTGCTGTACGGATATTCAGTCACATGCTCCGTAAGATGTGCGAACACATCACCTGCTGTTTGCCCAATCAGCCGACGCAACACCTCTGCCAATGGCTTGAACAGCGGTTCTCCGCTTTCTGCTGCCTGTGCTTTCAATATTCGCTGACATTCATTAAAAGGCTTCTCATTCTCGTATATGTAATGAAGCTGACCCAGTTCTACAACATACTGCGCCAACTCCTGTTGTTGTCCATCCAGTTGCGCCGCGCGCTCCCTTAGTATGGTGAAATATTCTTGCTCACTTTTCTCCTGCTGCATATTTCATTTCCCCCTCTACCATAGGCCTCCGGCCAGCATTGTAAACCGTATAAATACGATTTCGTCTCCATCCTCCAGCAACAAAGGAACATCCAGCTCAGTAGCTTCCTCGTCACGTACAAAAACCCTGTATAAACCATCTTCAAAAGCCTGCATCGCCGTGTCTACAGCATCCTTAATATCAGGTATAGCATCATTATAAATGGAACCAAATCCGACCTTGCCTGTCTCGCCTTGCACCTGAATTTCCTCTCCTGTGAGGAAAGGAATCAGCGCTACGCTATCCTGCTTTTCCCGCAGTCTTTGGATATTCAGGGCAACCGTTGCGGTAATCAATTCTCGTAATGTTTGTGGAACAGGACTCAGCTCCATCTCTTGTCGTGCGAGTGCTGGCTTGCGTTTCCCCAAACTTTTTACAGTTACAACCAGCTTCATAACGTTCTCCTTCCTTCTTACTTCCACTTTTGATCCGTTGTCAGCTGAATCTTTTACCTATATACAAACATTGTTAACGAAAACGAAATCAAAATGAAAACGAATGTTTGTTCGTATATTTATTTTAATATGCTCACAAGCATTACTCCATCACCCTTAATGACCAAAATTCATAGCAGTATCGTACGCTGAAATCTTAAAAACTAAGACTTTATACCCTGTTTTCACTAAAAAATATCCATATAAAGGTTAGAAAAGAAAAAGACCTGCACCAGTAATTTCATCTGCTCGCACAGACTTCATTACCTTATACAGGTCTCATTTCCCTATAAACGATGTTTCACAATACTTATTTTTTAAAATGCAGGAACAACGCTTTCCTTGAAATTATCCTCAAAAAATTTGCGGACCTCTGGTCCGGTCATACGTTTTGCCAGCTTTTGAATCGCATCGGAATCCACGTTATCCTTGCGTGCTACCAGATTAATAGCGAAGTGACCATCATCCTTTTCTGTAATCAGCGCGTCCTTCTTCGGCGTCAGACCCAGCGGCTTGGCATAGGCAGGGTACATGGCAGCCAAGTCCACATCATCCAGTGACCGCGCCAGCATCAACAGATCCACTTCTTTAAACACAAACTTTTTCTTGTTCTCAATAATATCAGCCTGTGTAGCATTATAGCCTACACCTTCTTTAAGCTTGATCAGACCGTTTTGCTCCATCATAACTAAAGAACGTCCGGTATTAGCCGGGTCATTGGCAATAGCAATGGTTGCACCTTCGGGCAGGTCTTTAATATTCTTGTATTTTTTGGAGTACGCGCCATAGATGGCGTTGTAAATCGGCTTCACTGCTACCAGATCGGCTTTATTGCTTTCATTATATTGTTGCATGTAAGGGGCGTGTTGGAAGAAGTTGGCATCCACTTCGTGGCTTGCCAAGGCGTTGTTGGGTTGGATATTGTCCGACAGCACGACAATTTCCAGATTGACTCCGTCCTGCTTGAGCAACGGTTTCACGATATCCAGCACATCCGTCATCGGCGGGATCAGTGTTGCTACTTTCAGGGTCACTTCTTTTTGGGAAGTCGCTTCTTTAGATTGTGTTTCTTGTGCTGCCTGCTTTTGACCGCCGCATCCGGCAACCAGCAGCATAACGACAGCCAATAACGTAAGTAATTTCAGGTTCGTTTTCATATTGTTTTTGCGACTCATTCGATGAGCAACCTCCAAGTAAGTTTGTGATGGGAAGATAAAAAGTGAGTTACAGAGGGAGCCGCAGCCGCTTCGCGTGCAGATTGTTCTTCCGATCGCTGTTACCCCCGGATTTTTTTCATTTTATAAACCATTACATGGTAAAAATCCGGGGATAAAGGCGAACGCTACGCTTCTCCAGAACAATTCTGCCCGCTACGCTTTTGAGGTGCTGTAAAGTCATTTTTATTTCCCATAGTGGGTGGTGCAAGTGTAAAAGCTATCATCACCGCTTGTCGATCCGGCGGGATATGGTGCTTCCGGTGAACTGGATGGCTTGTACGAAAATAATCATGACAACGATGGTGAACGCCATCAAGCCTGTTTCGAACCGCTGGTAACCGTAGCGGATGGCAAAATCGCCTACCCCGCCGCCGCCCACAATGCCCATCACCGTGGAGTAGGAGATGAAGCTGATGGTCGATGTGGTCAAACCCAGCACAAGCCCGGAACGGGCTTCCACGTATAAAAACTTGAAAATTAGCTGAAGGGTAGACGCGCCCATTGAAGTAGCGGCTTCAATCACACCCTTGGGCACCTCCAGCAATGATTGCTCTACCAGCCTTGAATAATAGGCGATGGCCACCACTGACAAGGGAACCGTAGCGGCCATCGTACCCAGCGCCGTCCCCACAACCAGACGTGTAAATGGGATCATAAATACGACGAGCAGCAAAAACGGGAACGAGCGGATGACATTGACCAGACTGTTCAGTATGGTGAACAACAGCCGATTTTCATATTTTTGCCCTTTGCCGCACAAATATAAAATCGTTCCTGCCGGAAGCCCCAGCAGAACAGCCGCTGCGATAGAAATCCCCACCATGATAAACGTCTCTCCGATGGCTTTCCATATCTCTGACTGATACTGTGCAATGATGCTCAGCATGTCATTCATCAGCTTCACCTGCTTTCACGGTTGAGCCGCCTGCAGGGTCAGCCACCCGCTGCGTTGAAAGCAAATGCCCGTCCCGCATCTCTGATACACGGGTACAAATGCTGCGTACCACGTCCATATCGTGCGTGACGATCACAATAGTAACCCCCAGCTCGCGGTTAATCTCCCGCAGCACGCCAAGGATACCCGCAGTCGTCTGCGGATCAAGCGCCGAGGTCGGCTCATCACAAAGCAGCACCGCAGGTCGATTCGCCAGTGCTCTGGCAATCGCCACACGTTGCTTTTGACCTCCACTCAGTTGTGCTGGATACTGCTCTGCCTTATCAGCTAAACCAACGAATTGCAGGCATTCACGCACACGTTCCGCTCGCTCTTTTTTCGGGACGCCCGCCAGCTCCAGCGGCATGGCCACATTTCCACTAACCGTCCGATTGTGAACGAGATGATAATGCTGAAAAATCATCCCGATAGATCGCCTCGATTCACGGAGACGTTTTTCCGGCATGCGAGTCAGTTCTTCCCCATTCACAATCACGTTCCCCTCATCCGTCCGTTCCAATACGTTCATCAGCCGGAGCAACGTGGACTTACCGGCACCGCTGGCACCTATGATACCGTGAATTTCCCCTTCCTCCACTTGAAGGGACACGGATTGAACCGCATGAAATTGGCCGCTTGAGGTGGTATAATGCTTGCTTACCTGATGCAGCGTAATCATGAAACCGGCCTCCTGATGTTCCTTTTCTCAGGGAAAATGTAATAAGCTCGCCAGCCCAGTCAGGTCTGTACGAGCCGTCAATTCCCATTGCATTAATATAACACAGAGCAGAAATCGGGCATAGCCTTTTGGCAGTAGTTTAGCGCACATCCCACACTTCTACATAAGGAAAGCGGATACCTAACTCCCAAGCGAGCACAAGCATCACCACAAAATAACAAATAAACACAATATCTACAGCCGAATAACGGATCACATAATAATACGTGCGTCTGGTTTCGTTCACAAAGCCCTTGGCCTCCATCGCGATAGCGATTCGCTGTGCGCGCCGGATGCTTTGAGCGAGCAGCGGAATCGCATATCTGCGAAGCGTGGCATACATATTCCATTTGGACACATGCTGCTGTGAGCCTCGAATACGATGGGCATGCCTCAATGTCTGGAATTCCTCCAGCATAATCGGCATCAGCCGCATGGCTGCCAAAAAGCTGTACGCATACTTCGGAGGAAGTCTCCATTGCTGCATCAGCGAATAAAAAAGATTCACCGGACGAGTCGTCAAACCGAATAGCAGCCCTACTGCTGCCATACTCAGCGCACGAAAGCCCAGATGCATGCCCCGATAAAAGCTCTCCTGCGTAATATGGATCAGGCCCCATGTCCACCAGGTCGTGACTCCTTTACCAAACAGCATCATGCCTGTTGAGGTCGAAATAAACACCAGTATAAAAGGAGAACCATACAGCAGCAGTCGCTTCCATGGGTGCCCCGACCAGACGAGCAGCAGCAGCATAGCACACGCTACATTTAACATAACGTTCGGATTATGTATGACAATAACGACCACGAACAGCAAGAAAAACATCACAAGCTTTAGCCCCGGATTCACACGATGCAGCCATGTTTCACGATGGGGAAAAGACAGGTTCATGCCGCAGCTCTCCCTTCTGCACCCGCCATGTAACTGTGCAGTACCGACGAACGATTTCCGGGTCATGTGTGACCATCACTATGGCTGTGCCTGCCGCTCTAAGCTCCTCCAGCATGTCCAGGATAACAAAGGTATTGCGCGCATCCTGTCCAAAGGTCGGTTCATCCAGCAACAGCACGGCTGGCTCACGGATCATAGCCGTGGCAATACTCAGCCGTCTCTTTTGTCCGAGCGAAAGCTGATACGGATGACGTTCATCCAGCCGTTCCAGTCCGAACTGTACGAGCATTCGATTCACGCGTTCACTGCGTTGTTCGGCTGTAAACAAGTTCGTGGGTAACGAATACTCCAGTTCCTTCCGTACAGTATGCGCTACGAATTGCAACTCAGGGTTTTGGAACACAAACGCAATACGCTCTGCCAGCTCTTCCGTACCGCCTGCCTCTACTCCGTTCACACGATAACTTCCCTGGGTGTGAAGCAAACGCATCATGGAAAGCAGCAGCGAGCTTTTACCCGCCCCGTTTTCACCGACTACGCCAATCCAGTCCCCCGGCTTCACCCGTGCCTGCTTCACCTGAATAGCCGGACTTGATCCACGAAGACCGCAGAAACGTTCCAGTTCCAGCAAAGCTGCTTCATCTGCCAAGACGGACAGTCTATCGACACTATCGGTGCCATGCTCCTGCATCTCTTGTTCATTCCAACGCGGCGAAGACGCTTCATCCCATACCCCCGGATACCATACACCATACTCGGACAAGGCCTGCCGATGCATATGAAACACTTCTTCCGGGGTTCCGTCTGCGATGATTTCCCCTTGCGCTGAAAGCACTACAATCCGATCCACATCGTGGACAATTTCATTTATCTTATGCTCTACGATCACCAGCGTCTGGCCTTCTGAAATGCGGCGAATCGTATTCCACACCTGTGCGGTGCCCTCTTCGTCCAGCAGAGCCGTGGGTTCATCCAGAAAAAGCACCTCCGGCTCCATCGCCAGCACAGACGCAATGGCCAGACGCTGCTTCATCCCCTGTGACATGCTGCCAATAGGCATGTGCACATCATCCGTCGAAAGTCCGACCTCCATCAGCAGCTTGCGAATACGAGACGGCATTTGCTCCCGCGGAACCTGATTATTTTCCAGTACAAAAGCCAGTTCCTCATCTGCATAAGACATACAAAACTGTGTATCCGGGTCTTGAAATACGATACCGGAAAAAGCCGGGATTACGGCACCATCGCATTTCATAGGTACTTCTATCGTACGCGGGATCAGACCGCTCAGCACCTGAAGCAGCGTTGATTTGCCGCAGCCGCTTGGCCCAAGCAGCAGCAGCCTTTCCCCTTTACGGACGGATAAAGACATATTATGAAAAAGCAGTTCCTGCTCACCGGGAAATTTCAAACGAAGATGAGTGATCGATGCCACCACATCCTCGACTGCCCGGCTCATTAATCCAGCCCCTTGTAATCTTGCTGCGTTGCAGGTCTCAAGGTTCGTGTAACCCCGGTTACTTCCAGCGCCTTGGCCAGATAGAATGCGAACACTCCAGCAATAACGATACTGCCAATCATACGAAATCCAATATACAAAACGTAGTTCCAGGTCGAAAGCTGATCAATATACCCGTAGCTGAAGTCCAAAATCAGAGAGGCGACAGCCGCTCCAACAGCAGCCAGTGATGTGACCCACAGGTTGGCGTTCCGGTACAGAAAAATCGCAAAGAACAGCTCCGCTCCCAAGCCTTGCAGCAGACCATAGTACAAGGTGGACATTCCCCATTCGCTGCCCAGAAAAGCACTGACCGTGGCCGCAGCCACCTCTGCCAAAATCGCAACCCCCGGCTTGCGAATGATGAGATAAGCGAACGTGCCTGCCATAAACCACATGCCATACATCAGTTGTTCGGCGTGCAGACCGAATGGCTTCATCAAGTCATAGGCAGGCCCCCATATTTTATAAACCAGCCCGAACACAACGGATATCACAATCGTGACCAAAATATCTGTCAGCTTCAACCCTTTGGACGCTCTTACATTCGTATTCATTGATGATATGCTCCCCTTTTTCCTTAAAATAGGCCTCTTGGCCAATAAAAAAAAGCCTGTCCGGAGCTGAATCTCCAGGCAAGCTTTATGCGCAGTAATAAGGTGATCACTATACAAATCATCATTTGTCGATATATCTCATATAACCGTAGCTTAATCTATTCTACTGAAATCAGCCAAAGTCATGGGCAAAACAAAATGCTCCATGGTCGTCCGCAGTATTTTACAGACCCGCAGCTCCTTAGCTTGTTATATGATATAAATCCATCGACAAACCGCAAAACAAGTGGTATTCCTGTTTCTTGTATAGTGCTCCAGGTTTCTCTACGCTGGCATTACCCAGATCAGATTTCACGGTCGGTGGCAAGGACCACCCTCTCAGCCTGACTTTCTCAAGCTCCCGACAATGCTTTTTAATTCACTTTAATGTACACCACATCTATGGCTTTGACAATCCTATTTATAATTCAATAACGATCTACACGGAAGATTGGCTTCCGGCTGAGGAATTCCTGTTCTGAATCGCATGTATGCCCATGATAACCACAATCAGTTCATAGCTATCCAGTAACAGGGAGTCATTTTCCAAATGAAATGCCCCGGACTGGAACCAGCGACTGGTCTGATTGAATACCGCCACGGTCTTCCCGTCATCCCCCTGAATGATGTATTCCTTGGAGAATGCAGGTGATGTAATCTCATAGACACCTCGTGGTCCAGCATCGTATTCATACCTTTTGGACATCAAGCTCATTCGGGTTCGCAGCACACCGACTAATTGCCCGGCAGCATCGCTCACTTCCCACTTTCCAACAAAAAAACGAAATTTGCCGCCAAACGCCAGCCTTCCGCCAGCGTCATATACATCTACGGATGAACCAAAGGCGCTTTTCAAATCCACACTTCCCGCCACTTCGCCATTGCCATCCATAATCTCGGTCAGTCCTGTGCTAAAAAAGTTGTCTCTGAAAAACAGCTCCATCTGTCATCACCCCGATTGCATAAATCATGCGTACTACATTGCAGCCTTATTCCGCAATAGTTAATCCGAAAAAACGTTTGGCGTTTTCGGTCGTCGCAATTTTAATTTCCATGACGCTTCGCCCTGTACATTCGGCAATCGTAGCGGCAATGTGACCGAGATAAATCGGCTCATTACGGCCATCTTTTGGCTTCACGGGCAAATTACGCGGGGTCAGGAATGGAGCATCCGTTTCAATCATCAAACGGTCCAAAGGAATATCCCTGACCAGTTCACGCAGATGCTTGCCGCGCCGTTCGTCACAGATCCAGCCTGTAATACCAATATACAGATCCATTTCTATATACGTATGCAATTCCCGTGCAGTTCCGGTAAAGCAATGCACCACTGCCTTATCCACCACATCCTGATGCTCCCGCAGCATAGCAACAAAGTCCTCATGCGCATCCCGTTCATGCAGAAATAACGGCATATTCAGCTCACCCGCCAGTTGGATTTGCTCCCCAAGCCATCGGCGCTGCACATCACGCGGAGAAAAATCACGGTTATAGTCCAGTCCACATTCCCCTATAGATACGACCTGCGGCTGACCCGCGAGCTGGCGGAGCTGCTGAATCGTATCTGCGCTGCAGTTTTTAGCATCATGAGGATGCACGCCAGCTGTCGCGTACAGCTTGCCCGGATAACGCGCCGCATACTGAGAAGCGTCTCGGCTGCTGCGGACACTTGTCCCGGTAATAATCAGCGGCGTAATCCCTTCGGCTGCCGCTCTCTCTACCACCTGTTCCCGATCCGCATGAAACGATCGGTGCATCAAATTCACACCAATATCAATCAATGATGTACCCATACCTTTCTAAATCCCTCCTTTATAAGCTACAATCTCGGATCAATCGGCTCCGATTCCTATGCTTCCCATACTTCCTTCACCGCAGCGCGGAACAAATCATCCAGCTGCTGATCACGTCCACCCTCCATATACTGTAGCAAAGGCGCCGTCTTTTCAAAATAAGCAATTTGCTGTCGTATAAAATCATTTACCACCGAAAGCTGTGGCTCAATATCGAGCTCCTCGCCCGCTTTTTTACGTTCCAGCAAATGTTCGATGACTTGATAAAGCTCTGTATCTGATGGAACTAATTCCTCCAGCAGCGTTTTAAATTCCATCGGGGGCATGCTATGATTCCGTTCAATCCAGCCGCAGGCCAGCAGCGGGCGCAGCACATAAAAATACTTCTTGATCTTCACCTGTTCTCCCTGCAAATAATCCCGGTAATTCCCTTTGGCCATATTCAGATAGTGATACATACAGGACTTCGGCGAGAAGGTTAACGGCGATATAGCGCGAATCTGCTCAGCGACTGAATATTGTTCCAAATAGGGAATCGGAGATTGCAGCCATTCCAGCAAAGGTGGATTGGACTTGCGAAACAAATTGAGCGCCTTTTTCAAATCCCAGCCATTCATATCCAGCAAATCGCTGATCGGTCGCTCAATCACATCGCGCTTGTCAAAAATGGACAAATACCATTCCATTGGCCTTACATAGATAAAACGCACATCATAGTCACTGTCCTGTGAAGGAAATCCCCAGGCCCGACTGCCTGATTCACAGGCATATACAATACGCACCTGCTCCTCCTGCTCCAAGGCTCGCAGCTCACGCAAAATCGTTGCGCGCATGTCCGGCTTGATTAAATCGTGCTTATGCTTTATATCGGTCATGCTATTACCTCCCTAAATCATTTACAGTATTTCTTGAAGCTGCTCTGTTATTTCCTTTCCCCACAGCACAAAAGGCCATACCTTGAGCACTTGAAGCGCTGCATACCCATTGGATATGACAACTTATATATCTATAATCCTTGATTTTGGGAGTCGTGAACATGGTGAAAGTATTACAAAGATGAATAAATTCCCTTTTTCGTGCATCCCTTCCCTGTTAAAATAAAGGGATACATCCTTTCGCAGAATAGCACAGAAATGGGGAATCACCATGGCGAGAGAAAGCTTTGATAAAGAAATTCAATTTCTGCGCATGTTGACATTGACAAGCGGTGCTTACAATCGACAGCAATTTGCAGACAGACTGGGCATTTCGGTACATACCTTTGATAAGACAATTCGGCGGCTCAAAGAAATCGTCCAATCCGTGCAGCAGCAGCTGCCTGCGGAGCAGGGACATGATTTTAACGAAATGCTGCGCTTTAATTATTATGAATCCGCAGATCCATTACTGCTATTCCTGTTTCGAGCCAAATCGCTCAAGGAATCAGAAAGCGTCCGTTTGGCTTTATTACTGACAGCACTACAATCGCAGCCCCTGACCACCATGGAGTTGCTGGATGCCTGCTGTGACGGACTGCCTTCCGACAGTACACTGCCGGATGAGAAAACGATCCGTTCGGACCTGAAATATCTTGTTGAAGTCGGCGTGGTTCGCAAGGAGCCCGGCGGCAGACCGTACCGCTATGCTGTCCGCAATGATCTGGTCACAGGGCTGACAGATGAGGAATTACTGGACTTGTATGATTTTGTAGACATTATGGCCAACACCCAGCTTCCCTCCGTGCAGGGATTTCTGCTGCGTGATCATTTGAAAAAAGCGATGCGCCGTCAAAGCGGAGATCGTGATATAGCGACCCCTTTTTTATATAAGTATCACTACTACTCACGCATTCTGGACGAAGCCCATATTCACCCGCTTTTGCATGCCATTCGGCAACGGCGCTGTGTGAGCTTTTTATATTTTTCGACATCCAAACGAAGCATGTATGGGTCACAGAATACCAATCCGCTGTTTGAAAAGGAGACAGAAGGCCGTGAACATACCATTCTGCCCTTGCAGGTCATCTATGATCATCAATACGGACGCTGGTATGTGCTGGGTCACGTGGGCGGCAAAGGAATCATGAAGTTCCGTTTGGAGGGCATGACTCAATTAATGGAGGGAAAGTCCATGCCAGAGCAGCGTTTTGCCGATCTGCTGGCGGTGCTGGAAGAAAAAACGCGGTATAGCTGGCTTGTGGATACCGGACTCGCCGTGAACGTGCGAATACGTTTTTTTAATCCCGAGGGCGCAAAGCACAATTTTATTCGGGAACGCGTCCTGTTGCAGGGACAATGGGGTACGATTACGGAGGAAGAAAGCGAATCCTTTATCTATGAAATTACGGTGAATGGAATTACCGAGATCAAACCGTGGATTCGCAGCTTCGGGTCAAGCTGTGAGGTATTGGAGCCCCGGCGGCTGCGCAAGGAATTCAGGCAGGAATGGAAGGAGCTGCAAGCCTATTATGAGCCTATTCGAGAAAATATTTAACTATCAGATCGTCTCACGCCTGAATGAATCAGGCGCTTTTGCCACCACATCACAGGAAAGGGTCTGGCTCCAATCCATGCTGGCAGACTCAGCGGCGGCAGAGGCTTTTACACCAGCAACGCTAGATAAGCTTCGACTGATGCTGGCAGATGATGAGCCGCTGGAGGTCGATGGGAGCTTGAAGGAAAAGGCAGGCAGCTCTGCTTCCTCTGTCTATCATCCACTCCTGCGTGTATTGCGTCCCATCCTGCGCTCCCGTTCAGGCATCTGTATGAACTTCAGACTGCGCAACGGGCGCATGCATGAGCAAATGTCCGGGTTTCCTTACAAGCTGGAATTTTCCATGGTCAAGAAAGAATGGAGCCTGCTGTGGTATAACCGCCGACACCGCGCGCTGATGTCCACCAAGCTGTCCAACATCGTAACCGTCTCGGAAGAAGCGATTCCACCTGAAGAGGCGGAGAAATTCACCCAGCGTATACTCGGTATTCTGGAGTCGCGCAAGGAACAGGGCATCATTGAGATTATTCCTGTATACAACGGGGAAATGTCCCGTATTTTATATGCTTTTTCCTGCTTTGAAAAAGAGGTGGAATATGTTCAGGAAGTAGATACCTATCGTATTACGGTCACCTTTCAGGCAGATGAATGTGAATATGTGCTATCCAAAATCCGTTTCCTCGGCAAACGTGTCAGGGTCGTCCAGGGCGCCCGGCTGATTTCCCGCATGAAGGAGACAATCACCAAAGCCCTCGCACGGTACGAAGAAGAGGAATAGCCAAGAATGGCCCTTCCTCGTCCGTTCATTAGACAAAGGAAGGGCCTTTTAAACAAGTTACGGCAAAGCTTGTCCACGCGCGCTAACGTACAATTCATACCATTCCTCACGGGTCATCAGCTCGCTCTGACGTTCCGCATCCTGACAGGCCTTGATTCGTTCAGGATTGGCGCTCCCAATGACAGGCTGAATCCGTGCCGGATGCTTCATAAGCCAGCCCAGGACGATAGCTTCACGTGTCGTGTCTTTTTCAGTAGCCAGCTTTTGCACCAGCTCTGCCGTCTTACGAACATGCTCCGGCTCTCCGTCCAAAGAACCTCCGCTAAAACGTCCCTGAGCCAGCGGTCCCCACGCTTGAAGCTGAATATCCTCCGTTTGGCAATATTCCAGCAAGCCTTCACCAAAATGCACATTCGTCCCCGCCTGCTGATTCACATGCACTGTCTGGTCTACAAAATGCAGATGTGCCAGACTCATTTCCAACTGATTCACAATCAATGGCTCCGTCAGGCTGCGCTCCAAAAAACGAATCTGGCTTACATTCATATTGGAAACGCCGAAATGCCGTACTTTGCCGGACGCCTTAAGCTTGCTGAACGCCTCTGCTACTTCTTCCGGTTCTACCAGCGGATCGGGGCGATGCAGCAGCAGGATGTCCAAATATTCGGTTCCCAGACGCTTGAGAATGCCGTCCACAGACTCCATAATATGAGCATATGAGAAGTCAAAACGGCCCGGGAGCGTACCATCCGGCAGGAAAATCCCGCATTTGGACTGAATTACGATTTGTTCACGCAACCCAGGTTGTCCCTTTAAAATCCGACCGAAAATTTCTTCCGCTTTCCCCATGCGATAAATGTCTGCATGATCGAACATCGTAATTCCGATGGAACGTGCTGCTTCCACAGCTTTTTCTGCTTCAATAATATGCTCCTGCGTATACGGGACATGACTCCATTCTCCACCAAAAGGCATACAACCAAGCGCCAGACGACTATCTGAGATTCCACGTTTCTGTAAAGGCATGATCTTCATTATTGCTCCTCCTTCATCCTCCAAAATATTTGCGTCATATAATCTTTATCCGAATATTCCCATACTCAAATAACGCTCTCCGGTGTCTGGCGCAATACAGAGCACTCGCTTGCCCGCTCCCAAACGCCGGGCCTCCTGAATGGCCGTCCAGATCGTAGCTCCACTGGAGGAGCCCACAAGAATCCCTTCCTGGGCAGCAATCGCCCGGGTCATTGCAATCGCATCCTCATCGGCAACCTGTACGATTTCGTCATAAACCTTCGTATTCAGTACGTCAGGGATAAATCCCGGACTGGTGCCAACCAGCTTATGCGGACCGGGTTTTCCACCGGACAGCACTGGCGAACCCTTTGGCTCGACCACAACCACTCGTAGATTCGGCAAATGCTGGCGCAGCACTTCACCCGTTCCCGTGATAGTACCGCCCGTTCCCGAAGAAGCAACGAACACATCCAGCCTTCCTTCCGTCTGCTCCAAAATTTCAAGTGCTGTCGTTGTACGGTGAATGTCCGGGTTAGCCTCATTTTCAAATTGATGCGGGATAAAGCTCCCTTCAATTTCGGCCCCCAATTCAAGCGCCTTGCGAATCGCACCGGGCATCCGTTCCTCTGCCGGGGTCAGCACAACCTCAGCACCGTATGCTTTCAAAATATTGATTCGTTCCTTCGTCATATTCGACGGCATCACCAGAATTGCACGGTAGCCTCGGGCAGCCGCATTCATCGCAAGTCCAATTCCCGTGTTGCCGCTAGTCGGCTCAATAATGGTGCCTCCCGGCTGTAGATGCCCTGCCTTTTCCGCCTCCGCAATCAGGTTGCCCGCCGCACGATCCTTGACACTGCCGCTTGGATTAAAATATTCCAGCTTCACATACACCTCTGCATCCTGCGGTCCTGTGAGCCGTTGCAACCGTACACAAGGCGTATCTCCAATTAAATCGGTAATATGATGTACCACTTTAAGTGCCATCGTTGTCCCCTCCTTGAGTGTTCCATATTTATATCGTTATTTACGATCCTAATATCCTACTAACAAAATAACATAATTAGCTTCTCCCTACCCGCGCTTTTGTAAATTACATCAATCTTATCAACTTAGTATGTAAATTTTTTGCAAAATGGGTCGCCAGATATCGTCAGTAATGATATACTCGCAGTACTATTTTTTCAGGAGGATACAAGAAATTTATGAGTACTCAAGAAACGAAGACAGCGGATCGCTTCCCGCCCTCCTTGCTATGGCTGACCCTGGGTGCCTTCGCCATCGGTATGACCGAATTCGTCATTATGGGACTGCTGCCCAATGTAGCCCATGATCTTCACGTTACGATTCCGCAAGCCGGACAGCTTATCACCAGCTACGCGCTGGGTGTGGCCATTGGCGCACCTGTGCTTACCGTATTAACCCACAAGGTGCCGCAAAAAAAACTGCTCTGCTTGCTAATGACCATATTTATTTTAGGCAATCTATTCTCCGTCGTTGCCCCCAACTACGAGCTTCTTATTGCAGCCCGCATGGCTACCGCGTTATCACACGGAACCTTTTTGGGAGCCGGTTCCCTGATCGCCGCTCGACTGGTTCGTCCTGACAAGCGGGCCGGTGCCATTTCTATGGTATTAACCGGATTGACCGTAGCGAACATTATTGGCGTGCCCTTTGGCACCTTTATTGGGCAACAGCTCGGCTGGCGTGCTTCGTTTGGCGCTATTGTCGTGATCGGCCTCATTTCTCTTTTTGGCATCATTCGTTATATCCCGGTCATTCAGCAGGACAAGCCTTCCAGTCTCAAACAGGAAGTTCGAAGCCTATTTCATCCCAAGGTACTGCTGATGCTGCTCACAGGGGCTGTCGGCTGTGGCAGTCTGTTCTCTGTCTTTACGTACATTACACCTTTGCTTACGGACATTAGCGGCTTTGCCGAGCATAGCATTACGTGGATTCTCGTCCTGTTCGGGCTCGGCGTAACCATCGGCAACATCGTTGGCGGCAAGCTCGCAGATTGGAAGCTGCTACCGTCCTTGATTGCAAACTATGCTGTACTGGCCATTATTTTGTCTATTCTGACCTTTACGCTTCACAGCAAGGTACTGGCTGTCATCACCGTCTTTATCTGGGGGATTGCCGCGTTCGGCATCATGCCAGGCATTCAGGTTCGCATCATGAATCTGGCCTATGAAGCCCCATTGCTCTCCTCCACCTCCAGCCATTCTGCTTTGAATCTGGGCAACGCAGGTGGCGCTTTTATTGGCGGAGTCGTTATTAATCAAATGGGGCTGACTGCCATCCCATGGGTCGCATCTCTGATCACCGTCGGCGGCCTGTTCCTTATGCTGGTCAGCTACATAATGGATCGCAAAACGGCTCTTACTGAAGCAGCAGAGACACAGTCATAGAAAAGAGGGACTTTCGTTCATTAGAGCGCAAGTCCCTATCCAAATGCTCAGCTTAACCAACGGTCAAAGAAATCCCGATACCCCTGCTTCATCACCTTGCTCGAAAATTGTTCCATGGCGTATGCCTGGTTCTCCATCGAAACCCGGCGAGGTGAGGCGGCAGCCATATTGACCAGCTCGAACCAGTTTTTCTCATTTCCTGAAAAAGAATGTGTGGAACTGATATGTCCATAGCAAGGATGCTCCGGCTTGACGACGATTTTTCCCATGGCCAGCGCTTCGGTCAGCGGCATCGCGAACGTGTCGAATTTGGAGCAGCTCCAATACACCTTCGCCGTGTTCATCAGCGCAAACACTTCATCCTGCGTCAATGCAAATTGAAGCTTTACATTGTCCGGGATGTCATATTTCTTCATGCTTTCCTTGTAGCGTTCACCGCCAAACACCATATAGACATCCTTGTCAGGATTATGCCGCGCATATTCCAGTACCAGATCAGGACGCCGATTCTCCTCATCTCTCCCGATCCACATCACCCGGTTATCCACAACCTGTGAAGGGTCGAAATGCTTTTCCACCAGCCGCTCATCGAATCCAATCGGGATCACCGTCACATCGGTTACGCCAAACTTGGATGCCATCTCCTGCTTGAGAAAGGCAGTCTGCACGATAGCCTTGTCCACGATCTGATAAAAAGGCTTCATCATCTCATAGCCTGTAAGCGCCGGATCAGGAAAACTGTGCGGAAACAGCACGCTGTTTTTAAAAAACATGTTCAAATAGGTAAAGCCGGATACCGTATAAATCACGTGCTCAATCTGCTGCTCATGGAGCTGGTCCAATACAATATCATAATTGACTAGGTCACCCTTTTCGTGTTCATAACCCGGAAGCCAGTCATGGCCGCTCACATGGCGCTCCGGTGATACAAATACGATATCCACTCCCAATTCCAGTCCAATCTGCTTCAGACGTTCTGCAAAAATACGAGGACCCTGCGCTTCAGCAAATTGTATTTTTCTCATGACCAAACCGACTTTTTTCATCTTGCTCCCCACTTTCTTTGTCCCCATTCCATCATCGCTGCACATTCGTTCAAGCAAGCTAACGTTTCTCCCCGTTGAGCCTCTAATTGCTCTTTTGACCATTTGTCGCCGTTTCTATGCAGGTCCGTTCCAATCCTCTGCAAATCACTTTGAATGAGCAGCAGCATCCACAGCGAAAATACCACAGCAAACATGCCATATTCTAGCAAAAATGCCGCTCGATCCATTCTTATACCCAACAGCTCCCGCTGCTCCAGATATGTGTCCAGCATACGAATACGCAAATTGGGCGTCATGCGACGCGGGAACAACGGATGGGACATGTCGATCAGATGATACACATCCCACAGCGGTATGTTCAGATGAGCATGCTCCCAATCCAGCACCATGAGCCGCTCCCCGCTCAGCGCATAGTTCCCCGGATGAAAATCACCATGCGACAGTACAAGCTGCTGCGCAAAAGACTGGTGCTCCAGCTGTACATAAATACGCTGCACCTGTTGCTTCGAGAATCCCAGTGAACTGCAAAGCTCCAGCACTTCAAGCTTGCGCTCGTACAGCTCAGAAGCCATCTCCTTAATAAGCGGCTTCGGTCCTCGCAGCGGAAGGCCAGTAAAACAATCTGTTGGCAAAGCATGCCACCATGCGACAAGTCCAATAGCTCGCAACATCGTTTCTTCTTCATGTAGATGGTGCAGCGGACCAAGGTCCTCCAAAATCATCCATTCTCCTCCGCCATCCGCGCTGGCATCAGACCAGTCCAGCAGTCGGGGATAGATGGGCGGCAACGAAGCAAGCACATGCTCATATACCCATCTCTCCCGGCCTTCCTGGTCATCATTGGTTAACGGCTTAAACACATAACTTTCAGAAGACGATACGTAAAAGCGTTCTACATCTCGACCATTTGTACCTGTATATAAAATTTCACGATTCCGCACCAGCGTATCATTCAAAGTACCGTCAGCATTCATATATTGATGAAAACGATTCATGGCTACCCAACTTTTTTGTATAAAATGTAATAGCAAGATCATATCACAGTCCTCGTCCCAAACGAAGTCCGGATCGCCTTTGGGTAGCTTGATGCACCAAAAAGGGGCTTGTCCAATCAGATCCTGGCGATCTGTTGAACAAGCCCCTTTTTATTTTCCTGCTCTATCCTAATTCGTATTAATTTTCACTATTTCCGGATTCGCTCGTGTTACTGGATTTAAAGCCCTTGAACAATTGTTTCACATTGTGAAAACGAGAGTTTGTAATTCTAGCCGAGCTGCTAGAGGAGTCCGTTCTAAAGATTGAATCCTTTACGTTGGAAATATCGGAGTTATCCAGTGTCATATTTACTTTGTATTTCGTGCCCCCGTTTTGGCGAGCCAGCTTACCGATATCATCGGCTCTAAAGTTTTTAATGTTAATCGTGCCTTCGGCATTCATTTGGAACACTTTGTCATAGGCATGGAACGCGCCACCGCCTGTAATGTTTACCGTACCTGATTTTTTGAGCGTTAATGCATCTTCACCTACATCCTCCCACGTTACGTTGGAGATAGTTCCATTGCCATAAACATGCACACCGTCCGCAGCAGGTGCAGCGATGATCACATTTTTCAGTGTTGCATTATTTTCAAGCTTGAAAATAGGCTTTTGATTCTCTTTCTGGCTTCCGTCTCCCAGGGTATTGGGATCAGCAACTACGGTCTTCCCTTTACCATCATATACTTCTCCGGCTTTGACAACGATGGTTTTATGAACAACTTCCGGAGCTGCATGAGCAGAATAATTGCCAACAAATAATGCGACCAGCATACCTGATAAAGCAATACTCATTCCCTTTTTTAATACTTTGGCTGTTTGTGTATTCATTTTAATTCATCCCTCTCGTCCATTTTTTTATTTCTGCTGCAGTATCTGAGCTGAGCAAAACGCGTAGACCTTCTCACCACCCTTGGACAATGAACCCATGAACCGATACACGTCTATGCGGGATGAGCCAATAAGTAATAATTAACATATGTATACTTGGTATTTGGTTCAAAGTAATGGACTGTACCTTATTAAAAAACACAATTTGTAAATATAGCGATTTCATTTACAAATTGTATAATTCCATTATAGTCAAGCTTCCAGTAATTTCAATATATAATTCGGAAAAATATGTCCTTTTCTTCGACAAAGTACACAATATTGCCTTTTTTATACTTGTTTAAGTCTGCTTTCTCGTAAATTACGCATCGGAATTTTTCATGATTAGCTGTCTACTATATTCTATAGCAATCCATGGGGTGATAATTACATCATGAGCTTGTACCTCGCTTCTGATATAATCTATGCTATTGAAAGCGACGTTTGATGAACGTATAATGTATTTAGTGCTTTGAAGCGTTACATCTCAACATTACTGGTGAGAAAAGAGTGGTTATGGTGCAAAACAATAGAGAGATTCCATTAAGAGAACAAAATATTGTGCTCATTGGTTTTATGGGCGTAGGCAAAACAACGATTGGTTCCCATCTTGCGCGCAAGCTGTATCGGGATTTCGTGGATATTGACCAGGAAATTGAACAAGAATATAACATGCCCACAACAGAGATTTTCAAGACATACGGAGAACAGCGATTCCGTGAAATTGAAAAGGAGCATATTCTGAAGTTATGCAGTAATACTCGCCTGAAAGTCATTTCCGTTGGCGGGGGGGCATTTTTACAGGAAGAAGTGAAGCAGGCTTGTTTGGCTTCATCCATTGTTTTCTTCCTGGATTTAAATTGGGATTCCTGGAAAGATCGGCTCAAGATGCTGATTGATACTCGTCCAAATCTGCAAAACAAGACCCTAGGGGAAATCGAAGAACTTTTCCGTTCCAGACAGAATATTTATGCGGTGAATCACTCCAAGATCGATACAGATCAGCTGGATGCGGAAGAAGTCGCAGACTATATTATCCAAACTCTAAATCTGGGCTGGGAGTTGTATGAGCCTACTCGGGGATTGAATTAAAAATTACAAAAGGAAGACCCAACCATGCCACTGCATGAGGGCCTTCCTTTTTTTGTTCACTGCAGATTCAAGCTTATCAGCAGTAATGCCGTACATCCTCTAATTGTGACGATGCAGCACCGTCAATATTTCTCTCAGTTCGGTGACAGGAATCTGCCCAGGCGCAGAAGCTTTCTTGGCAGCTCCAAAGGTCAGAGCCGAACCAAACAGTTCTCCAGTCAGACGGCTCACGACGCCTTTTCCCGCCATCGACATTGTAATAATAGGCCGATCCGCATACTCTTCTGCCATCGTACGCGTTGCATCCAGCAAGGTTAGCACATCGGCTGTATTGGTTGGCATGACCGCTATTTTAGGCAGATCGCCTCCCAATTCCTGCGCCTTGCGCAACCGGGATACGATTTCCTCCTTTGGCGGCGTCTTCTGGAAATCATGGTTGGATATAATCACATGCACCTTATGCTGATGCGCAGCTTCTACCAATGTCTTCACATCAGCTTCTTCATTGAAAAGCTCCACATCAATGAGTTCTACTTGACCCGTCTCGGCCACCATGCGATTCAACTCCACATAACTCGCCGCACTGATCTCCTTTTCTCCGCCTTCGCGAGCACTGCGAAACGTAAAGACAAGTGGAATATTTCCTAGAATAGACCGAATTTCATTCAAGGCAGCCTTCACTTGCTCCAGGTTCTCCACATGCTCAAAAAAATCAACTCTCCACTCCACGATATCCAGGTCGAGTGTGCGCAAATAGGCGGCCTCTTCCTTTAATTGCTCCAACGTTTCTCCCACCATTGGAACACAGATTTTAGGCGCTCCTTCACCGATCAATACATCTTTTACCTTTACGATTTTCGCCATTTCTATCCCTCTCCCCAATTCATAGTTTTAAGCCGAACATTTTTACAATATTTTATAGTGTAACGCATTCTGAATAAGCATGCAGATGATTAGGCTCGGTTGTTAGCTTGCTCCGGGTCAAGCACGATTTTAGGGAACAGTTTGCGACTTGTTGGAAAGACTGAATTGTACCGAAAATTAACAAACACCGCCAGCACGATCCCCACCACATTTACGATAATAGCCAAAATGAAAACACTGGATATTTGAGAATGCTTCAAAAGAAAGCCTGTAAATACTGGAATAAGCGTATACGCTAGAGAAGTTGCAGTGTAAACGAACCCGGTGATTTGCCCCTTTCGTTCGCTAAAAAATTCACTCATAACAGATAACGTGAGCTGAAGCACACCCGAGATGGAAAACCCGATAACACTTGAACAAATAATAGCCGCTGTCTGTGATTTGAACAGGAGAAGCGCTCCAAATGCCAACAAGGAGATACATGGGTAAATGAAAATAATGTGAACAGGCTTGATCCACTTTCTTAACACAATCACCAATACAAACACGGAAACCAGTGAGCCGACATTGTAATAGACTAGTAGTCTAAGAGACTCTGACTCGGTCATACCGACAAACTGCTGTCCAAAAGTAGGCAACCATAACTGCACAATATACAACAACGCCGGCCCTGTAAAGCCGAGTAAAATAAGGCTGATTCCTTCCTGCCAAAACCGTGGCCTACTCCGCTCATGCGACGCCAATTCTACCGTTTGTTCAACGCCAGATACAGAAGTTTCACGTATGGACTCCTTTGGTGACTGAACCCGCATGTCTGGAAATTTCATTTTGAACAGGTAGATCGCATTCAGACCAAATATGAGCGCCGGTACAAAGAATGAGAACCCGTAAAAAATATCGTGATTCATAAAAAAGATGATCATTAACGGTAAAAATGCCGCCCCAATGGATATAAAGCCTCTCACCAAAACTGTAGCCGAACCGGAGGACTGCGGGAACGCCTCGATCAGAGCCGGATAGGTGCCCGAATCGAGCAAGGAATTCGCCACACCGGCCAGCACAGCCAGCACCACCGCCACTTCAAAGCTGGGGCTCAGCGGTATACCAACCAGGAAAACGGCCATCAGCAGCCCTGCGGCCACAATAAACGGCTTGCGACCATAACGGTCAGAGAGCACTCCAGATATGTACAGCGTAAACAGCCTGCCAAATCCCATCGCGGAAACCAAAAGACTGATGCCCGCCTGATCTGTATGAAAATGCTCTGTTAAAAAGGACATGTGTGACGCCAGCATAATATTAAACATACCAAACAGAAGATAGTTTACATACAGGCCGGTCGCCACCGGAAAAAAAGAACGTTTCATCATGAATTCACCTGCTTTTGTAAGTAAGTCTTGTGGCATTACTAATGTGAATCATTTCACATTTTCTGTATTGATGATGAAGTATAGAACACATTTTAAAATTTATCAAGCTAAAATACTGCGGGGCACAGCTTAGACACGCTGATGCGTTTTCAGATAAAATTCCTCGCCATAGCTAAGTGCAAAGTTCCGAAAGTCCACGACTGCCGGGGATAAATATCTATTTTTGATGCTCGCCAGATAGATAAACCGCTCGTATTCGGGATTTACAATAGGCAATATTTTGACGTTAAAATAATCTAGCGAAGAAATTCGGGGCATGACTGCGATCCCGTAATTGACAGACACCAGTCCCGCCATGGCCGTATCCTCTTCGATCTCGCAAATGATTTGCGGTGTAACCTTTACTTTGGCAAACAAATTCTCAATAATGGGCCGGATACCGCTTTTTTTGTTAAAAAAGATAAACGGATAAGCCGCCGTATCCTTCAAATCAATTTGATTCAGCGAAGCCAGCGGATGATCGGGTGAAACAATAACGACCAGCTCCTGCTGAGCCAACGGAATGAACTCCACATCCGGTTCATTTTCAACGTGAGAGCAGAATGCCACATCATAGTGCTCTTGCTTCAGTCCTTGAATAATATCGTTCGTATTCCCTTGATGAAAGGAAAAGGATATATCTTGGCGCCCGTCCAAAGCCGAGAAAGCTTGAATGATCGTCGGAATGAAATGAGAGCCCAACGTGTAGATAAACGCCAAATCTATGGTCCCCTGGCTTGGACTCACCAATTCCCGCAAGTCATGCTCTCCCTTCTCCAATTCATCCATTGCATGCTCCACATACTTTAGAAAAAAACGCCCGTATTTGTTCAGCCGAACATTTCTGCCCTGCTTTTCAAACAAATGAACCCCCAAATCCTTTTCCAATTCTGAAATTGCATGGCTCAAACTGGGCTGAGTAATACATAATCGTACAGCGGCCTGGGTAAAATGCTCCATTTCTGCAAGTATACGAAAATATTGTAAGTGTTTCAGATTCATAACATGGAGTCTCCCTCATTGATTTATATTTAAAATTATAGACCTAAACTATAGAAAATGATAGAAATATGCATTGGATTTATGATACCACCCCTTAATATAATAAAGGCATATCATAATTGAGTCATCGAAATATTGTGAATATTTTCACTTTATTTCAGGTTTGCTGCAGCACGGCCGGACAATGCCTACTTAGGTCATTGATCTAAAAATTAAGTTGGGAGTTACACCTTATGAAAAATCCTTATATCAGAATGGCAGCAGGGCTTTACATCAACTATTTTCTTCTAGGTATGATCAATGTTATTCTCTCCTCGAATATGAGCTTCCTGACCGTGCAACTGAACACGGATAAGGCTGCCATCGGTTATCTGGTGTCGGCCATCGGGATCGGTAAGCTGCTGGCGCTCGGGGTAGCCGGAAAAATGTCAGACAAATACGGAAGGAAACCGCTCATTGTTATTGCATCCTTTGCGTATTTAATTTTTTTGATCGGCATTCCCCTTGCACCCAACTATGCCGTGGCCTTTGTATTTGCCATTATCGCAGGGGTTTGTAACTCCATGATGGATGCGGGAACTTATCCTGCACTGATTGAAGGGTTCGGAAAAAAAGCCGGATCTGCAACCGTCTTGGTCAAAGCATCCGTTTCTATCGGTGCCATTGTTATTCCGTTCATGATCGCATTCTTTATCGATCACAATATGTTCTATGGCTACTCCTTTTTTATTCCGGCAGGTATTTATCTTCTGAGCGGTATCTTCTTGTCGACGACAGCCTTTCCAAATCACAAATTGGAGGAACAAAAGGCTACAACCAACGCTGAACAATCGGTGGATACTTTCCACAGTGAGCCAAAGTTTTGGCAAGAGGGTCTGTCTCTGATCATTATCGGTTTTACTTCCACTGTATTGTTCATGATCGTGCAGCTATGGCTGCCTACCTTTGGTCAAGAGACCCTGGGCATGGAGAAGGCCAGCGCCATTAAACTGCTGAGCTACTATAGTATAGGTTCATTGGTTTCCGTTATTCTGTTAGCCGTGGCACTTGGCAGGCTCATTAAACCGGTTACCGTCATGATTGTGTATCCGTTTATTGCCTTGCTCTCCTTGCTGGCTTTAATTACATGGCACAATCCTGTCGCTACTATAATCAGTTCATTCTTAATTGGCTTGTCGACCGCAGGCATATTCCAAATCGCTCTTACTGTTATGACCGAATTTTTCCGCAAAAACAAAGGGACTACGACTTCTCTCGTGAACATTGCAGCCAGTCTTGCATTCATCTTGATGCCACTCGCTACCGGGGGCATGTCCAAAAGTCTGGGGATTACCTCGGTATTCATTCTGGATATCGCGATTGCCGTAGTCAGCATATTGCTGGCCATGTTTGTTGCTTATCGATATAAAAAAGTGTTTCATTAAACTACACAATTAACCTGGAGGTTTATATGATGAAAAATGCTGGACGTATTGACGGAAGAACACAACTTATCGGACTACTTGCTACACCTATCGGACACTCTTTGTCTCCGGCTATGCACAACCTTGCGTTTGAAAAACTGGGACTGAACAATGCATATATGGCCTTTGAGGTAGGGAATGAACAGCTGGAAGAAGTGGTACGCGGCCTGCGTGCTCTGAATATACGTGGCTATAACGTATCTATGCCTAACAAAACCGCCATTGTTCAGTACCTGGATGAACTGGACGATAGCGCTAAATTTACAGGAGCAGTCAATACCGTCGTAAATACGGATGGTAAACTGAAAGGCTACAGTACAGACGGATCTGGTTACGTTCGCAACCTGCGTGAACACGGGATTGATCTGAAAGGCAAAAAAATGACACTCGTCGGCTCTGGCGGTGCTGCTACTCCGATTGCCATTGAGGCCGCTCGGGCTGGCCTGGCTGAAATTTCAATTTTCGCCCGCGACGATCAGTTCTTTGCCCGGGCAGAAGAGAATGTTCGCATTATTAATGAAGATATGAAACACGCCCAGGTCAAGGCGAATATTTATCCACTGGAAGACCAGGAACAATTACGTAAAGAGATTCGTACAAGTCACATTTTCGCTAACGGTACAGGTGTTGGCATGAAACCACTGGAAGGCAAAAGTGTGATTGAAGATGTGTCTATGCTTCGTTCCGACCTGATCGTGACCGATGTAGTATACAGCCCGGCTAAATCCAAGCTGATGGAGCAGGCCGAATCCGTAGGCGCAACCGCCATTAACGGTTTGGGCATGATGCTGTGGCAGGGCGCATTGGCCTTCGAGCTGTGGACAGGCCAAGAAATGCCGGTCTCTTACATCAAAGAACAGCTTTTTGCTGACAAGCTATAAACGTAGAGCTACTAGCAGGCATAGCATTTAATATATTCTTTCTATTATATATACCAAAGGTTATGCCTGGTGAATAAACACTTCTGCCGGGCATAACCTTTTATATTCAGCCTATTTTGCTATTTTATTAGTCCTTATATGGGTCGAACTCATTAGCTCCAGCCATACATACTCCAATAGGCTTCAGCTCATGTAGAACCTCCACAGTCTCGGAATGAGCATCCAATACCTCGCGCAGCTTGCGGTAGACGAACGGACTTTCATCGGTTCCCGCTCCACGCAGCTCGACACCATAGCTCCGAACAGCCTCCTTCATCTGCTGGTCTGTAATTTGGCCACCGCTGCGTGTTCGGGTTTTCCAATTCATTTTACCGGCTGCCTGGGTACGGCTCATAATACGACCAGCTCCATGAACGGTACTATAGTAGGAATCCCGATTTTCTACCGTATCCTTTCCTCGCACAATGACCGAAATATCGCCCATGCTCCCTCCGATAAAGCCCATTTGTCCGGGAGCTGAGGGGGTAGCGCCTTTGCGGACTACAATGGTGTCACGTCCATCATGCAGTTCTTTCCATGCATAATTATGATGGTTATGTACGATAAACTCCGCTTCGGTGCCCATAATGCCAAGCACTTGATCTATAACATAATCCCGCCCCGCATAAGCATAACGTCCGGCAAGCCGCATCGCCCGGTAGTACATGTCCCCCAGCTCACTGTTCATATCCAGTAGCACTGGCGGCTGATCCATATGTTCCCCCGGCGCTTTTCCGAGAAACTCTCGCCCTGCGTCCAGGTTCAGAAATCCGCTCGCTGTCTTGTGTCCAAAGCCCCGGCTGCCAAAATGATTCGCAATCCAGACCTGGCCTGTCGTTTCCTCCACAAATACATCAACAAAATGATTACCGCTCCCTACAGTGCCCAGCTGTTCTCTCGCCAATGACTTTAGTTTGTCATGCTCCTGTTTCCCAATCGCCGCGTATACCGCCCAATCGGGATCATCGAACAGCTCATGATCAACCTGAACCGCATTCACACGACCTACGCCAAACGAAATCTGACGTGCAATTTCATCCATGATAGACGAAATACGCGGTACGACATCTGCTGCAGACAGCTTGGTTCTTACCGCCTTATTTCCGCAGCCGATATCATACCCGACACCCGAAGGCGAAATTTGTCCGTCATATACCATGACACCGCCGATAGGCTGACTGTAGCCTTTATGATGATCCGCCATCAGCAGCGCCTGAATCACCTTACCATTCTCCGCGCAGGTGCGGGCTTGAGATAACGCTCCTGCATCGGGGGCTCCCCATACCCGTACTCCATTGATTTCTTGATAAGCCATCATTTCATCCTCCTGTATTTTGGGATATTTTTATATATAAACTAGGTTCATCGAGTGGATAACATTAAGCGTTGAATTTGTTAATTGCATTATGTACGTTTTGGGACCACCCGAACAGGGCGGAAGTATTACAAACCAAATAAGGCTAACCGTATATTTGCAAAATTGCAAAATCGGCAGCCTTTGTGCTTGTGTGATATTGATCCTTTAACAAACTAATGCGCAGACGTATTTTTCAAATCCGCTTCATAATGAAGGCCGATCTGCTGTCTTGCATCCTCCATCACTTCAGCGACTGCAAGTGAACACTCCAATGAGTTAATGGAACTGTTGTGCTCCCCCATTTTGATCAGATCAATAAACTCCTGAATTTCATAATACATCGGCTCACGCGTCTGAGCTTTCGTTAAATCCTCTATGGTGCCGTCCCGATAATGGATTTTCACCTCATAGGGCTGACTGATTTTGTCGATCACTATCGTTCCATTCTCACCTTGAATTTCAGCAGGCAGATAGGAATCGGAAATTTTCGAATGCATGACGACCGCATCCATATCAGGATATCGCATCACAATACTGCCCTCGCCATCGACGCCAGAGGACAAGAGCACACCCACTGCACGAACCTCATCCGGTTTGCCGAACAGTGTCACCATGGGATATAAGCAATACACTCCCAAATCCATCAAGGAACCATTGGAGAAAGCCGGATTGAAGGCATTTAATACGTTTCCTTGCTTAAAGGCATCAAAGCGTGAGGAGTATTGACAGTAGCTTGCAAAATAACGCCGAACCCGGCCTATTTTATACATATGCTCCTTTATGATTTTAAAGTTGGGCATGAGCGTGGATTTAACGGCCTCCATCAACAGAACATTGTTGTTGCGTGCGGCTTCGATCATGCTCTGCACCTCTGTTGCATTCGAAGCAAACGGCTTCTCACAGAGCACATGTTTTCCGTGATTCATACACACAATCGCCTGCTCCGCATGCAAGGAATTGGGACTGGCAATATATACGGCATCCACCTGATCGCAGGCAGCCATTTGAGCCAGGTCTGTAAAAACCTCTGCTTGGCTGTTATATTGAGCAGCAAAAGTTTTGCCTTTATCCTCTGTTCGTGAGTATACCGCGGTCAGGGAAAATTCGTCCGTCTCCATCGCGGCTTGAATAAATCTTTCCGTTATCCAGTTAGTTCCAACAATGCCAAAACGCATCACAATATCCCATCCTCCCCGTGAGTCATTCTCATTCAAATATATGTATCTATTCTCGCATTCTAACCCAGGCTTGTCCACTATATCGTAGATATATCTTGTTCTTCAACAACCTTTATTCGACAAAAAAAGACTGTAGTCATCAGCTCCATTTATTTCTGATTGTACTACAGTCTCTATATGTTTTAACTTTATGCCTTCAATGCGCAGACTTCTGATTCGGATAGGCCAGACGCTTTTACAATCACTTCGATTTCAAGGCCCATATTCAGCATGTTCCGTGCAATTTCAAGAGCTTTTTGGCGTTCTCCTTCAGCTTTACCTTCAGCTTTACCTTCAGCTTTACCCTCAGCCATTCCCTCAGCTTTGCCTTCGAGCTTTCCCTCGGCCTTTCCCAGCTTCAAGCCTTCTTCCCTTGCGCCTTCAATCATAGAAGCCTCATCATGCAGGTACTTTTGTCGGGCTTCATACTGTAAACGTGCCTCTTTATCCTGACTTAGAAACTCCAGCGTAGTCATCGCCTTTTTCAAACCAGGTTCATTCATGGCTAGCACCTCCCATTGAGATGGATTAGTTCCCTTTAAAAATAAAAGCCAGTTGACCAGACCGCCGCTGCCAGCCGGGACAACTTGCTCATCCAGCTTGGGCAGCTCTAGAAAATGCAACTCCATATCATCACTAAACGGAATGCCCGTACGGTCCTCCGTCAAATGAAACACATTATGATACCGGCTGTTCGGCAGGAAAGAGTAATTCAAAATGTTGATTGTTACACACTTTCTCAGCATTTTGTAAGATTGGCCTTCGTATAATTGTCCTGCATACTGCTTGCTCCAATAAAATAAGGTTCGCTTATCCATGTCATATTTATTAAAAAGCTGCATCTCCACATTAATAAGCTGACCTTCCAACGTTCTGGCTCGAATATCTAAAATAGACTGCTTATCACGCGGTGCGTCTTTATCCGTATACGGATTCAAAAGTATAATTTCTGTTAATGGAGGTTTCCCCGCTTCCTCAAAAGTACGATTCAGGAAAGTTAAAAGCACATCACGATTTTCCTCACTTCCAAAAATGCGCTTAAACAAAAAGTCATTCCGGGGATCCAGCATTTCTACCAATAGAATCAGCTCCATCTGTTCATATTATACCACGACCTTCAATAAGAAGACATAAAACAGAACGTATGTTCCCGCTTATATCCATTAAAATATACCAGCTTCATAGGCGTTAGACTATATTCCTGATGAATCATTTTCAGTGAGCTTATCTGCATATATGCGCAAATTTTTCCAGAGTATATAACGCAAAAAAACCGTCCTCTCGGACGGTGAGCAAAACTTATTTTTTGGAAATTACTTTGCCTACTTCTGTCAAAATGGCATCCATAGAAGCCGGATCGTGTACATCATATTCATCAATGTTCAGACGCAGTACAGGGCAAGCATCGAACTCGTTGATCCACTCGGAATATCTACGGTGCATTTGCTCCCAATAGGCTCTCTCGGTCTGGATTTCCATCTCGCGACCGCGTTCCTTGATCCGATTCAGTATGGATGGCAGGCTGCCTTCCAGGTAGATCAGCACATCGGGATGCGGGAAAAATGGTGTCATCACCATCGCCTCAAACAGGCTAGTGTACGTTTCATAATCTGTCGGGTTCATCGTTCCCTGATCGGCATGCATTTTCGCAAAAATGCCTGTGTCCTCATAAATGGAACGATCCTGCACAAAACCTCCGCCGGACAAGAAAATATTTTTTTGCTCTTTGAAGCGTTCAGCGAGAAAATAAATTTGCAGATGGAAGCTCCATCTTTCAAAATCATGATAAAACTTTTCCAGATACGGATTATGATCAACCTGCTCCAAAGAGGTTTTAAAGCCAAGACGTTCAGCTAAAGCCGCCGTTAGCGTGGATTTCCCTACACCCACCGTGCCTGCTACCGTAATCAGGGCATTCGCGGGAATGTTGTAATTATTCATTGAATAAGCTCCTTTACATCGGAAACAATTTGTTCGAACTGTGCCTGGTTTTCTACAAAATCAATCTCATTCCCATTTATGGTCAATATGCGGGGCGAAAGGGATTGCTCAGCAAGAAACTGAATGCCTTTATCATAGTCCTTAATTAACTGCTCCAGATAGGCGGGGTCCATCTCCTGTTCAAACGAACGTGCCCGCTTACGAATTCTGCCCAGCAAAGTATCCAAATCGGCTCTAATATAGATGATAATGTCCGGCTTAGGCATGTCATCTGTCAGCAGATGATAAATTTTACGATATTTTTCAAGCTTTATCCCCTTAAGCGTACGTTCAGCAAAAATCAGATTCTTGTAGATATGATAGTCAGAAATAACAGGCTGCGCTTTCTCGAGATATTGCAGGCCGGTGTCCTCCAACTGCTTGTATCGGTTACAGAGAAAGAACATTTCCAGTTGAAAGCTCCATTCATCTATATTTTGATAAAATTTGTCGAGAAACGGGTTCTCCTCAACAATTTCTTTAATGATCGGCATATGCAGCTCGGTTGAAAGCATCGAAGCCAACGTTGTTTTACCTGCTCCGATGGGCCCTTCAACAGCGATAAAAGGGGCATGTTTCATGCGGTTCCGTTCCTCCTTGTACTCCAGTCCATCCTGTGGACAACTATCCTATTGTATCACAAGGAAGTATGCTAAAGGCATATCAAATCTATGGATAAAACAAAAAAACAGAGCTGCCATATCCTGCTTCATAGCCATCTCTGTTTCTGCTCAATTATTTCTGCCAGTCACTCATTTAAACCAGCCTTTTTCATTAAAACGTGTAATCGCCTCAATCCGGTTGCTGACACCCAACTTGTCAAGAATGACTGAGATGTAATTGCGCACCGTCCCTGTCGTTAAATACAGTTCACCAGCAATCTCCTTCGTGTTCTTCCCATCAGCTATAAGTGCCAATACGGTCTTCTCACGCTCTGTCAGCGGGTTAACCTCGGCATAAGCATCATCGACCAGTTCCGGGGCATAAATGCGACGGCCTGCTATAATACTGCGAATGGAGGAAGCCAGTTCTTCACTGGGACTATCCTTGAGCAAATAACCATGCGTACCAGCCTTGATGGCCCGTTCAAAATACCCGGGGCGAGCAAATGTGGTTAGAATCATCACTTTGCAGTTCAATCCCTTGAGTTCTTCAGCCGCATCCAATCCACTCTTGATCGGCATTTCGATGTCCATGATGCATATATCCGGCTGGTGCAGCTTGACCAGCTCTACAGCTTCTTCCCCGTTACTCGCTTTTCCGACGACTTTCATATCCTCTTCCAAGTCCAGCAGCGAAGCAAGAGCGCCGAGCAGCATACGCTGGTCTTCCGCAATGACAATTCGAATCACGGCCCCACCTCCTCGTTCGGCTTTTCAGTGATATTGGGTACTTTAATGACCAGGGTCGTTCCCTCATCTGAATGCAGCTCCATACATCCATTCACAAATTCGAGTCTTTCCTTTATTCCTTGCAGGCCATGTCCCCGGAAGACTGCATTTTCTCCCATAACGCCTGTCCCATTATCCTGAATCCGAAGGGTCAATTCCTTACGAGACGGCTCAATGATGATGGAACAAGCGGTGGCTCCACTGTGCTTAACCACATTGGTCACCGCCTCCTTCATACACATACTAAGCACATTTTCGTTCATTAATGATGTATGCTTCAGCTTCGGGTCGCCCTCCAGGGTCAATTCAATATGAGCAGCCTTTAAAATCTGTCGAATACGCAGCAACTCATCCTCTAATCGCATGCCGCGCATTTGAGTCACCATTTCCCGCACTTCTTTTAACGCGCTTCTCGCCGTAAGCCGAACATCGCTAATTTCATTCCGAGCCCGCTCCGGGTGCTGATCCATCAGCTTACCCGCCAAGTCGCTTTTCAGTCCGATAAGTGACAGCTTCTGACCTAGAGTATCGTGCAGATCACGTGCAATTCTATGCCGCTCTTCCAGCTTAATCAATTCCGATATTTTCTTATTGGCATCCTCTAATTGTACTTGAAGCCGATCACTTTTGTTACGATTAAAATTCGTGACCGGAAGAAGAATCACACCAATCAGGTTGAGCAAAATAAAAGGGATCTGCTTAATAAAAACAGGGTTTTCAGAAACAAAACCATAATTGATCAGTCCAATAGTAACAACCATCAGAACAATATACAGTGTCGTGAATGCGGATTTACTTTTAATATTACCAATCAGATAAGCGATAAATATGGAGAAATACATATAGCTGAACAACAGCGTCATGGTAATCGATATGACAATCTGTACACTGGTCCAGAAGTATACCAGCCAGCCCTGCGAAACAAAAGCCAGTACATAACAGGCAAAAAACACTAAAATAATGGCGGTGCCCAGAATAATATGACTGGTAGAGGAGGAACTGAAATAGTAGAAGGGCAGGATGTAAAAGACAACCCACACATAAGGGCTTAGCCCCGTATTTCTTTGGAAAATCTGATACCATTTTTGCATCCTGCCTACCCTTCTCTCCTTCACATTCCTTTTATCCCTTATCTTATCATATCGAAATGCGTACAAATCATTTTCTTTCCGCTCATTTTCTTTCCGTGCCTACAGGTGCAGGAATGGGTTTCGTAACAGCAACACGTTTGCCCAGCAGCGGCTTCACTTGTTTAAAAGTCAAAAAGGTTTTCGTGCTTTCATCCCAGAGCCGGAACTTCAGAGATTGCAGACTGCTGCTCATGGTGATGGTGGTCGCTTTTTGCAGCAGTGGTGTCGCTTCATGTGCCTTCTCCAAATTATAATTTGGCACTTTGGGACTCAAGTGATGAACATGATGAAAGCCGATATTCCCCGTAATCCATTGCAATACCTTAGGAAGCTTGTAATAAGAACTGCCTTCTACGGCTGCGTTGACATAGCTCCATTCTTCATCATGCTCAAAATACGAATCCTCAAACTGATGCTGCACATAAAATAGCCAGATTCCCAGCATACCTGATACAAAAAAGATAGGCACCTGTATCAGAAGAAACGACTGCCAGCCGATCGCCCAGCACAACAATGCGTACAAGGCGACGATAGATATATTTGTGATATAAGTGTTCATTTTTTCCTTACGTTTTGCTGTTTTGACGTTAAACCGATAGGAAAGCAAAAAAGTATAAATCGGACCCAATCCGAACATAACCCAAGGATTCCGGTATATGCGATAAGCCAGCCGTGTCCATGTGGAAGCCTGTGCGTATTCTTCTACCGTAAGCACCCACATATCCCCTGTACCTCTTTTATCGAGATTACTGCTGGTTGCATGGTGGACCGCGTGACTATTTTTCCATTGATGATACGGACAGAGCGTAATGACACCTGTAATCGTTCCCACAATGTCGTTCAGCCTGCGGCTTTTGAAGAAGGATTGATGACCACAGTCATGAAAAATGATAAATGTCCTTACCACAAACCCTGAAGCAATAACAGTAATCGGAAGCGTCAGCCCATAGGATACCGACAGACTGAGATAAGCCGCATACCATAGCAGAATCAGCGGACCCAAGGTGTTAATGAGCTGCAGAACGCTGGATTTCGTGTTTATTTTCTCGTAAGGAGCCATATTTTTTTTCAATTGGGCTAATGAAGGCTGTGCCATACTTAATGTTGATCCTCCTTTAAAATGACGCCTACAATTTTGTTCTCGTCAGACGTGCATGTAGATCTAACCTTAGTATAAGGAGCGGCCTCTGGCCGCTGTAGTCATAAACGTCAGTTCGGGAGTATGACATTTGTCATATCATTAAATCATTTAGCCATTTAGCCATTTACCAATGGTTCACGGGTTTATTTTCGGGAGATTATTTGTTAAAATATAAAGTAAATAACGCTGTATGTGACTGGCGAAGTCAGTGGAATAAACCACGAGGGAGCATACAAACAAAAGCGTGCCGTTCGCCTGGGAGAAGTATTTGCAGAGGATTCGTCTATCTTGACGACCTTGTGCAAATACTTTTTTTCGTTTTACAAGACCACGACACCCTGTTGATTCCATCATTTGTGCGATAAATTCAGAGGAGGCTTGAGCTATGGCTATCATTATGAAATCCAAAGAAGCAGCTGAGCAAGTGTATGCAACGATCCGTTCCCAAGTGGAACAGCTCAAACAGCAAGGACATCGTCCCCATCTGGCAACTTTATTGGTAGAAGGTGATCCTGCCTCTGCCTACTACGCCCGGACCAAGCAAAAAATAGCGGAGAAACTGGGCATCTCCTTTCATCTCCATACCTTTGACCGTCATGTTAGAGAAGCCGAACTCCTGCACCTGATCGACAGCCTGAACGAAGCTTCCCATGTACATGGCATTATGCTGGAATTGCCCCTTCCCCGACATCTATCCGCATCTGTCATTAAACAGTCCATCGCCCCGTACAAGGATATTGATGGAATTACCCCGGGCAATAAGCTGGCTACCGTTACAGGTGAAGCTGGGCTGTATCCCGCTACACCTCAAGCCTGTATTGAGCTGCTCAAGCATTACGGTCACACCTTGGCTGGCAAAAATGTCACTCTTGTCGGCATCGGACAGACTGTGGGACTCCCTCTTTTTCACATGCTGCAAAGAGAAAATGCCACCGTCACCGCCTGTCATGCGGGCACACGTGATATTGCAGAGCATTTGAGTCATGCAGATATTGCCTTCGTCGCAGTCGGATGCCCTGATGTCATTACATCGGATATGGTGCATCCCGGCCTGATTTTGGTAGATGCGGGAATTAACGAGACACTGGAGGGGAAAATAGTGGGGGATGCCGCTTTAGACGTTGGGGAAAAGGTACATGCGATTTCTCCCGTGCCTGGCGGTGTTGGCACATTAACGACTGCCATCTTGTACAAAAATCTGCTCAAAGCGATTGATCTGCAACAATACTCCCGAGAGGTGGTTTATTCATGAGTGAACTGTCGTGGAATGATTCCATTCGACATTTTTTGAAAGAGGCTGGAAGCGCAGCTCCTACGCCCGGAGGGGGAAGTATATCCGCACTGGCTGCGGCGCTGGGCGCGGCTATGACCTCCATGACCGCCAACCTTTCACAAGGAGAAAAATTTGCGCATATCCACGAACAAATCACCCAAGCAATTCATAGCATGGAAAGCCTGACCACACGCTGTGAGAAACTGATGGCCGCAGACATCCGATCCTTTGAACAGTACATGACGGCGCTCAAGCTACCCAAAGGAACAGACGAAGAAAAGCGTTATCGTACCCATTCTCTACAGACCGCGGTGATCGCTGCCATTGAGGTGCCGATGCGTCTGCTGGAAGTATGCCGGGACGGATTGTCCCAGGCCTACCGTATTGCAGAGACGTCCAATAAAAATGTTATTTCTGATCTTGGCATAGGTGCGATCCTGTTTGAAGCTGCTGCACAATCCGCCCTGCTTACCGTTGACATTAACCTTGCCTCGCTAAAGGACCTGGATATCAAACAATCCTATGAAGCCAAAACAGCTGCGCTTATCCGTGAAATTGGACAAATCAAAGAACAAACCTTACTGATCGTACGCAGCCGAATCGCAAATTAGTCCGCTTATAGCAGGGTGAGCCATTGGATGAACCTGTTCCAAGTCATATGCTGCTTCCATGCTCAAAAATAGCCTCCACCCCGCCTCTGATCGTGGGTTTGGAGGCTATTATATTGGAATTCATCAATTCGTGGAAAACTTTTCTAAATATTCGACGTCTATGGATAAGGGTATATTTCCCAAGATATTGGTTTTTTATCTTATATAATTGATGAAGAAATGAGGAAAAGCGTATGAAAAGACGGACTCTATTACTCAGTATGATCGCGTTATTGTTGTTCAGCTCTAGTGCATGGGCGGCCGAAAAAGAATCTACATCCCGTATTCGTTCCTATGATTCCGGGAGTCTGATTCAATCCGATGGAAGCTTGTGGTTGTGGGGCTATAATCAATCTGTTCCTACTCGCGTAGAAGGTAAGCCGGACGTTGTAAAAACATTTTCTAATATCATCAACGAAGGCGACCTGGCATTTACCTTACAAGATCAATCCGCTTGGTATGTACCAAGGAACAACATTTCTGAATCCGTGAAATTCATTCCTCTGGAAGGACTACAGAACCTCGAAGCTATAAGTGGTTTAAATGATCATGTACTTGCCCTGAGCACCGAAGGCAACGTATATTCCACTGATCGGCTCAACAATGGCGACATCTCTGGTCCTTTTCAAACTCTAGCTGGTATCGACGAGGTTGCAGATATAGACAGCTACTATGAAGAAAGACCGGAATATGAGGAAGGCTGGATTTTCTTAAGAAAAGACGGCAGTGTGTGGAAAAATACAAAAGGCTTGCAGAGTTTCAAACCTATTTCCTCATTACAGGATATTACGGCAATCGCGAAAAACATTGCCTTAAAAAAAGACGGCACCGTGTGGACATGGCCCAAGGAATTTGATACAAACGCTGCCTTATCCGACACTGCAACTGCATCGCAGATTCAATCCTTAACAGGAATCCAAACGATCAAATCCAATGGTCGTACCTATCTTGCGATGGATCGGCAAGGTCGGCTGTGGTTCTGGGGTGCTACAGTCACAGGCTCCTCGGATAGTACAACCTATCACAACGAAAATAATCCTGTACTGTTGACGGGTGTAAGGAATGTTAAAGACGCCTTTATCGTTGAGCGTTCCATCCTTGCACTAACCACAGAGGGGAATGTTTACGAAGCTTCCTTGGAAGGTGAAAAATTATCGTCGAATGCCTCTTTTACATTGATTACCAAAAATATACAAAGTATCAAAGCAGGCCCAAGGCATGTGATCATGCAAAAAACAGACGGCAGCCTGTGGGGCTGGGGGGTCAACAAACATGCGCAGCTCGGCATAGGGGATTATGAATTTCTTTACAGTACGCCGGTTCCTGTACAAAAGCCGATTCTCGTCCGTCTCAACGGTACACCTGTCCCCCTAAGTAACGGTGTGATTACTCGAAACGGGCAGGCCTTCATTCCCCTCCGTTCTGTTTTTGACAAGCTGGGAGCCGAGGTCACCTTTGACTCCAACAATAAAGTAGCGAAAATTATTCAGTCCAAGACAGGAGCCACTCCAGTCTCTCTTCAATTGAATCTCAAAACCAGCCAAACAACAGTGAACGGTAAACCTGTGGAGCTCACCAACCCTCCGTTCACGGTGAACGGTATTGCCTATCTTCCTCTGCGATTAATCAGTGAGGCGCTAGGGGCCAAGGTAGATTGGATACAAAAAGAAGATACGATCATCATCACGACTGTCACTACGACGAAATAAGAAGATCGATCTGCCGAATATGCTGCAACCGTTTCTCGGTATTCAATCGTGGAACGGTTGTTTATTTTTTCCTTCTCTTGATTTGGCATCTACTTATCTCCTTATTCAGTTGCTTGTGCACTCCTCTAGATGTACCCAATGATGGTATTTTTGCTCCCTACCGTCCCGTCGTTAAAAAGCACCCCACCCACGGCCATACTGCCCATGTAGTGAAGTGCTTACGATTGTAGATCATTTACCTATTTTTTTGCTTTATTCTCTTTTTCTCTTTCAGTCAGCATATCTACGATCATATCAATTTGTCCGGTAATAGCGATCGGATCATAACGATAATACGTATCAAAATCGTTAAAGAACACTCTATTATTCTTCACCGCAGGCAAATTCCCCCATACGGCAGACGATTTCAGTTGCTTAAGCGCGTCACCCTTTTTCTCCGGATCATAGGTCGTCAGGAACATGTAATCGGCGTCATACTGCGGTAGTACCTCCATCGAAAGCTGTACGGTTTGTTCCTTGGAATTAGCGGTCTTCTTCGGCATATTCAGCTTAAGCGCATTGTAGACAGCTTGTCCTCCCCGGCCCGCATTATCTCCAAAAATCCAAAGTGCATTCTTGTCCGTCAACTCATACAGGCCGAAGGTTGCCTTTTCGTCAATCACGCCTTTAAGACGTGCGCGGCCTTCAGCAGCCTTTTTATCAAATGCGGCAATAAATTGCTCTGCCTTTTCTTTCTCCCCGGTGATATCACCAAACAGCTTAACCGTATCGTAAATGTTGGTCGTCGTTCCGTACGGAATATATAGGGTAGGTGCGATTTTTGACAAAGCCTCATAATTGGTATCCTTCATAACCACGATCAGATCGGGTTTAAGCTCTAAAGTTTTCTCCAAATTGGTCGGGTCGCCGACTTCTTTGGTCCCTTTTTCCTTCAGTAAATCGGTCAGAAAAGGATTTTGAAACGCAGTCGGCTCCACACCCACCACGTTAGCTCCTACAGACAATAATTCCCCACCGTAAAAATCCGTTACAATGCGCTGTGGTTTAACTGGAATTTGAATATCTCCTTTTACCGTTGTAAAGCTTCTCGTCTCAGCCGAAGTTGGCTCTTTCTTATCCTCTGAAGCTGGAGCGGAATTACTTCCATTATTGCTTCCGCTGCAAGCGCTAATGAGTACAGACAATACAAGCATCAAAGTAGTCAGCATAAAAAACGATTTTTTCTTCAACATGTGAGCCCCCTATGTAATATGGAAATAGCCTTATATAATTATGATAATGATTATCAATATCGTAAGAAATATATCAGGCTGCCTTCATGTTGTCAACTAAAATTGATAGCATAGCCTAACTGGAATAGAACAGCTTCCTCAGTAGGTAAAAAGGGAAAAGACCTGTCAAATGGATGACAAGTCTTTTGTCGTGGGCTCTGCCTCAGCATGCTACAAATTGGGGCTCGGATGTTGAAGGCGACTGTCTGTTGGACGTTGCCTGGTTTTATAATTTTCTCCCCAGTCCTTCATCAGGTTAATAATCGGGATCAGAGTTCTTCCAAATTCAGTTAAGGAGTATTCGACTTTGGGCGGAACCTGCTGGTAAACCTCCCGATGAACTACACCGTCCTCTTCCAGCTCACGCAATTGGAGTGTCAGCATACGCTGTGTAATTCCCGGACAAATACGCCGAAATTCACTGAAACGCTTTGTTCCATACATGAGATGGTATAAAATAACTCCTTTCCACTTGCCCCCAATCACGTCAAGCGTGTACTCCACAGGACAGGCCTGATCATTTCCAGCAGGACATTCCCCAAAGCCACCCTTCCGATTACGCATAGGTATTTCTCCCCCTTGGTAACATTTTATATACTACAGCACATTAATGTGCGTACTTCAAAAAGGATCATGTATATTCTAATATTAAACATGTCATTCGGTAAGCGTCAATCCAATCCATATCTATAAGGAGTGTATAAACAATGGAAACCCTAGCCACCACTAAACAGCAAATTTTATCTGCATATCAGTTCAGACATGCAACCAAGGAATTTGATAGTCATAAAAAAATTAGCGATTCCGACTTCGATTTTATTCTTGAAACTGGTCGTTTATCCCCGAGTTCATTTGGCTTTGAGCCCTGGAAGTTCGTTGTCGTCCAAAGTAATGCCATGCGTGAGAAGCTGCTGCCCTACTCCTGGGGAGCCAAAAAACAGCTGCCAACAGCAAGCCATTTCGTACTCATCCTCTCCAGACTGCCTAAAGATATGGCAGCCTCATCCGATTACATCAAGGGTATGATGGAGAACGTACAGCAATTGCCTGCTGAAGTTATGCAAGGCAAAGAGAAAGTATATGATGCCTTCCTGAAATCAGATTTTGGACTGGAAGAGAATGAAAGGGCGATGTTCGAGTGGGCCTGCCGACAAACCTACATCGCATTGGGTAATATGATGACAGCCGCAGCTCAAATCGGTATTGATTCCTGTCCGATTGAAGGTTTTCAAAAAGAGGAGATCGAACGCATCCTCTCTGAAGAAGGCATCATGGATGCCGAGCATTTCGGTATTTCCTGCATGGTGGCTTTTGGATACCGCCTGAATGAGCCGCGCGGAAAAACCCGGCGGCCTGTAGATCAGGTTATTGAATGGGTCTAACCACCAACAAATATCCTTCTCTAAAGCAAAGGGGCGTCCCCTAGCCATTTCCATGGCTTTTGGGACACCCCTTTTTCATAAAACCTCAGGTCTTAAAAAATCCTGTCATTCCAATCACTTACTGATACTTTACTTCTTCTGCGAAGTAGATCTCCTTCAAACGATCCTTTACACGCTGGATTTCATCTGCTGTTAACGGAGCCGTAGGATTTAGCTTGAAGTTCCTTCCGGTGACATAGCTTACATCCGTGTTCTTATCCAGGTTGTATGGTAACTTCGGAACCGGACTGCGGGTATAGTCCGTAAAATCAATAATAGACCAGGCCGCATCTCCATCCTCCTTGGATAAAATGATCCGCTGTGAGGCGTTTTCAGTCCACAAGTAACGCAGATTGGCCGGCGAATTATTGGAGCCCGTGGGCGTCTCAATGCCGGAGCCTCTAAACATGAGTGAAAATTCCGAACGATCATTATTCGATCCAGCTGACGATTGATAAATCTGTTTCAGCCCGTCCACTCCCACAATCTCGACCTCACGGTCAGCAGGGAAGTGCTTCACAAAGTTCTCCCATATTTGAGCCATGTTATGCTTTTGGGCAAACGAGTTGATGTCCAGAATAATGGACATGTAGTTTACCGTATTTAAACGTTGATACGGATTATCCAGATATTGCTGTGCTATATACAGTTGTGGTGCCGCATCCGTTTTTTCATTCAAATTTGGGTCACCTGGATGGAGCGTCCAGCGTGAGGAACCTTCTGTATAGCGTGATCCAATGGGATCAATCGTAACCGAGTTCATAAACACGATACCGCTATTATCGGTAAGCCCCTGTGCAGGAACAATCGGATTATCCTTATTGGACCAGTAAGGCATCAAAGGTGAACCCTCACCAAACATGTTGTTAACATTATACTGTGTTGCCGACCATCCCATGGCTGAAGTAATCTTATAATGATCTTTAAGCCATTGGGCCTGCTCAGGATTCACCGTAAAGCTGGTCAATGATTTAGGCAGATACTTCCGATATTGGTCTGTATCCATGCTTTCAAACACCGAGGGTGATCCCATCGTACCGCCTTGGTGCAGCTCATTGAGTGCATTATAACGATACATATACAACCACTCGCTCATCCGTGCTTCCCAAATAGGAAGCTTGTGCAGGTTATTCGGGTACCCGTCCATAATCCCGACTTCGTCGCCATACTGATCCACGTATGCTAAAACCTGTTTAAGCTGCGGGCGATTCGTGTCTACAAAAACAAATGAATTTTCCATCGCCCAGGTCACTTTTAAGTTGGGGCCAAAGTGATCCATCAGCAACTGACGAGCTTGCTTAATTTGGTCTACCGTGGTCGCACTGCCTCCTTGTCCCTGCAGCATTATGGAGACAGCAAAATATTGCTTTTTGCGTTCTCCTGGTACTACAGTTAATTCGGCATCGGATATGAAGTGAATTCCCTGAGATGGTGATTCAACCTCAATCTTGAACGGAATGACTGAGTTCACTGCCGGAATCAAATGCAGATTGGCAATATGTCCATCCTCATCAAATATTTCACTGGAATCCTCTATCCGAAGCTTCAGGTCTGACGGCAACGAGCCGGGCGGTATAACCTCTCCCTTTGCATTGTGAAATACATAGGGCATGCTCCAGGCTGCAGGGTCTAGAGTAGTGGCCTGTGAAATGGTGTACGTCGCCAAGTATACGGACCTGATTACACTCGGGTCCTCTGGTGGAGGAGTCATCCCTTTCACGATCAGCTTGGTCTGTGCTTTAAGTACCCGATAAGGTTTGGCAATGGTGACTTCCAACTCGACAGGAATAGTACCATCTGCAGCAGGGATATTTTCAGAATGTGCGATTTTCCCCTGTTTATCAAACACACCTAATGCATCACTAAATGTATAAGTAACACTTGTAACGCTGGCAGCGGGAATGCTTACTGGCTGCCCTTCTTTGTAGAGCTGAAAGGACAGCTGATACGAAGGATACGTTTCCGGTTGATTTATGAGCTCCGGCGCCTTGATTACGACCTCATCCACTACAAAATCCGAAGAGTGATCCGGTGGCTTGGGATCAGGTACCGGTGGCTTGGGATCAGGTACCGGTGGCTTGGGATCAGGTACCGGTGGCTTGGGATCAGGTACCGGTGGCTTAGGATCAGGTACCGGTGGCTTGGGATCAGGTACCGGTGGCTTAGGATCAGGTACCGGTGGCTTAGGATCAGGTACCGGTGGCTTAGGATCAGGTACCGGTGGCTCGGGCTTTGAGCTGTGTCTTTCAGGCTCCTCAATTTCCGGATTCACAGGTTGGGGCCTAATTTCCGGTGACAAGTCGACCACTGGTTTGTCCGGTTCCGGCAAGCTGGGTAGCTGATTCGTCGTTCCAGCCCCGTTTCCTGACTCTAGCAAACGCTTGGCACGCTCTCTCAGATCGTCACCGCCTAGCCATACCCGATATGCAACCAACGTGGCATCTTGTCGTGTTACAAATTTTTTGGGATAGAAATAATGATTCGTATCCCCCTCTATCAGCTCTAACCGCTCCATCAGCCACACGCTCGTTTGTGCATAGTCTGATATATCAAATTGATCCACAAAACTGGATATACTGGCAGAACGAGTGTCTTCAGAAACACCAAGATACCTAGCATACCAAACGGCCATATCCTGACGAGTCATATTCTGCTTGGCACCAAATAATTGATCACTAATTCCTTTTGTAATGTTCTCTTTCTGCAAGATCTGAACATAAGGTAGAGCCCAGGGAGACACATCACGAAAAGTAATAACGTCCTTGTCATTCAGTGTACGTTTTAAGGTTTTAGCGAAGATGGTAGCCCATTCCTGCCGCGAAATAAACTGTACAGGTCGAAAACTGCCATCCTGATAACCCGTAACATAACCTTGAGCAGCCATGGCTTCAATTGCATCCGCTGCGTAGGAATGTTCAATATCGTTAAAGGCCCTATCTGCAAAAACAGGCACAGTATGTATACAGAACAACCAAACAGCCAGTAAACCAGTCATGTATTGCCTAATCCGTTTTAATTTTTTCTCACATCTCATTATGTTAGATTATTACACCTCCTCTATGAGATAGCATTGGATCATTTTCACCTGTCCCTCTGTTTCAACTTTGAAAATAACCTCATTTGTTTTCAAACGAATTTTAATTTCCATTAACACCAAACTGTATATATTTAAATTATCGGAATAATCCCCCCGGAATTGAATAAGGCCAGTAAAAAAAAGTAATTCTGTCCTTATGCTAATTAATATACTTTTAAAGCCGTATATCCCAATCACTTAACAATGGCTTTCATTGGGAATTAAATGCTTATTACCTTATTGGGCTGCTATTTTGGTCACGCCTACAAATAAAACAAAAGATAACATCATGTATCCTCATTCAGTATGAAGAATACACAATGTTATCTCGTTCTTGTGCAGATGAGTTTATTAAATCCTGTCTGCTCTTTTAATTCTCTTTTACTTCAGAACCCGTATAAACATAAAAGTAGCCGTTAAAAATTCCATTTGACGGATAAGCAGCAGGATCTTTGCCTTTTATTTGACCTACTAACTCTCGATTTATAAACATAGGGGTTCCTTCTTCAATTAACGCTTCAGCAGACATTTCACTGATCGGTTTTACTGTACTGGACCGGAATGTCACTAAATAGACATCGTTAGCATTAAAATGATATCGTCCATCAGTTGGAGTCCCCTCATAAAACAGCTCTGCCAAAGAAGCCGCTTCAGACCCTCTCATAAAAATTCGAATATCATCGGTTCCGTTCCATCTACCAGGAATTCCACCTATTGGATTAACGTATTCCAGAATTTCTGGCTCCTTGTCGCGAATAAAATCAGTAACCGAATATTTATAAACTCCATCTGTTACACTCTTGGTCGCAACTCCGGTTGTTTTCCCTGTTCTATAGCCGCTGAACCCCCCATACACATTCGGGGTTTTGCTAATAGCAGCAAAGAACTTTTTCTGATCCATAGATGCAGTTCTTCCAACTACTGGTGTCAACTTGTAGTTTCTGACCTCAGTCCCCTTGTACTTCTCCCACGTGTATTCAAAATAATAACTCGCATGAGATACTCCACTGTTCCAGCCTACAGATGCCAGCATGATAATACCTAGCATGAATAATAGTGGCCACTTTTTCAACATGATGCCCTCTCCCTCTTTTTCTCTTAATACTATGATTATCAGCATTATAGCGTTTTAATAATTATACTGACAGTTAAATTTTAGAAAGAAGTAAAAATAATTTATGTCCTTTTCACCTACACGGTCTGTCCTTTAGAATATAGAATATACTAGATTCTATCGATTGCAGGAAGGCTGAGGATGTTTGGCTACAGGAGGAAAATCAAAGGAAGGGTGAATTTATCTATGTTCAAGAAAATGGATATTTACAGAATCCTTACTCTCATATCTGCTTTAATGGTTGTGATCCTATCATCTTTATCACTCGCATATCCCGATACCTATACGCACTCATACACCATCGCACAATTTTTTATGGGCATTCTGTTTTTATTTTCAGGCATTTCGGAGTTTAGAGCAAAACGAAATCATATGGCTATAGCTAGCTTTATCGTTTGCTTTTTCACTTTTTTTGTATTTATATTTAGGCTTATTGTGTGAAAAAGATAACCATACGTAAAATAAAAGCCGAGCGAATTCAGGATATAACCTGAATGGCACTCGGCAAATTTTACATATTTAACAATCTTTTAGTTTTCCTCTAGTTCTTCAATTCTCTGCCGCTTTCCTATACCAAAGACAAAATATCCAACAACGACGAGCGCCATAAATGATGCCCCCACAATCAATGGCATACGCGTGTCTGGATTGAACCACATTCCGATAATTACCAGCAATAAGAAGATAATGGTGATGTAATTGCTGACCGGAAAGAAGCGAGACTTAAAGTTGTGGTCCTTCATTTCGTTTTTCCATTTTTTTCTGAATCTAAATTGGCTGATCGCTAATGCAAACCACGGTACCATGCCTGGAAGAACACTGGCGCTGTAGATGTACAGAAACAGCTTGGAATCAGGGAATAAGTAATTAAACAGCACTCCGATCAGCAGCAGGGAAATCGTCGTGATAATACTATTTTTAGGAACACCGCTCTTGGAAACTTTTCCAAAAAACTTGGGGGCTTGTCCATTTTTAGCCAAGGTGTACAACATTCTCCCCGCACTATAAATCCCGCTGTTGCAACCTGACATCGCAGCGGTGAGAACAACAAAGTTAATGATGCCCGCAGCGGCTACAATTCCTATTTTGGCAAAGGTCAGCACGAAAGGACTGCCTATCTCGCCAATTTGATTCCAAGGATAGATCGTAACAATGACAAAAATCGCACCCACGTAAAAAATCAGAATACGCCAGACGATGTTTTTAGTGGCCTTGCGGAGTGTCATTTTCGGGTTTTCTGCTTCACCCGCTGTAATCCCTACCATCTCTATCCCCTGATAAGCCGCCGTAACAATGCATAATGCGAATAGGAAGCCTTTTAATCCCCCTGCAAAAAAACCACCATGGCTGTATAAGTTGGAGAGACCAATCGGTTGCCCGCCATTACCTAAACCAAAGAAGATCAGACCTGTACCAACAATCAGCATAAAGATAATGGCAACAATCTTAATCATGGCGAACCAAAACTCAAATTCCCCATAAAACTTTACAGCCGCCAAATTGGCTAACGCGATAATCACTACACCTGCCAGAGCTGGCAGCCATTGCGGGATGTCCGGAAACCAATAACCCACATACACCCCAATCGCAGTCACCTCAGCCATTCCTACCGTAACCCATAAGAACCAATAGCTCCAAGCGGTCAAAAAACCAGCCAAAGGGCTGATATATTTATGGGCAAACGTAGCGAATGAGCCCGTCACCGGTTCGAGAACCAGCATTTCCCCCATGATCCGCATGATAAAAAACATAATAATCCCAGCTAAGAGATAAGCCAGCAGCACAGAGGGGCCAGCCCACTTTATTGTACTTGCCGATCCCATAAACAAGCCGACACCAATGGTTCCTCCAAGCGCAATCAGCTCAACATGGCGTGGCTTTAGCCCTCTCGTTAATTGTTTCGATTCCAATAGAACGCTCCCCTTTGTATATGTTTATCATCAAACGTTAATGACCCGGAAAACTGTCCCCAAAACATTACTAATTTTTCGGACTGACGCAGTCCTGATCGAAAAACTACCTCGTAGCTGCACGATTCGCAAATAAACAAACAACCACGTCCTATCTACCGTCCAAACCTTACTGTTTCTAAGACCGAGTCCGTAGCATTAGGTGAATTGTATGACAAAAATCGCCTAAATACAACTGCTAATTGGTAGACATTTATAGGGGTGAAATGGAAAGGAAGGCGTTTCTTTTATCTGAACATCGGTCAATTTTAATCAATCAATTAGATTAGAAAAAGCATTTAAACACATGTATTTTTTTCAATGATAAATATCATGATTTCTTTCGAATAAAAGAGCAACATTTCAAAAATCACCTCATGATATAACTAAACATGAATTCCAGACTAAGGAGATGAAAATATGAGTAAGCTAGAAGGCAAAATTGCTTTAGTAACCGGTGCAAGCCGGGGGATTGGTCGCAGCATTGCGCTGCGTCTGGCACAGGAGGGTGCCGTCGTCGCCGTACACTATGGAAGAAGACAGCATGAAGCAGAGGAGGTGGTTCATAAGATTGAGCAAAGTGGAGGGAACGCCTTCACGATAGGAGCCGACATAAGCACCCTTGATGGCATTCATGATTTATATGCGAGCTTGGATGAAGCTCTTGAGGAACGTACTGGCGACCATCGGCTCGATATTCTCGTCAACAACGCTGGAATCGGTCAAATTGTCACCTTGGAAGAGACGACAGAAGCATCTTTTGACGAAGTCATGAACATTAATGTCAAAGCACTGCTTTTTGTTACCCAGCAAGCTTTGCCACGCCTAAGAGACGGAGGGCGCATCATCAATATCTCATCATTTGTTACACGTGTAGCCTCTCCCAGTGTTTTTGCCTACAGCATGTCAAAGGGTGCGGTCGACACACTTACGCGCGTTTTGGCTCTTCAGCTTGGGAGCCGCAATATTACGGTGAACGCCATCCAGCCTGGCATTATTAATACAGAAATGAATGACAGCACGTTAAAAGATCCCGACGGGCAGAAATTTGCCGCTGGCCTTTCAACCTTCAAAAGGTGGGGGGAACCTAATGATGTCGCGGATATCGCTGCCTTTCTCGCCTCATCAGACAGCCGCTGGGTAACGAGTCAGTTGATTGATGCAAGCGGCGGATCTCATCTGTAAATGAACAGGTTCAAAAGCCTGGCTAAACGGGCTTTACCCCTCTCATTTACCCTATGATCGCCTATCCTCAGTCACGAGGCTGCCGGTTTACCTGACAGCCTCGTGCTATTTCCTCATTGACTCTCGTGTCACGAAGCTTACACAGCTATCCAATGAAAATACGTATTATTTGAGCCTTTTTATAAAATTTTTTTGGTCCTTTGTAAACTGATAGCCACGTTGTTCGTAGAATCTGTGTGCATGTATCCGATTTGGGTGGGATAGCAATTTAATTCCAGAAAATCCATGGCTCTCTCCCCACTGTTCAAGCCGCTCAATCAACATGCTGCCTATGCCTCGATTTCTCTCCTTCTCTTTCACAACAAATCCTAGTACGTTGATTAAAGAGTCCGAAAAAAGCAATTCATACGGGCTTCCATGAATATATCCTATTACTTCATTGTTTTCTTCACAAACAAGGACGATATCTTGGGTTTTCTTTATAATCGTTCCAATCTTCTCTTTTACCTTTTCTTCAGAAAATACATATAGATTCGGGTTAAAATCCTGGTTTAACAAATAAATATCATAATAATCCGTTACCCTGATTTCTCTAATATGTTTTCCTTTCATTTATGAAAGCCTCCTGTTTTTACGATTCTTTGAACCTACTCACAGGCTTAGTTCATCCAAAATAGTCAGGCATCTTCTTTAACCATGGTTTGTCCGTTAAAGCACTTCAGCATCCCAATAAACGCTTCAAGCTTGGAATCCTCCCATGTTGAAATGCGTTGGTAAAATTCATTTTCTTTTTCTTTTAAAGCATCCAGGGCTTTTTCACGGCCAAAAACTGTCAGGGATATCAACACTCCCCGGCGATCCTCAGGGTGGGTTTCACTTTTTACATAATTCAAGCGCTTAAGCTGAGAAACAAGCCGGCTGACAGAGCTTCGATCCATAGCGGTGGATTCCGCCAAAAATGTAGCGCTCACCGGACCGTATGAAAGAAGACAACGTACAATCAGAAAAGCTGCAGGTTGTAATGCTGGATCGAAAAGTGCCGCAGTTCTTACATTGAGTGCATGTGATGCACTTATAAGTGCATTAAGCTGTTCACCAAGATCCAGTTCTAATTGCACTCTCGTAGAATTGGGATGTTGAATTTTATTTTCCATAGGTTTACACACCTCATTATAAATTAGCTTGAATATATTTGACATATATCAATCGAAATACATATACTTGATATATATCAATCATATTTTTAATTTGGGTAAGTGTCAAGCAGAACGCGTCTAAAACGTTTGAACGGTAATATGAATGTAATTTATTCAAGATTTGGAGGAGTATTTATATGTCGATATACCCGGTTATTGTAATTACTGGTGCAACTAGCGGGCTTGGACAATTGACAGCAATTGAATTAGCCAAACGCGGGGCACATCTGGTCTTAACAGCCAGAAATGAAAAGCGTGCTGAAACAACTAAAAATATTCTAAAAGATCTTGTACCCAATCCAAAGGTACACTTTTTTTTTCGGGGACCTGTCTCTTATGAAAGATGTCAAGCGGATTGGAAATGAAATTAAAGCTAATTATCCGAAGATTGATGTATTAGTGAACAATGCAGGATTACATGGTTTTGAACAGCGAGTGACCTCAGAGGGTTTTGCAGAAATGATAGCAGTAAACTATCTTGCACCATGGCTGTTAACACATACATTACTCCAGCCATTAATGAATTCAAAGAATGCAAGGATCGTCAACGTGGCTTCTGAAGCATCACGCAACCATGGTGAACTTAAATTGCCAGAGGATTTAATAGATACATCTGCATTTACTGCAAGAGGCTCATCTATGATTTACGGAAAGACAAAACTCCTTAATATCATGTTTACAGAAGAACTTGGACGTCAGTTGGATGGAACTGGAGTCGCAGTTAACGCACTTAATCCGGGGTTTAATGTTACCGGGCTTGGCCGTGAGTTAGGGTTTTCGTCCATACTTGCAAAAATATTGAACACTTTGCATATCGGAGACCCGCGGAAAGGAGCGGACATTATTATTCGTTTAGCTACAGAACCTCAATATCAAGCAGTGACAGGCGGATATTTTAATGTTGGCACTGGAAGGCCCATTGTGCCAGCATATCCTGGCGGGGATATCGTAATGCAACGCCAACTGTGGAGTACTACAACAGAATTGTTACGGCAAAAAGGGTTGATGGAATGAAGCTTGCAAAAAATTAACATCTAAATTCGCCAACGAATGGGTCATTTTGTAAACTAAATTCTGTTTTAACCGATAAATACACATGTTGGGTCTGCATTTAAATATCCCCTTCAGTTTGCCAATTTTTTAAGTATAATCTCTTATTTTTTATGAAAAGGGGGCTTTATATGAACTATCTGGATGAGCATATTCTTAGCCTCAAAGCTAAAATGATGGATCAGACAGCAATTGATCATGATGCTCTACAATCCATTCCAGCTCAAGCTCAGGGATCGGAACAGAATGGTCCAGTCCTGTCTGAAGAAAATAAACTCTTTCATATTTATAATGACCATCTCGCGTTGGAGCCTATTACGATATTACATGGGGAAATTGGCTTCTATATTCCCAAATCCTTTAGTCCTATGCCAATGGAGCAAGCTGCGATGAAATATCCTTCGGAGCATCGTCCACAGGATATTTATACCTCTTCTGAGGGAACGATTAATATCAGCTTTAATCCTACAGATTCGTTCTTGGAAGTGGACGAGCTTTCCGAGTTCGTGGAGCAAATGGCAGACGTTTTACGGTCGGTACAACCCATTCGCAACTGGCTGGGCTCAGAAATGTTTATCAATCATTCCGGGCTTTCAATCGGGCGAATTCGTTTTATAGCAGCGGGAATAGACGGGAATCTATACAATGAATTGCTGCTTTTCATCCAAAAGGGACGAGTTGTAATAGGCTCCTTCAGCTGTCTGGAAGCAGAGCACGAAGCATGGCTGCCAGTAGCGGAATATTGGGGCCAGTCCCTTCGCATCCTAACGCCCTCCCCTTACCCTGCAAATGAGAAAGGAATGATTTCACGATGAGTCTGGGATACGATCAAATTCAAATTCACCCTTATGACCAAATCGATCTGGAGCAGCTTACCTTAACGAAAAAAATCAACGAGCATACCCGACTTTATTTTACAGGTGTTATTCCTGAGGACCTGCAAGACAGCTATGTGGAAGCGACAGAAAAAAATACGGTGATTGAGGTGAGCCAAAAGGATGAATCTGGCGCCAGCAAGCCGCTATTCAGCGGGATTGCCCTTTCGGTCGAGGTCAAAGTCGTGCGGGGTGTGTACTATCTGGAGGTAGAAGCTATTTCCCATACGTACCGGATGGACATTAAGCAGCGTACCCGCTCTTTTCAGTATACGAAAATGACGATCCCTCAAATGCTGGAGCACATAGGCAAGGACTATGAGGGGCTGGATGTCATTGACGGAGCTACTGGCGGAGAAGCTATCGGGCGTATTGCCATTCAGTATCAAGAGACGGACTGGGCATTTTTGAGACGCATAGCCTCCCGCTATCATACGAGTCTGATGCCTGTTGCCCGTTTTGACAGTCCCAAGTTTTATTTTGGTATTGAAGACAGCCCCGCGCAGGCGGTACTGGATCATACCCGTTATACCGTGCGCAAGCAGTTGCTGCCTTTTCGTTATTTTCAGGAGAATGAGCAGACCAAGCTAAGTGAGCATGATTTTATTTTTTATGAGGTAGAAACGGATGAAGTACTCGACTTGGGCGCTCAGTTGAATTTTCAGGGGCATAACTTGTATGTGATGGAAGCCTACACTGCAATGAGTCAAGGACTGCTGCAGCATCAATACGTACTGGGTTCTTACCAGGGATTTCGGCAAAAAAGCTACTATCAGGATAAGCTGGCAGGAGCCTCGTTAAGCGGTGTTGTTCTGGACGTCCGTCAGGATCAGGTACGTATCCATCTGGATTGCGATGAACAGCAGGATGCAAGCAAGGCGCATTGGTTCAACTATTCAACCGTGTACAGCGGCGGTGGCCATACCGGCTGGTACGTTATGCCGGAAAAAGGCGACTCGGTATCTCTTTATTTCCCTGGCAGTCGGGAAGAAGACGGCGTGGCAGGCAGTGCGGTAAGGCGGGCAGATCGCAAGAGTACACATAACCATTTTTCCAACCCGCAAATGAAAATATGGCGTACTCCGCACGGCAAGGAAATTCGGCTGGGGCCGGATGAGCTGGTCGTTACAGGCAAGGACGGCGCTATTTATATCAAACTGGACGATAAAGAAGGCATTCATATCACGAGCAGCAAGCAAGTGAATATTTCAGCGGGAGGCAATCTCAGCCTGTCAGCGGGCAAAACGATGAGTCTATCCGCAGGTAGTCAGCTCCGTATGAATTGTAACGGCAGTCATATTGAATTAAGCGGTTCGGCGGATATGAAGGGCAGCGAAGTGAAGTCTAATTAAGGATGATTTTAAATGGAAAAGCAAACAGATGTGTCAAGTCAGCAACAAGCGACTCTGCTTCAGGCATGGTCCCTCATTCGCCAAGAATGGGCGTTGAAATGTACAGTCACACAAGAATCCCGACTCCAGCATATAGTAGAACATTTTCGCACCTTTTGTCAGTTCGCTCGGCAAAAGCAGCAAGAAGGCCTTAAAGGCCATATTGGCTACATCACCTATTCCATGCTGCGCACCACATGGCTTGAGCAAAAGCCTGTTTATCTCGTCGAAGCTACGGACGCCTTATGGATGCTGGATGCTGAGCCCATTGCGTTGGAGTACGATGCAGGCTGGGTCTTTTCCTATTGGACTCATCTACGTGAACAGCTTTTGGCCGAAGCCTTGAAGCAGCAGGTATCTCTGTCCGAACTAGAATTGGAACAGATCATGCTGGAAGCAGCGGGATATCTTCATACGATGATCGTTAGTCTGATACGGCAGGCTATGAAACAAGCCGTTGCTTTACCAGAGTTTCAGGTGCTGGATCGTGAAGAAGTTTTTGAAATTCGGGTCGGCGAGTATATGGATCACAGCGTGTCTGTGTACCGCGAAGATCGCAAACCAATGGATGCGAGCGTAATCAAGTCTTGGCTGGAGGAAAAAGAAGAAGGGGCCTACAGCTACCAAGCGCTGACTCAAGTCAATCTATCCGGTGGAGATTACAGTTCCCTGGATTTTCGCTATACAGCCTTTCGCCAAATCAGGATGGAACATAGTCGATTACATAGCTGCACTCTAGTAGGAACCGTGTGGCAAGAGGCTCAGCTGGATGAAACCGACTTTTCGTACAGCCTGCTTCACGGAGCCGATTTTAGCGGTTGTTCCCTGCAAAAGGCTGTACTGGACGCCGTTTCAGGGAATGGCAAATATGGTAGTTCAGAAGCTTGGCTAGATTGGGAGCCATTAGGATGGGATGGAGTAAATTTTACAGGAGCGAGTTTACAGGGAGCCAGCTTTCAGCATGCTCAGCTTCAGGGGGCTATTTTCCAGGACAGCTCGCTGCAAAAGGCTTCATTTATCGGAGCGGATCTGACAGACGCCTGCTTTGTAGGAGCCGATATAACGGGTGCTTCCTTCACAGACGCTTGCTTAGTAAGAGCCGATTTTACAGGGGCAAAGGTCAACCGGGTAAGCTTTACGGAGAAACAACGAAGCGAAGCTATTGGTCTCGCTGTTGAAGAAACGTCCCATCCTTGTCTTAAGGCTACACAGATAACAGCTCCAGTAAGTAAAGGAGACCGGATACAATGAGATATTTTCGACTCATGGTGGATGAACGCGTCAAGCATCGGGTGGAGCCTGCTTCTCTGTCTCCATTGCAGGTGGAGGATATCCTTTCGGATAACAATAAAAATATGCAGACGGAGGACACTCCCTTGTTTTTAGCTGTACATACAGATTCTCGAACCGTATATCCGGATTTTCTGGAGTATCCTTTGCCGCTGGTTTCAGATTCGATGAAAGCACTGTTGGAAAAATATATGCCGGGATTGGAATGGAAGGCAGCTATTCTTACCGATTTTCAGCAAGCCAAACAGGACGTGTACTGGGTACTGCGTCCTCCGGTGGTGGATTGTCTTTCCGTACAAACTGAGTGGTACCCAGACCATACCCTAAAGCATTTGGTACTTAGACACGGAAAAATCGACTCATCTATATTTCGGATTGCCGGTTTGATGGAAGTTCATATCTTTATTGATCTCGCAGTGGCGGAAAGCTTGCTGCGCCGTCCATTTACAGGAGTTCGAGTGCAAAAAATAGAAATGGCCACAAAGGAGGAATAACAGGATGGAAGAAGCAAGTGTACAGCCTGGAACAGGCGCGAAAAAAAGCTACGTCGTGGCAGGTGCGATTTTAAGCTGCAGCTACGGTACACAGCCTACCCGTTTGAAGCGCCCTTTTAGCCATGGGGTGTATGTCAAAAATAAAGCGCAGATGAATATTGGAGACTACGTGCCAGGAGTAAACATCAAATCTTTTGGCAATTGCTCCAGTCCACTTAATCCGGCTGTACAAGCCAGTCAGATGGTTGATATCTATGGGGTGAAAAAGGCCCCGTGCATTCCTGTCCTGACGATGCCTTGGCTAAACGGGAAAAGCGACATGAGAATCGAAGGCCAGCCCGCTCTAACGCAAAACTGCACTCATCAGTGTCTGTATTGCGGACATATTCAAATCGAAAATGACGGTCAGGAGCTGGATTAACGGTTGTTGCACCTACCCACTTTTTCAGAAGCTGGATTCTGCAAAACCCTCGGATAAAAACAAAATGCGCTGGTGAGAGAACGGCTATCTTCTTCACCAACGCATGAAATAGGTTATCTTCAAATGGCTCACTTCACATCAGGTACCGCAAAAGGTTCGGTATGTGCAGTTGGACCCCTCAGGCAATGTAGCGTAAATCTCCTGCTCCTCAGAGTAGGCATACGGGTTTGAAAGAACTTCAAGAAGCTCCTCCATCACACGGTAGTCTTCTCGTTCCACCGCAGCCTCCAGCGCTTCTTCTACCCTGTGGTTGCGCGGGATGATGGCGGGATTGTTGCTGCGCATTAGCTGACGCGAGGAGGCTTGTGATTCCTCCTGCCTGCCCAGTCTCGCCTGCCATTGCTCATGCCACTGGGTAAATTCCGCAGTGTTGTACAGGACCGTATCCTCGGGCTTATCCAAAGTTAAGGCACGGAAGGTATTGGTGTAGTCCGCACGATACTTCTGCATCATGCCAAGAAGGTCTTCAATTAGGGATTCGTCCTGCAGCTCTTTGTTAAAGATCCCAAGCTTCGCTCTCATTCCCGCGAGCCAATGATGTTGAAACATTTTTGCAAAATCTGAAATCGCATCCTCGGCCAGTTTGACAGCCTGCTCCCTGTTGTCATGCAGCAGCGGCAAGAGGGTCTCCGCAAATCTTGCGAGATTCCATGCGGCAATATGCGGCTGATTGGCATAAGCGTAGCGGCCCTGAATGTCAATGGAACTAAATACCGTCTCAGGGTCATAGGTATCCATAAATGCGCAAGGACCATAATCGATCGTTTCTCCGCTAAGGGTCATGTTGTCGGTGTTCATCACCCCGTGAATAAAACCAATAAGCTGCCATTTGGCAATCAGCTCGGCCTGACGTTGGATCACTGCCTGAAGCAGGGAAAGGTAGCGGTTTTCGTCAGCGACAACTTCCGGATAATGCCTTTCCAATGTGTAATCAGCCAGGAGCCGAAGATTTTGGCTAGTACCCCATGCTGCGACGTATTGAAAGGTGCCGACGCGAAGATGACTGGCAGCCACACGAGTCAGAATGGCACCGGGCTGCTCGGTTTCCCGGATGATCGACTCACCCGTGGTTACCACCGCCAAACTGCGGGTGGTAGCAATACCTAACGCATGCATCGCTTCACTAATGATGTATTCGCGGAGCATCGGCCCAAGTGCCGCCCGACCATCACCACCGCGGGAGTATGGCGTTCTGCCTGAGCCCTTGAGCTGAATATCAAATCGCTCCCCCGAGGGAGTAATCTGTTCGCCAAGCAGCAAAGCACGACCGTCTCCCAACATGTTAAAATGCCCAAATTGATGGCCTGCGTAGGCTTGGGCAAGGGGCGCAGCACCTTCGGGAGCCCGGTTGCCGCCCAGCACTGCTACGCCATCATTTTGCTGCAGCGCCTGACCGTTTAACCCCAGTGATACTGCCAACGGATGATTAAAAATGATCAGCTTTGGCGAGCGAACAGGGTTTAGGCTGAGCCTTGTAAATAATGATTCCGGCAGACGAGAATAACTATTGTCGAAGTTCCATCCTGTTTTATCTGCTATTTCTGTTTTAGCTGCTATTTCCTTTTTCTCCGTCATAATATCTCCTTCTTATGTTGTGGTATCCCGGGTATCCCCTTTTAGTCTCTACTTCTGTCCATTTATTATCCACTTTTCACCATACGATTCTGTTCCTTAGCGAGAAAAGGCAGCCGAATCATCCGGTTGCCTTTTCATTTCTGATTATTAAAATAACGTTATACAGGAGTATAGCAGCACTTCGACGCTCACAACATCCTATTAAGAGTGGTCACATAATAATGAGACTCAGCAGAAATCTCAAACCCTATCGACTGGTAGAGGTTTAAAGTTGATCTCCACCGTTTTCCTTAAGGCTTTCTAGGCCCACTCTCAAGCTTGATCCGTCGAATTCCTTACACTGTTGCTCTAACATTCGAATTTGAGCCATTTGATGATTGGAGAAGTCATTCATTTTAGTAATTTTATATTATTGCATGTTAGTTGTGGTTGCCTCATCAAGAAGGAAACACGCAGTTTAAGGACGAGTAGGCGCTATCCTTCTATAAACTGTCCGTTTATTCATGCTTACCATTGGGACCGCCTCCTTGATATCTTATTACTACAATTTAAACTTAATATTAAAACAAATCAATATCATCCTGATAAAATGAACAGTTCCGTATTAATCGCTGATAGAACAGCAATTGAATGTTTACAGGAAATCTGCACGTTTTAGTTCCAACTCCATAAACACATCCGCTCTTACATATGGCATAGGTCCGATTCGCTCAACAGGAACATGCTTGAATCCAACCGATTCGTAAAGATGAACGGCGTTCGGTAGCTTGGTGCTACTGCCCAAAAAGAGCGATGTTGCACCAAGCTCGCGTGCGCGGTCGATGGCGGCATCGATGATTTTCCGTCCGTATCCGCGTCCCCGCGACTCGGGTGCAACGCTCATCTTCGATAGCTCGAACACGCCAGCTCCGCTCGGCACGAGTGCAACGCATCCGACGATCGAATCTCCAGCACGCGCGATGAGCACATCTCCTCCTCTGTTCACGATATTCTCCACCGGATTATCAAGGATGACCCGATCCTCCTTTTCGATCGTGAAGAAGTGAGTGATCCATTCCTCGTTAAGAGTTTTAAAGGCATGAGCTTCGTTGGGCGTCTTCATCGAAGTGATCGTGAGTACTGTTTCGAGCATGATATGTTTCCTCCTCTTGTATGCTTACTCCACTGTAAAAAAAACCGAACGATTGATCAATGTCGATTTTCATATTAAGATCATAGATAATATCTATGATCGGACGGTGACAACCTAAATGGAACATCGGTTATTGACCTATTTTTTAATGGTCTGCGAGGAGCTTCATTTTACGCGGGCAGCTGAACGACTGTCGATCAGCCAGCCAACGCTCAGCCACCAAATCCAGCTGCTAGAGCACCAGCTAGGCATGCCATTGTTTACCCGCATTGGCAAGAAGGTCTATTTGTCCGAGGCTGGGCACATTTTGCGAAGTCACGCGTTAAACGCCTTTCACGAATTAGATCAAGCTCGGGCTGCCATCGAAGAACTGCGAGGCATGAAGCGAGGCTGCCTGCGGATCGGCTGTGCGGGCAATCATTTACTTCTGCCTGCCATCGCCGCGTTTCACCGGCAATATCCGGAGATTGAACTGTCAGTCCAGGAACTGGCGACCGAAGAAGTTAAGAAGGAACTGCTAACCAATCGGATTGATCTCGGTATTGTCTATCTACCGCTGGATCACGAGCAACTTGAGAGCATTGAGCTGTTCGAGGACGAACTGCAGTTGGTCGTCGCAGCAGGGCACCCGCTCGCTGGAGCAGATGCAGTCCCCCTCGCAGAGCTTCAGGCACATCCCTTTGCTATGCTCCAGCCCAAGTTTCTCGTACGTCAGTTCTTTGACCAGTATTGTGAGCACGCTGGCTTCCACGCCAAGCCGATCCTGGAGCTCTCCACTCTGGAATCACTGCTGCAAATCGCGATAACAGGTGTTGGCGCAGCCGTGCTGCCACGATCCTATCTCCAAACAGTTAACCAACCTGCCATCACCAAAATCCGCCTCAGAGATCCTGCTCCTACGCGGAAGATTGGTCTGGTTTATCGCAAAACCTCCTATCTCAGTACTGCAATGAAGACGTTTATCACCCAAATAACGATGCAATAATCTTGACGCATTCTAAATCTTGTTGAACTACCCTGTCCGTTTGTATTATAAGGTCAGCTATAGAGCCTAGATAAATAAAGAACCACCTTTAATAAGGTAGTTCTTATTGCACTATCATTTCCGTTAGCATCATATCTAAAGGGAAGATTCAATTGTATTTCAAATCATTCCCAAGCATTATGGTGTATTAGGTTATTTAGATTTCGACGTCTCTCCCAATTTACTTGCTCCAAGAGTGGTTTTGTAGGATAAAAATCCGTATATCCTAATGAGATCAAAGCAATAGGGTCAATATGTGGCGGAATATTTAGTATTTCGCGTACGTCTGTTTTCTTGTAAAAACTAACCCACCCCATAGCTATTCCTTCTGCATAAGACGCCAACCACATATTTTGAATGCAACAGGCGACGGACATAATATCTGTTTCAGGAATAGAATTTCGCCCAATTACATGTCCGCCACCTCTTGTGGGATCACATGTAATACAGATCGTTATAGGTGCTTCCCTTATACCCTCTAATTTTAACGAGAGAAATCTTGCCTTTTTTTCATCTTCATAGTGTATGGACAAGGCCTGTATTTCTTTATGGCATGCATGCGCCAATCGTTCTTTAACCTCTTGAGAGTCAATTACAATAAAATCCCAAGGTTGCATAAAACCAACGGAAGGTGCATGATGACCAGCCATTAATATGTTGTTTAACTTATCTTTGGATATGGGTTTTCCATTAAATGAGCGAATATCTCTCCTTTCAAAAATGGCCTTAAATAGTCCTTCTCTTTCAGAATCATTTAACAATTTAATTCCTCCCTTAAAACAAAAATCCCCAGCCTAAATAAGAGTGAGAATGCACCATCAAGTAATACAGTCAGTCCTAAAATAATCTCACCACAGATATACTTTAAGGTTATCTCGCCTTAACAGCTTCATTTCAGGAAATTTCCGTTGATACGTTTTAAATAACACATACTTTTGTAAACCTTTAGATTGATGTAAGGCCTGTTGTGCCAGTTCAGTTGCTTCTGCATAATGATTTGATTTCAACTCCAATTCGGAAAGAAGCGCGTTTTTCATCCAAGGTGTTGGAATCTCGTGAATGATTTTGAGAGCTTCCGCATTACTTCCTTCTTCCATACACACAATAGCTCGATAGTAATTTTTATATGCCAGTGGTTTGATCAATTCGATTTCTTCTTTAACCGTCAGAATTTCTTTTTTATAGAAAGCAAAAACGGTTTTATGTAACGCTTGCTTGTGGATTCCCTTATATTTTTGGAGCAATAGTCGAATTGAGTCTTCTACTTCTTCATCGATTTCATGGGCTAGAGCATAAAATAGATGGTATTCTGGCTTACTCTTATGCGACATTAAAAACTTTTCAATTCTCTTCAAATTAGAATCCCACAATACAGAAAAAAGGATAGGGACATATAGTACCAGGAACACCAGGATAAAAATAATTACAAAAGCTAACGCATTATTGATGTGTAAACGATCCACAATCATCCACATGACAATGACAAATACAAATGTGACAAGATTTCTTATATTCCAGATCATCTAGCTTCCCCTTTTCATGCTGCTGAACTTGTTGATTTTTCTTATCAGGTTTAATTCAACAAATTTGAATGTAATTCCTTCTTTTTCCTAAGAAGTAGCATCTATATAATCACTATCGCGAAAAAAGGGAACAAGCTATAATAGCCCATTCCCCATATGTATTAGCTTCCCCTTCCAACTCAGCCTCGTAAAACAACTCGATATTTTAGGAATATTGGATAAAGAATCGATTAGAGTTCATTTAGACAATCTAATATGATTTGTTCGGTAATTTGCATCTCATCGAATCCTTTCAAAATGGGCTATGTAATTGTTGCTTAAATAAATAAAAGAACCACCTTTACTAAGGTAGTTCCTTATTGAATTAACGTTCACCGTTAGTGATTCATTCCAACCTCATTTACTTGATCCATTAATAATATGGGCTTTATTCAGCAGACATGGCATCCGCTTTTGTTACATGAACCGTACCATATGGATGCTCAGGCGGAGCATAGATGGCGTATATTTTAAGCGGGATATTCCCCGTATTGGTAACATTGTGCCATGTTCCAGCAGGTATCATAATTGCATAGCCGCCACAGGCCATTGCTTGAAAACTCAAATTATCTTTATTTTCACCCATCTGAACAAGTCCCTGACCTTCTTCAATACGTATGAATTGATCTGTTGTGGGATGAACTTCTAAACCAATATCATCTCCAACATTAATACTCATCAGGGTTACTTGAAGATGTTTCCCTGTCCACAAAGCGGTGCGGTAAGTATGATTTTGCTTAGTAGCTTGGTCAATATTCACTACAAATGGTCTTTGCCCATAATCTGTTAATTTATAAGGATACCCGTTCGTGTTGACCCCATTACAATAATGACCATTCCAATTATTACTCCAACGGATGTTATTCCAATAGTCATGCATTGGAGTATGCCATTGATATGGATAGCATGAATTACGGTACAATATTCATTCTCCTCTCAGCATTTCATTGTTTATTTTCATTCTATGCACCTGCCTATCTAAAGGTTTAAAAAAGGGAAAGATCCTGAGGTCATAAACGAATGGCAACAGCAAATGCTAATCATTGGCATCCAATCTTTATGGTTATTGAAGGTAACTGTCCATTTGCTTAACGAGTGATTCAATACATATTTTTTTAACAAAACCCTCAAAATAACAAACTACGATCATAAAATTTCGGACTCTTGACTGACTGAATCAATTGAACAGTCCCATATAGACTATCTGGCGCATCGTCGTATGTACAGTCTCGATTGTAATCCTTCACTTGATGATTGTACCTGAGGTCATCTGCATTGAATAGAATATGACCCTTCTTCACTTCCAGCTCCAAGCTAATAATACGTTCATGTTTCTGTCCCTTGGAATGCACGTGCCTGATTCACCTCAAAACCAAGCTTATCTGCAGAAGAAAGCTTTAACTTCTCAATAGCCACTTGGAACAAATCATCCGGCAGCAGTTTATAGACGTTACCATCAATCACATACCTGTTTCAGTGCTTTCGTATTCACCGGCAGCTCACGGCGATCATTCCACTCGTTAGGTGCACGGTTCTTTAAGTAGAAGATCATCGCTGTCGGATTGGGGGAGGCTGATACCTTTTCACCTTTTCAATGCGAATCTTCTTTTTTCCATTTTTGTCCTCTTAAATAATCGAATCAACAGCCAACCATTCTCCTACTAAATATTGCATAATTCTTCTTTATTTCTTACACTATAGCATTTTCATGGGGATATATGGAACAAAAAAAGCCCTTGAATAATACCAAAGGCCTAATTATCCTGAATCTAGCATGACTACGAATATTCGATTCTATAGTTTCCTTTGAACATTTTACTTTGAAGCAACAGCTACCTATATCCAGATTTTTTAGATTCAGTTGCTCACAGATGAATTCCAAGTAATTTTTTTGCGAAATCCCTTATATCAGTCGCTTCTTCTATAAAAATCAATTATTTTTTTTGCATTTCCAATAGATAAACCATACTTAGTTCTGACTCTTTTTATTGCTTCTACTTCTGATGCCTCCGTTAAAGCCTCTTCAATAAAAGATTTAACTTCATCGTTATTTCTATATGACTCATAAAGTGCTTCCTCTAATGAGTTTAATTTCCTTGAATTATAATAATTTGTAGTGACAGAGAATATAAGTGCTAACAGTAAGAATATTATTAAATACATTGAGTTGTCCATGAGGTTCCTCCTATTTTCATCAAAACTAATTATTAGCTCTTAAAAGAATAAAGCACTTATGGAGCAAGGGGAACAAATTACCCCAGCTTGTCCAAAGTGCTCTTATAATCATAAAGAAATGCCAAGTTACGACTAAGGATAAACCTCCCTATAAATTTATCCTAATATTTCCTTAAAAGCAAGCTTTGCTAACAGCTGTGATTCCTGCCAATTCAGCAACTAAATCTTTAGCTGCTCCCCCTAAAGCTTTCCACTTCTCACTTGCAAACGAAGCTCCCCATATTAACTTAGCGGCTTCAACAGCACCACCCAAACTTTTAACTAATTTACCTATCTTTACGATCTTAGCGATTGGTACAGCAGTAGTCACAACTAAACCCGCAATAGCCAATCCACATTCCCAAGCTCCAGCAGGTTTAATTACCTTTGAGTCAGTTGCCAGCTCTTCATAATTGTCGGAATCTGTCACTCTTACCTGGCTACCTACACTTTTAAAATAATTATTAATAGTCGTTGCATCATTAGAATTTAGGACTTCATCTGGAATATTCTCTATGTCATTTAGAATTTTTTGAATAGAATCCTGAGAAACACTTTGGTATTTTTCCATTTCAGGCTCTTGACTTTCAGCTGCAGTAGCAACCAATCCTGACGAAAGACCTAAGGTAACAAACATAGATAATACGACCAAAGAAATTAAACCTTTTACCCACTTTCTATTAGTAACAATCTTCATGAAATTTTAACACTCCTTTTCTTTTTGATTATTTTTACATTTTTATGGTATCACATGTTAACACTATATATTGTTATTTCGACAAAACATTTAAATATTCTACATTAAATAGATTCTTCAGACCTACATAATTATGTAAAATCATAGCTAATTGTATAGGCTAATCAATTTAATTTTAGTAAAAGCTTACTGTTATAAGAATTATCTTACGGAGATTAACCAAAGATATAGGCTAAGCCTTCATGGACAAGGTGTCGCACTTAGCTTGACAATCCGTCATTCTAAAAAGCTAATTTATAAGATAATCTATATAACAGATTCAGTATCACGTAGCTCAGTAAATAAAATATGTTCCCGCACTCAACCCTAAAGCATTTTTTTGAATACAGGAACATATTTGAGTTGCTCTTAACCCTCGTGCATTCAATGCTTCTCATCTCAATATATTACTACCACGCACTCCACGTGTGTCGAGATATTGTAAGGGATATATTTCTTCTTGTTATATTTTTTACCTATTATAATAAAAAATACTCCTCCTCGCAACAACCTTAGTTTTAAAAGCCCCTCTCTCCTCTTAATTCTATCGATCTCATGAGCTACATTTGAACTATATTGATTACTATGTACCACCAACTTGATTAAAACGGCATCATGATCTGAGCTTTTCACAAATTCACGGTTGCAAGTAGACTACTCCTACTCCTACTCCTACTCCTCTCCCTTCCAAAAATACACATTGTAAATACCGCTTTCAATGGGGCATTCTGTAAACTAAATTTCTCTTTTAACCGATAAATACATATGCTGGGTTGTTTATTAAATATCACATCGCATCCTTTTGTACCCTACAAACTCAATGATACATATTGATCTTGAGCCAAAGCACCCATCCGTATTCAATTACCAGAACCGGATTAAAAATGACGTGCTTATATTGGGAAAACAGCCATCACATCTAGAAAGGAGTCATGAATTCACTTGAGCCACTTATCAGACGGGATCAGCTATGAAAGCCTACGCTTTTATGGCCCCTTTCAGCCACAACATATTGAACAACTTCAAATAACACGTACCATCAACGATCATGCCTATTTACATATCAGTGGTGTGCTCTCCGAAGAACAGGGAGCATCCTGTATCGGTCAAAATATGGAGCAGGAGCCGATTGTCATTCGTCAGCTAGATGATCAGGGACAATCGCTGAGAAGGCTGTTCCATGGGGTTGTAACGAGTATGTCCGTACAATGTGTGCGAGGCGTATATACATTTGAACTGGAGGCCGCTTCCCATTCGTACCAGATGGATATCAAGGCGAAAAGACGCTCCTATCAAGATATTCACCGCACTTATGATGATCTGGTCACTGCGATGGTGCGGAAATATGAGTATGGTGATGCCATTGATACTGTAAGCAACTATGCCAAACTGGACACTTTTGTTTTACAATATGAGGAGACCGATTGGGCATTTTTAAAGCGTCTTGCTTCCCGCTTTGGCTCCGTACTTGTGCCAGAGGTAACCGCAGCCTCACCCAAAGTTTTCTTCGGGATGCCAGAAGGCAAGCAGCACAAAGTGGAACGGGATGTGTTTTACAGGGTACGAAAAACGTTTCATGAGTTGGATGCGGAAAAGCCCGGAGAACAACGTGCTGACTCGTATGTCACCTATATGATTGAAAGTCTGCAATACTACGCTCTAGGTGACCTTATCACGTTACCCATTGGACAAGGCAAAGAGTTGGTCGTCGTTCGGGCAGTGACACGGTTAGAGGATGGCTTACTGCGTACCCGTTATGATCTCCAAGCGGAACAGAATATTCGCTATGCCCGTTATGAAAACGATCAGGCCACCGGGATTTCGCTGATAGGAACGGTGCTCAAGGTACAACAGGATTTCGTACAGCTTCAACTGGATATCGATCCGAAGCAAGATCCTGCCAAAGCCTGCTGGTTTCCCGTGGCGACAAGATATGTAGCCGAAGAACATAGTGGCTGGTACGATATGCCTGAGATCGGGGAACAGGTGGAGTTGTATCTGCCTACACACCGCGAACAGGATGCCTATGTAACGGATTCGCTGCGACAGCAACGCCACGCAAATGGACAGCCGAATGTGAAGGTATGGCAACATGTGCAA
>NZ_AGFX01000022.1 GCF_000236805.1 Paenibacillus peoriae KCTC 3763 | reverse complement strand
ATCCCGTCAGTTCCGCCATTTTTATAAAGTTACATGACCCTGTTGGGAGCCATTAGCTCAGTTGGTAGAGCACCTGACTTTTAATCAGGGTGTCGAAGGTTCGAGTCCTTCATGGCTCACCATTTTTGAAATTATATGTTATAATATAATTGTATTGCGGACGTGGCTCAGCGGTAGAGCATCGCCTTGCCAAGGCGAGGGTCGCGGGTTCGATTCCCGTCGTCCGCTCCATATTTGCGCCCTTAGCTCAGCTGGATAGAGCGTTTGACTACGAATCAAAAGGCCGGGAGTTCGAATCTCTCAGGGCGCGCCATTAACTTCATAAGCCGGTGTGGCGGAATTGGCAGACGCGCGCGACTCAAAATCGTGAGGGAAACCGTGGAGGTTCGAGTCCTCTCACCGGCATGTATTTCGGGATGTAGCTCAGCTTGGTAGAGCACCTGGTTTGGGACCAGGGGGTCGCATGTTCAAATCGTGTCATCCCGATTCAAAGGAAAGGTCGCTGGAAGCAGTGGCTTTTTTTATTGCATTTATTATCTTTTTGTATAATTCAGTAATCGCCAGGTCACACTAACACAAAAAGTGGGACGGAAGGGATTACTGTGAAGCGATTAAGTTGGAAAAAACAAATGAAACGGCGCTGGAAACAGGGAAGAAGAATGGTGTGGGCCTGCACCATTTTTGGAGTAGCTTGTTTGCTGGCTGGGTTGGGTATTCTGTTTTCAAGACATATGCAAGCTATGCTGTCACAGCCACTTGCTACTACCGTTATGGCAGAGGTTGATATGGAGGAATCCTCACACACAACACCGGCTGAAGATCGCTCCTCACAGATGCAGGTTTTGCAAAGTATCCGTGCTTCCGGTATAAGCAGGAAAACTCACCTGTTAACCACCTATGTGTGTGGTACAGAAACACTTTCCTTGGGAACGCTAAGCTCGCAGCAGCTGGAAAATTTACTGAAACAGCATCCCGACTGGAAGGGACGCCTTAATACTAAGGGAGAGGTATGGCTGGAGCGAAGGGTGGAGGACCTGTCAGAATCGTGTAAAGAACACGGGTACATGGGCTTGAGCGCTGACGGACAACTCACTTTGTTTGAAGGGCCACCTAAAAAGGAGAAGGTTATACGGACTTTTTTCCAACTGGATGTGGACTCCATGGAAACGGCTTTGCCGGAAGGGGTGTATGAACAACTTCAACAGGGAATCCGTGTACAGGATATAAACGAGTATAACAGTGTAATCTCTACTTTTAGTGACTTTGCGGTGGAACGAACACAGAGGGTATTAAAACAGCAATATTGATTAGAAGTAAGAGACGTCAGGCCTTTACCGACCAGGTGATGCTTGTGGCGTCTCTTTTTATGTTTTCACTCAGAGTTAAATTTTTTCCTCTATTAGATGCAAAGTTTTGTTATAATGAAATGAACGACACATATGTTCGCTTTGTATGGAATTTAGCCATAAATGTATTAAGGATAGAGTTGGCTGATGGTTAGTTAACGCCATGGTTTAGCGATAGGGGAGAGATTTTTTTGCGTTTTCTAGGAATTGATCCGGGTATTGCTATTGTGGGCTTCGGATTTGTGGACAAGATTGGGAGTAAGGTGGTTCCTGTGCAGTACGGCTGCATTCAGACAGAAGCCCATACACCGGAAGAAGATAGGCTGCTTCATGTGTATGAAGGCATGCTGCAATTGATTGACAAATATAAGCCTGATGCGGTAGCGCTGGAAAAGCTTTTTTTTAATCGCAACGTTACGACTGCTATGTCTGTAAGTCAGGCGCGTGGTGTGCTGATGCTGGCCGCAAGGCAACGTAATCTCCCTATAGGGGAATACACTCCGATGCAGATAAAGCAGGCTATTGTAGGGTATGGCAAGGCGGAGAAGAAGCAGGTGCAGGAGATGGTTAGAATGTTTCTAAAGCTCCAGGCTGTGCCTAAACCGGATGATGTAGCGGATGCTTTGGCAGTGGCTATTTGTCATGCGCATTCCTATGGGCTAAATTCAAAATTAAATGAGGTATTGCGAAAATGATAGATTTCTTGCGTGGTTCTGTGGCTCACTTGGAAAATGAATATGTCGTTTTGGATGTGCAGGGGGTGGGATATCGGGTGTTCTGTCCGAATCCTTACGCCTTCGCCAAAACGGAAGGACCGGTGGTTATTTACATTCACCATCATGTAAGGGAAGATGCTATTTTACTGTTTGGGTTTGCAACCCGTGAGGAACAGCAATTATTCCGTAAACTGATCGACGTATCTGGTATTGGACCGCGTGTGGCACTTGGTATTTTGGGAGGCGGTACGCCTGCTCATGTGGTGACGGCGATTTATCAGGAAAATATCACCTTTCTCACCAAGTTGCCGGGAATCGGTAAAAAGACGGCGCAGCGCATGATTCTGGATTTGAAGGACAAGCTGGACGGTATTGGTTCACTGGGGATGGTGACCGGATTGTTTGCGGAGCCTGTCGTGGAAGAGGGCGAGGGCTCTTATTGGGGCGAGGCACGTGAGGCCCTCAAGGCGCTCGGTTACACAGAGGCAGAGTTGGATAAGGTATGGAGCAAAATGAAGAAGGATGCGAAACCTGATGAATCTGCCGATATTTTGATGAAACGGGCTTTGCAACTGTTGTTTGCCGGATAGGACGCTGATGTCCGTTGACAGAAGTCTGGTGAAAAGAGGAGCGATGGAAAATGGATGAACGGATTATTTCCGCCAATTTGATGATGGAAGACCAGACGGCGGAGCTAAGCCTTCGCCCCCGTTATCTTAATGAATATATCGGGCAAAATCAGGTTAAGGAAAATTTGAAAGTTTACATTGAAGCGGCCAAAATGCGTAAAGAAGCGCTGGATCATGTACTGTTGTACGGTCCACCCGGGTTGGGTAAAACGACTCTTGCCAACATTATTGCGAATGAACTAGGGGTTAATTTGCGTACCACCTCAGGGCCTGCGATTGAGAGACCCGGAGACTTGGCAGCGCTGCTGACTAATCTTCAAGAAGGCGATGTTTTGTTCATTGATGAAATTCATCGCCTCCATCGAACGGTGGAAGAAGTCATGTACCCGGCGATGGAGGATTTTGCGCTGGACATTATGATTGGTAAAGGCCCGAGTGCGCGTTCAGTTCGCCTGGATTTGCCGCCCTTTACCCTTATAGGGGCTACTACACGCGCTGGGCTGCTTTCTGCGCCGTTGCGCGACCGGTTTGGTGTTATCAGTCGATTGGAGTTTTATACGACGGACGAGCTCGCCTACATCGTGTCCAGAAACGCGGATATTATGGAAATTGAGATCGTTGGGGATGCAGCCGAAGAAATCGCATTACGTTCACGGGGGACACCACGGATTGCGAACCGACTGTTAAAAAGGGTGCGTGATTTTGCCCAAGTTGCCGGAGACGGTATGATCCATTCAGAATTGGCCGCAGAGGCGCTGAGAAGACTTCAAATTGATCCTCTCGGACTGGATGAAATTGATCATAAAATGCTTAAGGCCATGATTCATTCATTTCGGGGCGGACCTGTGGGATTGGATACCATTGCTGCAACCATCGGTGAAGAGAGCCAGACGATTGAGGATGTATATGAGCCATATTTGCTGCAAATTGGACTTTTACAAAGAACACCTCGGGGGCGGACGGTGACTCCAGCGGCATATGCTCACCTTGGAATTCCCATGCCAACCGATCCACGGTGACTAGGAATGGTGGACTTTAATTACAAGAGAACAGTGCAAAATACGGTTTAAAGAGAACTCTAATTGAGATTAATTTATAGCGTAGCTACGCAATTATGGTAAGTGTGATAGGGGAAGTACAATATAGTAAGTACGATATTGGCGGAATAGGATCGTTAGGGGAAAAGACCATATGAGTAAGAATTATGCATGTTCAAATTCCGGTTTATTCCGCCGATGTATTTAAAGGGACAGGCGATGGTCGAGATCCCGCCAAATCATGCTTTATGCAGGCTAGGACAGCCAGAATGGGGGGAGTCAGAAATGAATGGAAAAGCATTGAACCGAAAAACAATTTTCAGTGCATGGACGGGCCGGGCCAAACGAGCAGCAGCGATTATGGTATTAGCTACAGTTTGCATACCCTGGTCTTCAAGTGTTCACGCTGCTGCCCAAGAAGATATTCGTGTAGTGATCTTTGCGGATCTAGGCAGCAAATATAAAGCAACAGTTCCCGCGGTAACCTTGAAATCATCAGAAGGTCTGAGTGTCGGACAGAACAGTGGAGGCAGTTTCCAGGCTTGGATGGGACTACCGGACAATACCGCTCGTTTTAGTGTAGACAGCTATCGGGTGAAGGTACTTGAAGGAAATGAAGCAACTGCAATTAAAGCGGCTCAAATCCTGCAAAAGACGAATGATAAACCTACGGTTTTTATCGGTTCTAAAAACGGTAGCTCTGTCTATCAGGTGTACGCGGGAATTTATGCAAGTGAACAGGCCGCACAGGCTGCTGTACAGCGGATTTCTTCGGCAACCGGAGCACAGGCTGAAGTTAAGGGGAATAAACACTGGTCTGTAGGAAGCTATGGAAGCGAGCAGGAGGCAAATCTCGTTCGAGCGACAATTGCTGCCGCAGGTTTTGATGTTTTTAGTGTGATTCAATCCAGAGGTCAGTATGCTGTGTGGGTTGGAGAAGAGAGCAACGACAGCAAGCTGTCGACTTTAAAAACAGAGCTGGAGAGCAAGCAGCCCAAACTTACGTTATCTAAAGTTAGTGTTACTCAAACTGGACTCATGATAAGACAAGAAGCAGGAGTAACGACAGGCTCGCAAGCGATGTCACATTATATGCTGAGTGGCTCCAATAACAGCAAGGTCATTGTCAACGGCGGTAATAATGGGATTCAAGTGGTTGAAAGATCACAGCGTACATATCGCGGCGACATGGAGATTAGCATGACGTCAGGACAACTGGCGCTTGTTAATGATGTACCGCTCGAGCAGTATTTGTATTCCGTGGTAGGAGCTGAGGTCTACTCTTCATGGCCTGCTGAAGCCCTCAAGGCTCAAGCGGTAGCAGCTCGCAGCTATGCCCTTGCCCAAGGCAATCGGTTTCAGATCGGCAATGTGGTGGATGGAACGTTAAGCCAGGCTTACAATGGCAAAGGATCGGAACACGCGAATGTCAGCGAGGCTGTAGATGCCACGGCTGGTGAAGTCATTAAAAGCGGCGGTAAAGTGGTCGAAGCTGTATTTTCATCTAATGCGGGCGGTGTAACAGCAGATGCTTCCGAGGTATGGAACAGCGGTGGTGAAGCCTTCGCCAGTGTAGATAGTTCGGGAGATACAACAGCGCAAAAAGGAGCACAGCAGTGGTATCATGTCCTTCTCTCCAGTGGTCAAACAGGTTATATACGTGAGGATAATGCCAAGGAGCTGGAGGGAGTCACAGAAGCAGGGCTAGACAAAATTACCGTTACTACTGAAAATACCAATGTGCGCCCTATCCCCCAAATTCAGTCAGCTGTTGCACCAGTAGCCAAGGCGCAACCGGGTGAAGAGATGATTATCTTGGAGAAGGTGCCTCAATCCGGAGACTATGCATGGGTGCGTGGACCTTTTACAGCAGCGCAAATTGCTAAATCACTACAAGGGAAAGTAACGGGTACAGTACCGACCTCAATCAATCATCTGGATGTTACCAAACGCGGTCCGTCAGGACGTGTGCTGGAGGTTGAAGCCAACGGGTCCCCTTTGACGGTAAAATACCCCGATATGTATCGTTCAGCGATGGGGGGATTACCTAGCACTCTGTTTGATATTGCGAGTACCGGCAGTTATACTGTATTAGGCGCAGATGGGGCTACTTCTCATATAAGTGGTGCGCAAGGAACTCAAATTTTGTCCGCATCCGGGAGCAGCACTTCAAGCGGTAACGGGGTGATCGTCATGAATGAAGACCGTCATGCACGCGTCATTGATAAAACGCAAAGCTTTATTTTTACAGGCAAAGGGAACGGTCACGGGCTGGGTCTATCGCAATGGGGAGCCAACGGTTTGGCCGAGCAGGGGTATGATTACAAGAAAATTTTGCAACACTATTACAAAAATGTGGATATAGTTAAGGAATGACCAATATATGAACGTAAACGACTATGATTTTGAATTACCTGAAGCATTAATTGCTCAGACACCTTTGCTGGAGCGGAGCGCTTCCAGGTTGCTGACGTTGGACAAGCATAACGGTGAAGTAGAGCATCATACATTTTCGGATATTGTTCAGTATCTCAGACCGGGGGATACGCTGGTATTGAACGATACGCGAGTGATTCCTGCACGTTTGTTTGGCATCAAGGAAGATACCGGAGCTAAGGCTGAGGTGCTGCTGCTTAAGCAACTGGAGGGGGACCGATGGGAAGCATTGGTAAAACCCGGTAAGAAGCTGAAAAAGGGAGCTGTTATCGTTTTCGGTGATGAGCTGAAGGCCGTTATTGAGGAAGAAGGAGATATGGGGGGAAGGGTGCTTTCATTTTCTTATGAAGGTATTTTTCAAGAGATATTGGACCGCCTTGGGCAAATGCCGCTTCCGCCCTATATCAAGGAGCAACTGGATGATCGCGAGCGTTATCAGACGGTTTATGCCCGGCACGAAGGTTCTGCTGCGGCTCCTACGGCAGGACTGCATTTTACAGAACAATTGCTGGACCGAATTAGGGAGAAGGGCGTTTCCATCGCTTTTGTCACACTTCATGTTGGCTTAGGAACGTTCAGACCAATGTCGGTGGATACGATTGAAGAGCATGTCATGCACGAAGAATATTACTCATTGTCACAGGAAACAGCTGATATACTCAATGCAACCAAGGCGCGCGGCGGAAGAGTTGTAGCAGTGGGGACAACCAGTTGCCGAACGCTGGAGACGGTGGGCAATACATTCGCAGATGGAGTATTGCAGGCTAGCAGTGGCTGGACACAGATTTTTATTTACCCAGGCTATGAATTCCGTGTGGTGGATGCAATGATTACGAATTTCCATTTGCCTAAATCCACCCTGGTTATGCTGGTCAGCGCACTGGCGGGCAGGGAGAATATTATGCATGCTTACCAGGAGGCGATTGACCGCGAATATCGGTTTTTCAGCTTCGGGGACGCAATGTTCATTTATTAATTAAGGATGGTAGAGAAAATATGGCACCAGCAATAAGATACGAACATATTAAAACCTGCAAGCAATCAGGAGCTCGCCTCGGGCGCGTGCATACACCTCACGGGGTTATTGAGACACCAACCTTTATGCCTGTGGGGACGCAAGCTACAGTCAAGACGATGAGTCCTGAGGAATTGAAGGAGATGGATGCTCAAATTATTTTGAGTAACACCTACCATCTGTTCCTTCGTCCCGGTCATGATATTATTCGTGAAGCGGGCGGACTGCATAAGTTTATGAATTGGGATCGTCCTATTTTAACAGACAGCGGCGGATTCCAGGTGTTTTCCTTAAGTGAAATGCGTAAGATTTCGGAGGAGGGTGTTCATTTTCGCTCTCATTTAAATGGAGATAAGAAGTTTCTTTCACCGGAAGTGGCAATGGAAATTCAAAACTCGCTTGGCTCGGATATTATGATGGCCTTCGATGAATGTCCACCGTTCCCGGCTGAGTATGAATACGTGAAAAAGTCACTGGAACGCACCAGCCGTTGGGCTGAGCGTTGTTTGGAGGCACATGCGCGTCCTCATGATCAAGGGCTGTTCGCCATTGTACAAGGGGGTATGCATGAAGATCTGCGCAAGCAAAGTGCGGCAGATTTGACTTCCATGGATTTCCCGGGGTATGCTATTGGTGGACTGAGTGTGGGGGAACCAAAGCATTTGATGTATGAAGTGCTCGATTATACCGTTCCACTGCTTCCTACCAACAAGCCACGTTATTTGATGGGCGTAGGTTCGCCGGATGCCTTGATTGAAGGCTCTATCCGTGGTGTGGATATGTTCGATTGTGTACTTCCAACCCGGATTGCTCGCAACGGGACAACGATGACAAGTCAAGGTCGTCTTGTCGTTCGTAATGCCAATTTTGCAAGCGATTTTGGCCCGCTTGATCCGGCTTGTGATTGCTACACTTGTCGCAATTATTCACGCGCGTACTTGCGACATTTAATTAAAGCAGATGAAACCTTCGGGCTCCGACTGACAACGTATCATAACTTGCATTTCTTAATACAATTGATGCGTAATGTCAGACAAGCGATTATGGATGACAGACTGCTTGATTTCCGCGATGAATTTTTTGAGCAGTACGGTCTTCATGATAATGATAAAGGCTTTTAAGTTTTAGGGGAGATTTGAAAGGGGGATTTAACATGTTTCAATTTGCTACAGCTGCGGCTGCACCCGGTGGAGCTGGGGGACTTTTTCAAATGATCTGGCCACTGGCTCTGATGTTTGTAATCTTTTATTTCTTGCTGATTCGTCCGAATCAGAAAAAACAAAAGCAGCGTCAATCGATGCTTCAAGCTTTGAAAAAGGGAGATAAGGTGATAACAATCGGAGGTCTTCACGGTACAATTATGGAGATTACGGACGATGTGGTTGTTTTGCGTGTGAATGATGTGACGAAGCTGACCTTTGACCGCAGTGCGATCAGTAATGCGATTGCAAAAGATACTACATCTGAGGAAGCTGTTGTTTCTAAGTCGTAAAATCTGCCGATCATCATGTAAAAACCGAGCCTTTGAGGAGGCTCGGTTTTTTTGTGTTGCTTCGTTACATGGGACATGGGCTGGTACACTTTTTTTAATTTGATTATTTACTAAAGTTAATCCCGAATATCCCGCCTCCCGCGCCTATGACAAAGGCAATTCCTAAGTGGAATAGGTCCTTAGCGTTCATGCCCGCATCCAGTGCCAGAAAACCGACCAGAAGAACGATAAGGCCATACAGGATGCCTGTAATGCCGCCTTGATACCAGCCTTTGTTGGTTGATCTTTTACCTGCGACGAAGCCGCCTGATAGCATAGCGAATGCGTGCACGATGTACGTATACAGGGATAAGTCCTGTTCCTGCATTTGTGTTAGCCACAACAGTAGTGAAAGAATCAATGCGCCAAGCAGCATCCATGCAAAAGCATAAAACAAGCCGGATAAAATGGGATGGGCCAGACGAAACGAACACCAGCGGCGAATGAGCTCCATTGATAATTCCTCCTGTACCAAGGTTTGAACTATTATCATTCTATGGTCAAGCCTTCAGGCTTAGTACCAAGTCGCAAGCAGTCTTTCTCTTTATTTCAATAATTTAGCCTTTTGTTTTCTGTATGAGTCAAGTGGGGAACGGTCAGAATACGTGTACAATGAACAATTAATGTCTTGTCGCAAAGTACAGGGGAGGAGGCGAACATATTGAGTCACGATATTTTTACTCATATTTTTCGAACGCTGCTCATGTATTTTATCGTATATCTGGTGATGCGTTTGATGGGTAAAAGGGAGATCGGGAAACTGTCTGTTTTTGATCTCGTTATATCCATTATGATTGCGGAAATTGCTGTATTCAGTCTGGAGGATATAAAACGTCCCTTATTTGAAGGAATGATTCCCTTAGGGGTGCTACTGATTCTGCAGATCGGAATTTCCTATTTCAGTCTTAAAAGCCGACGTCTGCGCCTGCTATTCGATGGCCGGCCCAGTGTATTGTTTTCCAATGGACAACTAAACAAGGATGAAATGACTAAGCAACGCTACAATTTAGATGATTTGTTGTTACAGCTTCGTGAACAAAATATTGAAAGTCTGGACGAAGTTGAATATGTTATTTTGGAAACCACAGGCAAGCTCACGGTGATAGCTAAGGATGATGAAGATGAAGATGCAGAGTTAGACAAAAAGAGACAGGATTTAAGTCAAAGGAATTTGACGAACATTGAACAACAGGTGGAAAAAGTTCATCCTACTCCTCAAATCGGCGGGAAGTTCAGATATGAAGGTCTACCCGTTCCATTAATTATGGATGGCAAGGTGCTGGACCGAAATTTGGAGCGGATGGATATGAACCGATTTTGGCTTAAAAATCAGATTCAAGCGAAGGGTCACAAAGATTTTAAAGATGTTTTTTTATGCACTGTGAATCATAGAGGTCATGTATATGTTACGCCACCGACCTTAGGGGAATCTTCGGATTAGATTTCTTTGGTTTTAAACCATCTTCTCAGAATGGGAATGCGGGTAAGGTTGTCCCAGTCAATCATTTTGATGGAGGTCATCAGGAAAAGGTACAGGATAATCCCCACTCCTGCGGCAAAAATAAATTGAAGCCACATTTGGTTGAACACTGCCAGATGTCTGTAAACATATAATACCGCAGCTGCCATAATGACCATCCCTGCCCCGGTTTTCCAGAAATCAAGCAAACGCACGCGAAAGCGAAGTAGTCTGCTGACACTGAAGCCATGCAGAAGGGTGACAATGGTATTGTTAATGCAAATGGCGATGACCGCTCCGTAGATACCATACTGAGGCTGAGAGGCAAGCCATACGATAAGTACAATTTTGATAACGGCTCCGACAAAGGTGTTAAATAAAGCACTCCCGGGACGATCTAGGGCCTGAAGTGCCGCCTGAAGCGGGGCCTGGATGTACATAAACAGAGCAAAGGGCGCCATGAGTTTAAGCATGCCTGCAATATCGCTATTATTGTAGAGTATTAGACACAGAGGCTCTGCCAGCACGTACATGATAACGGCGAATGGGGCTCCTGCAACCAAAGCGAGCCGAAGCGACTGATGCAAACGTTTGTGAATGGCGGTAGTGTGCCCCTTGGCAGCTGCTTCAGATAAGGAAGGGACGAGTGAAACAGCCAGTGAACTGGTGAGGACACCTGGCAGTAATAGTACAGGAATGACCATGCCCTGCATGGCCCCATACTGTGCGGTTGCAATACCAGTTGCAATGCCTGCTACGGCGAGGCTGCGCATACATAAAATGGATTCGAGCAAATAGGACAAGGACCCGACGAGCCTCCCAGCTGTAACGGGAACGGATATAGACATAAGACGTGACAAAACGGACGATTCCTCAGGACGAGCCTCAGAGGACAAAGATGATTTCGTTTGAGGGGGAGAACCCTCCCTTCGCTGGTCCATGGCGTATTGCCATAGCAGCACAACCATCCCAATCAGCTCGCCCGCCAATGCACCGAGCATGGCTCCTGCAGCAGCGTAGGCAATACCGTAAGGAAGGAGCAAGTATGCAAACCAAATAACGCAAAAAATGCGCATAACAGTTTCGGCAATCGAGGAGCTGGCGGACGGAATCATATTTTGTTTTCCCTGAAAATAGCCCCTGTAGGCAGAGGATACAGCAACGATAACAATCATTGGACTCATGCTAATAAATGTATAGTACACACGGCTGTCGGTCAGGATGTGGTTTGTGATCCAAGGGGCGAACACAAGACAGAGTACCATAGCGAGCAGGCTGAGTGTAATGGTAAAGCGCAGGCTGGTGTGTAAAATACGCCTTGACATTTCGGGTTGTCCCGCTGTTTCAGCTTCGGCCACAAGTTTGGCTACCGCAAGTGGGATTCCCCCGGTAATAAGGGTCACCAGCACGATAAAAAAGGGATATCCCTGTTGGTATAAGCCGACTCCTTCGGGTCCGATAATACGCGGGAGCGCGATTCGCGGAATGAACCCCAGTAGCCGATTGATGATTCCCGCTGCCAATAAAATAATTGCTCCATGGATGAATGTCTGCTTTTTCAATCGCAACTCCCTCTTCCCCCAAATGTATTTCTCCATCTATGCGTTACTTTAAAAGATATGCCAGACCTGTCCATGTTCATGACAAGCTTTTCGGTTAAAAGTAGAACAATCCAGGCAAGCAGAGGGAAGGTGGTGAATTCTGCTATTGACGAGCGAAATGAATGCATATATTGTTGATTTACGGCTATTTTCGACAAAAAGAAGGATTTTCCAAGATCAGGATAGAAATGTTATATAAAGCAGTCAATGATCCCGCTAATGCTGATGTGCGAAAATGGAGTCGCTGGGAGGAGGAACGACCGTCGTGGGTATGGAAGAGCTGGATGAGCAGGATTGGGATGACGCCATAGAGATGCTGTGTCAAAGCAAGGCAGACGAGTTGGTTCTCGTAGGCTATGAGCATGTCACAAGTAAGGACGTATGGAATTGTGTTAGCCATAAATATGAAAAGGAGGGTATTCCTCCGCTGCACAGGCTCGTTAACGATATACTTTCCCTTAAAGCGACGAGCTTTATGAACTATTTGACGATGTCCGCATTACGGGGCTCCACTTTCGAATAGAAGGGAGTCTTTTTTTGCGTTCAAATTGACTGCTTTTTGAGGGGTAGCTATAATAGGAATATTGAGAATGAAAGGGGAACATGGGACGGAATGAAAAGAATTCTAAGTTTCATCGTGGTCGTGCTCATAACAACTGGTGTTATGATCGGGACAAGCCCGGGCCTACTGAACAGTTTAAAACTAGGCCTCGATTTAAAGGGAGGCTTTGAAATTTTATATGAAGCCCAGCCTTTGGAAGCAGGGCAGCGTGTAACCAGCCAGTCTCTTATACAAACAGCTCAAAGTCTGGAGAGACGGATTAACGCGCTCGGTACAACTGAGCCGGAAGTAACAACAGAGGGTAGCAACCGTATTCGCGTGCGGCTTGCTGGTGTCTCTAATGAGGCAGAAGTCCGCTCCATGCTGAAAAAGCCTGCCGAGCTGACGTTCCGCAGTGCAACGGCAGCGGATGCTAAAAAGCCGGGTCAATACAGCAAAATTGAGCTCCGCGGTAATGATTTTGTGGAGAATGGTGCCGTTGTTGGCTATGACCAGCTGAACCAGCCTGAAATTAGCATCAAAGTGAAGGACAAAGCCAAATTTGCAGAGATCACAAAGCGACTTCTTAACAAAGAGTTGGCTATTTTCCTGGATGATGAATTACTATCTGCACCAACAGTACGTGGAGAATTGACGGATGGCAGTGCCTCGATTACAGGTAACTACACTCGTGATGAAGCGAACAAGCTGGCAGATACGATAAACCTGGGAGCTCTTCCGCTTAAACTGACGGAAAAATATTCCCAGAGCGTAGGTGCTACACTGGGTCAGCTGTCACTGGATCAGACGATCCGTGCTGGTTTGATCGGCTCGATCATTATTCTGGTATTTATGATTGCGATGTTCCGTGTGCCGGGAATAGTTGCTAGCTTCTGTCTCATTGTTCATACCTGGCTGGTGCTTGCGATCTTCTATTTGGGTGGCTTCGTGCTTACACTTCCAGGTATCGCAGCCTTCGTGCTCGGGATCGGGATGGCGGTCGATGCCAATATCATCACGTATGAACGGATTAAAGAAGAAATCAAGTCAGGAAAAACGATTCGTTCTTCTGTCATCGCAGGCAGTAAGGCCTCGTTCCGTACTGTTATGGATGCCAATATTACGACAATTATAGCAGCAGCAGTCATGTTTGGCCTGGGAACAGGTTCTGTTCGAGGATTCGCTCTCGTACTCATCGTTGATATTGTCACCAGTATCTTGACAAATATCTTCTTCTCCCGCTTCTTGCTCAATCTGCTGGTTAAAGCGGATGTTGTGAAGAAGCCCAAGTATTTTGGTGTGAAGGAGAGTGATATCAGTGCGCTTTAATTGGGACTATAAATATGTCAAGATGAGCAAGTGGTTTTATACCTTTTCGATTATTATCACATTGCTCGGTATTTTGAGTTTGTCGATATTCGGTCTGAATTACGGGGTTGATTTCCGTTCCGGCTCCAACGTGGATGTCAATTTGACCAAGGTAGTTACGCAAGAGCAGATTCAAACTTTGCTGGACAAGAAGGGAATCGGCAAAGAGGTTGATTATACACCGGGTAAAGAGCGCTTTGGCATTCGTTTTTCACAGGTGTTGACAGACCAGCAAGTGAATGATTTTAAAGCCTCTTTCAATAAAGAGCTTGATCCTAAGGCTTCATTTGAGGTCAATACCGTAGATACGGAAATGGCCCAAGAACTGGAGCGAAATGCAATCTGGGCAATCTTGCTGGCCTCAGTGGCCATCGCTGTCTATATCTCGATCCGGTTTGAATGGCGTTTTGCCGTTGCAGCCATTGTTTCGTTGCTGCATGATGCGTTTCTTGTCATCAGTATTTTCTCCATTTTCCGCCTTGAGGTGGATTTGACCTTTATTACGGCAATTCTGACGATTGTCGGTTTCTCCATCAATGATACTGTCGTTATTTTTGACCGTATCCGGGAAAATCTGCGATTTGCGAAAAAGAAGTCCAGAGCCGACTTGGAGCAGGTAGTCGATCACAGTATTGCCCAGACAATGACGCGTTCACTCGCAACCGTGTTTACTGTGTTTATTGCCTCCGTGTGCTTGTTCATTTTTGGGGGCGAGTCGATTCGGATGTTCTCACTTGCGATGGTTATCGGCTTGCTGTTTGGTGCTTATTCTTCCATTTTCATTGCCAGCCCGCTGTGGGTTGCTTTGAAAGGGAGACAAAAAACGCCGACTGCTGGCGGTGGCACGGTCAAAACTGCAAAGTCTTAAGTTACGCAAATACTAGTAGTATAATTTTAAGAGAAAGCCGCGTCTACTTGGGCGCGGTTTTCTAAGGTTTGGAGATTTACCTTGAGTTGGGAGCGGCCCATGTATCGTTTGTTTTGAGGGATTAGATATGGAATGGAGCTTTAATGGGAAATGGTCAGTTCAGGATTGAGGGGGAAACGTTGTGAATAGCGAACGCAGCCGATCATTAGAAACTGCAGCGTGGAGTGGGATTGTTGGTAATCTCGCCCTAGCTGTTCTCAAGGGGACTGTCGGTTATGCGGCAAACAGCAAAGCATTGCTGGGGGATGCACTGCACACGGCTGCGGATAGTGCTTTCCGGTTACAGGACCTGTTTTCCAAAGATGGTACAGGACACGGGGTACTGGCACGGCTGCGAAATGGTGAAAAGGTTCGGGCTGTCATTTCTGTCGTGCTGTCTATTTTAGTGCTGATGAGTGGTCTCCAGCTAGCGATCTCGGCTGTCCGCTCATTGAGCAGCCCGGAACCACAGGCTCCCGATCTGTATGCATTAATTACTGCTTTTGTTGCTTTGGTGCTGAGAGAGGCGCTATTTCAGTTTCAGTATCGCTACTCGATTAAGCATGGTCATAAAGCGGAAGCAGATCTGTACGCTAATCATGAACGATACTCGCTGTATGCATCACTGATTGCATTGATCGGCATGATCGGTGCAATGACTGGTAAAGCGATGGAATGGCCGGCATTGTTATATCTGGATCCAACCGCAGCTTTGCTGGTAGCTTGTATGGTATTGCGTAAGGGTTATCTGATGGTAATGAATACCGCTTATCAGGCACCGGCGAGGCCTTTGCAGGAGGAAGACTCCCGAGGTTTTATGGAGACCATTCAGCGGGTGTATGGTATTGTAACGATTGAACATTTCCATGCCAAGGAAGCGGGCCATTTCATAACAGTGGATGTAACGATTAGTGTAAATCCTCGGATTACGGTGCAGGAAGCACAGCAAATTGCCGATCGGGCTAAAAATTTACTGCTGGCCCGTTTTCCACAGGTGACCCATGTACAAATACAGTTCATTCCCTATCAAGCCGGGTATCCTTACAAATCCAATCATGAACTGCCGGATAATGATGTGTCGTCCTTGTTGCAATAATGCAAGACGACTATGAAAGAAAGGTGAATAGGATTGCTTCATTCGCAGTACAGATGGAAAACCCCGGAAATTAATCTGGCGGCGGCCCAGCCGTTAACAGAAGAGCTGGGGATCTCACCATTGTTGTCCCGGCTTTTAGTGAACCGGGGCGTCACTACGGCCGGGGAAGCAAACCGCTTTTTGTACGGAAGTGTGGATGATATACACGACCCTTATCTGCTTCTTGGCATGAAAGAGGCTGTGCCTAGAATTCGCAAGGCTCTGGAGCGCGGCGAGCATATATTAATCTATGGCGATTATGATGCGGACGGAGTATCCAGTACATCATTGATGATTCAGCTTATGCGTTTCCTAAAGGCCTCTTATGATATTTATATTCCCCACCGTTCCAATGAGGGATACGGCCTGCATAATCATGCTCTGGATTGGGCTCATCAGCAGGGAGTTACGCTGGTCATTACGGTAGATACTGGAATTAGTGCAGTTGAGCAAATTGATTATGCAACATCCTTGGGTATCGATGTTATTGTGACCGATCACCATGAGCCGCCTGCTGTGCTCCCCAAGGCGTATACCTTGATTAATCCGAAGCTGCCCGGTTGTCCATACCCGTTTAAAGGCCTTGCAGGTGCTGGTGTTGCTCTTAAGCTAGCACAGGCACTCCTGGATGAGGTGCCTGAGGAATGGTTTGAAATCGCCGCTATTGGTACGGTAGCGGATCTGATGCCGTTACATGGTGAGAATCGGGCGGTGGTACGCAGAGGGATTCAAGCGATGAAAAGCTCTGCGTTTCCTGGGATTCGGGCGTTGCTTGGTGTAGCAGGTGTGGATATGCCTACAGTGACTTCTGTCAACATCGCATTTGCCTTGGCACCGCGTATTAATGCCAGTGGACGTCTGGATCATGCGGGACGAGCGGTTTCCCTGCTGACGACAGAACAAGAGGAAGAAGCAGATCAACTAGCGCATGCGCTCGATCTGCTTAACCGTGAGCGTCAACAGGTGGTCGAACGAATTGTGGAGCAAGCAGAGCAGCAGCTGGCAGCCAAGCTGAATGGAGGCAAGCTCCCCTCAGTTATTGTTTTGGCTGGTGAAGGCTGGAACGTGGGGGTCGTCGGCATTGTGGCGTCCAAGCTATTGGATCGCCATTATCGTCCAACCATTATTCTTGGGATAGATGCCGAGACAGGTATGTGTAAAGGTTCTGCTCGTTCTATCCCTGCATTGGATATCTACAGTGCTCTTACAGACAGCCATGAGCTGATGGAGCATTTTGGCGGTCATCCTTCGGCTGCGGGTATGACGCTGAGCCGTGACAATCTGGAATTGTTCGAGGAGCGGCTTAACCGCTATGCCGGTTCAATTTTGACACCGGAAGACCTTATTCCCGTAGCTGAAGCAGATATGGTCTGTCGTCTGGACGAGGTATCTTTACAGGCGGTTGAAGACCTGGAATTGTTGCAACCTTTTGGTATGGGGAACCCTTCTCCACGATTCGTATTACAAGGTCTTCAATTACGCGAGGCTCGTAAAATGGGACGTGAGAAAAATCATGTGAAGCTTCTGCTGGAGCAGAATGGACTATCGCTGGATGCAATTGCCTTCCAGCGTGGTGATTTGGCTGATTTTTTACAGCAACAAACCGAACTGGACCTGCTGGGTGAGCTGTCCATTAATGAGTGGAACGGCAAACGGTCTCTCCAACTGATGATGCAGGATATTCGTGTGCAGGCACCGCAAATTTTTGATTATCGCGGAGTATCGAACCCTATTGCCGAACTGGAACGAGGCTTGAACATTTTTCATCCGCGTGTAGAGGAGAGAAAAAATGACGTTGCAGTATTGATACATCCTTCATCCACACTTCGTCCAACGGGGTCTGTGAACGCTGAATTCGTATGGTTATACGATAAGGATGGTACTATTACTCCCAGTAATGGTCAAAGGGATGCGCAGCAATCTGTGAAGTCATTGTTCGTGCTGGAGCCACCGGAAACGCCGGAGCAGCTACAGGCAGTATGGTCTACCTTTGAAAATGTAGAAAATGTATTTCTCCTGCATTCGGTCAGTGAACGTGCCGGTCGGCTCGTAAGCCCCGACAGGGAGCTATTCAAGCGTATTTATGTTGTGCTTTCCCGCATGGGAACACAGCCTGTTGACGAAAAAGCGATGCTGCCTGCTCTTAGTCGGCAGTGTTCCTGTTCAGTACGTATGTTATCCAAAGTGCTGGACATCTTCGAGGAGCTTGAGTTTATGACGCGTGCAGAGGGGCAATTTTGTTTTGTACCCAATCCGCCCAAGCGCGATTTAACGACTTCTCCGCGCTATCAGGAACTATATGATATGGCTGAAATGGAGCGTTATTTACTGGATTCGGATACAACCCAGATGACGAGTTGGATTATGTCACTTATGAAGGGCGCGTCTTGAGGTATAGTCTCAAGTTTAAGTTGTACAATGGATATACTAATTTAGAAGTTTACAGTAGGAGGAACTAAGTTGAACTACCAAGAATATATTCGAGTGATTCCCGATTTTCCACAACCAGGGATTAGTTTTAAGGACATTACGACCTTGATGAAAAATGGTGAACTGTATCGCAAGGCAATCAACGATATGAAGGAACTGGTATCGGATTTAAAAATTGATTTGATTGCGGGCCCCGAGGCACGCGGATTTGTCGTAGGTGCGCCCCTGGCCTACGCTCTTGGCGTTGGTTTTATTCCAATTCGTAAAAGTGGAAAGCTGCCTGGGGAAACCATTGAAGAAGCATATGGTTTGGAATATGGCAAGGATATGCTTGCTATGCATAAGGATGCTATTGAGCCGGGGCAAAATGTATTGATTGCGGATGACCTGCTTGCAACAGGAGGAACCATTGCTACATCTGTGAACTTGGTGCGTCAGCTTGGTGGAAATGTGGTGGGAGCTGCTTTTCTTATAGAGCTGTCTGAACTCAACGGTCGGGCGAAACTGCCTGACGTAGATGTATTCACCCTGATTAAATATTAGGGCTTTGGAAATCCGGGGTTTTCCCGGGAAATATTTATGTATGGATCATCTAAATAGTCCGATGGAACATCTCTTTATCTAAAGAGTTGCTCCATCGGACTATTTTGTTTGATAATGATCCGCAATATAATTATTTATCTCAGCCATGGTAGTGTGATTTTAATTTTAAATTATAAGATATGAATTTAAAAAAACGCCGTCCACGCAGGTACGAGCCAACGCACTTGGATGTTAGACAAGTACGTGATGGACTCGTATCTCATAGAGGTCGGCGTTTTCATGTAAAGGAAGAGGTATTAATCCGGTGTTTTTTCCGTTAAAGGCTCCTGAGTTTTATCATTCGACCAGCCGAGCACGTCAACCAGCTTGAAGAACAGGCTGAGGACGATGCCGATGATTGTTGCCAGCGCCATACCTTTCAGGGTAACCGCGCCCCAAGTGAGTGTCGTACCGCTGATTCCGACAACAAGTACGATGGTAGCGAGCAGCATATTGGTCGGCTTGGCGAAATCCACCTTTTGCTCGACAAAGATTCTCAGACCGGAGGCAGCGATGACACCGAACAACAGCAAGGATACGCCACCCATGACTGGAGCCGGGATGTTGGAAACAATTGCTGAGAAGGTACCTGAGAAGGAGAGCAGGATGGCAATTACTGCGGCACCGCCAATGACCCATATGGAGTACACCTTCGTTAATGCCATGACACCGATGTTTTCACCATAGGTTGTATTGGGCGTAGAGCCGACAAAGCCGGAAATCACAGTGGAAATACCGTTACCCAGCAGTGAACGATGCAGACCGGGATCTTTGGACAGCTCGCGTCCAACGATGTTGCTGGTTACGAGCAAATGACCAATATGCTCCACGATAACGACCAGAGCGACAGGAAGAATTGTCAGCATAGCCGAGGTATTAAATACTGGAGTGGTGATGACAGGATGCCCAAACAAGGGAGCGTCCGCAATGGCCTGTGTATTGACCATACCCATAAAATAAGCAAGCACATAGCCCACCACAATACCGATCAAGATATGAATGATTTTGGCAAATCCGCGGAATAATACCGCACCCAGAATAGTGACTCCGAGTGTAACAAGGGAAAGGGTAATGGTTTTGGGATCTGGAGACCAGGCTTTAGTAGGGTCTGAATTGATAATGCCTGCCATGCCTGCTGCAACCGGAACCAGCTCCAGTCCGATCAGAGCTACAATGGAGCCCATGACTGCGGGTGGAAATACCACATCCAGCCAACGAGTTCCGGCATATTTGATCACCAGTGCGACAAGACAAAAAATAACACCCGTTACGATGAAAGCACCGAGGGCCATAGCGTAACCGTTAACGCCGGGATTGCTTTTAAGCACAAGGCTAACGGGAGCGATAAAAGCGAAGCTGGAGCCGAGATAGGCGGGAATTTTGCCTCGGCAGATCCATATGTACAGCAGTGTGCCAATACCGTTCATTAGCAAAATCATGCCGGGATCGACACCGAAAATATTCGGCACCAGCACGGTGCTGCCAAACATGGCAAACAAATGCTGTACGCTGAGCAGGAACCCGGGTCCTGCCGGAAGCTTTTCATTAACTTGAATTTCGCGTTGCAACGCAGTTCACTCCTTAGTTCTTTCAATTATTCTTATATACATTAATTACTTTTCGTATTTTTTTCAATATAAATTCGTTTCATTTCGTCAACAATCCTGATTTGCTGGTCTATTTGTGACGAAATAAGTCAACAATGCCCAACCTGTAATAGTTGACGTGTGACGTAGTAACCGTCATAATTATAGGAAATCACTTTTAAAAGGGAACCTTTGCGCGACATTGATCGGCGGGTTCCATTTTGCATAGAAAGGACACGGAATAGAGCAGAATGGGGATAGAGCAATTACTTAAAAAGGCCGGGGCCTATACCAGAGAAGCAGATCTTATCCGCATCAGGGACGCCTATGATTTTGCCGAGCAGGCCCATTCGGGGCAGACGCGCAAGTCCGGTGAACCTTATATTCTGCATCCGCTTGCGGTTGCTGATATCGTCGTTAATATGCAGATGGATACCATCTCCATTATCGCCGCTCTTTTACATGACGTTGTGGAGGATACGACGGTGTCTTTGGCGCAGATTCGCGAGCATTTTGGCGATACATGTGCGATGCTTGTCGATGGTTTGACGAAGCTGGAGCGTATCCAGTTCCGTTCCAAGGAAGAACAGCAGAACGAAAATTATCGTAAAATGTTTATTGCCATGGCACAGGACATTCGTGTCATTGTTATTAAGCTGGCGGATCGTCTGCATAATATGCGCACCTTGAAATATCAGTCGGAGGAAAGCCAGCGCCGAATTGCTTATGAAACGCTGGAGATTTTTTGCCCGATTGCGAACCGTTTAGGTATTTCAGCGATTAAATGGGAAATGGAAGATATTGCTCTTCGCTATCTGAATCCTCAGCAGTATTATCGCATCGCCAATTTGATGCATAAGAAACGGGCAGAGCGGGAGCAGTTTATTGATAATGTTATTGTACGTATCAAGGAAAAATTGGAAGAGATGGGTATTCAGGCTGATCTTTCCGGGCGTCCCAAGCACATTTACAGTGTGTTTAAAAAAATGACAACGAAGAACAAGCAATTCAATGAAATATATGATTTGCTGGCGATTCGTATTATTGTGGATAACATTAAGGATTGTTATGCCACCCTGGGGATCATCCATACGTTGTGGAAGCCTATGCCGGGACGGTTTAAGGATTATATTGCCATGCCTAAGGCCAATATGTATCAGTCCCTTCATACGACAGTCGTGGGCCCCAACGGGGAACCTACCGAGGTGCAAATTCGCACGGTGGATATGCATCGCACAGCTGAATTCGGGATTGCGGCCCATTGGGCTTATAAAGAAGGCAATGGAGCAAACAACACGAACTTTGAGGATAAAATCACCTTTTTTCGGGAAATTCTGGAGCTGCAAAATGAGGCGAAGGACGCGTCTGAATTTGTGGAATCGCTCAAAATGGACTTTTTCTCGGACCTTGTGTTTGTGTTCACTCCAAAAGGGGAAGTCATTGAGCTGCCTGCCGGATCGGTTCCGCTGGACTTTGCTTTCCGTATTCATACTGAAGTTGGTAACCGAACGATTGGCTCCAAGGTAAACGGAAGAATTGTGCCATTGGACTATCGGCTTAAAACCGGCGATATCGTCGAAATTATGACGTCCAAGCATTCTTATGGACCTAGTCAGGACTGGCTCAAAATTGCCCAGTCCTCTCACGCGCGCAGTAAAATCAAGCAATGGTTTAAGAAAGAAAAGCGCGAGGAGAATATCGAAAAAGGCCGTGAGAATCTGGAGCGTGAGCTCAAAAAACGCGATATAGAGCCTTCGGTATGGATGAGTGACGACAAGCTTCAGGAAGCGGCAGCAAAGTTTTCTTTCAACGATATAGAGGATATGCTGTCGGCGATTGGCTTTGGCGGTATAACCGCAGCTCAGGTCTGTACACGTCTGACGGAGAAGCTGCGCAAGGAGCAGGAAGAGGCACGGCTGATCGAACTGACGACCGAGGTCAAGGAGTACAAACCGCAGGGTGAACGTAAAAAAACACCGACGAACGGCGTCAGCGTCAGAGGAGTCGACAATTTACTCGTTCGTTTTGCACGATGTTGCAATCCCGTGCCGGGAGACGACATTATCGGTTATGTAACACGTGGCCGCGGCGTATCGGTTCACCGGACAGATTGTCCTAATATTCCTGCGGGTACGGGGGAAGATCAGGCTCGTGTGATCGAGGTTGAGTGGGAGGAAGCAGCAGAGGTCAATTATAGCGTCGATATCGAGATTACAGGACATGACCGCAACGGTCTGCTGAACGAAGTGCTTCAGGCTATATCCGAGAACAAAACCAGCTTCTCTGCCGTTACAGGCCGTACCGACAAAAACAAAATGGCGATGATTCACATTACGATTCTCATCCGCAATACGGATCATTTGCATTCGGTTGTCGAACGGATCAAACGGGTGAAAGATGTATACACCGTGCATCGGATTATGCAATAAACTTGTAAGCGTAAAAGAAGGCTCGTAGCCGTTTGTAGCACGTTTTGAGTACAAGCCCCATAGGTCGCCATGAGAAGCCGTGCTGCGGCTGCGAAGCACCTTTTAAGAGGGAAGGTTAAAGGAGACAGCGGATAGTCGATGAAAATCATCATTCAGCGCTGTAAAGACGCTCAGGTAACGGTTAATCAAAAGGTGGTCGGCAAGATCGGAGCCGGATTAATGCTGCTGGTCGGTATAGGCCAAGGAGATACGGCGGCTGATGCCGTTTATTTGGCGGATAAAACAGCGGGATTACGCATATTTGAGGATGCTGAAGGTAAAATGAATGACAGTGTGCTGGATGTCGGCGGGGCCATTTTGTCGGTCTCTCAGTTTACATTGTATGGTGACTGCCGTAATGGGAGAAGACCTAACTTTATGAGAGCAGCCAAGCCTGAGGAAGCAGAGAAGCTGTATGATTTTTTCAACAGCCAGCTTCGAGCCAAGGGCTTGGAGGTTGAAACGGGCATTTTTGGGGCGATGATGGATGTATCATTGACCAACTGGGGTCCGGTGACACTGATTCTGGACAGCGACCGTTCTTAGGTACACGCTGGTTCGTAGCATGGAATCAGCACTGAGCAGAATAAAATGACCGTTCATGGAGACGATAATGTCATCCCAACTGGTGATCAGCCGGATGGATAGCCTTAAGGGTGACAGGAGAGACGAAGCAATGCGTCAAACCCCAAAAATGAACGGTTATCGAAGCGCTGAGCTGCTTTTCCCCGGTAGTATTCAGGAAGCGATCAACCTTACCCGCGATGCTGATACGTTATTGCAGCATGCTGCAGCAGCCATGAACAAGCCGGGGCGCGGTGCTTTGCCGCGCAGGTAAGACTTAATATTTATCACGTCAGAAAAGGAGCCAAAAGGCTCCTTTTCTTATTGGCTGCTGCGAATTGTTATAAAGCACGTTCAAATCGTGGATATGTGGCGCAACTGGATTAAAGCCAAGAGAACGTCACAAGATTGTCGATACTTGCGGGAATTAATCTGCTACAGAATGGTTGTAATACAATTGTAATATTCGGAACATCATTCCTTAATATACGTTGCTTATAATAACAGCATGACCCCCTTTTGATATATCTATTGAACCTGCGGACCGTTTCCGCAGGTTTTTTTCTTTTTATAAGACTTTTTTGTTTGATTCTGGAGGGAATGTCTTGACTTTGTCGAAGCAGTTCATTAAAATCATAAAATAATGAAAAATGATTTGATGACGGGACCAAGTACTCCGAACCCACAAGCGCAGAGAGGAATTTCCAGGCTGTAAAAATTCCCTTGATGAGCGGACGAATGACCTCCCCGAGAACAGGCGGCGAACAATTGAGGAGCACCTGCCGAGAGTGTACAGGTAACTGTACCAAACAGCGGACCATCCTGCATAATAGCCGTACTGCGCGTTGCGGGCGTTATACGTATGAGCGGAGTCAGTGTAAGGCTGACGGGCACTAAGCGTTTTTTACGCGCTGGCTGTCCGGGAAACTCCGGAATGTGGGTGGTACCACGGGTGATTTGTAAACGACAATCCCTCGTCCCTGTTAATTTTAACAGGGCGAGGGATTTTTTTGTTTTTATTAAGAGGGGGGATACGTTAATGGCCTTTCAAAAGCCGACAGGAACGCAGGATTTGCTGCCGGGCAATGTAGAAAAGTGGCAGGTTGTTGAGGAGAAAGCCCGTGAAATCAGCCGCCGCTTTAATTACCGCGAGATCCGTACACCGATGTTTGAACAAACGAATTTGTTTGTTCGGGGTGTGGGTGAAACGACGGACGTGGTGGAAAAGGAAATGTATACTTTTGAGGATAAAGGCAAACGCAGCATGACGCTGCGTCCGGAGGGGACAGCAGGTGTCGTCCGCTCTTATGTGGAGAATAAGTTGTACGGTGAGCCGGATGTGACCAAGCTGTATTATATTGGCCCGATGTTCCGATATGAGCGTCCACAGGCTGGACGTCAGCGCCAATTTCACCAATTTGGCATTGAAGCATTTGGAGCGGTTGATCCAGCTCTGGATGCAGAAGTTATCGCTTTCGGGTATCAGTTCTGCCGTGAACTGGGCCTGAAAGGGGTAAAGGTGGAGATTAACTCCGTCGGCAATGCCGCCAGCCGTGCCGCCTATCGTCAACGTTTGGTTGATTTCCTGTTGCCTATTAAGGATACGCTGACCAAGGAGAGTCAAGCACGGATTGATCGTAATCCGCTGCGGGTGCTGGATAGCAAGGATGATCAGGACAAATTTGACGGTGCACCTTCTATTTTGGATAGTCTGGATGAGGAATCCCGCACACACTTTGAGAAAGTGAAGCAAAATCTGGATGCCATGGGTGTGGAATATACAGTCAACCCGCGTCTCGTGCGAGGGCTGGATTATTATACGCTGACAGCATTCGAATTCAAAGCCGAAGGTATTGGTGCCATTGACACGATCGGTGGAGGGGGCCGTTACAACGGATTGGTCGGAGAGCTGGGTGGACCGGATCAGCCGGGTATCGGCTTCGGTATCGGTCTGGAGCGCATTCAGCTGATCCTGGAGCATCAGGGTGTCCAGATGAACGAAGCCAAGCCGCTGGATGTCTATATGGTGGCATTGGGTGAAGCGGCAGAAACGGAAGTGACCAAACAGCTGTTTAAGCTGCGTCAAGCCGGATTATCCGCAGAGCGAGATTATCTGGGCCGTAAAATGAAGGCGCAGATGAAATCAGCAGATCGCTTTAAAGCGAGATATACTGCGATTCTGGGTGAGGACGAGCTGGCTCAGGGTGAGATTGCACTGAAAAACATGGAAACTGGTGAACAGCGTACCGTTAAGCTGGATCAGCTGGTGGAAGAGCTGGGCTAAAGAACATGATGTAACATCGGTCGGGGGCAGCTTCCTTCGATGGATTCACATAGCATGAACCACTAAAACATTAACAGGAGTGTGTATGATGAAAAGGAGTCATCAATGCGGCGCATTAACCCATGCGCATATCGGAGAAACAGTTACATTGAACGGTTGGGTACAAACCCGTCGTGACTTGGGAGGCGTGCTTTTTATTGACCTGCGTGACCGCAGCGGGATTGTACAAATCGTGTTTAACCCGGCATATTCCGGTGACGCACTGCAAATTGCGGATCGCGTTCGTAGTGAATATGTGCTTGAGGTTACCGGTACTGTTGTCAAGCGGGATGCGGAAACGATCAACCCCAACCTGCCTACAGGTGAAATTGAAGTACGTATCACTGAAATTGAAGTATTGAATGCAGCCAAGACACCTCCGTTCTTCATTGAAGATGGTGTAGAAGTAGATGAGTCGTTACGTTTGAAATACCGTTACCTGGATCTGCGTCGTCCAGAGATGCATCAGACCTTGAAACTTCGCTCCAAAGCGGCTAAGGTGTTCCGTGACTTCCTTGACAGTGAAGATTTCATCGAGGTGGAGACACCGATTTTGACGAAAAGCTCCCCGGAGGGTGCTCGTGACTATTTGGTGCCAAGCCGTGTGCATGAAGGCGAGTTTTTCGCTTTGCCGCAATCACCGCAAATTTACAAGCAATTGCTGATGGTGGGCGGCCTGGAGCGCTACTACCAAATTGCACGTTGTTTCCGTGATGAAGACTTGCGTGCTGACCGCCAGCCTGAATTTACACAGGTCGACATCGAGACCTCCTTCATGGAACGAGATGACTTGCTACCTATGATGGAGCGCCTTATGGTCAAACTATTCAAAGAGACGATTGGTGTAGAGCTGGAAACCCCATTCAAACGGATTACACATGCAGAGGCGATGGACAAGTACGGCTCAGACAAGCCAGACCTGCGTTTTGGCCTTGAGTTGATTAATGTGAATGATATCGTGGCAAGCAGTGGTGTAAAAGTGTTTGCTTCCGTGATTGAAAAGGGCGGCGAAGTAAAAGTCCTCAATGCCAAAGGATGTGGCACATGGAGTCGTAAGGACATTGATGACCTGGGTCCTTATGCTGCACGTTACGGAGCTAAAGGCTTGGCCTGGATTCAGGTGAAGGAAGGCGAATTCAAGGGGCCTATCGTGAAATTCTTTACACCGGAAGAAATCGAAGCACTGAAGGAGCGCACGGGAGCTGAAGAGGGTGATCTGTTGCTCTTCTCTGCGGATAACAAAAAAGTCGTTGCTGATGTATTGGGCGCGCTTCGTCTGAAAATTGGCCGTCACTTGGGATTGATCGACGATAACATATTCAAATTTGCATGGGTTGTGGACTTCCCGCTTCTCGGCTATGACGAAGAACAAAAACGCTATGTAGCAGAACATCATCCGTTCACGCGTCCAAATGATGAAGACCTTGCTATCTTGGATACAGACCCAGGCCAGGTTCGTGCCCAGGCTTATGATATCGTACTGAACGGCTATGAAGTAGGCGGCGGCTCGATGCGGATTCACAAACGTGATGTTCAGGAGAAAATGTTCAACGCTCTCCGTTTGTCACCAGAAGAAGTTAAAGATAAATTCGGCTACCTGTTGGATGCGTTCGAATATGGCGCGCCTCCACATGGCGGTATTGCCTTCGGTTTTGACCGTCTTGTGATGCTGCTCACAGGTCGTACAAACCTGCGTGAAACGATTGCATTCCCGAAAACAGCCAGTGCGACAGACCTGCTTATGGATGCACCATCCGAAGTGGATCAATCTCAATTGGAGCAGCTTCATATCCGTCTTGCTCCGAAGCCTGTTGCGCCTAAAGCCTAAGACCAACGTTTGGCTTAACAAGTGTCATTCAATGACTTGTGAATAGCTTATAAAATGTCATGAACCCGTTACCCTTTTGTGGATAATGGGTTCGTGGTTTGTATGCTAGTGTTTAAGCCTAAAGTTAAAATCAGTAAGAGAGGATGATATACCGTATGCTGCATCAATTTTCGCGAACGGAGCTGGCGATTGGCACTGAGGGTCTGGAAGCTATGAAGAATAGTACGGTAGCCGTGCTGGGGATTGGCGGTGTCGGCTCAATTGCAGTGGAAGCGCTGGCCCGGACGGGTGTCGGACGTATTATTTTGATTGATAAAGATGTCGTAGACATTACCAACATTAACCGACAGATTCATGCGCTGACGACCACGGTAGGTCAAAAAAAGGCTGATCTGATGGTAGAGCGTGTGAAGCTGATTAACCCTGAATGTGAAGCTATCGCACTGAATATGTTTTACACCGAAGAAACATATGAAGAGTTGTTTAAATACGATCTGGATTATGTGCTGGATGCCTCGGATACCATTATTTACAAAATTCATTTGATCAAGGAATGTCTGAAACGCGGGATTCCGATGATCTCCAGCATGGGTGCTGCCAACAAAATGGACCCGAGCCGTTTTAAAGTGGTGGATATTTCCCAGACGAGAATGGACCCGATTGCCCGTGTCATTCGCACCAAGCTGCGTAAAGAAGGCATTACCAAAGGCGTCAAGGTTGTATTCTCCGATGAGGAGCCAATGAAGCCGCGTGAGGACATTACGAAAAAAATCGTACCTGCAAACGCACCTGAAATTCGGAAAGCGAAGCAGCCGCCTGCGAGCAACGCTTTTGTGCCTCCGGTAGCAGGCTTGATCATGGTCGGTGCAGCCGTCAAGGATTTGCTGGAGCGCGCTGGAGTGTAGCCCCGAAGATAGCATGGCTGTATACAGCTTGCTGCAACCAGATTGACAACGTGCTGGAGGGTTTTGGTATGAAGGATGGACTATGGTCCAGAAGTCTCGGTTTCAAACCCGAGCATCATTGGAAAAAGGAAGTGGCCGCTGGCGCCATTTCTTATTTTTCCGTTGTATATATTGTGATGGTCAATGCGACCATTTTGGCAGATGCCGGCATTCCTCTGCAAGGGGCGATGCTCGGGACACTGCTTACATCCATTATTGGCTGCCTGCTGATGGCTTTTGGCGGAAAATCTCCAATAGTTGTTGTGCCAGGGATGGGAATCAATGCCTTTTTCACTTATACACTTGTACATTCGATGAAGCTGAGCTGGCAGGAAGCGTTGATGGTGGTAAGCATCACAGGGATCTTATTCGCCATTGTAGCATTTACATCTTTGTACAAGCTGATCAGCCAGGCCATTCCCCATAATTTACAGCATGGAATAACGGTAGGAATCGGCTTGTTTTTAACCTTCATTGGATTACAAAAAAGCGGTATCGTGATTGCTCATCAAACGACCTTTGTGGCCATCGGTCATTTTAATGACCCTAAGGTGATCACGGCTTGTATAACGTTGCTGCTGGCTATTGTGTTGTTTGTCCGTAACGTTCAGGGTGGGCTGCTGATCAGTATTTTAGCAGGAACCGGGCTTGCCTACGTGCTGGGAGCTGTAGAGCCGACAAGCACAGTGCGAACCTCTGAAACCGTGCGGCAATACGGACAATTGTTTGGAGAACTGTCCTTTTCAGGTATCGCTTTGATAGCCTTCTGGATCGCTGTTTTTCTCCTGCTGCTGATTGTGCTGTTTGAGAATATTGGTATGATTACTGCGCAGACCAGCATGATTGGAAGACCGGACACCTTTAAGAATAGTTTGCGTGTGTTAGCGGTGACCAATATTTTTGCCGGTATTTTAGGCAGCAGTCCGGCGGTAGCTGCGGCGGAATCGACAGCCGGTATTGCAGCAGGGGGACGTTCAGGAGTAACGCCGCTGGTAACTGCTGTATTATTCGGGGCCACGTTTTTCTGTATTCCGCTGTTGGCTTATATTCCTGATAGCGCGATTGCCCCTGTATTAATCATTATTGGCGGGCTCATGGTGCAAAATGTGCGTGAGATGGATTTTAGTGATTTTACCGAGGCGTTTCCTGCATTTCTGATTATGGTTATGATGCCCTTTACTTACAGCATTGTAGACGGGATGGCATTTGGTTTTATTGCATACCCCGTAGCCAAGCTGGCAGCAGGACGAGGCAAGGAAGTGCCTGTCGCATTGTATATCATATCTGTACTGTTTGTGGCTAACTTTGTACTTCATTCTCTGGTGTAGTAAACTCGAAGATAGACTGTACTGTTCATACCCGCGCAGAGCGCGGGTGTTGTTGTTTGGGCAAGAATGGTCAGAATGGAAGCGGGGTTGATGGTTTATGGAAAATGAGCATCATGTACAGCAAGATGAACAACAGAGCTGGAAGAAGGAAAAAACGGGTAAAAGACCCGATAAGGCTGGCATGAGCCGATTTATCAAATTAATTGCGAGTGCACATCCGCCCAAGACTATTCTCACCATTGCCATGATCCTGACCCTGGTTCAAACGATTGCCGGTTTAATTGTACCGCTGATGACCAAGGGACTAATCGATGGTTTGACCTTTTCTTCACTGAACCGTATGGTCATTTTTGGTTTGCTTGGCGCGTTTGTGCTTCAAGCTGTGGCTTCGGCGGTTTCTATTTATATGCTGAACTATGCCGGACACAAAATTGTGGCTAATTTGCGCAAACGCTTATGGCATAAAATTTTGTCTCTCCCCATCCCGTACTTTGATCGGAACCGGTCAGGAGATACGATGAGTCGTGTCACCAATGATACTAGCCTGATTATGAACCTCATTACGGAGTATCTTGTCAACCTGATTTCTAATGTGATTGCAATTATTGGCGGTATTGCGTTGTTATTTTATCTGGATTGGGTTATGACACTCATTATTATGACTATTGTTCCGCTAACAGCCCTTATTTTGTTTCCGGTAGGACGGAAAATGTATATCATTTCCAAAAAGCAGCAGGATGAGATGGCAGATCTGACCTCAGTGCTGAGCCAGGTTATCGGTGAAATCAGGCTAGTGAAGGCTTACGGAACAGAAAGCCGAGAAGCAAAGGCCGGAGAGGATCGTATCTACCGGATGTTCCGCTTTGGTCTACAGGAATCCCGTATTTTGGCTCTTGTAGGACCCATCTCTACCTTCTTGCTGACCGCAGTGCTGGTCATTATTTTGGGTGTAGGTGGTGTACGAGTGGCATCAGGCGTGCTAACAGCCGGGGATTTAGTAGCTTTTATACTGCTTCTGTTTCAAGTGATTACACCTATGGCACAATTTACAACCTTGTATTCTCGTTTGCAAAAGGTGGTTGGAGCTACTGAACGGATTCAGACAATTTTGGATCATGAAGAGGAGCCGCTTGAATTGAAACAGGAAGCTGCAAAAGAGAGCAGAGATATTGTGCTGCGTGATGTTGCTTTTTCCTATACCGAAGGTGAAGAGGTTCTTCATAAGGCGAGTTTGGTCATCCCAGCTAACCGCACGACAGCGTTCGTAGGTCCGAGTGGAAGTGGCAAATCGACTCTGTTTTCATTGCTGGAGCGCTTTTATGTGCCAGATACCGGGGAAATCTGTTATGGAGAGGAGCCGATATCGTCATATACGCTATCCTCCTGGCGTTCTAAAATCGGTTATGTGTCGCAGGAAAGCTCGATGATGACCGGAACGGTCAGAGATAATATCACGTATGGCTTGGGACGGGAAGCTGATTTGGAAGAGGTAAGACAGGCAGCCAAGATGGCATATGCAGACACGTTTATTATGGATTTGCCTCAAGGCTATGATACGGAGGTAGGGGAACGGGGGATGAAGCTGTCTGGCGGGCAGCGCCAACGGATTGCCATTGCGCGTGCGCTTCTTCGCAGCCCGGACATTCTCATGCTGGATGAGGCTACCTCCAGCTTGGACAGCTCATCCGAGCACGAGGTACAAAAGGCGCTGGCGAACCTGATGGAAGGACGAACGACGATTGTCATCGCTCACCGTTTGTCAACGGTCGTTCACTCCGATCAGATTATCGTGTTGGACAAGGGCAAGGTGACGGGTGCAGGAACTCATGCCGAGTTAATAGAGTCCCATCAGGTATACCGCGAGCTGGCTCAAAAGCAGTTTGTGGAGATGGGGGAGAGGAGTATGGAGCACTAGTGGCCGCTTCGCGTGTGATTTAATCCTCCGATCGCTGTTGCCTCTGAATTCCTCTGATTGTAATGAGAACAAGGGGGGAATTCAGAGGCAAAGGCAAAGGCGAACGCTCCGCTTCTTCGGATTCAAAACACCCACTTCGCTGATGCCGCAAGGGTCCATGCTTTGATGGAAGGACAGGGAAGGTCAAGGGCAAAGTTCAAGGACATAAGAGCAAAACATCAGAGCAGGAACAAAGAAATGATTGTGCGGAATTAATTTTTCCAAAATCTTGACGAAAAGGTTTTGTAAAGATATTCAACAAGGAATCAGGGAGTTTTTTGAAGCTGTATGACATACAACATATAGAGTTGGCTAAAATGGTGCTAGACTAAAATATGGCATTTCCGCAAGCACGCTGTATCGAGGGATAGAAAGGAATGGGGTCAAGAATGAGCAAACCGAGAGTATTGGTCGTTGATGATGAAAACGCTATCAGAAAATTGATTAAAACGGTTCTTGAAGCCGATGGAATGGTTGTGCTTCAGGCTGAAAACGGTATGGAAGCCATGCGGATGATTAGCGAGGAGCCATTCGATCTCGTCCTTCTGGACATTATGATGGAAAACGTTGATGGCTATGATGTGCTTGGTCAAACGCGTAATATGGGCATCCATACGCCAATCATTTTTCTGAGCGGGAAAAAAGAAGACACAGATCAGATCATTGGACTTGGACTTGGGGCAGATGCCTATGTTACCAAGCCATTTAGTCCTCCTGTGCTTTGTGCTCAGGTAAAAAACCAGATTAAAAGATATCGCCAGTTTCAGGAATCAAAACAACAAGCCTTGCACATTGCGTTGGGACCCTTTCTATTCAATCATCATACCTATACGTTTCAAAAAAATAATCAGGAAATCGCGTTGTCATCAAAAGAATTACAACTCATGAAATTTTTTATGGAGCACCCCAATCAGGTCTTCTCGAAAGAACAGCTCTATCAAAACATCTGGAAAGATACGGTTGTCGATAATAATACGATTATGGTCTATATCAGACACCTGCGGACCAAAATTGAGGAAAATCCTACGAATCCGAAATATATCAAAACCGTCTGGGGAATCGGGTATCGTTTTTCCGTTGAAAGATAGATTAGCTATACACGATCCAATTACATACGTTCTCTTGAAAGCGCGCCGATGGACCCGGGGGGCTTTTTTTCTATGGCTGATTATTTCTCTATCCAACAAACACATTCTCCGCTGCGGTGAGTTTGTCATGCTCGTCGAGATTCTTTTAGTCTGTCTCAAACACATTGAAAGCGCTGACATATTTTTGTCACATGGTTCTTAAAAACATTTAAGGTTTAATCAGAATACTTTAAGATTTGCTTTTTACAATTTAGTTATCCCGAATCATCCAATGAAAACGTTTTACTACAAAGTCTTGTAAACACTTGGACTAGCGATTGATTCGAGGATAAAACGCAGATTGATCATCTAGGAGGCGATCAAGTGGTCACTAATCATCTACAAGAAGCCGCAGAGCTTAAGCTACAGCCACGAACAGAGTCCAAATGGCAAAAGGTGTTGAATTACAAGATTGGAGGGGTCATTCCTGCAGGTCTTTACATCCCGTTTATGGCTGTTATCTACTTGCTGATGAACTCTGGAAAGCTCGAAAGTGATATGCCTGGGGCTGTATCTGTCATGGTATTGTATGGCTTTATTCTGGCGGAAATCGGAAAGCGAATTCCGATTCTGAAGGATATCGGCGGCGCTGCCATTATGGCAACGTTTGTTCCATCTTACATGGTATATGCTCATCTTCTCCCGCAGTCAGCAATTGATTCCGTTACTGTCTTTATGGATAATACCAATTTCCTGTATGTGTACATCGCAATTGTTATCGCTGGCAGCATCCTTGGCATGAACCGGGAACTCATGATAAAAGCGGTCGTGAGATTGGCTGTCCCTTTGACGGTCGGCTCCATTCTCGGAACAGGCGTCGGTTTGCTTACAGGTGTGGCTTTGGGAATCCCTGCGTATGATACCTTGTTTTACATCCTTGTTCCTATCATGGCAGGAGGCGTTGGTGAAGGCGCGATTCCACTCTCTATCGGCTACGCCCAAATTTTAGGCTCAACCCAAGGTGAACAATTTGCCATGGTTATTCCTGCGGTCATGTTGGGTAGCTTGTGTGCTATTATCCTGTCCGGCTTGTTGAAAAAACTGGGGGATAGAAAACCAGAACTTACCGGCAACGGCACGCTGCTCAAAACAGGGGATAGCGATGTTTTGGGGCTTGCAGAGGATAAAAACAAAAAACCGCTTGATCTTTACCAAATGGCTGCCGGAGCCATTTTAGCTATCGCATTCTTCATGGTAGGAACCTTAGCCGCTGAGCTAGTTGGCCTGCCTGGTCCGATCGTAATGCTCTTTGCAGCATTCCTGGCCAAATATTTTGGCTGGTTGCCCAAATTCCTTGAAGATGGAGCGCAACAGATGCAACGTTTCTTTGTAATCGCCGTAACGTACCCGCTCCTGCTTGCGGTAGGTGTGGCTAAAACACCATGGGAGGCACTGATTTCTGTCATTAGCCCTGCTTATTTCATCACCATTTTTGTAACTGTATTAACCGTGGTTGTGAGTGGATATTTTGCTGGTAAATGGATGAAAATGTATCCGGTTGAAGCTGCGATTATTACTTCTACCCGATGCAGCCAAGGTGGAACAGGGGATGTTGCGATTCTTTCTGCGGCCGATAGAATGGTACTCATGCCATTTGCCCAGGTATCCACACGTCTTGGTGGTGCAGCAACGGTAACACTTGCTATTTTCCTGCTGCGATACCTTACACACTAAGATAGTGAAACCTTAAAAAAAATTAATAATTTGACAGGATACTTTAAGATCTTGTTATTACAATGAAGTTGTCTTGAGACACCATTTGGTAGGCGAACATGAAGAACTGATATAATCGGAAACGAACTAGCCCTATCACTAGGGACTGATGGGCTACTGCTCGATGGAGATGGTAAAAACAGGATGAGACTTCAACGAGAGATACTGTTTCATTATCGAAGCCATTTTTCATTCATCACGATGCTAGCGCTTCCGATTTCTTTTCTAGTTCTGCTGTGGATGGCCTACGGCTCGTATATGGACGGAGAACGTACTGTAATTGAACAGCAGCAGGAACAATTGCTAACGATTGCCAAGCTAAACAGCACGTCTATTGAATCTTTTTTCGACGAACAAATGCACACGCTGCAAATATTGGCAGGCAACCGGCAGATGTCGCTCGCTATAGCAAATAAGAATGAAGCTGTGATTGACGAAAACTTATCTGCTTATTATACCGCCAAAAAAGATAGCATTTATCGGATTAGCCAGGTGAACCTGGAAGGGAGAGTGGTACACACTTTACCCAAGCGCAATCGTACGGATACGATGAAAGCCTATGAATTAATCAAAGATGATATTCAAAGGGAGCTGCGAGAAAAAAAACCGTTCATCGCAAGTGCCAGGCTGGAGAAGCAAGGCCATTATATTGTGCATCTGTTTCAGCCTGTTTATCTCGATGGGAAATTTCAAGGCGCACTCATCAGTGTAGTAAATCTGAACGCTGTGTATGAGAAGCTGTTGAAGCCGATTCGCGTGGGGACCAAGGGGTATATCCATGTCAAGGATCAGCAAGGCCACTATCTCATGCACCCGAGCGAAGAAAATATCGGGTTATCGCTATCAGCGATGAAGGCCAAACACCCGGGGCTTGATTACCGCGACCTGGAAAAACTGTTCAAAATGCAGCTTACCCAGGAACAAGGCTCAGCTTTCTACCATTCGTACTGGTGGGGCGACGAATTCTATACCAAGACGAAAAAGATTGAGGCATTTTCCCGTGTTCATCTCGGTGACTCGTTTTGGGTGGTTGCCGCCGCTATGAACTACGATGATGTGAGAGAACCGATTGCACAAAATCGAATTAAAACTATTGAGATTTTTTCAATGATCGTCCTGACGTTGGCTTGTGCCGTTTATATCATCATGAGGACGAAGAAAAATAAAGAGGCTCTGGAATACGAGACGAGGTATTTGCGGGAACTGAATAACAAGAACGAGCTGCTGAGAAAAAAGGATCTACAATTACAGCACTCGCAGAAGCTACAGTTGATCGGCACGCTATCAGGGGAAATCGCCCATGATTTCAATAATTTTCTGACTCCTATCAGAGGCTATGCAGAAATTATGCTTAGCAGTATAGATCCTACTGAAGAAATTTATGATTATGTCAGTGAGATTTATGATGCTTCCGAGAAAGCAAGAGTGATCATCGAGGAAATCCTCCTATTGAGCCGGTTGGAGAGTGGAAAGGTCAAGAAAAACGCTCCGGTCAAAGTTGAAGAGCAGGTTGAAGAGGCACTGGGACTCATAAAATCCTTCCTCTCGCCCAAAGTGAGTGCTGTGTTCAACAAACGGGTAGACTCAGCCGTTATTTTTGCAAATAAAGTACAGATCCATCAAGTCATTATGAACCTGTGCAACAATGCCTATCAAGCAATGAAAACAGCCGGTGGCGAACTAAAAATCATATTGGATACCATTCCCTTGCAAGAGGTAAAAAAAATCCGCGAGAACGTCCTGGAAGTCAGCGATTACGTTACTTTATCTGTCTCGGATACGGGTAGAGGGATGAGTGACGACACCTTGCAGAAAATCTTTGATCCTTTTTTTACAACCAAACCGGCAGGAGAGGGTACGGGGCTTGGATTGTATATCGTCCAAAGCATTCTCGAAAAGCATCAAGGATTTATTACCGTGGATTCGGAGCTGGGTAGGGGTAGTGTGTTTACGGTGTATCTGCCGAAAACGGAGTTTGTAGCAAAAGAGACAGAGATAAATATGAACCCTGTGTTTACTGAACAAAAGCGCATTCTTTTGGTCGATGATAAACAGCGCGTATTGAAAGCGATGAGAAGAGGACTGGAATCGTATGGTTTCCATGTTGAGACAGAATCAGACAGCGTGGAAGCATTGCAGCGGTTTGAAAAGTCTCCAAACCATTACGATCTGGTTATTACGGATCAGGCAATGCCTTATCTGACTGGTACGGAATTGGCTGAACGTATCAAGGTAATCAACCCAAGTATGAAGATCATCCTGATTACCGGTTATGTCGAGGATCACGTGGTGGCATACAAGGAGAGATTGATCATTGATGAATACATGTGTAAGCCTGTAGCAGGTTCAGATATGGCACAAATGATTTATAAGGTTCTGCAATCCTGAAGATGGAGAGCATCTACCATCCAATTGGCAAAAGAGGTGTAGACATTGATTATTCAGCAAGCAGGCATGGCCGGTACACTGGAATCAAGCGATATTACGATTTCTATCGAGCCGAACGGGACGAAAGGTATTGAAATCGAGTTGAAAAGTACCGTAGAGAACCAGTTTGGAAATCAGATTCGCAAAGTGATTCTCGAAACATTACAAGGAATGGGCATTGAACATGCATATGTCCGCGCGAATGATAAAGGCGCACTGGATTGTGCCATTAAGGCTAGAGTAATGACAGCCGTAAGCAGAGTGGTCGACGGCGACTGCCGGCCATGGGAGGCGGAATAGATGCAGAAGCTGAGAAGGACCATGTTGTATGTTCCAGGGAATAACCCAGGGATGATCCGGGACGCTCATATCTATGGGGCAGATTCGATTATGATCGACCTTGAGGATTCTGTTTCCCTATACGAAAAAGATGCGGCACGTTTGCTGGTGTACCAGGCGTTGAAAACCTTTGATTTCGGGGGCACCGAGGTGCTGGTCAGGGTCAACCCGCTCAATACGCCGTATGGCAGAGACGATTTTGAAGCGATTGTACGGGCGAAGCCGACGGCCATTCGATTGCCGAAAACGGAGACCGCCGATGACGTGATTGAGGCGGATGAATTGATTACTGAAATTGAACAAAAGATCGGCATGGAGCATGGGACAATCAAGCTTTTTGCAGCGGTTGAGAGTGGCAAGGGCGCATTGAATGCGGCGCAAATTGCGGTTGCCAGCAAGCGGCTGATCGGCATCGCCATTGGAGCGGAGGATTTTGTCACAGACCTGAAGACAACGCGCTCGCCAGAAGGCATTGAGCTATTGACAGCACGAAGCCTTATATTATTTGCGGCAAGAGCTGCTGGCATTGCTGCTGTCGATACAGTCTATTCGGATGTAAATAATGAGGAAGGCTTTGCGGGCGAGGTGAAGCTGATCAAACAGCTGGGCTTTGATGGCAAATCCATTATTAACCCACGTCAGATCGAGATTGTAAACCGCATCTATACGCCAACAGAAGCAGAGATCAAAAAATCAAAGCGGATCATTGAGGCCAGTCTCGAAGCGGAGGCCAAAGGCTCAGGTGTGATCAGTCTCGACGGTAAAATGATCGACCGTCCGATTGTAGAACGTGCACGTAGAGTACTTGACCTGGCGGAAGCGGCAAAAATATACGTAGAGTAAGGTGAATGTTATGCTAAACGGTGCTGGGAGAGAAGTTCCTCTAGCTATTGAGGGACTTGATGCGATAACTCCCTTTGATCGCAAATCGACTTACGGGCAATTTAAAAATACAGAGCGGTTAAAAGACCGCCAGCGAAATCCTGCCAAAAACAAAATCATGGATTCGATGGAGAAAGCCATTGAAGCTACAGGCTTGCGTAATGGGATGACGATCTCGTTCCACCACCATTTCCGCAACGGGGACTTTATCTTGAATATGGTTATGAATCAAATCGCCAAAATGGGTATTCGTGATCTTGTCCTGGCAGCCAGTTCCTTGACGGATATTCATGCGCCGTTGGTAGAGCATGTGCGAAACGGTGTCATCCGCAGAATCGAGACCAGTGGTCTTAGAGGCGAGCTGGCTCAGGCATATTCCTACGGATGGTTTGATATTCCGGTGACGATTAACTCTCACGGTGGTCGCGCAAGAGCGATTGCATCAGGGGAATGCTCGATAGACGTAGCCTTTTTGGGCGCACCTTCTTGCGATGCATACGGCAATGCAAACGGAATTTCCAGCGTAAACGAAGCTCCATCGGCATGCGGCTCCCTGGGTTATGCCATGGTAGATGCACAGTATGCACGCAATGTTGTGATGATCACGGACAATTTGGTCTCCTATCCGAACACTCCATTCGCCATTCCTGAAACCCAGGTGGATTATGTGGTTGTCGTGGATCGCATCGGTGATCAGAAGGGGATTGTCTCAGGGGCTACCCGTTACACGAAGAATCCGAAGGAACTGTTAATTGCCAAAAACGCGGCAGATGTGATTGAAGCATCTGGATATTTCGTGGATGGCTTCTCATTGCAAACCGGATCCGGGGGTGCTGCGCTTGCAACGACCAGATTTCTGCGGGAAAAAATGCTTGCCGCTAATATCAAAGCAAGCTTTGCGCTGGGAGGTATTACCCAACAAATCGTTGACCTGCATGAAGAAGGATTAATTGAAAAGCTTTTGGACGTGCAGAGCTTCGACCTGCGGGCCGTAGAATCGCTGAGAAAGAACAAATTTCATCAACAAATTAGTGCGGAATATTATGCAAGCCCTGAAAATATAGGCTGCGCTGCTCACCAACTGGATGTTGTTGTGCTGAGTGCGCTGGAGATTGATCTGAATTTTAATGTGAATGTAATTACCGGGTCCGATGGGGTCATCCGTGGAGCTTCCGGTGGACACTGCGACACTGCCGCAGGCGCTGCAGTATCCATCATCGTTGCTCCGCTGATTCGCGGAAGAATGCCTGCTATTCTTGATCGTGTAAATACCATTATCACACCAGGTCATACGGTTGACGTACTGGTTACCGATCAGGGCATCGCTGTGAATCCTCTCCGCCAGGATCTCCTGGCTAGCTTCAAAGCCGCCAAGCTCCCTGTCTTCACGATCGAAGAGTTGCAAGAGAAGGCTACGCGGATTGTCGGCAAACCAGAGCCGATTCAATGGGAAGATAAAATTGTGGGTGTGATCAAATATCGTGATGGTTCCGTAATTGATGTCATTCGTCAAGTGAAACAGGACGCTAAAATTATAAACCAAGAGGAGGAAGTATTGAGCCGCTGCTCAGTACAAACAAACTTATGAGTATAAAAGAAGCCGCCTTACAGGCACATCGCGTAAGAAACGGTAAGCTGGAGATTGCAGGGACCGTACCGGTCGTAAGTAAAGAGGATTTAGCGATAGCTTATACACCTGGCGTTGCTGAGCCATGCAAGGAAATCGCCAAAGATAAGAACAAAGCCTACGAATATACGATTAAAGGGAGCACCGTGGCGATTCTGACGAATGGGACAGCCGTGCTGGGTCTGGGGGATATTGGTCCTGAGGCAGGGCTGCCTGTCATTGAGGGCAAGGCCTTGTTGCTCAAAGAATTTGGCGGGGTGAATGCGTACCCTATCTGTATCGACAGCACTGATCCAGACGAGTTTGTGCGCACGGTTGAAGTGATCGCCCCAGGTTTTGGAGGCATCCATCTTGAAGACATCAAGGCGCCAGAATGCTTCTATATTGAAGACAAATTAAAAGAAAAACTGAACATTCCGGTTTATCATGATGATCAGCATGGAACGGCAGTTGCTGTGCTTGCAGGGTTATGTAATGCCTTGAAACTTGTGGGCAAAAAAATGGAGGATGTGCGCATCCTCATCAATGGAGCAGGAGCTTCGGGTATTGCCACCGCCAAGCTATTGCTTGCTGCAGGAGCAAAGCATATGGTTCTCTGCGATATCAATGGTGCCTTGGTCGAAGGCGACATCTCTCTCAATGAACCTCAGCAGCAAATCGCCAAGCTGACGAATCGTGATAAAGAAACAGGCAGCCTTGCAGAAGTCATCAAAGGCAAGGACATCTTTATCGGCTTATCGGTTGCAGATGTGATGACAAGAGAAATGGTGCAAACCATGAGTAATGAAAGCATCATTTTTGCCCTGGCCAATCCGATTCCAGAAATTTTGCCGGAGGAAGCACACAAAGGCGGAGCAAGAATTGTTGCGACCGGCAGATCGGATTTTCACAACCAAATTAATAACCTGCTGGCATTCCCCGGTATTTTCAGAGGCGCGTTTGATGCCAGAGCCACGGACATCACGATGGAAATGAAATTAGCGGCAGCCCAAAGCATCGCAGATCTGGTAACAGATGAGGAGCTTAAGGATACCTATATCGTTCCAGATGCGATTGACAAAAGAGTAAGTGCAGCAGTTAGTAAAGCAGTAAAAATCGTCGCAGAACAAAGCGGTGTTGTAAGAAAATAAAGACATTGTCTTCTCAGAACAAATAAACAGGATGCGTATCCTACCCTTTTGCTTGCAGAGTGTGGGATGCGTCATTCTGCTTATTCTGACTTTCATGCAGGAAAACGGTGATTATGATGGCTATGTGGATGGAACATTTGCGTGAAGAGATTTTAAATCCAAGCTCTGAAGACGCTCAAAGAGAGCTTCGCGATTTCCTCAAGCGCCAAGGTCTTAGAATAGACGATCAAATGGAATATACGATGGAAATTGTAGATGGCAGCGACATTGCCGCTACGGGTTCCTTTTCAGGCAGTGTACTGAAGTGCATTGCTGTAGATGATGCTTATAAAGACCAGGGGCTATCGGCACAAATCGTTAGCCATTTAGTAAATGAAGAATACAGGCGGGGAAGGGACCACCTGTTTATTTATACCAAGCCAGTGAATAAACACATTTTCAAGGATCTTGGCTTTTATCCAATCGTGGAGGAATCCTCCAAGGCTGTCTTGTTGGAAAACCGATGGGATGGTGTCAGGCAGTATCAGCAAGAGCTTTTGCAGGAATCGGGCGATCTCGTCCCTTCGGCTGCGATTGTCATGAACTGTAATCCATTCACACTTGGACATTTGCACTTAATCGAGCATGCAGCGGCGGTTTGGGAAAAGGTCCATCTTTTTGTAGTCTGGGAGGACCGATCCATTTTTCCATCAGATGTCAGGTTCAGACTAGTGGAAGAAGGCGTGAGACATTTGGCCAATGTGGTCTTGCACAAAGGCAAAGACTATATCATCTCGAGCGCAACGTTTCCTTCTTATTTTCTCAAAAATGATGAAGAGACAGCAAGTACGCATATATCACTGGATTTAAAAATATTCAGCCAGTATATAGCTCCGTTGCTAAATATTCAAAAACGATATATCGGTCAGGAGCCAAGCTGTGTCTTGACCCGAAAGTACAACACGATCATGAAAAAATTACTGCCTTCCGTTGGAATCGACGTAGAGGAAATACCGCGACTGCTATGGGAGGGGGATGCAATCAGCGCCTCTGCGGTCCGCAAATATATCCGTCTGGGTCAAATGGATAAAGTGAAGCAGCTTGTACCGGACACGACCTATCAGTTTTTATTGTCAGTGGAAGCTGAAGAAATCATCAAGCGTATCAGGGAGATGTCGTAACATGTGTTCGTATGAGGTTACCCTTGAAGAAATGCTGCAGGCACGTGAAAAACGGGCAGATAAACAAAGACAACTGATCAGTAGGTACGCGGTAGCTCTGATCAGCATGACGATCAATATTCCGGGACCACAGAAGTCCTCTCCAACCAGCACATACGTTTTTCATGAAGGCTATCGTATCTTGATGAGCCAACTGGCGGTGAACCAAATGACACCGCTCCACAGTGAAGCGTATGATCTGCTGACAGGCCCGGAAGCATATGTTGCCGTTCAGGCAGACGCACGAATATTGAAAAAGCTGGTCATTGCGATTGAAGATGGGCATCCACTAGGAAGATTACTGGATCTGGATGTGATTGGACTCCATGGAAGGGCAATCTCCAGAGATGAGCTTGGCTTGGGCAAGCGAAAATGTCTTATGTGCGAGCAAGCTGCGCATGTATGTGGACGGAGTAGAGCACATGCACTTCCCGATTTGCTGGAAGCTATCACAGCACTGGTGGACAATTATACGCGAAACCAGCAAGGAGTCAAACGAGCATGATCGGCGAGGAGCAACTATGATGGCAACAAGCCTATTAAGTGAAAGCCTTGGCCAACAGGCTGTCCTTGCGCTGCTAACAGAGGTCTCCGCCAGCCCAAAGCCGGGACTGGTAGACCGGTTTAATCGTGGCGCTCACAAGGATATGGACTTCTTTACGTTTATGTCTAGTGCGGCCGCGCTTTCCGGCTATTTTGAAAGATGTTCAAAAGCGGGAGGTTCCTTTCATGGAGAGGATCTCCGTGTACTATTTGTGAATCTACGACCCTTGGGACTGGAAGCCGAACAGGCTATGTTTGCCGCAACCGGCGGGGTGAACACACATAAAGGTCTTATTTTTTCGCTAGGAATTATTTGTGCCGCTGCTGCGTATTGTTGTACGACACAAGCAGCTGCCAGCAGGCTGGATGAACAAGTCATTTGTAAGACCATTGCTCAGATGACCAAAGGTTTATGTGCGAGTGAGCTTGCATCCCTGAAAAAGTCAACAGACTTAACGGTTGGCGAACGGTTGTATAAAAAGTGGGGCATGACGGGTATACGTGGTGAGGTGGAAGCAGGCTTTCCCACCGTGCGAGCGTATGCTCTGCCCGTCTATCGTGAGTTGAAATCATCGCAACGATACCATGTGAATGATATCTGTGTTCAAACCCTGTTACAACTGATGGTTGTCAACGAAGATACGAATGTCGTTGGCAGACACGATCGGGAGATGCTAACCTATGTCCAGCAATATGCCAAGCAGGTGCTAGAGGCGGGTGGTATCTTGTCAGAGAGAGGTGTCGCCATGATTCATCAGATGAACGATGATTTTGTGCAAAAAAATGTTAGTCCTGGTGGCTCCGCTGATTTACTGGCAGTCACAATCATGTTGGAAAATTTATGTCTGGCACCACCTGCAATATAACGGCAATACGGTTCATGCCCGAACCATTTTAATGAAAAAGGGCTGCCCCAAAGTGATATGTTCCCTTTACAACAGACAGGTTCATTCGTAAAACCTACTGCTGTAAGGGGGACTTTTTTATGAAAAGAAATAATTGTGAATGAAGCTGTGTGTTTTAAGTAAGAGGTCTTTCGTACATAGAAATGGGCGTATTAGGAAGTAAGATTGGATTTTTGTGGCTAAATGTGTTACGCTTACCTTCCTTTTTTTGTGTCGAAGCAAGTGAATGATGCAGAAATCGAGACTTGATATTCTTAGGAGGTAACTGAAATGGAGAATGAGTTTCAAAGTGCCTATCAAGAAGAACAGCACAGGCTGTCGCTTGCTATGGAGGAAATTGATCGGAGATTGGAACGGCTTCGCAATACGCCGGTATACACCGGGCATGATTTTACGGAGCAGGTGCTGGAATCCGCACGCGAGGAAAAACGCCAGGCTTTGACCAAAAGTGCGCAGGAGCCATATTTTGGCCGCATGGATTTTGACGAACGTGGCAGAGGACAGCGTAAGTCGCTCTATATCGGTAAAGTCGGAGTGGAGCGGGAAGAAACGTCGGCGTATCCGCTTGTGATCGATTGGCGTGCGCCGATTGCCAGCTTGTTTTATTCGTTTACAGGTGGTGAAGAAACCGCGTCCTATGAAGCTCCTGAGGGAACCATTGAGGGTCTGGTATATCTGAAGCGCAACGTGGTCATCCGTAAAAGAATTCTGGAACGGGTCGCTGATACGTACAATCGTGAAAGCGACGAGCCTGCTGTCTCCGATGAATTTCTCGTGTACCGTTTGGGAGAGAACAAGGATAACCGTCTGCGGGATATCGTATCTACCATTCAGGCCGAGCAGGATCAGATCATCCGTGCGGTCAAAAATACAGCCCTCGTTATTCAGGGGGTAGCGGGTAGTGGCAAGACGACGGTAGCGCTGCATAGACTCGCATTTTTGCTTTATCAATACAAGGATCAAGTGTCGGCGGACAAGATGGTCATTTTCGCACCGAACCATATGTTTCTCGATTATATTTCAGATGTACTTCCAGAGCTGGGGGTCGGAAATATTCAGCAAAGTACATTTGCGGACTGGGCGCTCCAGTTGTTAGGGGTGGATTTACCTCTGGCGGACCCTGCCGAAACGTTATCTTACTGGTTTGAGAGCGGCAGCCTGAAAAAGGAGTCTATGGATGAAGCGCCGGGACGATTCAAGGGCTCGGTTCATTTTATGAAGCTGCTTCAGGCTTTTGTGGAACGACTGGAGCCTATCTCGGTGCCTGAGGGCGACTTTTCACCATGGGATGGGGCGGTGCTGCCGCGAACTGAGATTTTGAATTGGTTCAATGAGGAATACAAGCCCTATCCGCTCGCAAAGCGGAAGGAACGTGTGCTTGCCAGAGTCCATCGCTGGATTGAAATGGAGCTGAAAAAATCTCCTTCGGCGGCTGCGCTCAAGGAACGCAAGAAAAAAGCAGGGACCCGGGAAAAGGCATATGCTAAAAAGTGGCCCCAATACGACGCACTGACGCTTTACAAGCAGCTTTTTCAGGCTGCTAAAGGATTGCCCGCAGAGACAGCCGCGGAGATGAAGACTTCTTTGCCAGCAGCAATTTTCAAGACCACACAATCGGACCTGCGCAAACAGGTGATTCGCGAAGAGGATTTGACTGCCTTGGTCTATCTCCATGTGCTGATTCATGAGGTAGAATCGTCTCAGCGTTTTGACCACGTGGTGATTGATGAAGCGCAGGATTTTTCGCCTTTTCATATCGCATTGCTGGATTTGTTCGTAAAAGGACATTCCTTCACGATACTTGGCGATTTGTCGCAAGGGATTCATGAATATCGTGGCGTACATGCATGGGAGGAAATGAGTTCTCTTTTTGCACCGGAACATACGGGGTATTTTGCGCTTACGCGGAGCTATAGATCAACACTGGAAATTATAGAATTTGCAAATACGATTTTAGAGCAGGGAGTTCGCGGTGGCATTACGGCTGTTCCGGTATTTCGTAGTGGCGATCCGGTGCGTACTGTGTCATATGACATATCAGGGCGTGAACAGCATTTGCTTACCGCTCTCAAAGAGCTTTCCTCCAAGGAGTATCGCACCGTATCTGTGCTGACACGTACCTTGAAAGAGGCTGTGGAGCTGCATGAGGTTTTTGTAAGCGCAGGGATGGATGTCCATTTGATTGACGGCGGCAAAAAGCAATATGAAGGTGGCTTGTCCGTTCTGCCTGTGTATCTCTCCAAAGGGCTGGAGTTCGACGCAGTTATTGTAGCGGATGCCGACCATGAGCATTATGGAGATCTGGCGTGGGATGCCAAGCTGCTGTATGTGGGGTGTACCCGTGCGCTCCATGAGCTGTGGCTCATGCATGACGGTGAGCTTCCAAGCTATGTGCAGAAGCAGCCGGAGTAGGGGGAACACACTGTAAAAATCACTTGTGTCCTAATTTAAGTTACTGTTCACCGTTTGTGGTGGATACTATGGGGAGTGTGCTAGCTGAGAACAGCCGCGGAATTCATTTTGTCCAGGGCTGTTCTTTCTTGTTGTATGGGTAGACTTGTGGAAGTGGAGTCTGTACCATGACCATGCGATCTGCAACTTGTTTGCGGGTATGGTAGAATAAGAGGCGGTTCATAGCTGCTTTAGTACAATTGATGATTTGAATTTTAAGGAAGTGAATAAAATGGACTTATTTTCATATTCCCAGGAGTCGACGCCAAGCAACCGTTTGCTTGCGGATCGCCTGCGTCCAACCTCGCTGGATGAATATATTGGACAGGAGCATGTTGTCGGTCCGGGCAAGCTGCTGCGTAGAGCTATAGAGGCGGATCAGGTTTCTTCTATACTGCTGTACGGACCGCCGGGATGCGGCAAAACAACGTTGGCACATATTATCTCGCAGCATACGCAAGGCGATTTCGTCCGGCTGAATGCAGTAGAAGCATCTGTGAAGGACGTAAGAGAAGTTATTGACCGTGCACAAACGAATAAATCCATGTATGACAAAAAAACGATTTTGTTTCTCGACGAGGTACATCGTTTCAACAGCTCACGTCAGGATGCACTGCTGCCTGCGGTGGAAAAGGGAACGATCGTGTTTATTGGCGCCACGACCGAAAATCCCTTTCACTACGTGAACGGCGCCTTGATGAGCCGTTCTACGTTATTTCAGCTTGAAGCGCTGACGCAGGAGCATTCGCTGGCCGCGATGCGCCGCGCCTTGGACGATGCGGACAAGGGGCTTGGCTATATGCAGCTTCAGGTAGACGAAGCTGCGCTGGATCACATCGCGTCCATGGCCAACGGCGATATCCGCCGTGCCTTGAACGCGTTGGAACTGGCGGCGCTCACGACGCCTCCGCTGGCAGACGGCACGGTTCACGTGACGCTGGAAGTCGCGGAGGAGTCCATCCGCCGCCCGATTGTCAAGGCAGACGAGTCCACGCAGTATGACGTGCTGTCTGCCTTTCACAAAAGCATTCGCGGCTCCAGCGACGCGGCGCTGTTCTGGTTCCTGTACGCCGTAGAGAAGCTCGGCATGGACCCGATGACCTTTATTCGCCGCCTCATCGCGGCGAGCAGCGAGGATATTGGCCTGGCGAACCCGCAGGCGATGGTGCAAGCAGTGAATGCGCTTGAAGCCTACCGCAATAACGGCTGGCCTGAGGCCAAGCTGAACATTGCACAGGCCATTTTGTTCGCTGTGGAAAGCCCAAAATCGAATGCCGTATATACGGCGATTTCACGGGCCATGTCGGCGATGGACGATATCAAATCAGCCGAGGTGCCGTTGCATTTGCGCGACGCACACTACAAAGGCTCGGAAAAGCTCGGCCATGTTGGTTATCAATACCCACATAACTTTCCGAATCATTATGTCAAACAGCAATATTTGCCCGATTCGATAGCAGATCTGACCTTTTACCAGGCTACAGAGCAGGGGAATGAGTCGAAGATCAGGCAAAACCAACGGTGGCGGGAATCACAGTCATAGAACATTTGTTGCAGACAGATGAGCGGTGTGTGTTAGATACGATTACATTGTGATCATGCAAGAGCGAAAAAGGGGATAAAAAAGATGAAAGACGTGCTATTCGTTGCCGCTGGTGGAGCGCTCGGAACTTCTGCCCGCTATGGCGTGCAGTCACTGCTGCCTGCGGCCGGGGCGGATTTTCCACTTGGCGTGCTACTAATCAATTGGGTCGGCTGTCTGTTCCTTGGCTGGTTCTTTACCGTAACCTTGCGCTCATGGCGGATCAAGCCCCGCTTGCGACTTGCCATTGGGACAGGCTTTACAGGTGGCTTCACTACCTTTTCCACCTTTGCCGTAGATGCTGTACGTATCTCGGTTCACGATCGTATGCTGACGGCTGTGTTGTACCTGCTGCTAAGCGTAGGCGGAGGCCTTTTTTTGACGTGGGCAGGTATTCGTCTAGGCACAAATATGACGGAAGCTGCCCCCAAGGAGGAACGTCTATGATCTGGTGGGCGACGGCAGGCGGGGTTGTAGGTACATTGGCGCGGTACGGGCTTGGCATGTGGGCTGGAAAGCGGTTTGGAACCGCATTTCCGTGGGGAACGTGGCTCATTAATATCAGTGGTTCCTTGCTGTTGGGTTGGTTGTATGGCGAATTTACGCAGCAACAACTGTCTCTTGCACTCTGGATGCTGCTAGGTACAGGCTTTTGCGGCGGCTATACGACCTTTTCAACATTCGGCTATGAATCTCTTCAACTGATGGAGCGTGGAGAATACCGGCGGATGGCTGTGTATGTACTGGCTTCGGTGGTCGTAGGAGTTGTTGCCGCAGCTATCGGTTATAGACTTAGTTAAATACTTATAATTCCCCGCATGCAGACTCCAAAAGGAAAAAAAGCCTCTGAATCCAGACCGTGGCATTTTCGGCCGAGGTCGGTTTCAAAAGCTTTTTTATGAGGCATGTTTCACCAAATATGGATTTAGTGCAGCGCTTATGAAGCTATTTTTTATCCCGTTCTTTATATAGCTCGGGCAAAAGGGATTGCAGTTCCGGTCTTGGATCAGGATCGGACAGCTTCATTTCCTCCAACGTCTGAACGGCAATTCGCAAAACGGTATAATCTCTATACCAACGGTTATCCGAAGGAACAACATACCAGGGGGCTTGCTTGGTTGCGCTCAGTTCCAGCGCTTCCTCATAGTATTGCGTATATTGCTTCCAAAATTTCCGTTCCTGCAAATCACTTGGATCAAGCTTCCAGTTTTTGTGGGGCTTCTCGATCCGGTCGATCAGCTTTTCCAACTGAAATTGCTTGGAAATATGTAAAAAGATTTTAACCACCTTCACACCGCTATCAAGCAGCAACTGTTCAAAGTGTTTGATATGCTTAATATTCCGTTTGGCCAGTTTATCGGATACCTGTCCGTGAACACGTGTAATCAGTACGTCCTCATAATAAGAACGGTTGAATGCTGAAATATATCCACGCCCCGGGGTTACACTGTGGGCACGCCACAGGAAATCATGGCTTAATTCCTCAGCCGTAGGTACTTTAAAGCTATGGACCGTCACTCCCGCTGGATTCAGATTAGAAAATACCTGCTTGATCACGCCATCTTTTCCGCTGCTATCCATACCCTGAAACACAAACAAAACGGCTTGTTTCTTCTCGGTAAATAATTTACTTTGCAATTCCGCGAAACGTTCCTTCAATTGATCTGTTTCCTGCTGAATTTCTTCTTTATTTTTGATATCCTGCGTATCTTTGGGGTTCCAATCTTTTAAAGAAACTTTTTTACCCGGTGTCACCATTCCTAACGAATTAGACATAAAGGCACGCTCCATTTCAATTGAAGTATAATATCTTGTCTACATCATATACCCAAATGAGATGGTTATCAAAATTCCTTATGTATCCATGCTTTTCTTTGTCTAAACGGCTACATTTATAACTTTCTGGTCACGCTTTTGGTCACAGAATTTTTCTTCAATTTCTAATGGTTCTGCTTCTTCTTTTTTACTCAGTAAATTACTCAATCCTACTATTGCTACCGTTTCCTGCCGCGTCCCCTGTTTTAATACGAACAATGAAGTTTTAATTTTACGAATGTTGTCCGAAAATTTCGGGAAATTGATGAACTCTATAACATACGTAACTTTAGCTATTGTATTTATAACTAAAGGAATGGAAGCTAGAACTAAATAATTACAATGAAATGTTACTTTTAGAATGAAAGAGAAGCGCTGAGAAAATACCTCGAACGCTTCTCTTTTTTAATTAACTATGCCATTTATTCCATTATATAGAACAAATAGTACGATTAGCACTGTCCTATTATTGTAACTGGTTCTATTCATAATATTAATTGCGTCCTTTGTTATTATTTTAAAAATTGTGATTCCCAAGTACCATCTGCATATCCCCAAATTGTATGTGTACCAGTTTCGACTACCTCCCCAAGAGACGGATGAATAAAATTCCAAGTGAAATATGCGGTCTGGTAGGCGCTGCGCTTGTCAGAGTTAATATATGGTTTTTCTTCTTTTATGGTGACATTCACTACAGGGAACCAATTTCTTGTAACAACTCCACCGCCATTTAGAATTTCAGTCACTTTCCCCCCACTAACTCTGTAATGTATATATACTTGTGTTGTAATAATATTGATACCAAATGTAGAAACGACTGTTTCAGAATAATGTGTATATTCAGCTGCCAGAGGAGCAGTGGAGTGTTCTTGTTTGTTTTGGTCTACCCTTACTTTTATATCTCCATTATATAAGTCTGAATCTTTTCCGCTTTTTATTCCATTAAAAATTGATTTAATTGCATCGGGATCATTCATATAATTCACAAATTTCTGTTGATCTTCTTTTGAGAGACTTGTGAACTGTTTTAAAATAGCAGAGGAATCATTATCGTTCAAAGAGTTGAGTCCTTTATTATTGTTTTTTAAATAGTTAATATAATCTTCTGGGGTGTTAATAGTTAAAGAATCCTGTGCGTTAACTGAGTAAGGAAGAGTACTTAAAAATAATACCAACACAACAAGCAAACTTAACAATTTTTTCACTTTATCAATCACTCCTTAGAAATAATAGTAAAACAAAACCAAATGATACCTTATAATGGATTTGTTTTACAGGGAATATCCTACCATACGATAAAAAAATTATCAAATATCAAGAGAGGGTATTATGGGAGCTTTTTTGAAGATAAGAAGGTAAGAGATCAATAAATAACAGCGAGGAAGATGGCAGGGTGAGACCGCCTGTCACCAATTAAAAGGGAGAATATATAATTGAAAGATAGTATTCAAGTAATAGAACAAAAGTTAGTAGGCTTCAATGATACGGAATTGTTAGGAGTTAAAACTGATGACGATAAGATTTCTGTTGGAGTTTCATTTATTTGCAATGGAATTGGATTAAGTTCAGGACAGCGTGACAGACAAGTTAAAAATGTACAGGAAGATGTTGTTTTAAAAATGGGATCAAGAAAGCTGTCCGTCAAATTCGACGATCAGGTTCGGGAAGCATTATTTATAGAATTAGAATATCATTCGTTGTGGCTAGCAAAGATAACTATAACGCCAGCAATGCAAACCAACCAACGAGAAGTAGCAAGCAAACTTGTTGAATATCAATCAAAAGCGAAAGATGTACTAGCGGCTGCATTTATTTATAATCCAGCACAAAAATATCTGTCTACTACAACGGAGAGATTGGAGCATTGAGCGATTTCAAATATCTGAATGAGAAGAATTTAGTTTATAACGATGAGCGTGGTCGCAATATCGGTCATACCTTTATTCGAACAATCAAATTTGTAGAGCGCGGATGGACGAATCAGCGGATACATATAGCAGTGATACCAATAGTAGTACCGATAGCAACACTGACATGAGCATTAAATGTGAAGACGACGAAAATTACGAATAATACATACATACATAGAATTAGTTCTGATTGAATTAAAAGGCAGGCTATGAAGGGAGATGGTTGTATTGCTTGTTCTAGCGTGAGTTGTGAGTAGGATCGGTGGACAAGGGGTGCAAAATACATATAATCAGTCAGCAGTAATAATCAAGGAACCACCAGCAGAGTGAATATACATAGAAATAGCTTCAGACGAACGTAAAGGCTGTGTTAAGAAGGTTTAGAGTTAAGAACAGTGTGTGGTGGGCAGCAAGTTAGGAAAGCCTAGAACGAGAATATAGGATTTTAAATATATATGCAAATAAGCAGAATTGGAAAAGGAGGAAGTTAATACATTTGGAAGAAGAGATGTTAAAAGCTTTAGAGTCATATCCACCATTACTAGATGTAACCCACATTCAGGAAATACTTATGGTAGGTCAGGCAGTGGCCTACAACGAATTGAATTCAGGCAATTTTTCGGTTATGAAGATAGGTCGGCAATTGAGAGTGGCAAAACCGTTTTTCGCAAAATACATAATCCAATCATCCACTTATAGCAATGTATAAACCTTGTATAAAGAAAGAACACACCAAGCCATCAATTTTACCGAATGTGTTCTTCTTCTCTAAGCAACATAGTGGTCACACGCTGGTCACAGAACTTCAAAAAATTGATAAAATCCAACGAGATTTAGTGTGGCTATATGAAAAGTAGTTAGCGAAAAACATTGATACGATAAGGCTTTTTGAGGTTTAATGAGATTAGATAAGAAGTTTATGTACGCAATAATTTTTAATATGCTGTAGATTTATTCTTCACTTTCCTCGAACTGCATCAATACGGATATGTTGTTTATTTCTAGGGCAGGTGCTTTTTTGTTACTCTAAATACTATCGTTATAATAATAACATATGGGAAATTGTGCCTATGTGTTGTATGATGGAGTATCACTACAAGGTTAATGTTAGTAAGGAGTTCATGAATAAAAATGAAGATATTTTGTTAAAAATAGCTAAAAGTATCCATTTTCCAAAGTAATCTATGGTTAATGTAAAACGATGATCTTATCACAAGAGAGGTTTCAATGGATAACAAGTACATGATTACTATAAAGAAATGGTCTGACGATATTGATGGCACATATTTTGTAGCAAAAGTTCCTGAACTTAAGGGATGCATGTCAGATAGGGATACAATCAAAGAAGCATTGGTCAATGTTAGGGAAGCAATATCTGGTTATTTAGAAGTTTTGATCGAGTCGGGCGAGACTATTCCTAGACCACGAAATGATAAGGAAATTGTTCAGTTATTAGGCGAGTATACAAAAGAAGAAATTGCAGAGTGTTATCAGGCAGTAGACAAGTTACGTAGCATTATAGATCAATTAAATAAAATGTAAGTTTCCCAAAATGGAGAGTTGTTATAGTGGAAAAAATAATTATTGAACCCAATATAGGGATTGGAACGATTAAAATTGGTATGAGTAAAGCTGAAGTAGAAAATTGCCTTCAAGCGTACACAGATAAATTCAATAAGTCGCTTCAGGATGATGATTATTTTCACTATGCTTTCAAGGTTGAATATGACTCAGATGGTAGGGTTAATTTTATCGAAGCTGCTTCGCATATCAAGGATGATTTTCACTGTCTGATGAATGGCATTGATGTATTTAATACTAAAGCAGAAGAACTGATTAAGATAGTTGATGAATTGTCACCTTATGATAGACAACACCCAGAATTAGGCTGGATGTATTCCTTTCCGAAATTAGGATTGAAATTTTGGAGATCAAGTATTTTTAATGAAAAAGATACATTAGAAGATCGGTTCAAGGAAATGCCTCCTGAAAACCAAGAGGAGGAATTGCGTTTTCAGTTTTTTGAGACGGTGAGCATTTCTTCTTAATTGTTTCTTTGACACATCCGTAAAATTGATTAAATGAAAGGGCGTGGGCAACCACGTCTTTTTTGTTTCTCAATTATAGTATAATGAATGTTATAAGGTATCTCAGAAGGAGCAACGTTATATATAGGGTAAAGGAATATGAGCAACAGCAAGAAGTAGGATAAAATTATATATGTGTACACTACGTACACACTCACAAGCCTAGATAATTGTGTCTAGGTTTCTTTGATATTTAATAACTATATATTGGGATATGATTTGAATGAGGGGGGGATGGTTAAAATCAATTGACCACTTAACTTCTACAAATATACCCCTAGCCTGCTAGACGTTTTAGCTAAAT
>NZ_AGFX01000024.1 GCF_000236805.1 Paenibacillus peoriae KCTC 3763 | reverse complement strand
AAAGCAAGACATGATGCAGGTTTGATCTTTGAAAACTGAACAACGAGTGAGTACGGATTTTGCTTGCAAAATCCATCGCTGAGATTTTAATGCATGCCTTCAGGCTGTACGAAATCAAAGCAAACAATGAGATATTTTATCTCGTCAGTTTCAAAATGAGCTAATCGCTCTTTCTATAACCAACCTCGGTTGGTCTTTATTGGAGAGTTTGATCCTGGCTCAGGACGAACGCTGGCGGCGTGCCTAATACATGCAAG
>NZ_AGFX01000025.1 GCF_000236805.1 Paenibacillus peoriae KCTC 3763 | reverse complement strand
GGTTGCCTACGTGTTACTCACCCGTCCGCCGCTAGGTTGTTTAGAAGCAAGCTTCTAAACAACCCCGCTCGACTTGCATGTATTAGGCACGCCGCCAGCGTTCGTCCTGAGCCAGGATCAAACTCTCCAATAAAGATCATTCTGCGAATGATCGACTTGATTCCTATTCGGTCCAACTCGACTGAGTGGATAAATGGGAACCAGTATAGAAAGAGCGATTAGCTCA
>NZ_AGFX01000026.1 GCF_000236805.1 Paenibacillus peoriae KCTC 3763 | reverse complement strand
CTCGTTGCTCAGTTTTGAGAGCTCAAACTCTCAAGTTTCGCTTCGATGAAGCGAATTGCACCTTGAAAACTGGATACCGAAACGAAATTGCGTTTTAGAATATTCCTTTAAGCTGATCTTGTGTAAACAAGAGAAATAAAGGTAGCTGCCTTGTATTTCATTCACACCTTGGTGTTGAACCGAAATACAAAGCAAATCGTATTTACGATGTAAATACTAGGTTAAGCTACAAAGAGCATACGGAGGATGCCTAGGCGCCAGGAGCCGACGAAGGAC
>NZ_AGFX01000027.1 GCF_000236805.1 Paenibacillus peoriae KCTC 3763 | reverse complement strand
AAAAGGATGTATCGGGTATTAGCTACCGTTTCCGGTAGTTATCCCTGTCTTGTGGGCAGGTTGCCTACGTGTTACTCACCCGTCCGCCGCTAGGTGATGTAGAAGCAAGCTTCTACATCACCCCGCTCGACTTGCATGTATTAGGCACGCCGCCAGCGTTCGTCCTGAGCCAGGATCAAACTCTCCAATAAAGACCAACCGAGGTTGGTTATAGAAAGAGCGATTAGC
>NZ_AGFX01000028.1 GCF_000236805.1 Paenibacillus peoriae KCTC 3763 | reverse complement strand
TATTCCCTGATAGCTCAGTTGGTAGAGCACTCGACTGTTAATCGAGTTGTCACAGGTTCGAGTCCTGTTCGGGGAGCCATATGGAGAGGTGTCCGAGTTGGCCGAAGGAGCACGATTGGAAATCGTGTAGGCGCCAAAAGCGTCTCGAGGGTTCGAATCCCTCTCTCTCCGCCAGAATTATTTTGTTGTGTGGCCCGTTGGTCAAGGGGTTAAACACCTCCCTT
>NZ_AGFX01000029.1 GCF_000236805.1 Paenibacillus peoriae KCTC 3763 | reverse complement strand
AAGAATTTGCGAAGCGAATTCATGTTTGGTGGCGATAGCGGAGGGGTTCCACACGTACCCATCCCGAACACGACCGTTAAGCCCTCCAGCGCCAATGGTACTTGGACCGCAGGGTCCTGGGAGAGTAGGACGTTGCCAAGCACGACAAAAAAGCACACCCTTAGCGGGTTGTGCTTTTTTTCTTTTAACTGATCTATTTATCACCCATACACAATGCGTTCCCGGTTAAGAGCCTTACAGTAACCTAGTTGTCCTTTGCAAAAGGTGCCTTGCCAGCCTGTTAGAACAGCGGCACTGTGTTATCTGAGGAACACTTAATCTATTTCAACTTGTTCTGTCTGGAGAACGCTTAAGGCTTGAAGTTTACGTGTAATTTCTTTTTGCCATTTCTTATCTCCGACTTGTACGGCAAGATTAAGAAGATCCAAATAATCGTCAATATGCAGGGAGGTTTTGCTAAAAACTTCTTTCACTGCGGTTCTGCCTCCTTTGAAGTCTATACGTATTTTATTATTCGATAATGATAATCATTATCAAAAGAATGAACTTAAACATATTATGCCTGTGTTCGAGATAAATTGCAAGTTATGTATAAATAAATTTTAAAGCACGCAAATGAGGACTTAAAAAAAGAACCCCTTCGCCTTAGGTTCACGCATTGTTCACACCTTTTATATGGATCACATAACGATAAAAGAAGTGTACATTGAGTGTCCGCCAATAAGGAAGCAATTGCGTAATGCTTCAACAAGAGGAGGAGACAGATGATGGGCAGAGCAAAAAAGTAAGCGCTTGCTATTGTGATGGGAGCGCCTTGGCATTGATGCTGACAGTCTGTATTAATGGACGGAGCGCAAGTCCGGAGAATTCAGGTAGCCAGGGAGGAGACACCTCAACAAAGGGGGTACCGATAGTCTTCCAGAACGTTAATCCTGACCTGAGCCTCCCTTCATACAAAATAATTAAGCAGCTGATATATCACATTTTTACTCATTTTGCCGATAATTAGAATATCATGGTATTAACTTTTATCGATTCTCTGCAATCCTTCAATTTGACTTGGCTGATGATGGGGGGAGATCCAACTCATGTGACGGATACGACAGTGCTTGACTTCGAATCTTGCAGTCTATTTGTTTTTCATTTACAAATGTGATAAATTTTGTTTCAAAAGGGTCGAAAATAAGGTAAGCTAAAGGAGAAGGGGTTGTTGAACGTCATGAAAAAAGACGGTGGTTTTTTCCCTATTGACCATATTAATGATTACGCAGCTGTATCCGCTCTTCTGGCTACTAGTCTACTTGTTGGAGACGAATGAAGAAATATAGAGCGTAAGCTTCTTTGCACCCCCTGAAGTGCCCCAAGTGGCACAACAATCAGGAAGCCTGTCAAACAGGGAACTACCTGCGTTATTTAGGAAACAGTGTGCTGGTGACCGGGGCTACGATGATGTTCGTCATTGTATTAAGCTTGATGACTGCTTATGCGATTATACGTTATCGCTAGCGCTTCGGAGATGCTGTATTGAGCATGTTTCTGACCGGGATAATGATTCCGATGCAGGCTACACTGCTGCCGTTGATGGTGATGTTTAAAAATGCCCATATTCTGAATACGTATTTCTCGCTGATTTTACCCTATATCGCTTTCCAGACACCGATTGCGGTCTTCATCCTACCTGGCTTTATGCGGTCTATTCCCCACGAAATTGAAGAATCCGCTCACATTGACGGAGCAAGCATTTATCGCATTTTCCGCAGTGTAACCTTACCCATCTCGATTCTACCCATCATGACGGTGTGTATATTAACTTTTATTAATATCTGGAATGAATGCATTACGGCTGCTACCTTTATCTCATCCGAAAAGCTCAATACATTGGTTAGCCAGTGTTCTGTGAATTACAGTAATATTAGCGCTTTTCTGGTCATGGGAGCTTTACCAGTCATTATTATTTTTTGGTCTGTCCGAAAAGATTACGGTAGCGGGAGCAGTTAAAGGATAGTCGGCCAAGGCGAGAGGAGCGCACAGCGGAAGTGCTGCGCCGTTTTCAATCCATTCAATCCCGTTTCAACGAACACATGATTACGAATATGTTGGGAGCTATCTATGATTCGCGGGAGGATCTGATCGGCATTCGTGTCATCACGGACATAGGCAAGGTATACAACTATGGCAACCGTATGAATGTCATTGAATACTCATTACACACTCATTACACACACGGAATGGTATAAGAAAATTCGAAAGTCAGCGGACGAAATCGCATGGCTGGATGTGTATATCCTCATTCTGTCATTGATCAGGTGGAAACCAGACCTGTGTTTGCGTATGGACGACAGCTCTGTGATCTGGATGAGCATAAGCCGATCGGTAGCAGCAGATATCGGAGGATGATGTCATTGTACATCGGGGTAAGAGGAGAGTTGTAATCGCTTCCAATTTGCTGTTTGCAGATTGGTCGGTCTTAGTACGACATCCAGTGAAGATTTGAACGCGGAGCTGGTACAAAATCAAAGGTATTTGCTTATTGTGGCACTTATATTCATTATTGTGTCCGTGTTAATTGCATCTATCGTCTCCAAAGGAATTTCACTTCCGCTCAAGCGGGTCATTTGGGAAATGAAGTGGGGAGAGACGGGAAATTTCCGTCATACGGTAAACATCGAGTCATATGAAGTGAACAACCAGTTGGCTACCTCCTTCAACCATATTGTAAGTCAGATTGCAGAACTGGTCGAACTGGTTCGTATCACATCAGCCAGTGAAAAAAATGCAGAGCTGCACGCGTTACAGACGCAGGTTAATCCACATTTTCTGTACAATACGCTGGATCCGATTTATTGGATGCTGGATGAAAAGGGACAGGATCAGCTAGGAGAGGTGGTACTCTCCTTATCGCATATGCTCCGTTATAGCAGCCACTGGGAAGAGGGGGCCGATGTAAGCCTTCGTGAGGGACTGGAGCAGATTGGACATTATCTTACCATTATCCAGGTCCGGCTGCAGGGCAGGGTATCTGTAGGCATCAGCATGGATGGGTGGCTGGATATCCGTTTGCCAAAGATGATCTTGCAGCCGTTGATTGAAAATGCAGCGGAGCATGGGCTGGAGCCGCTGATTGCGGATACAGGTGGCAAGCAGCTCGTTTGAGGGGAGGAGTTTGACGGAGTATTAAGTCTGCACATCATCGACAACGGTGCAGGGATGGAGTACGAACGATGGGAGGTGGTCCAGTTAGCATCGGTAGAACCCGGCAAGCAAACGGGCAACGAGCAGGCAGGAGGCATCGGCCTGCAAAACCTATATTTAAAACTACGGCACATGTTTGGAGAGGAATACGGTCTGCGGATCTCCAATACACCTGGGGCTGGAACGACAGTCACCGTAAGTGTGCCTTTGATACAGAAGGAGGAAAAATATGAATATTCTGATAGCTGATGATGAAAGTATGATTCGGCAGGGGATTCGGCGTACGATTAGCCAGGCTCTGCCAACCTGTGTCATTCATCTCGCAGCTTCCACTGAGGAAGCTGCAGGCATCCTGGCGGAGCATCCCGTCGATATTGTATTGACCAATATTCTGATGCCAGGCATGGATGGTCTGGAATTCATGCGAATTTCCAAGCGAAAGCATCCTCATCTACAGTGGGTTGTCATCTCGGCCCATTCCGACTTCCAATATGCACAAAGAGCAGTGAAGCTGGGCGCCAAAGACTACCTGTTAAAGCCAATCAGCAAAAAGAAGCTGCTGAAATGCATTGAAATGCTGGCGGCTGAAGCGCTTGTTGCATCGCTGCAGGCCAACGAGGGCAAACTTCTCAAATCCAATATGATCTATTTGCGTGAGACTGTTTTCCAGCGCTATGCACTTGGACTGGGCACGGGAAAATTGGATATACAGCCCTTTATCGAAAATTATCCGGAATTTCACCTCTTCATGGTTCGCATAGTACCTGATCATAAGCAGACGCACCTGGAGCATTTTATGATTGAAAATGTACTGTCCGAGCTCATTGAGGCGGGAGGCAATGGCTTTGTCGTCAGTCTCGAACGTCACAGCCTGCTGGGCATTGCACGTCTTCAAGATGAAGCGGAGGCCGCACGGCTGGAGACGCTGCTCGAATCTCATTTGAAACGTTATGTGAAGGTGCCTCTGCAAATTACGCGCTCAGGCGTTCATCATAATTTTGCAGCCATACCTGAAGAGGTAGCAAGGCTAAGACGGACGACAGAGGAGATTGCAGCCGCAGCGACGGACACTGGTGAATGTCTTCGTAAAGGCATGCATACGGTGGATGTGGCATTGCAATACATTCAGACTCATTTTACGGAGGAGCTGTCGTTAGAAAAGGTAGCCTCGGTCGTCTTTTTGAACCCGGTCTATTTCAGCCAGTTGTTCAAGCAAAAAACGGGACAAGGCTACAAGGACTATGTCATTTGTTTACGGATGGAGGAGGCGAAACGGCTGCTCGGTGATCCCCATCTGCGGCTGGCTGATATTTCAGAGCGGATTGGCTACCAGGATATGCGGCATTTTACACAAGTATTTCGGCGCAAATGTGGAATGACTCCGACAGAGTACCGACATCAGGGAGTCAAGTAGGACGGGATATACAATCTGATCTGAATAGTGAGTGTCTATGTAATATATGACTGTTCTGTGAGTGGAGTTTCTACTCTGGAGCAGTCTTTTTTTGTGTCCCCGTCTCCAGCTTGTAGGTATTCAACTAATTTGCGGGCTGCATTGGACAAATAACGATCCTTGCGCCAGACGACGGCTGGTCGGGTAAAGGGGGATGGCTCCTTAAGAGCTAGTGTACGAAATTTGTCGCCGTACTCTCGTCCCAAGCCAGTGTCTGGAATGATAGTAATGCCCATGCCTGTTGATACAAGTGAGAGAATGGTCGATATTTCAGGACAGTCCAGTACTACACGGGGGATAAGATGCTGCTCCTGAAATTTGCGAATCACAGTCTCGTATACCCCAAGTCCTTCCGTTCGGCGAGCTAACAGGAGGTCATAGTTGGCGGCTTCCCGTAACGTGATTTCACCACTCGGATGACGATCAGCCCATTCACACGGAAGTACCACGACAAAAGGAGCCTCCTCTAATTCTATTGTATGGTACGACTTGTCATCTACCGGAAGTAGGAGCAGGGCCAAATCAACTTTATTTTGATGTAGCAGTTCTTCCAGGTGATGCGTGTCCCCATGCCCTATTTTGATGTACACCCCCGGGTAATCCTGATGAAAGCGACTGAGAGGCCCGGTAATCAGAGACATACAGACCGATGAAGTACCTATGGACAGAGTACCGGTGACATTGCTTTCAAATTCACCTATTTCTCTACAGGTATCTTCCATCTCGGCCAATAATCGCTTGGCGCGGGTGTATAGTGCGTATCCAGCCTCAGTTACCTCCCATTTCTTTCCTTCACGGTAAATCAGCTTTACACCAAGCTCATCCTCCATATTTTTGAGTTGCTGACTTAATGGAGGCTGAGCCATGTTAAGCCTTTGGGCAGCCTTTGTGATTTGTCCTTCTTCGACGATGACGCAAAAGTAGTGCAGATGCTTTATATCCATTTAGGCTACCTCCTATTTCTGAACAACCTCAGATGAATATTTTTAAAGTATGCATTACATATATTATATATATTTTTCGTGTGTACAGAAGAGGCGTATAATTTTTTACAGAAATGAATTGGATGGAATTTCTAAAAGCAGAGCGTTGCCAGAGAACAGAGATCATGGAGTGTAGGAGGGGACACATGAAGAAAATCATTGTAGGAATATCAGGAGCGACGGGGTCGATCTTCGGTATCCGTATACTGAAGCACTTACGAGAGGCTGGGGCCCAGAGCCACCTTGTGTTATCTCCGTGGGCTAGTGCGAATATTCCCTATGAGACAGGCTACACGGTAAAGGAAGTGGAGGCGATGGCAGATGTGGTTTACTCGTACAAGGATCAGGCTGCGCGTATTTCTAGCGGCTCCTTCCAAATAGACGGTATGATTGTTGCTCCTTGCAGCATGAAGACACTCGCCTCCATTCGCATTGGAATGGCGGACAACCTGCTCACCCGAGCAGCAGATGTGATACTGAAGGAACGAAGGAAGCTGCTGCTTATGACAAGAGAAACACCATTAAGCAGTATCCATCTGGAAAATATGCTGGAACTGTCACGCATGGGCGTGACGATCCTGCCGCCGATGCCAGCCTTTTATAACCATCCTGCAACGATTGAAGAAATGGTGGATCATATTGTATTCCGCGTATTGGACCAGTTCGGCATCGTTGCAACCGCAGCCAAACGCTGGGATGGAATGAAGCAGACTGAATCCGCACTGCACCAAAATTGAAAAATTAAAAAACAAAGGAGAATGAATGATGGCCTATAAAGATTTTCGTGATTTTTTGCATACTCTGGAGAAAGAGGGACAATTGCTCACGATTAGCGATGAAGTAAAGCCGGAGCCGGATATTGCAGCAGCAAACAGAGCATTAAACAATCTTGGAGACAAGACGCCAGCCTTATTTTTCAACAATATTTATGGCTATACAGATGCTCGTATTGCAATGAATGTGATGGGCTCCTGGCCCAATCATGCTCTTATGATGGGAATGCCAAAGAACACTCCGCTCAAAGAGCAGTTTTTTGAATTTGCCAGACGCTATGAACAATTTCCGGTGCCTGTGAAGCGGGAAGAAACGGCTCCATTTCATGAAGTGGAGATTACAGAAGATATTAATTTATTTGATATTTTACCGCTGTTCCGTTTGAACCAGGGAGACGGGGGATTTTATCTGGATAAAGCTATTCTGATCTCGCGCGATCTGGATGATCCGGTTACGTATGGCAAGCAAAATGTCGGTTTATATCGGATGCAGGTGAAAGGTAAAAACCGCTTGGGCATTCAGCCTGTACCGCAGCATGATATAGCGATCCATATCCGTCAGGCTGAGGAACGCGGGGAAAATTTGAAGGTGGCGATTGCCCTGGGATGTGAGCCTGTTATTACGACGGCTGCTTCTACACCGCTGTTGTACGATCAATCCGAATATGAAATGGCAGGTGCCATTCAGGGTGAGCCTTACCGTGTAGTTAAAGCCAAGGATGCGGACTTGGATTTGCCTTGGGGAGCCGAGGTCATTCTGGAAGGTGAAGTGTTGGCGGGCGAGCGGGAGTATGAAGGTCCATTCGGTGAGTTCACAGGTCACTATTCCGGTGGTCGCGCGATGCCAGTCATTCAGATTAATCGTGTATATCACCGTAAGCAGCCCATCTTTGAGCATTTGTACATCGGAATGCCTTGGACGGAAACGGACTATATGATTGGTGTGAATACAAGTGTACCGTTGTTCCAACAGCTCAAGGATGCATTTCCTAATGAAATCGTAGCTGTTAATGCCATGTATACGCATGGGTTGGTCGCTATTATTTCTACGAAAACCCGGTATGGAGGCTTTGCGAAGGCTGTTGGGATGCGTGCGTTAACGACTCCGCATGGATTGGGGTATTGCAAGCTGGTCATTGTGGTGGATGGGGATGTTGATCCGTTCAATCTGCCACAGGTCATGTGGGCTTTATCCACCAAGCTGCATCCGAAGCATGATGCTGTCATCGTCCCGGGCTTGTCTGTTTTACCACTTGATCCCGGCTCTGATCCGGCAGGTATGACGCACAAAATGATACTGGATGCGACGACACCTGTAGCACCGGATAATCGAGGTCATTATTCGCAGCCGCTTGATTCTCCGCTGGGTGTAGCAGATTGGGAGAAAAAGCTGAGCCAAATGCTTCGTTAAAAATATTCAGAAAAAAATACTAAAGGAGTGCTGACAGATGCATATTTGTCCACGTTGTGAGTCCAATCGTTCAGAAGTTGTTTCCCGTTCGCCGGTTGAAGGTGCCTGGGAGGTTTTGTTGTGTCCTGTATGTATGTTCACATGGCGCACCTCGGAACCAGATAGCATTACCGATCCGACAAAGTATAAATCAGCGTTCAAGGTCGATCCCCGGGATATTCCGAATGCGATCCACGTACCCCTGATTGCAGAACGGAAGCAGGATCGTTCGTAACCGGATGTAAATTGTGGTATTTTGAGTATATGGGCCGAATGTAAAGGGGGTTATACTTTATGCAGATACCAAGGATCGGCAAGGAGCTGTTCATGCTGCTGGACGGCAAGACACTGGAGAACAAGCAGCATGAAGCGATGATGCTACTGACAATCACGGAGGATCAGTGGCCGCACATTGCAATGATTAGCGTAGGTGAGATTGTTGCGCTGGACGAGGGGAATTTGCGGCTGGCACTATGGCCGGGAACGACCACGACGGGCAACATGATCCGTACCGGGAAGGCAACGCTTGCAGTGTTCATCGGCGGAAAGGCGCATTATGTACGGCTGTCACTGGAGCATCTGCCGATGCTGCCCGGAGCCAAGCATGTACGTGAGCGATTTGCGGCACAGGTATTCGCAGCCCGAGAGGATTCGGCCCAATATGCAGATATTGTGACAGGCGTTACGGTTCGGCTCAAGGAGCCGGAAGCGGTGTTAAATCGCTGGAAAGAAACGGTGGCAGAGCTTTTAAAGTAAATCATTGAAAAATGCAGGAGAACAAGCGCATACAAGGAAACAGATTGAGCTTGTTGGTACAGGAGATTAGAGCGCGAGGGAAAGCTTGTTTCTTTTGAAGGAAAAACAGGAGGAATGAATATGTCTCGTTTTGAAAAGGTAGATCAGTTATTGAAACAATTCATAGCAAATGGGCCGGCAGGGTGTGGTTGTGCTATTGCACAAAATGGTCAAGTGTTGTATGAAGGGTATCACGGATATGCTGATCTGGAGGCTCGAAAACCAGTCACTGAAGATACAGTGTATCGCTTGTTTTCCATGACAAAGGTTGTTGTATGTGCCGCTGCACTTATGCTGTACGAACGTGGGCAATTTTTGTTGAATGAGCCTTTATATGAATATTTACCCGAATATCGTGATGCGCATGTATTCAAAACCGCTCCTAACGGATACACCTATGTGGATAAGGCGGAAAACCCCATTTTAATTAAGCATATATTCAATATGAGTGTGGGTCTTCCTTACGCTTCCGAGTCTTCAGAAACAGGAAAAGCCATGCAAAAAGTTATTACAACATTAAAGGAAAAACAGGGGAAATATGATCTGCGCACAGAAATTAAAGCGCTTTCTGAGGTTCCGCTTGCCTTTGAACCGGGAACACGATGGCTGTACGGATATGGACATGATCTTGTTGCAGGTCTTATTGAAGTGATTTCAGGTAAATCATTAGGACACTTTCTAAAGGATGAAATATTTGATCCGCTTGGCATGAACAATACAGGCTACCGTTATCGTGGAGATATTGCATCACGGATGGCCTCTGTTTATCAACGGACGGACACCGGGAAACTTGAAAAAATAGAGGGTTTTTTGGATGAATATCATCAGCCAGATGCTATTTATGAAGGTGGAGGCGCAGGTCTGTATTCGACAGTCAAAGAGTACCTTACTTTTTCGCAAATGCTGTCCAATGGTGGCACGATAGACGGTGTGAGGCTATTGGGGAGAAAAACCATTGATTTAATGCGCACAAATCATCTGAATACAGCCCAACTATCTGATTTTACGAATTCATATCATACAGGTTATGGTTACGGACTTGGTGTACGCACGTTGATTGATCAAGCGGCCGGGCATGCAAACAGCTCTATTGGAGAATTCGGCTGGTCGGGAGCAACAGGCACTTGGGTGTCTATAGATCCGAGCGAGCAGTTCTCAGTCGTTTATATGCATCAGCTTCATCCCAATATGGAAGAATACCACCATTTGAGAGTTCGTGCAGCAGCTTACAGCTGTTTGTAAAAGAGAGGTTGCATTTAATGGTTTCACATTTGTCCATACCAATTCTAGTTAATAAGGACCAAATTTTCTTTAAAGCCTAAACTATTCTTTTCCATATGTCGACATAAAACGTAGGTATAAGGATTTTGCGGAATCCTTCATTTTAAGTTTTGAAATGGGAGGGAGTTAGATTTTGAAGAATAGGTGGTCTGGTTTTCTGGCGTTGGTCATCCTGATCTCAAGTTTTACATCATATGCAGGGTTTGCACACGCGGCTGATCTGGTGCTTTCCAAGATTGTCCTTTCCTCTAACGAGGTAACTGTGCAGCAGGGAGATACGGCTGCATTGACGGCTACAGCTATTTATACGGATGGGACGACTTCCAATGTAACCGTAAGTACGGATTGGAAAAGTGATAATACAGCTATTGCTACGGTATATAACGGCACAGTTTCAGGCAAGGGCGAAGGGGAAGCGACTGTGGTTGCGACCTATAAAGATAAGATACAATCGGTTCAGGTACATGTAACGAAAAAGGTTAAGGCACTGACATCCAGTGTACAAAGCCTGAGCTTGCGTTCAAACGGCACAGGGCAGATCGATCTGACAGCGACTTACAGTGATAATACAACAGCTCAGGTTTCAGGCGATGCTGCTTGGACCTCCGATAACCAGAAGGTAGCAACCGTAGTTAACGGATTGGTTACTGCTCAGGGAGCAGGTACAGCCAATATTAAGGCCGTATATGGTCAGCAAACCGTAACGATTGCGGTGCAGGTAGAACAGGTCAAACGTTTGGATGTCAGTCCATCTGAGGTTTCCCTTTTGTTGAAGGATACGGAGAAGGTTAAGCTGACAGCGACGTTCCCGGATGGAACGGTTCAGGACGTTACAGAGTCTGCCGAGTGGAGCTCCAGTAATGCAGCCGTAGCGGATGTACTAAAAGGCACTATTACTGGCTACAGCGCGGGCAAGGCGACGATTACAGGTAAATATGGTACAATGTCTGCTACCATTTCAGTGGATGTTGACCAAACGAATAAGCTGAAAGCCAGCGAATCCGAAATTTTCCTCCGTTTGGATGAATCCAAGAAAATTCAGGTTTCTGCTGTTTACCCGGACGGGACGGTAACAGATATTACAGATAAAGCTACCTGGACCACAAGCGACGAGAAAATCGCGACGGTGAATAAAGGAACGATTATGGCCATCGGAGCCGGTTCAGCTACGGTGACCGCCAAGTATGGAGATAAGACGGTTTCGATCAAGACAGATGTTGAAACCTCCAGATATCTGGATTTGAGTGAGGACAAGCTGAGCCTGAATGCCAAGGAAACCAAAAAGCTCAAGCTGACCGCTACGTACGTAACAGGTACGGAAGAGGATATTACAAGCAAGGCAGATTGGAAGTCCAGCAATGAGGATATTGCATTTGTCAGTAAGGGTGAAGTAACAGGCTATAAAACAGGTGAGGCCACGATTACGGCTTCTTATGGCGGTAAAACAGTCTCGGCGACAGTATCCGTGAATGTGCCTGGTGATCTGGCTTTGTCCTCCAAAACAGCAACAATTGATGTAAATGAAGACTATACTGCCACCTTGACTGCTACTTATGCTGATGGGCGTAAGGAAGATGTGACACAGGATGCGGAATGGACTTCAAGTGCGGCAGACATTGCTTCCGTAACCAAAGGAACGATTACAGGTAAATCAGCCGGTAAAGCGGTTATTACAGCCACCTACAATGGCAAAAAACTAACGATCAATGTACAAGTGGGCCTTGTAGACCGTTTGGAAACCGACACACGCGTAATTGTGCTCGGTGCCCAGGAAACGAAGCAACTGAAGGTAACAGGCGTCAAGAGTGGCGGTACAAAAACAGATGTAACCAAGGATGCCACCTGGACTACCAGCAATGTGAAGGTGGTCGAGGTTAGCGAGGGCTTGATTAAAGCGAATGGCAGTGGCAAGGCAACCGTTACAGCTTCCTATGGCAAGCAAACCATTACGTTCACAGTGGAAGTGGACGTAGCTCAAAGGCTTGAAGCAGATGCGATCGCATTATCGCTCAAATCCGGTGATCAAAAAACCATCGCAATTGTTGTTAAATCCAGTGATGGCAAAGAAAAGGACGTTACGACCCAAGCTGAATGGAAAACGTCTAACTACAAGGTAGCTACGGTTAAAAAAGGCCAGGTTACCGCGGTCAGCTACGGTAAAGCCAACATTCAGGCGAAGTTCGGCGGGAAGGTGATCAGCGTACCCGTGGATGTAGATACACTTAAATATTTACAAACGGACGAAGTCGCCTTGAATTTGAAGGTCGGACAGCTGGCGAAAGTGACGGCTACAGCTACGTACAAGGATGAGTCGGAAAAGGATGTCTCCAAACCGGCTGTCTGGTCCTCGTCCAGAATTATTGTTGCTACCGTCAAAGACGGCAACATTAAGGCACAGGGCAAGGGGAAAGCCGTGATTACAGTGAAATATGCAGGCAAATTGACGAAGGTACAGGTGACCGTTCAGTAAAAGGTCCATGTTCCGTAACATAGCAAAGAGCAAGCATGCGTCCAAGGACGACAGGCTTGCTCTTTTTCTATTAGGGCAGCCGCTTGAATAGATGTGCGGGGCGGCTCAGCCCACGGCATAATCATTTATCGCTTTTTAGCCAGTGCGTTGCGTGTGAGCGATTCGGTCAAACGCTTGCCGGTTGGCGTCTGGGCCAAGCCGCCCTTGGCGGTCTCGCGGTGCTTTGAAGGCATGGCGCTGCCGACCTCAAGCATCACGTCAATGACTTCGTCAGACGGGATGGCGCTGCGCACACCTGCCAATGCCATATCCGCTGCGGCAAGCGCGGTGACAGCCCCCAGCCCATTGCGCACGATGCACGGAATCTCCACGAGTCCGGCGACGGGGTCGCAAATCAGGCCGAGCGTGTTCTTAAGTGCGAGGCCCACGGCGTGAATGGCCTGATCAGGCGTGCCTCCGCGCAGCTCGACCATAGCACCGGCGGCCATCCCGATGGCTGAGCCAATCTCAGCCTGACAGCCTCCCTCCGCGCCGGAAATGAAGGAGTTGTTGGCGATCACATAGCCGATGGCTCCAGCGGCAAACAGGCCGTGCACCATATGCTTGTCATCCCAGTCGAATCGCTCCTGCGCACTGATGAACACACCGGGGATGACTCCGCATGAGCCAGCAGTGGGCGTGGCGACAATGCGACCCATAGACGCATTAACCTCCGACACGGACAGGGCATATGCCATGGCGAGCGCCGAGGCATCGCCAGAGCAGGTTTCGCCTGCCCGCAAATATTCGGCCAGACGCTTGCCGTCGCCGCCCGTCAATCCACTGCGGGATACGGTGTCTTGCGTCTGACCGCGATGAACGGCTTCCTTCATCACTTGATAATAATCAGACATTTGGCGGAAGATTTCTTCCTCAGGAGTGTTCGTCTCCTGTGCCTGCTCTTGAATCATCAAACGGCCAATCGTAGTGGATTCCTTAGCACATAAAGCACTGATTTCATGCAGATGGCTAAATCGCATCAGATTCAGCTCCTTTTTTCAAATTAATCATTTTAATTTCGTACATATGTGGTAAGGACCGCAGCTTTGTGATCAATTCAGGCTTAGCAGGACTGTCCATTTCGATGGCAGTAAGTGCTTCACCATCCCGGCCTTTGCGATCCACGTGCATATAGGCAATGTTAATATCAGCCGCGCCGAGCGCCGAAGTCACCGCGCCCAATGTACCGGGCTTATCCGAGTGAAGAAGCACCAGCGTAGGCAGCTCCCCGGTCAGATTGACCCGAAATTCGTTGAGCTGTTGGACATGGATGCTTCCACCGCCGATGGAAGAGCCCAACAGCGTGCGCTGATCCTCGCCCTTCCACAGCTCGAAGCGGACTGTGTTAGGGTGAGGAGCGGGTAGTCCGCTAAAGGCGAATTCCACCGCCATCCCGGCTTGCTCTGCCCATTGTTCGGCATCGGGAATGCGGCTGTCGTCCGTATCGTAATTGAGCAGCCCTGCGATGAGCGCCAGATCTGTGCCATGTCCTTTGTACGTATCTGCAAAGGAGCCGTACAGTGTCATGCGGGCACGGTCGGGCTGTGTCCCGAGCCAGTGCCGGGCAACGCGTGCGAGCCGCACCGCGCCTGCGGTATGTGAGCTGGAGGGTCCGGTCATGGCCGGGCCGATAATGGAAAATACATCTTTGAAACGCATGGTGTGGCCCCCTGTATGTTCTAGTACCATAGTATATGGTATTGCCGCGTCTTTACGCGTATATGACGGTTCCCAATGGTGACGCGCGATGTGAGCACAAAAAAGGACAGGATAAGGAAGGTTCCCTTATCTCTGTCCTCGTTACCTGAGAGTTTCGTGCGGTGTCATTACCGCCTTACCCCTTGGGTGGCTTGCGCTCTCTCCAGAGTTGCGTCAGATGACGATACATGGACCTGAGAGATTATCCGTCAGCCGGGTGCTGGCGTCTTGCTCCTTCGGTGCCTCCAGGCTATAGGCTTCCTGGACGGACTCTCCCGTCATCTTCATTCGCGTATACCGTTCTACAACTATTTCTTAGCGTAATATATGCCGTGTTCGCTGTCAATCATAGAGTATAATTTTTACATAAACCAACGCATTCCCCGTAGAAAAAATTAAATTTTACATAATTATGGATGAAAGCAGGAAGGAATTAGAAGATTGATAGCTAATCTGATAGAGGACAATACCATTTATGGATAATAGGAGGGATATTAACGTATGGCAAAAGGCTTGCGCTTCATAGGTTCACGCTTGAAAGGAATGCTGCATCTAGCAGCGATTGTATCACTGCTGATAGGAATTTTCGTTCCATTTGGCCAAGTTAAGGCCGAGGGAGCACTGACAGTGGCAGAAGCACTCCAGCGTCAAAGCAGCGGAGGCACGGTGACGGTAGAGGGCTACATCGTCGGACATGCTACCGGATCGAGAATGGCCAACTTTTCCAGCCCGTTTGCGAATGATTTTAATGTATTGATTGCTGATCAGGCAAATGAACGCAATACGTCTAATCTATTAGACGTACAGCTTACATCAGCGTACAGAGGGCAATTCGGGCTTTCAGGCCATCCTGAGCTGATCGGCAGCAAAATCCGCGTAACGGGTGCGCTTGGCGCCTATAACAATTTTGGCGGACTGAAAAGTCCAAGCGCTGTGGAACTGGTGAGCGGAAGCGAGCCGGGAAACCCTGGTGAACCGGGCGAGCCTGATCCTGGCACTCCGGGTCAACCGGGTACTACATTGCCGGATGGAAAAGGCAAAAAGGTGCTGTTCGATAATACGCACGCACAGACAGCCGGAGCCGCGGATTGGGTCATTGATGGCGCCTTCTCCGATTTTGCAGGTGGGCTGCGCAAGGCAGGCTTTACGGTGGACCAATTGAACCGCAGCATTCCTTTTACCTATGGAGAGCAGGCCATAACGTATGACAAGCTGCGCCCATATGATGTGTTCATCATCGGTGAAGCCAATGTCGCCTTTAAGGCATCCGAGCAGGCTGCTTTGCTGCAATATGTGAAGAATGGAGGCAGCGTATTCTTCATTTCCGACCACTATAACGCAGACCGCAACAAAAACCGTTGGGATTCTTCCGAGGTCATGAACGGCTACCGTCGAGGGGCCTATTCCAACCCGGCTAAAGGCATGACGGCAGAAGAAGCTGCATCACCAGCAATGCAGGGATTAACCAGCTCTGACTGGCTGGCGACGAACTTTGGTGTCCGTTTCCGTTACAATGCGCTTGGTGACGTGAACGCTAGCGACATTGTAGCCGCAGATCAGTCTTTTGGTATTACCAAGGGTGTACGCTCGATTGCAATGCATGCCGGATCTACGCTGGCTATTATCGATCCCACCAAGGCTAAAGGGATTGCTTATATCCCTACAGGCACGAAAAAATGGGGCAATGCTGTAGACCAGGGTGTCTATAACGGCGGAGGCCGTGCCGAAGGGCCCTTTGCCGCTATCTCCAAGGTAGGGCAGGGTAAGGCGGCATTCATCGGAGATTCTTCGCCTGTCGAGGACGCCACGCCGAAATATGTGCGTGAGGAAAACGGACAGTCGAAGAAGACGTATGATGGCTTTAAGGAAGTGGACGATGCGACCTTCCTGGTGCAAACCGTCCAATGGCTTGCATGGAAGCAGGACTACACGAAGCTGTCCGATGTGGCAGGTCTGACACTGGACCAGCCGACGAAGCTGCTGCCGTTCGAGGAGCCTGCGTCTTCAACAGAACCGCAGCCTGAGCCCTGGTCTGCTCCGGCAGCAGGCTACAAATGGTACGATCCAAGAACGTACAAGCCTGGCTCCTATGGAGCGGCTTCATAACCAGCGAAGAGCGTGCGAGGCTCTAACTCATTCAAGCCAACCGCTTGATCCCTTGGGGATTAAGCGGTTTTTTTTAACAAAAATTTTAACCTGCAGTGCTGAGCAGGAGGGACTTGCTGTAACTCTGCAGCCTGAGTCGCTTGCGGCAGCCCTGATGAATGCCAACAGGCATTAATGTGGACGAACCTCCAGCCTGCTTGCAATCAGCGACATACTGTAATTGACAGCAAAGTACAGGAAGGCGGCGAATAGCAGAGCCGGAATGACGAAGGATTGATTTTGACCGCCGACAATCTGAATGTTATGCGTCAGCTCCGGCAAACTGATTATGACAGCCAGTGAGGTATCCTTGAATAGGGAAATAAACTGGCTGACAATGGGCGGAACCATGCGACGAAGCGCTTGGGGCAGGATGATATGCCATAAGGTGCTGGAATAGCTCAGCCCGGAGGAACGTGCGGCTTCCACCTGTCCTTTATGAACCGAATTGAGACCGCTGCGTACAATCTCGGCGATCATGGCCCCCTCGAAGATCGACAGTCCCGTAATGGCTGCCCACTTGAGAGAAATGGAAAAACCGATGGATGGCAATACCATGCCGATGAAGAAAATAATGAGCAATAATGGAAGATTGCGAATGAGATCAATGATAAAGGCCGCAACCTGTGAAATGACAGGCAAGCGCGTATAGCGCAGGATGCCGAATACAATCCCGAGAGCAAAGCTGAACACGATAGAGTAAATGGCGACCTCCAGTGTTAGCAGGAAGCCCTCCAGTATAAAGCGCACATTAGGCCATACAAACAATCCGCTGAAATCCATGCAGGCTTCCCTCCTTAGGATGTTTTGGACAGACGTCGCTCCATATACAGTACAAGAAAGCTGAGCGGAACCGTCAATGTAAGGTACAACAACGCCGTGATGGCATAGACTGTGATGGGCAAGAAGGTATCCGAGTTAATCAGATCCGAGTAATACATCAGGTCCAGTCCGGCTACAATGGCCAGCACGGAAGAGTTTTTGACCAGATTAATGAATTGGTTGCCAATTGCAGGCAGTACGACCTTGATGGCTTGCGGTAAAATAATGCTGATCATCGTCTGGTTGTAACTTAGCCCGGAGGATCTTGCCGCTTCAAATTGCCCCTTGGGGACAGCTTGAATACCGGCACGTATGGCTTCCGCAATAAAGGAGGCTGTGTATACGGTCAAGCCAAGCGTTCCGGACACAAATCCATCCAAAGGGATACCCAACGTGGGAAGCCCGAGATAAAAAAACAGCACCACGATAAGTAGCGGAATATTACGAATAACCTCTACATAGACGGTGCCGATCCAGTTGAGCCATTTAAAAGGTGCAATTCGAAGGATGGCGATGACAGCTCCCAGAATAAAGCTGCCGATCAAGGCAATCACGCTGGCTTGGACGGTATAAAGCAAGCCTTCTCTAAAACGATCGCCATGATCGAAAAGTACATTGATATCAAAAGTAAGCATCTGCGCATGTACCTCCTTTTCCAAAAGCTATGGGGTATTCGGGGATGGATGGAGTTCCTTCTTGTGTGGTGTACAGCAGAAAGAAAGGAAGGAGCACGCAACCTGCGGCTCCTTCACAAGCGTATTATTCGGGTTTAACCCCAAGCCATTGCTCGTGGAGCTTATCGTATTCACCGCTGCTTTTTAGTTCCTTGAGCGTATCATTAATGGCTTGCAGCAGTTCAGGCTGTCCCTTCTTCACTGCAATGCCGTAAGGTTCCTCTGTGAAGTTCCCGCCTACAAGCGTATAATTCGGGTCTTGCTGCTGCATACCGAGCAGAATAGAGTTATCGGTAGTCAACGCCTCCCCTTTGCCTGCCTTGAGGGCGTTGAAAGCATCCTGATAGTTTTCGAACTCCAATATCGTTGCTTTAGGTGCTTTTTCGCGAATGTTTTTGGCGGAGGTAGAGCCTTTAACGGCGAGTACCTTTATATCCGGGGTCAGAGACTCCAGCCCGGTGATGGAGCTTCCTTTCTTCACGAGCAGAGATTGCCCGGCATTAAAATAGACGTCGCTGAAATCGACCTGCTTTTTACGTTCATCGGAAATGGTCATGGTCGCGATAATAGCGTCGATGTCCCCGTTTTGCAGCAAGGTGATACGTGTTTTGGACGTGACTTCCTTTAATTCAAGCTTGGTTTCATCGCCCAGAATATGTTTGGCTACAGCCTTGGCGATGTCGATATCAAAGCCTTCCACTTTCCCGCTGGCCGGGTCTTTCAGACCGAATAGCTTGGTATCGTACTTCACACCCACGACCAGCTTGCCGCGCTGTTTGATCGCTTCCAGCCCGTTGGCCGCTGCCGTCTCATTCCCCGACGTTGCCGCTTCTTGCTTGCCTCCACAGCCTGCCAGGACGAACAGGCAGGATATGGCTACCAGTACCAAGGCACTCCATTGGAATCCTCTTCTCATTAGAACAATCCCCTTTCGATTTACGCCACATTGGTAGTTTGTTTAATGATGAATCAGACGGCTCAGGAACAGACGAGCCCGTTCTTCACCCGGATTCTGAAAAAATTCGGCAGGCTGGCTGTCCTCCAAAATCTGTCCTTTGTCCATAAAAATTACGCGATCCGCCACTTCACGGGCAAAGCCCATTTCATGCGTGACGATGACCATCGTGATCCCCTGATGAGCGAGCGAGCGCATGACATCCAGTACCTCCCCGATGGTTTCGGGATCAAGAGCTGAAGTAGGCTCGTCAAACAGCATAATTTTTGGATTCATTGCGAGTCCGCGGGCGATTGCAACCCGCTGCTGCTGCCCACCGGACAATTGAGCGGGATAGCTCTGTGCCTTTTCCTCGATGCCAACGCGTTTCAGATAGGTGATAGCTGTTTGGGTAGCTTCTTCCCTGGAGATACCCAGCACCTTCATGGGTGCAAGTACAATGTTCTCAATCACCTTTTTGTGAGGATACAGATTGAAATGCTGGAACACCATCCCGATATTGCGGCGGAAGGTGTTGATATCAATCTTTTTGTCATGTACAGGTATTTCGTTGACGATCAGTTCCCCATCTGATATCGTCTCCAGACGATTGATGCAGCGAAGCAGGGTGCTTTTACCTGAGCCGGAGGGGCCGATAATCACGACCACCTCGCCCTCCTTAATCTGAAGATTGATGTTTTTGAGTACATGGAAGTGACCGTAATGTTTGTTAACATTGCGAAACTGGATCAGAGAGCTCACCCCTTTTAGGCTTGGATGCTTAGCTTAGTAGACGTACTGACATGATCAAGCCTTTTTAAATTTTCAAAATTTCCTATCATAATACTATAAGTTTACAATAAAAAACAATGTTTTATGTCACAAAAGTTAACGTATATTATATATTGGTATACTTTATTACTAGTTTATATGATGAAATCGAGTAAATATTCACAATTTTATGTTATTTAATATGACATAAAATTGTGATGTTCGACATGCGAAGGGAGAAACGTGACAAAAGCAACGCTATGTTTTACAGTAGGGAGGAAGGAATTTAGGGTAAAGGAAGGTTAGTACAATGACGAAAGCTATTTCACCGCTTGTAACGGCATTAGGCATGGAGCCCCATCCAGAAGGCGGTTGGTACAAAGAGATGTGGAAGGCTCATTTTCAAATTCCAAAACCCGTGCTGCCGGATATATACTCCGGTCCGCGGTTTGCAGCTTCGTCGACTTATTTCTTGCTGCATCCGGGCGAGTTCTCTGAGTGGCATGTTGTGCATTCAGATGAGCTGTGGCTTTATCATAGCGGGAGTCCTGTGGAGTTGAAGCTGGGTGGAAGCGGAGTAGAGCCCGGTGAAGAAACTGTAATTATCGTCGGTGCCGACGTGGAGGCTGGACAGCATCCGCAAGCGCTGGTCCCAGGTACGGTATGGCAAACGGCGCGTCCGCTTGGAGACGAACCTGTGCTGGTAACCTGTGTGGTTGCACCGGGATTCCATTTTGATGATTTCAAGCTGATTGCCAAAAATAAAACTGAATCTTGATGTGCCTATTGGGCGGGTGTATTGCTGTATTTCAACAGGAATCACCCGCCTGATTTATTTTTATTCGCAGGTTGAGGCATTCATGAACTTAGGTATTCATAAAATTGCCTTAAATTCAGGTACTTAGTTTAGCCTGAACAATGAGACGATGGGTGGGGGTTACGAGCGGGTTGCATGTAATCAGGGTGAGCAGCTTTTGCTTTTTGAAGCTCTTCAGAACAGACACATCCTTAGGATCGACCACCTTAATGCTGTAGACTCGATACACAAATTGCCCCCCTTGAGTGTTAACAACAATCTCATCTCCGAGCTCCATTTCATCCAGCCGATTGAACAAACGCCCGGGAGTACGAGCCCGATGAGCAGCAATCGCGGCATTTCCCACCTGTCCCAGTGTCCCCGTTTCCGCCATATGTACAGCCGCATGCTTCATGTTTTGTCGGGTTGCACCTTCCAGTACAGGCAGCTTCAAGTTGATACGGCTTATGCTAATGGTAGCTATCGGAGTTTGTTCATCGGCATTTGTAATGGGAGCAGGGGCCGGGGAAATGCTATGCCGTGCTTCGCTGATCGAAGCTTCCGTAAGCCGAGTGGACAAGCGAGTATAGCTATCCGCAAGCTGGGGATTTAAAACCGCTTCTTTTTTTTCGGGGGGAAGCTCTGCTGCCTTTAATAATAGCTCATGCTGCTCTCGATCCTCATTCCATTCCGTGGCTTTAGGAAACAAGATCAAGAGTATACCCAAGAAGATAAACGCGTAGGAAAGTTTGCGCAGCCTCAGCAAGCTCGACACCCCCTAAGCAATGTGCGGACATACATATTATGAAAACCACCCAGTTTCCCGGCTCACTCCAACGGAAATGGAATGAGCCGGGAAACTGGGGAGATCATCACTTTTATTTTTTGTTTGTCTTTCTGAATTTTAGAAATACACCCCACAGAATCATGGCTATGCCCGTCAAATAGAATGGAGCGGGGCTGCTTTCTCCCGTTTGGGGTAATTGGTGTACCTCAGGTGTATCCTCTGGATCTTCCGGCTGTTTCCCCGGAACTTTGGGGTGAGCCTTAGGTTTGGGATCGTCCTTCTTTTCTATCGGAGGCACTGGGTCTAGCTGAGGCAAGACGACTGGCGGCACGGGCAGAGTCTCGGGTTCATCCTGATCCGCTGGCGGTGGTACAGGTGCAGGCTCCTCCTGTGGAGGGACAATATCCTCTGGAGGTTTGGGCTGTGACGGAGGAACGTTTATTGACGGCATATCGGGTATTTCCGGATCATTGTCATGTTTTTTACCTGGGCCTCCCGGATGGGTAGGCGTTCCCGGTTCTGTAGGATTCGTGGGGTCTGTCGGAGTTCCAGGATCTACTGGCGGGTCAGGCTCGTTTTTCTTTTCTTTTTTATTGGTGATGACAATCTGCTTTACACCAGAGCTTTGCTTGAGTGAGCCGCCTATTTTGATTTCCAGCTTGCCCTCGGTTATTTTATAGCCCTCCGGTGCTGCCAGCTCTTCCAGGATGTAATTATCATGAAGCAAGGAGGAAAAAACAATTTTGCCGTCCGCATTGGTGGTCTGAATGAGCGGAGCTCTTTTTTGGGTTTTATCGTAGAGTGCAAACCGCGCTCCTGGTAGTACCTTGTCAGGCACATCCTGATCCACCTTGGTCAGCTCCAGGCTTTCGGTTATGCCCCCGCCGGAACCGGAGCCGGAAGACGTCCGCACGATAATTTCCTGACTAGTCTCGCGCAGCTCTGTCGTCAGGCGATCTCCCTCAAAGGAAACCTTGTTGCTCACCTTGGCTTTGTCCTCGGCGTTAATGAATGATTGATACTCCAGGATAAAAGCGGAGGAAATATCCTTGGCGAAAGCAAGCTCAAAAGTTTGCTGACCTTGGGTGTCGGTCTTGATATACAGCGTGTAATCTTGATTTCTGATCAGCTCGGCGCCCTTGGCGGTATTTCCGTTGGCGGCAATGGTTGTAGAGTATACGTGAAAAGAATCCTCAATTAGTATCTGATTGCTGCTGGGCTGATCTATAATTTTGGCGTTGGACACATGTGACTGTCCTTCATTGATACGGATGTTCCAATCGATCTTGTTTCCATTCTGTGTTCCCGCTTTAGATACATATTCTCCGCCATGAGGGATCGTGACTTGGGCTGCCCATTCCGAGACCGTTTTTTCTCCATCCAGCAGCAAGGCTTTATTATGGAATTCCTTTTCGATCAATTCCCCTTCCAGTGAAGTTTGAAAGGTAATCCAGTAGGGGGTCTGCATCTTATTTTTGAACTGGATACGCAACTCTTGACCATTTTGCTCCGAGGGAGGGACGACGGTGTATTGATCTGGTGGGATTTCATCCCCTTTTTGTACGCCATCCCACCATCCCAGCAAGGTCATATCGTATACTTTTACGGAGCCGGACACTAGCTTCTGGCCTTGCAGCAAGGGGTCTCTCACTTGAGCGTGGTTCAGGGTCTTGCGATTGTAGTTGGCTTTAATGTCCCATGTAATGAGCTTGGAGTTTGCATTATAGCTTCCTTGTTTGGCCCCGTTCCGTTGTGTCATAAAGTCCGGCCAGATCGGGCATTCCACTTCGTACGATGAGGTGTCTCCGTTTTCATACTGATAATCTATAGTGGATCTATTGCGAAACTCGGGCTTACTCGTATCCGTTTTCCAGTCATTATTATAGGTGGTTGAATATTTAATCGTGTATGCTTGCTGAATCGTTTTATGAAAAATAAGCGTAAAACCTTGTCTGTAATCCTGTGATAGCGGAACCAGCTCATAATCTGTGGGCGCGTGCAGTTCTGTTGTTCCGTCAACGCTTTGAATTTTCAGAGTGTTCGGCAGCAAGGCCAAGCCGCCGTTAGGAAATACATCTCGCATGACAATATTTTTCATGGTGTATAGATCGGTATTCATGGTAATCACCCAAGGTATAATTTTGGTGTTGTAGTTGGGTGTGTCATACGCTTTAGTCATGACTCCGCTTATGATTTCCGTCGATACGATCTTTTCGGTTCCATCGGAGGTTATGATGTTTGTAATTTTTTCATTTTCATAGATACGGCCCCTGGCCTGGGTCTGATACCGGATCGTGTAGGCTGAATCTACGTCAAAGTTGAATTGAAGTTTGAAGCCGTTTCGGTCAGGATAATCGACAGGGATGACGGTGTACGCCCAAGCAGGCAGCTCCTCCAAGGTGTTACCCTTAAATACCTTCAGGGAGCCCGGCAGCAATTTTTGAGTTTTGTTGAAATGATCAATCAAGAGGGCTTGGGCCTCGGGGATTTTTTTCTCACCGAAATTATATTTTATGACCCACGAGAGCGTTTGCGTGGCCTGATCATATTTTTCAACCTTTTTGGACAAAAATTCACCACGCTCCACCTGAACCGTGGCGGTAGCAGAAACGTTCTCTATCGTATCTCCTGAAAGACCCGCTGTGTTGGAGAAACGAGATTCGTCGCCAATAATGCGGGTGGAGTATTGAATCTGATAGGCAGTGCTAATGCTCTCGTCTTGAAAGCGAATCACCAATCCTGTCCCGGCCTGATCCGTTTCAATGGCATATTTACTCGTGTTCACAGGATCTCGAACGACGGTGGAGCCATCGATATTGACTTGCAGATGATAGAGCCGAATAGAGTCTTTTATGAGCTCCAGCCCTGAAGGAGTGGGATCAGTGATGAGGGCATGCTTTACGGTGTTTAGCTGCTTGTTCACATCAATGGTCCAGTCAATCCGATTGGAGCCATCGGTTTTCCCTTGTTTGCTTAGGGTTGGCCCTGACTGGGGTTTGACATTCACGATGACCGTTTGGACCCCGCCTTTAATCGGAATCGCAATGATGATCTCGGTGCTGCCTTTTACCGTTTCCTTGGTGAACTCGGTTTTGATTTGCAGCTTGCCGCTGACATTGGAGTGATTCTCTACATATTGGTTAAAGGTCATGATCACCTTGCCCTGACGATCTACGGTGAAGCTGCCTGCGGTGCCGTCGGTGGTTACCAATGGAGATGAGATATCAGTGTAGATGACAAACTGTTCTGGTAATTGGAAGGTGAAGGTGTCTCCAGCTTTGTAGGTATTGTCGGGAAGTTCCCATTCATAGCCCAGTTGGATGGCTGATCCGATATCCAGTTGACTGCCGGGGTTATATACCGCGTCAATGACACGTCCCGCTTCATCCGTCAGGATCAGCTTGGTTAGTATACTCTGTGGAGCCGTTGCAGCATGAGGCTCAGCGTTTGCTGCTGCCTGAACGATAGGGTTCGTGTCGGAAGGAACCTCCATGGCAGGTTCAGGAGTTGGGACACCGTATACAGCATCTGTAATGGGTTGTACGGGATCGACAACAGCACTTTGCGGCTGTTCCAGGGCTGGAGTATCTGCGTAAGCCAGCGTTGCACTGAAAAAGCTTTGGATAATGAGCAATAAGGCAATGATCATAACATTTATTTTTGTTCCCATGCTCCAAGTCATTCTCCTATTCATTGTAATATGGCAATGCTTCCGAGATTAGTATATTCAGCGTGCTAGGCTGGCATGACTATCCCAACAGAAAAAAGCCCTGATCTTAGCGATCAGGGCTTTTCTTGGAGAGAGGCATAGCATTATGTTGTTGATCTATGTAAAAAAGACATAATAAAAAGCTCGTTCATTTCGGTGGCTGGCTGCCATCCGTTGGAGGAAGGCCCTATAGCTTTGCGTCACTGCCTTTCGACAGTTTTGCCGTTATCGTGAATAGCTTGTGCGTCTATCATCTATCAAACTGATTTATGTGACCTCTCATTTACAACTTGGAACGGTTCCCCCATTTTTTTCGGAAGGAATGAGGAGTTTCTCCTACATGTTCCTTGAACAGATTAATAAAATGGCTCGTATTGGGAATCCCTACGTATCTCGCAATATCTACAATGGACATGCCACTGGTTTTAAGCCAGGTTTGGGCAGCCGTGATGCGGACATTAATGAGATAATCAATAGGCGAGAATCCAATTTGTTTTTTGAAATTTTTAGCCAAATTAAACTTGTTTAATTCGAACATGTCTGCCAGCGAGTCCAACGTAATACGTTCACTGTAGGACTCATCCAAATATTGCTGCACCCGACGTACTTCGCTGAGCGTTTCTGCATTTACATGCGGACGATCGTAGGGATGCTGCAAAATGCATGTCAGTATTTCAGCAATGAGTCTGGACGTTAGCAGCTCGGCGGAAAGACTTCTGTCAGACTGCCCGCAAATCAGAGCATGCAGCTTGTCCAATATAGCATATGGATTGTGCATGGATAATACGGGTTTGTTATACTTGGTAAATTGTTCGTAAAAATTTTCGATCAGGTTGCCATACAAGTATAAACTGATAAACTCCCAAGATTCATGACCGGAGGTGCTGTATTGTACATATTCCTTGCAATTAATGAAAAACAAATCATACGGATTCAGAATATACTTCTTGTCCCGGTACAGTAATTCTCCCTTACCAGACAACGTAAAAACAAGCAAAAAGGAGGTAAGATCATTCCTTTCCATCGTAAAACCAGATGATTTTTGGAAGTAGCCTATTTCCTGGATATACAAAAGGGATTGCTTGGCAAAAGCGGAGGGAGTGCGTACAATTACAACCGGATCGCCGTTCCAGAGGCCTTTGTTGTTTTTTTGGTCTGTTGTCATATCCAATTCCTTTACAAAGAAGCAATTTTATCAAGCTTATCATAGTTTGATTTATCAATATATAATGGCTGATTAAACATGATTTCCTATTTATAAAATTTTATTTTATCACATCGAATATGTCCATATAGCAAAATAGTAAATTATGTGTGTGAGCTTTGTGGAAGTCTTGTTTGTTATGGATACTTAACTTGATAATCCATATACAGAAGTCGAATAATGTTGAAAGAATCTGAGGATATCATGGATCAAACCCCTTCTGAGGTTAAATACCGGGACGATGCTAAAAAAGGTATCTTAATGCCCATTCAACTTTCCTATTCACTTCTCCTTTCGTTTTAAAAAATTTGGGACTTCATTCTGCTAAAATAGTTCGTAAGACTTATTATTGAAAATAAGATTTTGGTCCCAGTGCTGTGATGTTGTTCACAAACATGAATGTAAAAAAGAGGATATATGTATAAAAAATTACGCAAAAAATCAGATTATTTAGGGTACTCCTCACTTTGGAAATCACACTGGCAATGATATGATGGGTAATAACAGGTATAGTACTTTACTTACTCGACAGTCAGTTTGGAGGATTACAGGATGGGAAAATCAAAAAATACGAAAACTGCAGCGGCTTGGTCGCTCGTTATTCTGGGGGCGGGCTTTGCAGCTACGTTGCCCTTCCAGCAATATGGCTGGGCTCGTTTGTTGGCTGGTGCTTTTGAGGCAGGACTTGTCGGGGGACTGGCGGACTGGTTCGCCGTCACTGCATTGTTCCGTCATCCGTTAGGTATTCCGATTCCACATACGGCGCTACTTCCCAAAAACAGGGGAAAGCTCACGAACGCATTGGTGAGTACGGTGGAGAATAATTTGCTTAACAAAGACAGCATCGCGTCTAAAATTGCTGATATCCGTTTGGCCGATTTAGTGCTGAATGGTGTGGAAAAAGGATTGCGTACGCCGGAAGCTGCGGCATCCATAAATGTTCTTGCCAAACGGCTCGTTCAGTCACTCCCGCTCGCGGAACTGACTCCTGTCATTGTGGCAGAGCTTAAACGGCAGGCGACTAATTTTGACGCTGGGCCATTGCTGGAGGCCCTTGCTCATCAAACCAGTGAGAAGGGCTACGATCGCCAGGTACTGGATTACACACTGGAGCAGGCCGAGTCCTGGCTTTTGAAGCCGGAGACAGGCTACATGCTGGGTGCCTTGGGAATGCAGGCTATCAGCGGTTTACAGGTGAGCGGGCTGATGCAGTTTGCCTTGAATGCGTTCCTCGGCTATCTGAACGAAGAGCGTATGGGTGAAATGATTCGCCATTTCCTGTTGAATCAGGCAGCAGAACTGCAAAGAGAAGAGCATCCGCGCCGTCAGGCTGTGCAGGATGGTCTGAGAGCCCAATTGACCCGATTAGCGACGAAGGATACGGTTCAGGAAGGATTGAACGGCTGGAAGAACAGCCTTGTTGCAGCCTGGGAAGGCGATGCGTCGGTGCTCGGTAAAATGGAGGAGCTGCGTGCACGTTTATTGAACTATATGGAGGACGGAAGCTATGTGCCGACCTATATTTTACCGCTATTGGATCGGATGATGACTGATTTGAGAGGAAACACCGAGCTGTTGGACAAGATCAATGCACGAATAGTGGAGGAGATTACCGGATTGGTGGAAGCCAACCACAGCCGGATTGGTAATCTGGTACGCGAAAATATAGATAAAATGGATAATAAATCTCTGATTGCGATGATGGAAGACAAGCTGGGTCAGGATTTGCAATGGATACGTATTAACGGTGCCGTTACAGGCTTCCTGATCGGTATTGTCCTGACAGGCATCCGGATGCTGATCCATTAGAACAAGAAATGCTATGGATAAGGTTGCGGAACCATGAGGCTTTGGCATGAGCATCTTATCAGCATAATGAAGTATATGAAGGAGTGTCTGGATAACTTGGCCTCCAAGGGTATTTTAATAGAGATTGAAGGGATATAAAAAAGTGGGCTGCGGTGTGTTCATCCTTCAGATGAAGTGCCGCAGCCCGTTTTTTTGAATGCTTCATTGCTTGGTGTTTAGGAGGAGGTTCAAGGTATCGGGTTACAGAATCCAGCGTGTGACCTTTTCCAGCGGTTGTCTGGATTTTTCCCGCTTGGGTTCATGGGCGCGATAACCGAAGGCGGCCATGACCGAAATATCCAGTCGTCCGTCCTCCAGCAGTCCTTCTTCCTCCAGGATGGCATGCACCTGATCGTAGTTAAAGCCCTCAATCGGGCACGAATCAATGCCGATCTGAGCCGCCGCCGTCATCATATTGCCCAAGGCGATATAGGTCTGCTTGGAAGCCCAGTCGAATAGCGTACGTTCGTTTTCCAGCAGGCGTTGATTTACACCCTGAAAAATTTTGTAGCGACCCGGTAGCGAAGCAAAGTCTTCCTCGGACATGCCTTTTACCTCTTTATACATATACTCCACATAAGGAGAATCATATCGTACATCCTTGCGCGCCAAAATGAGGACGACATGGCTGGCCTGAGGAATCTGCTTTTGTCCCCCACTGGACACCGTAGCCAGTTTTTGTCTTAAAGCCTGATTTTGTACGACCACAAACTGCCACGGTTCAAAGCCGACGGAGCTTGGGGAAAGACGCCCGGTTTCGAGTATAAATTGAAAATCCTCCTCCGGTATGATGCGATCAGGATCGAATTCCTTCGTTGCGTGTCTGAACAGAAAGGCATCCAGAATTTCCTGTTTTTTAGCGGATGTATTGGACATAAAACGTATTCCCTCCAGTTGGGTTTAGTTGGTGCTTTATATATTCTCTGCTAATATAATGAGAGCTGATATCGAATATATAGTCATCATATAGGAAGTTTTTGGATGGAACAAGTACGCACATATTTGTTCCCTGTCACAGATCTGAGGCTAAAGGTCTACATCCTGCAGAAAGAAGGGGAATACATGACGCACAAAATGGAAAATTAAGTAAGTGTAAATTTTGGATGTCCTGTGGCGACAACCTCCAATTCGGGGAAGCATTTTTGTTGAGATGGGCATAAGGAAAGCCCGCTGATGATTTCATACATGATGTATGAGAACATTAGCGGGCGGAATAAGCCCAGGGTTATTTTATAAAATGTACATCTATTTAAACTCGATGGCCTCGTTCATTTTCGTCCAAGCCGTTTCTCCGATGATGCCCAGCCGCCAGATGGCGATGCCTTTGAGGTCATAACGTTTGGCCAAACCGACCTTGGCGTTAACGGTGCTGTCTTTTTCACTACCCATCGAAATCCCCAAAATGAGCTTGTCCCGCGAAGTTTCCTTCAAGGCCAGCTTTATGGCTTCGTCCACTTTGTCCAAAGGCTCAGGCGTCGCCTTTTGGCCATAATCATAAGCCATAATGATCAAATCGTCCGCCAGATTGCCCAGCGTCTTGTAATCATAGCCAGAGTAAGAGCTGTTCAGCGGATGGAGAACGACGGTGAGCTTGAGTCCAGCCTGATGCGCTTTGGCCGACAGCTTTTGGATAAAGGCGTTGTAGTCTGAACGAGCTTTGGCTTTATCGCCGCTCAAGCCCAGTCCTTCCAGATCAAGCGTGATGCCCTTGAATTGTTTGTCAGTGGCAGTGCTGACGATTTGGGAAATGGTCTGTTCTTGAAGCTGTGCATTGTCCAAAACCTTGGTTAGCTCGTGATTACCGTCGACCGAATAAACCATCAGATAAGGGGAAGTCCCCTGGCTGTCTGCGTCCTGTATGATAGACTCCGGTGTTACGTCTCCAGCGGCTTGAGGCCATTTGTATTCTTTGCCGCTTGTCGTAAACTGTCCGTTCGTATCAATTCGGCTCCAGCCGAAGGCTACGGCGTTAAAATTGGGTATCTTGGATTTTTGGTCAAAGGAAGATAGCGCATAGAAGCCTACCGTATACATGGCCTCACGTGGCGATGTAATGGAGACCGTCCGTGTTGCCTGATTCCAGTTGACTGTGGCCCCGAATTGCTGTCCGAAAAAGCCCAGCGGAATCATCGTGCTGCCGTGCACGGTTTGCGGAGCAGCTGTTAGTTGAACCGTTTGTCCGTCCACTGTGGCATTGCGGCTACCCATCTTTAGAACCACCTGCTTGGTTGCAGAGCCTTGTGTTTTGGTAGCGGTGATGCTTTGGCTGGTCTGATCCCATTTCACTGTAATGCCGAGGGCTTCCGAAATAGCACGAAAAGGAACCATGGTCGTGCCATTCATCATTGCGGGCTGCACGGGGAACGGTAACGGGTATCCGTCCAGCATAATGCTGACCTTGCCCGCCTCCGCTTGTGCCAAGGGGCTATAGATGCCCGCTGCGGTGCTCAGAAAAATAGCGCCAGATAACAAAGCCTTATTTACGATTTTCATCCTATGATCTCCTATGCTCAATAGATTGCAAAGCTATTATGCTAGAATCGTGAGGTATCTACCATTTTACCAAAAAAATGATAGATAGGTGAATGTGAGGATGGTAGCTTTAAAAGAAACTTTGTGCTAGATGAAGTCCAAGCTAGTATAAGAGCAGCAAGGTTCGCTCCCGATTTAGCATCAATAGAAAGAATGACGCTACTAAGAGATGCCATAACCTGATAAAAAAGTGCTGATTTGCGTATACGTGATATGAAGGGAGAGCTTTATATTGAAGAAGTTAGTATCTCCTGATCTCGTTCAAGCAGGGGGAAGTGTTTATAGATTGGAAGGTTAATGAGTTATGGCGGAAAGAGACGAAGGATAGATATCTAATACCAAGCTTGCTCCTTTAACAATAAAAATGGGAGGGAGCTTTTTTGCATGGTAATCCTATGAACAGCGCACATCGATATTCAATCGGTGTGCGCTGGTTGAGTTTTGCCTGAAATCGCTGGTACGTAACGGTGACTGATTTTTGCTTGTTAAGCTAAAGCTTACTTGCGGCGCTTGAGCGCAATGCCGACAGCTGCTGAACCAAGCACGACTGCAATAATCGAAAGGACGAGTGCGGTCGTCTGTACTGCCGAGCTGGCTGGAGCAGTAGCGGCAGGCGCGGCTTCGGTAGCAGGGTTCGAAGCGGGCGCGGGGCTAGTGCTATCTTGAGCCGTGTCTGTGCTCGCGTGGCCTGCTGCAGTGCCCGCCGAATCATGCCCACTGTCGGCGGCAGGAGCAGGAGCAGGAGCTTCGGATGCGGCCTCCGTCGTTATTTTGGTAATAGAATGGGGATTGTTGCTTCCTTCGTCGCCTGTCCATTCCACGATGCTTCCGTCACTGTAATACTGGAAGGCGTTCCAGGGTGCTTCGGTATTCTGGTCTGCATTTTGTGCTACAAAGCTGAAGCGTTGGTATTGCCCTGCTTGAATACCGTCTTTTTCCGCCGACCAGGTAACGGTGGTCACTTTACCGGAGCTGTCCTTTTCAGTGGCTACCTTCCAATCCGGTACAGGCTCGTATTGTTTAAAAACGACCTCTTTCGGGATTTTTAAAGCGACTTTGGTGGTGGGAATGTTTTTCTCTACGGGCACCTTCAGCGTATAGGTTTCCCACGCATTGGGCTGTGAAACGGAAGGCTTAACCGTCACGTGTGCACTGGCCATACCTGCAAAAAGCAAGGCACCTGCTGCAATCAGGCCCGCGGATGCCGCAAACCTGGAAAATCTGGATTTTACCGCTTGAATCGCTGTATTCATATTTATTTCGCTCCTTTTCATGTGAGGATTTTGCACAATCCTGAAGTCATAAAATGTTTATTTTTTCCCGCCTACGTGCAGGGTAAAGTCAGCATCTACCGCATCAAGAGATACCGTCAGGGCGTGTACTTTGACAACCCATGTTCCCTCGGCGGTCATCAATTCCTGACTGCGGAAGGGCTGCTGCTTCACGGGGAGAACAAATTCCTGCCGAGCTTTGTCAGGGGCTGCCGGAACGAGCGTCAATGTAACCTGCTGAATTCCTGAAACCGCAGCCCCTTTGCGATCCTGAATGGTTACCTTAAATTCATTGCTGCCCACAGCATTGGGGCTGACCGCCAGCGTGACCCTATACTCGTCCGTAGTGCGTGTCTCCTCGAACGGTACAGCAGGGGCCTGGCCGGGCGACAGGTGGGTGAGCAGCGCAGCGAGCAGCATCACGAGCAGACCGACGCACAGCTCGGTGCGCAACCCCACGGCGGCCCGCTGAGGCGCGGCCGCTTGCCGTGCGCTGCGGAACTGGCTGGCCGCGAAGGCCAGCATGACCAGCAGCAGCGCTGCTTTCCCGAGCAGAACGAGTCCGTAGGACGTGTTCAGCAGCATGGAGGGAGCCGGGACATACAGCACGGCTCCATAGATACCGGTGGCGAGCAGCGCTGCCACCATGGCAATGCCCCAGCCGGCGAAGCGGCGCAGGGCTGCTTGTCGCAGAGCTGTCCGCTCCGGCACGGACAGCTCTGACCCGGCCACAGGCAGGCACACAGCCATGACGGCAAGTGAGCCGATCCAAAAGGCTGCGGCCGCCAGGTGGACAAAGTCCGCGGCAATGGCCGGAGCCGGATGGGTCGCCGCTGCCGGATGGCCGACAAAGGCTTTGGACAGCATGACGCTCAGCGTCAGGATAACAGAGCTGTAGCCCCACAGACGGCGCTGGCGGATGGAAATGCTGTGATCCAACGTGTAAATCAGCGTTACACTCAGCAGCAGTACGAGAACCATCTGGATGAACCAGACTTGTCCTGCCCCTGTAAACTGGAGTGCTTCTCCCAGGATCGGGAGTGTAAAGCCCTGCCCGATGGAAACCCCCGCATCCCATGAGGCCTGAAGCGGCAGGCTGATCAGAATGGCGGCAGACGTTATGCCGTAGCCGCTCCATAGCAGCACAGGCCAGCGAGGCAATGTGGCAGAGAAGCGTTGATCAAGCTCCTGTGACGCCTCTGACTCCTTGCCCTTACCTCGGCCTAAGCTTGGCAAGATGAACAAACGGAAGCAAAGCGCTCCAAAAAGCAGCGATATTCCTATGTACAGGAACCATCGGACAGCGATTAAGTCGAGGCGTGATGCTACTGAGCCTTCAGATGCGGCAGTTTGGTTGGTATACGAATTGGAACCGCTACCGACTTGAAAGGGTATGACTCCATTAATCGGGTGTCCGTCTGCCGACAGGGCTCTCCAATTAACGGTGTAAACTCCATTTTTCATCCCCGGAATCAGTTTGATTTCCATGGTGGCTTTGTGTTCCGGGTTGAGCTGTGCTTTTCCTGTATCGACTCGCTTGCCTGCTTCATCGGTCACCTTGATCGACATAAAGGCAGACTGCAAATCCTCATTAAAGGTGATGCTCACCTGTGAAGGCGACTTGTCCAAAACCTGATTTTCGGTCGGACTGGATTCAATGACAAACGCATGAGCCCATAATGAGCGAGGAAATAGGATAAGAAGCGGTAGGCACAGCAATAGAAGACAAGCCACGCGAGCTTGCCTGGACAGGTACAACATGCCTGTGAAGTCACCTTCTCTCGATTACTTGAAGCGAGGATATCCTCATTTGTAATATTTTATACAGACAAATCCGATCTCTATTTATCATAGTCCATATAGCATGAATAGATGGAGCGAATTATGACATTTATATGAAATTTGAAATAAATTTTATTTGCATGTTCTAATCATATGAAAACCCCTACCGATGTGGAAATCTGGATGATTTCTGACGGTAGGGGCAATGAGGTCGAGCCTGTGGAGAGTTAGAGGCCTGTTTCCATGGAATCCATGAAAGCAGGTTGCTTATGCTGAATATAGTGGATAAAAATAGCCGTTAGTTCGGGATCGAATTGACCGCCTGAGCAGGCGCGCAACTCCTCAATGGCCTCCTCGAACGTTTTGGTGGGTTGGTAAGGACGTTCAGTCGTCATTGCATCAAAAGAGTCGATAATTGTCAGCATCCGACACAGCCGGGGAATTTGCTCACCCCTAAAGCCAAACGGATAGCCTCCTCCATCATAACGTTCATGATGCAGTTCCACAAAAGGAACCAAATCTATAAATCGTTCGTTGGCTTCGACAATACGTTTGCCCCACATCACATGCGCTTGCACCATCTGCCATTCCTCACAGGACAGCTTCTCTTTTTTATTGAGAATATTCCATGGGATTTCCAGCTTGCCAATGTCATGAATGAGCGCACCCAGCGCAAAACGTCGTTTGTCCTCCGGGCTGAGATGAAGCACTTCGCTCATGTCTGCTGCATATCTGAATACCCGTTTGGAATGCTTGAAGGTATTGATATCCTTGTACAAAAACAGATTAAGCTGCTGTTCGATATCACGAATATCCTGCCCCAGATCGACTTCGCGTTCCACTTCATTTAAACTGCCATGTGTATGAACGATATTTTTCCCTTGCTTCTTGGCGTAGTACAGTGCTTTATCTGCCAGATCGACCAGCTGTGATTTGTCGTAGATGTCGATGCGGCTTTGTGCGATGCCTGCGGAGAAGGACAAGCAGCCGTGCGGGAAAATTTCCACGCCCTCGTAGCGAGAGTCATTTAGCCTTTTTCGGATGGCATTAACGATTTCGTAGGCTTGTTCAGCGGTATGGTCAGGCATAAGCAGGGTGAACTCTTCTCCGCCATAACGGGACACCGTGATGTGGGTACCAGAGGTTTCCTTTTTTAGAAAATCACCGAGAAATCCCAGCAGTTGATCGCCTTTGAGGTGGCCAAAGTGATCATTGTATTTTTTGAAATCATCAATATCGATCAGCGCCAAACTGAGAGGAATGTTCTGGGATCTGGATATATCCAGTTCGGCTTCAAGTGTATTTTCAAAGTAGCTGTGATTGTAGAGCCCTGTTCTGCGATCCATGTTGGCCTTTTCCTCGATTTCCCGATACATCGTGAACATCTGCTTGAAGGCGTGAGACAGGAGCATGCTTAGTCCAAGGACCAGCAGAAGTCCCAAAATGCCGTTGTAATACATCAACGTAGTCAACACCAGAGACAGGATGAGTGTACATAAATATACGAGCAGGGATTCAGCCACAAAAGCCTGTTTTAGCTCATTGAAGGACCCCTTGTGTGCGATATAAAAGTAGAGCCCCAGTGTGATTGTATTCACCGCAAAGTAGCAGATTAGCGCGAGCAGATAGGACGTAAAATGCTCGGCATTCAATGCCCCCTGCGTTCCGCCGGCTAGCTCAAATACGATGGAAGACAGGAAAATGGAAAGTGCATAAATGGAAAAATTGACGGTATGCTTCCACCATGATAGCTCTTTATGCCGGAACGCGGCAATGATTGCATTGAACAGCAAAACCAGAATGGCAATTTCGATGCCATGCACAAAAATACAAGCAAGGTACACGGAGGAGTCCATGGACTGCTTGTTGCTGGCCGGTGGTAGCTGGAAGGTAAAATGCTCCAGAATCAGAACTGCTCCCAATAGGGAATAGATCGTGACCCACTCTGTTGTCGAATAGTGCAAAAAGGACCAGTGGTTCGTATACAACAGGATAATCACGCCTGCTGTACATATGAGAAACACGTATATTCCCGTCGCGGTAACCCGTTCTTGCAGCTTTTTTATTATACTCATCATTTCTTCTCCTGCCTTGTCGTATCTAGATGTCAAAGCTACCAGGGGTGAATGGGATAATTTACAATTTTGTAATCGGAAATTTCACATGAAAAAACAGGCCGGAATCCAGCCTGTTTTGTTGAGCCTGTGCTTCCTGTTATTCTTATCGGTGACTAGCCTCCAATTTTGTAACCGGAAGTCAAAGCAATTACGACAGAAGCGACGATAATGGCATTGATAATCACACGGGAATATTTCAAGTTTTTCATAGGATTCCCTCCCTTCCTTGGAATAAGGTACGCATTAGGCGTGGCGGGGATTGGTTTCTTGCTGATTATCCTTCTTCTTGTTCATGATCATAATGCTTTGGATAAACAGGAACATCCCGAAGTTCATGACGACATCTCCAATACTGATCACCTGCGTGCGGGGATAGGGCTTGGAGAGGGGGATGATATCACCTAGCAATGATAAATGTGTGCTTGCATCCATCATATAGTGCTTCGAGATGACGCTTCCAGATTTAAGCATATCTGTATAATAGGGACCCAGCACCTCCGAAGCGCTTAACGAGACCGGCATCCTGCCTCCATTCACCGCCATGACGATAAAATTCAACATTACGCCGATGAAAATAAGCCCGAATCCCTTATGATGTCTGTTCAACCAGAGAAATATCAATCCAATCACATAAATGCCCATAAATAAATATCCGTTAATGGACGCCAGCCAAGCCCACTTTTCCTGGGCATAAAAAATAATAAACTGCACCAGCAGCAGCAAAGGAAACATCCAGCCGGCGATGAGGCGAATTTGACTGAAACGGATCAGCCCTTGCCGCCAGCCTCCTCGGAGCAGACCTACAATGAGACCCAGCAGCACTCCATCATAGACCATTATCATTCTCCAGATTCCATAAATTTTTTGTTTCGAATACATGTTTTGGATATAGTACAATTCGACCTGAAATTGGTAAATTCCTGCCTGATATATAGCAGTTTTGAAAAAAAAATCGCGGATTAGCGTGTAATTATTCGAAGTAGGCCGAAATGATGATATCATAATATATTGAAGTCATATTTTATATTTTTTTGAAAAGGATGATTCTTATTATGAACCGGTTTTCCAATACGGTAATGGTTGCCGCAGATATGACCAAATCCCGAATTTTATGGATTGCTTTTGTCCTGGGAGCATTGAGTGCTTTTGGACCCTTGTCCATAGATATGTATTTGCCTTCATTACCTACATTAGCCGACAATCTGCATACAACCACTTCGCTGGCACAGCTTAGTTTGACCGCCTGTCTGCTGGGACTGGCAGTGGGTCAGATCGTTGCCGGTCCGCTTAGTGACGTCAGAGGTCGAAGAGCGCCACTGGTCATCTCGCTTATTCTGTACGCTGCTGCTTCGCTGCTATGCGTATTTGCGCCGAATATTGGTATGCTCATTGCGCTTCGTTTTGTTCAAGGACTCACCGGGTCGGCGGGAATCGTAATCTCCAGAGCTGTGGCACGTGATCTATACTCAGGCAAAGAATTGACGCGCTTTTTCTCATTGCTCATGCTGGTAAATGGCGTGGCTCCCATTGCCGCACCTGTGCTGGGCGGAGTGATCCTGAACTTTGTTTCCTGGCGCGGTGTGTTCATGGTGCTGTGCCTGGTCGGTGTGGCTATGCTGATTGCCGTCGTGCTGGGCTTGCCGGAAACGCTGCCTGTTAATCGCCGCTCATCCGGTGGCTTGAAGCAGACGCTGGGTACGCTCGGTCATTTGTTTGCGGATCGACGCTTTATGGGCTATGCCTTCTCGCAGGCACTCATTACAGGGGCAATGTTCGCGTACATCGCTGGATCGCCGTTCGTGCTTCAGGATATTTTCGGGGTCTCCCCTCAGACGTATAGCATCATTTTCGCGGTGAATGGCTTGGGGATTGTGCTGTTTTCCCAGCTGACTGGCAGACTCGTAGGCCGCTTCAACGAGCGGCAACTGCTCTTGTCGGGCTTGGTGATTGCAGCTGTAGCCGGGATCAGCCTGCTTACCGTGGCTTTTACCGGAGGTCAATTGTTTGCTGTTCTAGTTCCCCTGTTTTTCATCGTTTCCTGCGTGGGAATTGTGAGCACAACGACGACTTCACTGGCTATGCAGAGCCAGCAGCGTTCCGCCGGTAGCGCATCTGCCATGCTTGGCTTGCTGCCTTTGTTGCTTGGCTCCATCGCTTCGCCGCTAGTAGGCTTGGGTAGCGGCACAACACCTGTACCCATGGCGGTCGTTATCGCTATTGCAGAGATCGGTGCGCTGTTAAGCTTTCTGGTGCTTGCGAAGGAAGGAAGCGCGAAGGCTTGAAATAAGGCAAACAAGTGACATTTTTCTGGAAGCTTGACATACCCCGTGGGGGTATATTATGATAGGGACATATTAACAAATGCACTATGTACTACACAGGCATATACACAACACAGGAGGCTGATGTATGGCTGAGGAGCAACCTGTTTCCCACCATGAAGTTCACGAGAATCATTGCGGAACAGACGGGGAAAAGACAGTTAGAAAAAGTCATCACTCGGCAGAATTCAAGAATAGTCTTACATCCCGGTTGAACCGTATTGAAGGTCAGGTGCGCGGAATTAAAGGCTTGATCGAGAAGGATACCTACTGTGATGATGTGCTGAACCAGATTGCGGCTGTCCAGTCTGCTTTGAATGGTGTCGGCAAGCTGCTGCTGGAAGGGCATATGAAAAGCTGTGTCATTGAGCGCATGCAGGCAGGAGAGCCGGAAGTGATCGACGAGCTGCTGGTTACGGTCAAGAAGCTAATCCGTTAAAAGCAATACCCATACACATCATCGGGTACATGAAGTACCCCGGAGGAGGAAAAGGAAATGGCACAAGTTACATTGAACGTAGAAGGCATGAGCTGTAATCACTGCGTGAAAGCAGTAGAAGGAGCTTTGGAGAAGGTCGGTGCTTCCGGCAAGGTCAATCTTGAAGCGAAGCAAGTGGCTGTGGAGTACGATGAGTCCAAACTGAACGTGGAAGCTCTGAAAAACGCCATTGAAGACCAAGGCTATGACGTTGTTTAAATTTAAGCTGATTCATGCGTGAAGAGATTTGTTTTAAAGGAGGAGCTTCCATAGCAGGAGCTTTTTCTTTTTGAATACAATATACCCCTGTGGGGTATGTAGGAGGAGAGCTACCATGGAAAACCGTGTGACCGACGGTGACAAGCAGACGACGCTTCATATTACAGGGATGTCCTGTGCCGCCTGCGCTAGCCGTATTGAAAAAGGTCTGAATCGGATAGACGGCGTGGCCCAGGCCAATGTGAATTTGGCGCTGGAGCAGGCGTCGATATCGTATGATCCGAAGCAGGCGGATATCCCTGATTTTCGCGATAAAATTGCTTCTCTTGGGTTTGGAACTGTAAGCGAAGAAGCCAATCTGAATGTGACAGGCATGACATGCGCAGCTTGTGCAACCCGGATTGAGAAGGGCCTGAATCGAATGCCAGGTGTGACAGGTGCTACGGTGAATTTGGCAATGGAAACGGCTCATGTCGAATATGCGGCGGGGAGTATTATAGTCGGGGATCTGGTAAGCAAGATTGAGCAACTGGGCTACGGAGCGATCCCGCAGAGCGCTGATGATCATATAGCGGATGTGCGCAACAAGGATATCCAGCGTAAAAAATGGAAGTGGATCGTGTCGGCAATACTGTCGTTTCCGTTATTGTGGGCGATGGTGGCTCATTTTTCCTTTACCTCATGGATTTATGTGCCGGAGCTGTTTTTAAACCCGTGGTTCCAGCTTGTGCTGACAACGCCAATCCAGTTCATTATTGGATGGCAGTTTTATGTGGGGGCGTATAAAGCGCTTCGCAATGGAAGCTCGAATATGGATGTGTTGGTTGCACTGGGTACGTCTGCGGCTTATTTTTACAGCTTGTACCTCACCTTGCGGCCGTCAGCCCCTATGGAGGACATGGGAGGAATGGCAGGTGTGACAGGAACAGGGGTCATGACCATGCCTGAGTTATATTACGAGACCAGCGCAGTGTTGATTACGCTTATTTTGGTTGGTAAATGGTTCGAGGCGGTAGCCAAAGGACGTTCGTCCGAGGCGATCAAAAGTCTGATGAGTCTCCAGGCAACGACGGCACGTGTGGTGCGTGATGGACAAGAGCTCGATGTACCGATTGAACAGGTACGTGTGAAGGATATCTTTATGGTACGCCCCGGCGAGAAAATTCCCGTCGATGGGGTGGTCGTGGATGGGCGCTCGGCGGTGGATGAATCGATGCTAAGCGGTGAGAGCCTTCCAGTTGAAAAAGAGGCCGGTTCCCCGGTCACAGGAGCCACGCTCAATAAAAACGGGGTACTTCGTATCCAGGCCGAGCGTGTGGGTGGCGATACGGCGTTAGCCCGTATTATTAAAGTCGTGGAGGAAGCACAAAACTCCAAGGCCCCGATTCAGCGGATCGCGGATCAAATCTCGGGTATTTTTGTACCCATTGTAGTTGCCGTTGCCGTGATGACGTTTCTCGTCTGGTTTTTCCTTGTGACACCGTCTGATTTTGCAGGTTCATTGGAGAAAATGATTGCAGTGCTCGTCATTGCTTGTCCTTGCGCGCTCGGATTGGCTACGCCAACGTCCATTATGGCAGGATCGGGACGTGCCGCAGAATATGGCATCCTGTTCAAGGGTGGCGAGCATCTGGAAATGACCCGTTCCATCAACGCGGTGGTACTGGATAAGACAGGTACGGTTACGAACGGCAAGCCGGTACTGACGGATGTTGTTGTTGAAGAGGACAGATTCGCTGAAACGGATCTACTGCGATGGCTCGGTGCGGCGGAAAAAAGCTCGGAGCATCCACTGGCGGAAGCCATTGTAAAGGGGATTGCGGAACGCGACATTAAGCTGGTGGAACCGACAGATTTTGAAAATATTCCGGGTTATGGCGTGAAGGCTCATGTGGAAGGCAAGCAGGTACTTGCAGGTACACGCCGATTGATGAGCAGGGAAGGCATCGCGATAGCTGACTCCGCCGAGCAACATATGAATGAACTGGAAAACGCAGGGAAAACAGCCATGCTTGTCGCTGTCGATGGCGCCTATGCCGGACTGGTAGCCGTGGCGGATACGATCAAAGAAACGTCACGGGAGGCCGTTGCCCGTCTGCGGGCGATGAACATTGAAGTCATCATGATTACGGGCGATAATGAACGGACCGCGCGTGCGGTAGCTGCCGAGGCTGGAATTGGGCGGGTACTGGCGGAGGTGCTGCCTGAGGGCAAGGCTGAAGAAGTGACACGGCTCCAGGAACAAGGCTTGGTCGTAGCCATGGTGGGCGATGGTATTAACGATGCGCCTGCACTGGCTACGGCTAATATTGGGATGGCGATGGGCACGGGTACGGATGTGGCGATGGAGGCCGCCGATATTACGCTCATGCGCGGCAACCTGAACAGCATTCCTGACGCGATCGAAATGAGCCGCCGGACCATGACTAACATACGCCAGAATCTGTTTTGGGCGCTCGGTTACAACGTAATCGGTATCCCGATTGCTGCCTTGGGCTTCCTTGCCCCGTGGCTGGCGGGAGCAGCCATGGCATTCAGTTCTGTTTCGGTCGTGCTGAATGCGCTGCGCCTTCAACGAGTAAAGCTGTAATCTCAACCCAAATAATGACGGCAATGGCATTCACGTCTTGGACGTCTGTGCCATTGCCGTTTTTTTGTTTAAATCCTACCCTGTCCTCTTATTCTGTTTACGTTTTTTTTAGGGGGGAAGAATAGTTCCACTTGAGTTCCTTTATTAATTTCTGAATGGATGCGGATGCTTCCGCCATGTACTTCTACAATCCACTGAGCGATGGATAGTCCAAGTCCTGTTCCCCCCTCGGTACGGGACCGGGCCTTGTCACCACGATAAAATCGGTTAAAGACATTGGGTAAATCAGCTTCAGGGATTCCACAGCCGTTATCTGACACGCTAATATATACGGAAGGACCTTGATAGCGTCCAGCCACCTTAATCTGCCCGCCGGATGGGGTATATTTCAAGGCGTTATCCAGCAGGATGGTCAGAAGCTGGCGTATTCTCCCGCCATCTCCCCATAGGAGCAGAGGCTTCTGGACTACCGTCTCAATTATGATCCCTTTGGTATCTGCCAATAACTTGAATTGCTCTGCCAATTCCAATAATAATGAATCCAGTTCGATGGACGAGGGGGCAATCTGCAACTGATTGGAGTCAGATCGAGCCAGTGTCAGCAGATCCTCCAGTAACCTGCCCATCCACTTGCTTTCTTTTAGAATTATAGCGATTTGAGGGCTCTCCTCTTCAATGGTATGTGTGGGGTGCCGCAGAAGCATCTCTGTTTGGGCATGGATGATTGCCGTTGGTGTTCGCATTTCATGCGACGCATCTGCAACAAAGCGCTGCTGCCTTTCCCAGGAGTTTCGTATAGGTACAAGCGCACGTCCGGCCAGAAATAAACCTGCAAAAACGAACACAAACCCTCCGATGACAATTCCGGCAGTGATATTCCACATCAAGGACCGGAGCGCGCCCTGCACATCCTTCAAGCTTTTGACGAGGCAAACCATGATTGGCGTGTCGGAATCTTTGGGTGTGTACTTAAACTGAAGAGCCCGATAACTGCGATCACCGATGTTTACCGTCCGAATGGTCTGTTCGTCCGATGAATATTGGAATTGACTAACCAGTTCCGGGGGTAACGACTGCTTGGGCAACTGTCCGAGGAACTTGTTTGGAGCAGACCAGAGCAGGTATGTTATTTTGTCATCATAATCATATTGAGAGCCCAAATGATCGTTTTCTAGTAGTTCTGCTGGATTTTCAGAGTATAGAACTTGCTTCTGGGCCTGTATCATGACTTCATCCGTATTGTGGTATAGCTGGTATTGCATATGAATGTATAGCCAGGTGCCCAATATGGAGAAAACGAGTAGGAAAACGGCAGTATTCAGGATGACCAGCCTTCTGCGGATATTAATGAACATGAGGTTCACCTGTCAGCATATACCCGATTCCACGCACGGTTCTAAAGAGGTTGTCGGCGTTACGGGCCGCGAGCTTTTTACGCAACAGATGCATATATACGTCGACTGCTGTCGTGGCTGCTCCTGAATCGAATCCCCATACCCGGTCAAATATCTGCTCACGGGTTAATATCTGCTCTTTATTACATAGAAAGAACTCCAGTAATTTATATTCTGTTGTGGTTAAATTCAAGGCATGGTCTTCAATAAACGCGTCTCTCGCCGCTGGGATTAATCGGATAGATCCATAGATCAAATCTCCTTCTTGTCCAATCGTACCCTTTCTCCTCAAAACAGCTCTTGTCCGTGCCATTAATTCCGAGAGGGCGAACGGCTTCGTGATGTAGTCGTCTGCTCCGATATCCAGTCCGGCAACACGATCTTCGACCGCATCTTTAGCAGTCAAAAGAATGATGGGAACGAGCATCCCCTGTGACCTCAGCTTTTTGACAATGTCAACACCGCTCATTTCCGGCAGCATGATATCGAGAATAATCAAATCATAAATATTCTGCCCGGCCAAATAGTATCCCTCGTCGCCTGTTTCTGCACCATCTGTCAGGAAAGATTCACTTTCAAAGAGGTCACGGATAATCCTGAGAAGAGAAGGATCATCTTCTACGACAAGCACTCGCACACGTTGTTCCACCTTTCCACCGTTCGAATTCATTCCGTTCTTTTAAGGAATTTTAAATATTCCACTACTATACTAGCATTATCAGCCGAGAGGCATAAGGATAATCATCTATATGGGGGGATCTACATGGCACAGATGAATAAAAAATGGGTTGCTTTGTGCTCAGCAGCGATTACAGCAGTGTACGCTGCCGGATATTTTACGACGGAAACCGAGGCATCCTCGCAGTCATTGCCACAGCATACTCAGTCCGGTATTCCAACAAATCATCATAAGGTTAAAAACACCCCTCAATCGCAAAGTGTATACAAAGATGGTACCTATACAGGGACGGGTAATAATCGGCGTGGTTCCATTGAAGTCAGCGTAATGATCAGGAATGATAAAATAACGGACGTTGAAGTTAGCCATTATGCTATGCATTATTCCGAAAGTGATATAGGAGGGCTTCCTTCGGAGGTTGTAAAAAAACAAAGTGCCCAAGTTACGAATGTATCCGGTGCAACGTATAGCACCCTGGCATTTCAGGAAGCTGTACAAAATGCGCTCTCCAGTGCACGAAGGGGATCGTCATGAAGAGAACCAAGCTATATATGGATACTGCTGTAAGTATAGAGGTCGTTACAGGAAAATCCACATCCGAAGCAACGGTCGCACAGAAAATGAATCAGGCATTTGAGGCTTTTCAAAAAGTGGAGCAAGCTTGCAGTCGCTTTAGCCCTGACAGTGAATTGATGAGAGCCTGTCAACAGGTTGGAATACCTGTAGCCGTAAGCCCATTTTTGTTTGAACCCCTCAAATTTGCATTGGGAATGGCTGAATGTACGGATGGGATATTTGATCCTACGATAGGGAAAAGGATGGAGGATTATGGATTTAATCGTCATTATTTAACCGGAGAAGCCATGTACAGTCCTTCTACGGCTTCCGTTACCTATCGGGATATCGTATTAGATGAACAAGAACGCACCTTGTGCTTGCTGAAGCCGTTGGTCATTGATCTGGGAGCTGTAGCCAAAGGATTTGCCATTGACCTGGCAGTGCATGAACTGGCGGAATTTGGGGGTTTTGTTGTAAATGCGGGGGGCGATTTATTTGCAGGAGGGATGAACGATAGTGGAGAGGCATGGGAAATAGGCATTCAACATCCTGAACGCAAAGAAGAAGTGATATCGACGGTTCTGCTTTCCAATGAGGCTATATGTACCTCGGGAGGCTATGAGCGCAAAAGTGCGACTGTAGCCGATATACATCATTTGATTGATCCCAAAACCCAGACCTCTCCCAAAGATTGGGTCAGTTCCAGCGTGATTGCTCCCTTCGCTATGATGGCGGATACCTTTGCTACGTCATCATTTTTGCTGGGGGCAGTTGAGGGGAGAGGGATTGTGGAACAAGCGGGTTTACAAGCCATCTTCATCACATCAGATTTACAATTGGTTCGAGTTGGAGGAATATAAATGACTTTAAAGCAATGGATTAAATCACCAAAGGGCTATGTCGCAATAGCAATCACGGTGTATCTTCTGATAGGCTCTATTGCTGGGCATGACATAGCAGGTATTATGAATGGACTGGTAGCCGTCGGTATTGCTGTAGCTGTGGACCTTCTCCTTGGCTTGATAAGACAAAGGAAGCGGATGCTGCCAGATGGTGCGTTGATCACAGGGTTACTCATCGCCCTGGTGTTAGGCACGACGACCTCCTGGTACGTGATTGCGGCTACTTCAGCAATTGCTGTTGTATCCAAGCATCTATTGGTTTATAAAAAGAAGCCGATTTTCAATCCGGCAGCTTTTGGACTGCTGCTATCGTTACTCATTTTTGAATCAGGGCAGAGCTGGTGGGGGGCATTCGGGGATTTACCTGCATGGATGATGGTCTTTCTGTTCATTGGTGGATATGTGGTAACCGATCGAGTCAATAAGTATCCTCAGGTATTTTCATTTTTCGGAACCTTTTTTGTATTATTGCTCTTTACAGGATATTTTCACCTGGGGGATGCTTCGGATGCGCTTCGGCCTCCATTTGTCAACGCGGCTCTTTTCTTTGGCTTTTTTATGCTCACTGACCTGCCCACGACACCTGCCAAGGTGAAGGATCAAATCATTTTTGGCATTCTTGCTGCATTAGTAGGGGTGGCTGTATACGATCTTTTTGGCGGATTAATGTATTTGTTTATAGGGCTGCTCTTGGCAAACCTGTATCACGTATTCAAATCACGTTTAGCGTCAAAACCGGTCAATAGATCTGTTTCAACTATGCAGCCAGCATCAAAACGGGGGTAGATGATTCTACAGGCAAGTACATTCGGATTGGGCTTCCGGTGTACTTGCTTTTTTTGCCATGGAGTGAGGTTGCTTATCAACCGCGAAAGTTTCATAATATTTGTAGGAGTGCCATGCAAGCATGCAAGAACTTCTTTGTATACACAGCTTGACACAGATAAAAAGCTTATATTATGGATTAGGAGTGAAGCAGTCATGAATGATACGATTTCCTTGTTGATGAATCATCGGTCTGTACGAAAATTCAAGTCAGACGCCGTTACCGACGAGCAGCTCGCAGCTATTGTGGCGGCTGGCCAAATGGCTTCCTCGTCCAGCAATGTGCAGGCTTATACCGTCATTGCCGTTACAGAGCCTGCTTTGAAAACCAAGTTCGCTGAGCTGGCGGGGGGTCAGGCTTATGTTGAACAATGCCCGGTGTTTCTGGTATGGTGTGCAGATTTGTATCGCTTGAAGCAGGTCACAGTTCACCATCAGCCAGGTCAGCCTTCCTACGAAGGTTCCGTCGAAAATTATACAGTTGCTACCATTGACGCCGCGTTAGCTGCACAAAATGCAGCAGTAGCCGCTGAATCACTTGGCTTGGGGATCGTCTACATCGGGGGTATCCGTACGAGAATAGCTGAGGTATCCGAGCTGTTAGGGTTGCCTGAACTGGTATATCCGGTGTTCGGTATGTGTATCGGCGTACCGGATCAGGACACGGGCTTGCGTCCACGTCTTCCGCTTTCCGGTGTTTTGCACATGAACGGCTACGACAAAAATCAGACGATGAAGGCTGTGGAGCTATATGATCACACATCGGCTGAATATTTGAAGGAGCGTACGGGCGGTCAACGTTCTACTCCTTGGTCTGAACAAATGGCGGCGAGACTGACTGAGCCTGCACGGTTGCAGTTGAAGTCATTTTTGGAGCAAAAGGGATTTTTGAAGCAATAAAGTAGAGCGGTCATAAAAAAGCAGAGGCCTAAAAGCAAAAGCCTATATAGGACTTATGAAGCCTCTATATAGGTTTAAAAATACAAAGAACCTTCGGTTACGCGGTTATGATGCGTATCTGAAGGTTCTTTGCTTGTACTGTAAAAGCAGATATCTTATTCTTTCAGGGAATTGGAATTGCTGACGGCTAAATATGACTTTATAAATTAGACAGTGAGTAGAAGCGTCTCGTATTTTCATAAAATAATGGACGGACGGCAGACTCGTCTTGATGGGTCAGCTTGCTATATGCGCGAATGACGTCGGCAGTCATCCGTGGATGCGTCTTTTGTCCGGTAAAAGCTCCCTCGAACGGCCAGGGGCCGTCTGTCTCCGCCATGATCTGATTGGACGGATACTGTCTCGCCAACTTGCGAATTTCTTCTTCGTACAGAAGATCGGGTGTGAAGGAGACATAGTAGCCGTTCCGGGCCATACGTTCGGTTGTGGCGGCAGAGCCCTTGAACCAGTGGAAATGTGCCTGTGTGACACCATGCCGTTCCAGAAGGTCGCAAGCGATATCGGCGTCTTCATAAACGGCGTGCAGCACAATAGGCTTGTTATGCTTCCGTGCGAACCGGATAAAACGCTCTAGCAGCGCTATGTAGGGAGTGAGGTCAAAAAAGGCTCCGCTCCGTAAGGCCTTTAGCCGATTGTAGTAGGGCAGGCCGACTTCGCCAACGGCGACCATCTGCTCTATATGCTTATCCATCCAGCCAAACAGCAGATCAAGCTCGGCTTGTGATGGAAGAGGCTGCTCGGGATGAAAGCCGAAGGCTGGGCGTACCAGCCCGGGCCAACGTTCAGCTAACCGCAGATTGGCTTGGCTGGAGGCGAGATGCATGGATACGGCTATGACGGCTTCGACACTGCTATCGGCAAGAGAAGCCAGCAATGGCTCCTGCTGCTCAGGCGGGTAGCTGTCAACATGAATGTGTGCGTCAATCAATGGTGCGGATGCTGTCGCGGTCAAAATGTCATTCATACCGCTTCACTCCGTCACCCGGAGTATTCTTGTGAATGCTCCCAGTAGGGTCCATACTGCCGTCCAGCTTGTATTTTTCCTCGCGCATCCAGCCCGTCATGGTCCGCTTCCATTCGCTAAAACGTGGATCAAGGGTGATTTCCTCCCGACGAGGACGTGGGAAGGGAACATCTACGACATGCATCACCGTAGCAGGTCGTGCCGACAGCACGTAGATCCGGTCAGAGAGCAGCAGCGCTTCCTCGATGCTGTGGGTGATAAACAGCACAGAGCGGCGGTTTTTCTCCCACATCCGCAATAACCATTGCTGCATATCTGCACGTGTCAGCGCATCCAGGGCGCTGAACGGCTCATCCAGCAGCATCAGCTCCTGCGGGCTGAGCAGTGCGCGCAGGAAGGCCGCGCGTTGTTGCATACCTCCAGAGAGTGTATGCGGGTACGCTTTGGCGAAGGGACCCAGCCCGACCTGCTCCAGCCATTGCAGGGCATCTTCGCGGCGTTCACGTTCGCTGGCGTACCGTGAGTGCGCTGCCCTATCTTTGCGCGGCGCGTTTTCCTGCCCGAGCAGTACGTTATCCAGCGTGGTACGCCACGGGAAAAGGGCGGGCTGCTGCGGCATATAGCTAATATGCCCGCGTTCGCCCGTCACATCCTGTCCGTGCATGCGAATGCGTCCCTGCTGGGGCTGAAGCAGCCCGCCGATGATGTGAAACAGCGTGCTTTTGCCACTGCCGGATGGGCCGATGAGGGAGACGAATTCTCCCGGCTTAACGGTCAGGGCCACATCCTGCAATACGGGAAGTGAGCTTCGTTTTTCACGGAAGGCGAGGCTGATGCTATCCACTTCCAACGCTGGAGGAGCTGTCGGAAGCTCCTGCTCTTCTCCGGTGCGTTGTCCATCAGCCATGTTTTGTGGTGATAAGTCAGGCGGATGCAGACTCATAGCGTCACACCCTTTCTTCGAGTTTATTGAATCCATTTGGGAGCTATTCCTGATCCGGTTTCCAGCGGACCAGCCATTTTTCCAGCAGTACGATCATGACAAACATCAGTAAACTGAGTGCAACAATGATGCCAATGGCGGCAAAAATCAAATCCGTGCGATAGGCCGATTTTTGCAGCATCATATAATATCCGATTCCTTCACTGGCACCGATCCATTCGGCAATAATTGCGCCCATCACGCTGTAGGTGGCAGCAATCTTGATGCCGGAAAATACTTGTGGCAAGGAGTGCGGCAACTCCAGCTTCGTGAAGATAGCCATACGACTCGCGCCCGACATGCGCATATAGTTCATCATCGTGCGGTCCGTCCGTGTCAGCCCGTCCATGGCTGCTACAGCCACGGGGAAGAAGCACACTAACGTAATAACCAGCAGCTTGGGCAGCACGCCAAAACCAAACCACACCATCAGCAATGGGCCAAGGGCTATGATCGGAATGTTCTGACTAAGGATGAGCAGTGGATACAGGGCGGACTTGAGAAAAGGAATCGTATGAAGAACGATGGCGATCAACAGTCCTGTTGCTGTCCCTATTGCAAATCCCCCAAACGTCAGGCGAATCGTAGCCCACGTATGGGCACCAAGCAGCTCTGACTGAGCCATGCCCTCCTGTACGATCAGAGACGGAGCTGGCAGCAGCCAGGACTCAACATGCAAATAAGAAACCGCCCCCTGCCAGGCTGCCAAAAAGAAGAGGACCGCCACAAGGGGCGGCCATACGCTTTTCCACCAGGATGCGTTCTTGCCTTTTGAGTTCATGGGCGATATTTTTCGGTCAGCTTGTTCATGCTGATGCCCTGTGGGTTATGTGCAATTTTGATCTGTGAAATGATGCTGGGACTGCCGGCCTCCGTTAATGCCACGTGCATTTCTTTAACTACGTTCAGTAGCTCGTCCAACTCACCCTCCATGGTCGTCTCCAATGGATTCACCTGATACTTGACACCGGAACGTTGGATGACCTCAATCGCCTTATCTACATAAAGATAAGAGTCCTCGTTATTAGGAGTTTTAGGAATCACTTGAATACTGAGCAAAGTGTTAGCCATAAGAATTCACCTGTCCTTCATTTGGAGTGTTTTAGAGAAAATAGGGTGGTTTAAGGCGGGTGAGACCGCTTCGCGTTTCATTTGATCTTACGATCGCTGTTGCCGTGGGATTCTTTGAATAAATTTTAAAAGGTAAGAATCCCCCTTTAGCGTATGCTTTCGAAGCCAGCTTTCCTAAAGAAAGCTTTCGGGCGAACACTCCGTTTCTCCAGATTCAAATGAACCGCTCCGCTGCCAACCGCCTTAAAAGCACCTTATTTTTAAAGCTAGGTTGTGTGGCATTTTTAACACACAAGCGCACCTACTTAGCGCTTAGATAATATGAAACTAAAGAATAAACATAGTGGCGCAAAGGCTACTTCAAGTTCGATTTACAAGATCAACGCTTTGGTAAAAAATCGTTTGTGAAGGCTTTTTCGACTTCCAGAGGTTTGCTGAGCAGCTTGCGTTCGTACATCCAATCCGAATAGTTTTGCCATACCTCCGCTTTTTGCACACCCCATTGCGCGGCATCGTCCTGATAACGCGGGCTTAGCCATTTTTGGCTGGCGAGTACCAGCTTTTTGTCCAGCTCCGGTACGGCTTTGCTTAGGATATCCGCGGATTCTTCAGGATGAGCAATGGTGTATTCATAGCCTTGGGCGGTGGCGTCCATGAACGCTTTGACCAGTTCCGGATCATTTTTAATGGTCTGTTCGTTGCTTACAATCACTGGTGTATAGTAATCAAGGCTTTTGGAATAATCTTTTACATACAGCATATCCAGGGGTTCACCTCGAAGCTCCGCCTCGATCCCGGTCCATGCGTAGAAAATCCAGGCAAAGTCGATATCCCGCTTCACGGCTGTAAAATAGTCGGCATTACCCATATTCATAATCTTCACTTTGCTCACATCGGCCTTGTCTGAATCCATGATGGATTTCATGACCGCTTCTTCTACGGGTGAACCCCAGCCGCCGTATTTTTTCCCTTCAAAATCTTTCGGGCTTTTAATGCCGCGATCTACCGGGGCTGCGAAGCCTGATGTATTATGCTGAATTACTGCTGCGATAGATACGAGTGGTACACCTTGCGTACGTGCCTGGGTGACGCCCTCTTGATAGCTGATACCAAAAGGTGCCGCATTTGAAGCTACCATTTGATCGGCTCCGCCTGAACCGGGTTGAACGATTTGGACATTCAAGCCCGCTTTTTCGTAAAATCCTTTATCCTTGGCGACATAGAGTCCCGTATGATTCGTATTTGGTGTCCAGTCAAGTACAACTTTAACATCCTTAAGCCCCTTTGCCGGGGTGGAAGCTGGAGCGTTGGTAGCAGGTGCCGCCTCCTGGGTTGTAGAGGGGGAGCCTCCTCCGCAGGCTGTTAGTGTCAGGGCCATGAGCCACAGACTAATTAGTCCAAGGCTTAACATTTTCATGCGCTTCATCGTTGTGTTCTCTCCTTTTAATTACCCGTCATCTGTCGAATCAGACAGCTTATGTTCCCCATTTCATAAAATAACATCTGCCGGACACTATCTTTCCAACAACTTAATCCTCAACAAAAAAAGCGCCCCCAGGTTCCGGGACGCTTGCGCTTGTATATACCAAAGTAAGGGATGGCCTATGAAAAGAAGGCACATCTTAGCTTAAGCATTCCTACGCTGGCATTACCCAGATCAGGTTGTAAGGGTCAGTGTCTTGGGACACACTCTCAGCCGGCCGATTCCAGCACCCCTGGCATTGTATGGTTTAATGGGTTTGTTTATTCGGGTTTACTACGACGATTATATGCCCTGAAGGCGGGGCTGTCCAGCATGGAGGAAGAGATGACGGTTCATTTGCAAGAAAATTAATTATTTTTTTATAAATAACTTTGGTCAAATGACTACTCTTTTGTCTGGCGTTGGATTAAAATAGGAATGGTGGGTTCGAAACTTACATATATGTGCAAAAGTATGTATATGAGCCATACACCTTAATAAGGAGGGGTATATTTTGTTATTTCGTAAAAATTGGTTTAAAGGGTTTACAGCAGCGGTTGTAGCTTGTAGCATGCTGGTGTTTACAGCTGCTCCGTCCTGGGCTGCCACCGATTCTCGGGACAGCGCTACAGTGAATTTGCGGATCATGGAAACAACGGATATTCACACGACGTTGATGAACTACGATTATTATGCAGATAAGGAAACTAACGAATATGGCTTGATTAACACTGCCGGACTGATCCAGCAGGCGCGTAGCGAAACAAGAAACAGTATGCTGTTCGATAACGGTGATTTGTTGCAGGGTAATCCATTAGGCGATTATATGGCCAGAAACAAAGCCTTCGAGAAAGAAGGCGGTGTCCATCCGGTCTACAAGATGATGAACTTGATGGGCTATGATGCGGCTACTGTAGGCAACCACGAATTTAACTATGGCCTTGACTTTTTGGAGAAATCGCTCAAGGGAGCTGATTTTCCTTACGTAAATGCGAACGTATACTATGATAACGGGGGCGAAGGTGCTAAAAATTATTTTACCCCTTATCAGATTCTCAATAAAACGGTAACGGACGAGAAGGGCGATGAGCATACGCTCAGAGTGGGCGTAATCGGTCTGGTAACTCCTCAAATCATGCAGTGGGACGAAGCCAATTTGAAGGGTAAGGTCGTTACGAAGGATATTGTGGAAACGGCGAAAAAGTTCATTCCTCAAATGAAAACAGAAGGTGCTGACATTATTGTTGTGCTTGCACACACAGGTTATGAGGATGTGCCGCAAACGCCAATGATGGAGAATGCCGTTAAATATTTGAGCCAGGTGGATGGAATCAACGCTATTCTGTTTGGGCATGCTCATAAATCTTTCCCCGGCCCTGATTTTAAAGGAATGAACGGTGTAGATCTGGATAAAGGAACCATTAATGGCGTACCGGCTGTAGAAGCTTCCTCTTGGGGCAAGGAGCTGGGCATTATTGACCTGAGTCTGGAAAAGAAAAAAGATGTATGGAGCGTGACTAATTCTCAGTCAGAAGTGCGTCCGGTTGTGAATACCACAAACCAAGCTTTGCAGATCAAGCCTGATTTTAAACTGACGGACTCAGTCAAGGAAGAGCATAAAGGAACGCTGGATTATGTTCGTCAACCGGTTGGAACCACAACCGCACCGATTACCAGTTATTTTGCATTGGTGCAGGATGATCCATCCATTCAGATTGTGACGAATGCACAAAAATGGTATGTACAAAACCATCTTAAAGGGACCGAATACGAAAATCTTCCCGTATTGTCGGCTGGCGCTCCATTCAAGGCTGGTGGTCGCAACGGTGCCGAGTATTACACGAACATCCCTGAAGGTACGATAGCGATTAAAAACGTGTCCGATTTGTACGTATACCCGAACACGGTTCATGCTGTAGAAGTAACCGGTGCTGAAATCCAGGAATGGCTGGAGTGGTCTGCGGGTCAGTTTAACCGTATCGATCCAGGCAAAACAGAGGAACAAGCGCTGATCAATAAAGATTTTCCAACCTACAATTTTGATGTCATTGACGGTGTGACTTACCAAATCGATGTAACTCAACCTGCACGCTATGATGCCAAAGGAAACATTATTGATTCTTCGGCTCATCGTATCAAGGACTTGCAATACAATGGGAAGGCCATTGATCCTGCACAGAAATTTATCGTAGCGACCAATAACTACCGTGCGTCCTCGTCCAAACTGGCAAATCCGGATGGCAAGCGCATTGTGATGGCAGCGCCGGATGAAAACCGTCAAGTCATTGTTGATTATATCCGTACGAACGGAACCATTAATCCGTCAGCGGATGGCAATTGGTCTATTGCTCCTTTCGGTCAGGCAAAGGTTACCTTCGAGTCCTCACCTGATGCCAAGGATGTGCTGGCTGGAAATCAACAAATTGCTTACTTGGGCAGTGCGGCAGACGGTTTTGCCAAATACAGCTTAAAAGCTGGCGCAAAGCCTAATGCAGCAAAGACTCCTGCAAAGGAAGCTGTAGTCCCTGCGAAAGCAACGGCAAAGCCGGCTGTTAAAACAACCAAGCCTGCAACTGCTAAACCAGCTAAACCAGCTAAAACAACCAAGCCAAAGGCTTCCAAGTAAGTTTGCCTTTACGGCTCCAGGTTTAATCAGAGCCAAGCAGCAAGTCTCTATTCGGGAGACTTGCTGTTTTTTTGCCTTTCATGAAAAATAATATTGAAAATGAAAATTGGTGCAAAAGACTTTGTTTCTTGTCGGATATACACTTAAGTCCTAATTTTCGACTAGGAATGAGCTTGTTTTTCTTGATTTTATAGTACTTTCGTTCTAGTTATTTGTGATATAATGGTGAAAAAACCGGAAAATTGTTCCGAGGAGGACCATTATGACATGCAGCAGTTGCAGTATCATATTACCTATTAGAGATCAAGGATTGCTGAAGATCAGGCACCCCAGGGTGTCGCTTAATCCGGCATTAGATGGCTTGGGTATACTACCGCAACAATGCTGCGAGGACGGAATAGTGTTTAAGTATGACAGCCATTCAGAACTGGAACAGCTGGTTAACGGACTGGCTCGTCTTCCCCAGGAATGGCTCTTACATATGGAGACTGTGGTGACCGGACTGAATCATGTGGAGGGATATGAGGACTGGCTTCTATTTAGCCAATTGCAGGCCAGAATTCAACACCCGGATATGATGAGTATCATTAGGGACAAAAGCTTTTCAAGCCACCTGCAGCCTATTGTTGACCACAACCTGAACATTATCGGGTTTGAGTTTTTGCTGCGTCCGTCACATTCGGAGCGGCACTTCCAGCCTTTTCGGCTGTTTGAAATTGCCCGTGAAGCCGGCTTGCATGCTCATTTGGATCGCTTGGCTCGTATTTCCGCTATTGAAAAAAGTGCAGCATGCCTCCCTGCGGGGATTAAACGATTTATTAACTTTCTCCCTTCAACCATCTATAATCCAGCCTATTGCTTGAATCATACCTTTGAGACGATTGATCGGTTGTCCATGAATACGGAGGATTTTGTGTTTGAGGTCGTAGAGACGGAAGAAATTGACGACCTGAATGTTTTGCATCAAATTTTTGAACAATATCGCACACGAGGAGTTTCAGTGGCACTGGACGATGTGGGGGCAGGTTATTCTACGACAGAGCTAATGAATGGCCTCCAGCCAGATTATGTCAAAATTGATCGGAGTTTAATTGATGGCTGTCATCGCAACAGTGATCAGCAGCGACAAATTACGGGGATCGTGGAATCGGCTTCTCGCTTTGGAGGCAAGGTGCTGGCTGAAGGCGTTGAGCAGATGGAAGATTTTGAATTTTGTCGTGAAGCAGGTGTGTCCCTGGCTCAGGGTTATTTGTTTGGCAAGCCGGAGTCTGGCCCGCCCTCCAATTTTGTGCTTAGTAGAGTAGTGTAGTCAGAAGCACGTTCTATAAAATATGGAGCTTAAATGGGTCTGTCTCATAGGCAAAGTTTTAACTGTATTGGACAGTGCTTATATCACCATTAATGTAAAAAACGCGAGTGCAGAGGTTATTCCACCTTTGCAACTCGCGTTTTTTGGTTCATGCTTGCCTACCTGAGCAAGTTATGGGCAAGCGAAAGCAACCCTGCCTCCAATTTTTACTTGGTAAGAACTGTTAAAAAAAACGGAGGCAGTTTTACGACACGTTTTATTTTTAAAGTAAATATTGACGTTTTGAAGATAAATAGATACAGTGTATTATGCAGGAAACATTGTTTCTTGTATAATACACTGTATCTATAATAGATAAAAAATTTAATATTGCAGGGAGGACAACCAAAATGAAAGCAGTGCAACTGAAAAACAGTTTTGGCTTTGAAGAATTAACCTTGACGGAACTCGACATACCGGTGCCGGGACGGCTGGAGGTTCTGATCCGCATAAGGGCAGCGTCTCTTAATTATCGAGATTTGGTAATACTTAATGGAGTAATGCCGATCGGCATTCAATTTCCCTTCATTCCGTTATCCGATGGAGCGGGTGAAATTGTAGCTGTGGGCGAAGGAGTGACAAAATTTCAGATTGGACAAAGGGTAGCGGGAAATTTACAACAGAAATTCATTGGCGGGAGCACGAGAGCGGAGGTATTAAAGGACAGTCTGGGAGGCCCGCTCAGCGGAGTGGCGGCTGAATATATCGTTCTACATGAAGAAGGGATCGTCGCCATTCCGGATCACCTTACTTGGGAGGAGGCTTCCACCTTGCCAATTGCGGCATTAACCGCATGGAGCATGCTGATGGAATCTGGCGGGCTGCGAGCGGGGGATACGGTGCTCTTGCAAGGAACAGGCGGTGTCTCCATCTTTGGGCTTCAATTCTCTCTGATGGCAGGAGCACGGGTAATTATCACATCGAGCAGCAATGACAAGCTGGAACGGGCAAAAGCTCTCGGCGCATGGCAGACAATCAACTATTCGGAAGTTCCCGAGTGGGATAAGGTGGCTCTGGAGATGACAGGCGGCGGAGTCGACCATGTCCTGGATGTGGGGGGAGCGGCAACAATGGCACAATCCATCAATGCACTTCGTACCGGAGGGACTGTGAGCATGATCGGATTCTTATCGGGCTTGACCATTCCTGAGTTCGATGTCACCAGCATTTTGCAGAAGGCTGCGACGATTCGTGGCAGTCAAGTCGGTAACAGGGAACATTTCGAAAACATGAATCGTGCCATTTCCCACCATCAGCTACATCCTGTCATCGACCGGGTATTCCCGCTCAGCCGAATCGGTGAAGCCTTTGCACTTTTGGCTGAAGGAAAACAGTATTTCGGTAAAATCGTCGTTCAAATATAAATATTATTCACATCACATAGGAGGCACTTATGTCCAGTAAACCTGATTTGTCCATCAAAGATTCTCAAGGAAGAAAGAATAAGAAACCGCGTAAATGGGTACGCAGAACCGGATTATCGCTGCTGGCGGTAATCTTTCTGGGAGTGGTTATTTTTATGCTCATCCCTTCCCCTGTCCAGCCTGCAAAATGGCTTGCACCTTCGGCCCCCTCTTTTGAACAAGCGGGTCCATGGCAACAAAACAACAAACTCAGCTCCGCAGAGCTTGTTACAGATGCCCCTAAGTTTCCGGAATTTATCACCTTTGACAAGGAAGGCACTTTATATACGGGAGACTCCGACGGGAAAATTTATAAGGTTGCCTTTGATGGAAAGGGCAATCCGCAAAAGGCCCAGCTATATGCAGATACCAAGGGAACACCCAATGGACTTATGTTTGACGCTAGTGGAAATCTGATCGTTACGGATGTCCAGAAGGGGCTGCTGTCTGTAGATCCTTCCGGGAAAGTGACAGTGTTGGCCGATCAAGTCGACGGCACACCGATCTATTTGGCCAATGAGCTAGATATTGCGAAAGATGGCACTATTTATTTTTCTGACACCTCCAATTATGGTAGAGTGACCTTCAAAGAAATCGCCGAGAACAAGCCACATGGACGTTTGCTGAAATATGATCCGGCGACCAAGCAGACGACAGTTCTGTTGGAGGGCCTTTATTTTGCGAACGGGGTTGCCTTGTCTGCGGACGAAGATTTTGTGCTTGTGGCAGAGTCGTATCACTACCAATTGACCAGATACTGGCTCAAAGGGCCGAAGAAGGGGACTTCGGATATTTTTGCGGATAATCTCGCCGGTTTTCCGGATAACATTACGCGTGATGATCAAGGCCATTTCTGGGTCGGTCTCTTCACGACACGTATTCCCTTTGTAGATCAGATGCATGGAAGCCCGTGGCTGGCTGGGATGATGGCCAAATTGCCTCAATCGCTGCTCAGCGGTGCAAGCGCACCTGTGAAGCATGGGCTTGCTGTGGAGCTTAATTCGCAGGGGAAACTCATCGGAAGCTGGCATGATCCTGCAGGCTCGCTTTATGGCGTAACTACGGCTGTAAACCATGACGGATATTTATATATAGGCACAGCTCCTGGAGGCAGCCAGGGCGTTCATCGCGTGCTTTTAACCAAATAAGCTTGGGGAGGGTTTAACATGATATTGGATGAGTTGGATTTATCCTGGAAAGGGAAGGAAAGCCTAGCCGGTAAAGTAGCTTTGGTAACAGGCGCAAGCAGCGGCATTGGGGCATCGATTGCAAGAAAACTGGCAAAGCGAGGCGCATATGTAGCTGTATTGGCACGCCGTCAGGAGCGATTGGACGAATTGGTTCGCGACTTGCACCAAGAGGAATTGTACGAGGTCATGGCAATACCTGCCGATATCCAAAAAGCTGAAGATGTACAGCAGGCGATCCATGCCATTCTTGAACACTGGGGACGGCTTGACATTATTGTTGCCAATGCCGGCTTCGGGTATCGAAGCCCACTGGCAGAAGTGGACCTGGAACGATGGGAGGAGCTTTACAAGACGAATGTGCACGGTCTTGTCCTGACACTGAAGTATGGGCTTCAGCCAATGAGGGAACAGGCCAAGGGGGATGTTGTCATTGTCTCCTCTATTGCAGCGAAGGAAGTGGTTGCCGGAGGAGGACTATACAGCGCTACCAAGTACGGCGTTAGCGCCATAGCCTCCGCATTGCGTTTGGAGACCAGTACGCAAGGAATTCGTGTAACTGCGATTCACCCCGGGGCGGTGGCGACGGAATTTTCGCAGGTGGCCGGATATCTCGAGCAGGAGATTCGGGCGTTTGCTTCGAGCGTTTTACCGCTGCATCCCGATGATGTTGCAGAAGCTGCCCTTTATGCACTGGAGCAGCCGGAGCATGTCAACATTCCGGAGTTGACCATTATGCCTTCGAGGCAGGTCCAACGGTTCAAATAGAGCGGTATCAAGTGTGTTTGGGCAACTAAAGAACAACTATCCATAACCTGCTCAAATGGGCGAGCATAATCCAAAAAGCACGAGTTATAGGGGAAAATAACCCTTGAACTCGCGCTTTTTTTTACGCTAATGACGAAGCAGTCATCATGAGTATAACTATAGCGTGATAACGTACAGACCTAGCGGCGTAGTTGCACTGCCTGCGACCATGAAACTGAGAGCATAGCTGGACCTGCCGGGGGGAGCGCTGATATCAGCCAATCGGCATACCTTGGTATTATCTTGCAGCAGAGGAATGCCATATACACGATTGTCTATGCGTACAGACCCGGCGAATGCACCTCCGCGTGGATTCGCATAAATCCGCACGGTACGTACCTCGTCACTGTTATTAACGATGGGAATGGTCGCGTTGTATATAGTGCCGAATTGTCCGCGGTTGTCCAGCGCAGGGCCCAGCTCGCTGCGTGCCCCGGTAAACAGCAGATCGGCAGGAGTCTCACCGTTCAGTTTTTTAGTGGCACACGCCCGATAATTGGCGCTTTGCCCTACCACGTATGTCGGCATCCGCGCATTCGTTTCGGAAAAGGACCATACCCCCCGTGGATGCGCCTGCGGTGGAGGTACGGGAGGAAGCGCATCCGTATGAATCTGGCGCAAGTCGACCTGTGTGTCCTTGCTGACCACAGTGCGAATGACGTAGTCCAGCGTACCGTGGCCTTCGCCATATTCCACGGTGAAGTCATAAGTGAACCCGGCCAGCGATCCTTCGGGCAGCTCGAATTCCTCCAACAGGGCGGTGCCTCTGCCGAATTTATGACGGTCAACGGGCTTCCGACGTTTCATCGTACCCGCCAAGCAGCTTTTGGCAATGGATTGCCCGACATCTATAATCCAGTTGCCATCCTCAGGCGCAATCTCAAGAGCGCGTTCCATATGACGTACTTCCAGCACAGCATGATTTTTGTTCTCCACCGTGATGCCTAGCTTAACGGGGCCTCCGATTTTGTTGTAATGCCAGCCGAAAATGCGGTGCTTGACCGTTCGGGTTGTGGTACGAACCACATCATGCCACAGGGTGGCTTGCTCGGTAGGTACAGTCACATGGGTAAGTGTCTCCGGGTTATCGCTAAGCATCAGGCGGCGGGTTCCCCCTTCGGTGGCTGACTCCACATCCACATGGATATTTGGCGGGATTACAGCAGACTCTACAATCAGATTTCTGGGCTTCCTGGATCGATAATTCACATGAATTCCTCCTTTGATTTAAGGATGGCATCGCTGATCTTATTCATCTAAATAACGATTCGCCATCTGGTATTGCATGTATGTTAACAGCATAAGCTATTGGATGTACAGAGAAGCTACAGGAGGGAAACATGCTTAAAAAAATATGGTGGAAGGAAGCTGTGGTATATCAGATATATCCCATCAGCTTTCAGGATTCTGATGGAGACGGAAAAGGAGATTTGCGGGGGATCCAGTCCAGACTGGATTATCTGTGTGAGCTGGGTATTGATGTGATCTGGATTTGTCCGGTGTACAAATCGCCCAATCATGATAACGGCTACGATATTAGTGATTATTATGCCATTATGGATGAGTTCGGAACGATGGATGACTTTGATGAGCTCCTGCACAAGGCGCATGAACGAGGCATCAAAATCATGATGGATCTGGTATTAAACCACACATCAGATGAACATCCATGGTTTACGGAATCACGCTCATCCAGGGATAATCCGAAGCGGGATTACTACATATGGCGAACAGGCAAAAATGGCGGATATCCGAACAACTGGGAATCGTATTTTTCCGGTTCTGTGTGGAAATATGACAAGCTTACGGACGAATATTACATGCATCTATATTCCGAGCACCAACCGGATTTAAACTGGGAAAATGAAGAGATGGTAGGCGAGCTCTATCGTATGGTGGAATGGTGGCTAAAAAAGGGGATCGATGGTTTTCGTTTTGACGCGATTGCCCATATTGTCAAAGCCGAAGGATTGCCGGATGCTGATAATCCCGATAAAAGAACATTGGTGCGAGCCTATCAGCTTTTTTCCAATTTGGAGCAGGTACATGATCTTTTGCGCATGCTGAATGAAAAAGTGCTGATGCGCTATCCCTTAATGACCGTCGGTGAAACCTCCGGTCTGGGCCCGGAGCAGGCGCTTGATTATGTAGGTGACCAGCGGCATGAGCTGAATATGGTTTTCCAGTTTGAGCATATGTTTGTCGATGCCGAAGGGCAAGGGACTGAAAAATGGAAATTCAAGCCGTGGACACTGGTGGAGCTGAAACAAATTATGAGCCATTGGCAGACTGTGCTTCATCTGGAAGGATGGAACGCCAATTATTTGAACAATCATGATCAGCCGCGTGCCCTGTCACGATTTGGGGATGATGGGCAGTACCGTGTGGAGTCTGCCAAAATGCTGGCAACCTTCACACATATGCTCGAAGGTACGCCTTATATTTATCAGGGTGAGGAAATTGGCATGACCAATATCGCATACCCGTCGATTGATGATTACCGGGATGTGGAGACGTTAAATTATTATGAGCAGCAACGGAAGATAGGCGAACCGGAGGAAAAGATTATGGCTGCGATTTGGAGAAAAAGTCGGGATAATGCACGTACTCCTATGCAGTGGAATGATGGGTATGCAGCGGGTTTTACCGACGGAGAGCCATGGATGAAAATGAACGATAACTATACGTACATCAACGCGGAGACGGAGAGAAGGAACCCGGATTCGATTTTTCACTATTACCGTAAGCTGATTGCTCTGCGCAAACAGCATGAGGTCATTGTTTATGGTGAATATAAGCTGCTGCTGCCACTTGATACAGAGCTGTATGTATTCACCCGTATGCTGGGACAGGAGCATCTGCTGGTCATTCTGAATTTCTTTGACCGTAATCCGGTGTTCCACTGGCCCGAGGAAGATGGATACGCTGCTGCCAAAGCGGAACTGCTGCTGTCCAACTACGAACCGGCACAAGGGGAGAATTTACATCATTTGAAGCTGCGCCCTTATGAAGCAAGGGTGTATAAGCTAATTTTAAAATAGCATCGAATCTCTAGCGTTCTTTACTCACCAAAAAAGCCCGATTCACACGGCCTGCCGTAGGCACAAGTGGATCGGGCTGATAACATTTAACGACTGGTTAAATTCAACTTCAGCTTTAGTGGTAATGCTTAACCTTAAGGTCGTCCAGGCTTTTGAATTCATAGCCTTGCTTGCGAGCATCGTCGATAATCGAACCTAAGGCCTCGGCATTGTCCTTGGATACAGAATGGAGCAGAATGACTGCTCCGGGGTGGAGCTGACGCATGACCTGCTGATAGGCATAGTCTGCTCCTTGCTGGATATTCGTGTCCCAGTCCTTGTAAGCCACAGACCAAAATACGCTCGTATATCCGGCTTCTCGACAAAAGGCTAATGCCTTTTCGCTGAAAATGCCGCGAGGCGGCCGCACGTATTTCATTTCCTTTTGTCCGGTTAGCTCTGCCGATGCATTTCGTACCCGATCCAGCTCGGACCGAATCTCTGCTGGAGAAATGGTGCTCATATCAGGATGGCTCCATGAATGATTGCCGATAATATGGCCCTCACTCGCCATACGGCGCATCAAAGCTGGCTGGTCCTTTACAAAATGCCCGGTTACAAAGAAGGCGGCTGGCACCTTTTTGGCCTTTAAAACATCCAGCACCTTCGGCGTGTATCCATTCTCATAGCCGTTGTCGAACGTGAGAAATAATTCTTTTTTCGTAGTATCCCCCAGAAAGATGCCACCTTGTCTTTCAACCAGATGCATAAAGCCCTCTTGTGCGATAGAAGGCAGCTCACCTCCCTTACTTTTTTTAAACCCAAAATGATAAGGCTGTCCGTCAACAGCTTGAGCAGCGAGCAGGGGTTCACCCGTAACTGCTAACATCCCCATAACCGCAACGCATAGCCACAAGGCCAATATTCGCTTCATGTAAGTTCCTCCGCTTTCCGTCCCGTTTGGGCAAGGTGTATATGTCTTGGCATATTTTCATAGCGTCTGCAATACCACGCCTGTTTATGCAAAGATGCTCTCAACCAAGGACGAACACGGCTTTTGGCCAAAAAACACAAAGGGATACAAACAGCTCAGTGATATCTTACATATTTGAAGGAACGGAAGGCAGAGGCTAATGAGAAAATAACTGAATGGCCCGCCAAGTACTGGCTCAGATAGAGCAGAAAAAACCGCTTCAAAGCTTCCCTTGAAGCGGTTTTTTATATGGATGGGAACACTCGCTTTTTGTGCGAATTACCGTGTTTTGGTAATCAGATACGGAACGACCGTTCTAGTGACATTCGTTGAATTCTGGATAATCAATCTCCATTGCGTGTCCGTAACCGGGTAGCTGTTAGTGGGCCATGCCGAAGTCGAACCGCTAATGAACCAACCTGCATTGATGACGACCCTGCCGGACCCTGCAGTAAAAGTTATGGTGATAAAGCTGTTGGGACCCACGGTAAATGGGCTGAATTGATCGCGCAAAAATCCGTTGCCGAGGTCTTGAGTAACGCGGGCTTTCGTTGGGCCAAGGGTTACTTTTCTGCCCTTACCCGCGGCTGCTTTCTTTTTCAGTGATGAGCTTCTTGTTTTCATATGTTGTTCCCTCCTTTTCTCCTGATTGTTTAGCATATGCAGTTGAGAGTATCCTAGATTGAATGAACTAACGTATCCAGTGAACTAAATTTGTCTAAATTCACATCAGCCTCTTTTCTCTATGATCTACTATTCGCCGATACAAGCTTTGCTACTCTAGCATATGCATATAGCATATCTCTTCAGTAACGAATCGCAACTGAGAGGTTTGAAGAGATCACGTATATGTAAGGAGGTAATTCTTTTGGGAAGAAAGAGAAGAAGTGGATTTAAAAATAAAAAAATTTCAGTAGACGTCAGACAATCTTCTTCAGCTCAGACAGGACAAGGCGGCAACCCGATTTCTATCAATGCTTCTGATGTCGGGGTAGTAAGAACAGATGTTAATAATAAGTGACCCGTTTTATGCAAAAGCTTCATCATTAACGCACAAAGACCACCAGGATGGACAGGTTCCCTGATCTGCTCTTGATGGTCTTACTTTGTTATGGCCGTGCTCGTACGATATTCCAGCCAGTATGGACCTGCATAGGCTTTTTTTATGCCTTACTTTCGGCTGTGTCCTCTTCTTTTTGCGCAGGCTTCACTGACCGGACAGGTACTGCCTTCAGCACGGCGTAGCCGTAGGGTTGAAGCTCGGCCTTTAAGCCTTTCGCTCCTGTGGACCACTCGCTTTCACCAAAGGCTAATTGCCATTCCTGCTCGGGAATGTCCAGTTCAAAAGCATGATCTTCTCCGGAACGGTTGAGCAGTACAAGCAGCACTTCTTCCTCGCTCCGGCGTTCGTAGGCGAGGGACGTGCTTTTCGGCTGTGCCTCCAGAAAAGTAAGGCTTCCCTTAGCACGGAGGGCTGGATGCGCCTTCCGAAGCGCAATTAGCTTGCGGTAAAAATCGAATAGCTCATGATCCTGCTTATCGTTGTCCCACTCCATGCACTTGCGGCAGCCTGGATCAGCCTCTCCATCCAGGCCGATTTCATCACCGTAATAAATGCAGGGTGCGCCTATGTACGTGAACTGGAACATAGCGGCCAGCCGCATCAGCCGCTTGTCACCCCCGCACAGTGTCAGCAGGCGTGGCGTGTCGTGGCTGTCCAGCAGGTTGAAGGCTACTTCAGATGCTTGCAGCGGATAGCGGGCCAGTTGTTGTCCGATGGCAAAGGCGAAGCTTTGGGCGTCGGTCACTTTTTTGACGAAAAAATCATTCACTGCATAGGTGAACGGATAATTCATCGTCGCATCGAACTGGTCACCCTGTAGCCATTCAGATGACTCATTCCACATTTCACCTAAAATGTACGCATCCGGATTGGCCTGCTTGACCGTCGTACGGAATTCTCGCCAAAAGGCGTGATCCACTTCGTCAGCCACATCCAGCCGCCAGCCGTCGATGCCGATCTCTTCGATCCAATGCTTTGCCACGTCTAGCAAATACTTTTTCACCTCGGGATGTTCGGTGTTCAGCTTGGGCATCATCGGCTCCAGTCCGAATGTATCGTAGGCCGGTGTGCCGTCGACCACTTCGAGCGGGAAGCTATGTACATGAAACCAGTCCTTGTAAGGGGAGGCTTCGCCTTTTTCCAGCACGTCAACGAATGGCTTGAATGTACGCCCTGAATGGTTGAATACCGCATCAAGCAGCACCCGGATTCTCCGGTCATGGCAGGCACTCACCAGTTTCTTTAATATCTCCTTGTCCCCGAAATGCGGATCTACCTCCATATAATCCTCGGTATCGTATTTATGATTCGTTGTTGCCTTGAAGACAGGGGTCATATATAGGGCGCTAATCCCCAGCTTGCTCAGGTGATCCAGATGATCCAGAATGCCTTGTAGATCCCCACCAAAAAAATTGTCTCTTTGCGGCGTGCCGCCCCATGTCTCCGCACCTTCCGGGCTAATGGAGGGGTCACCGTTCGCAAAGCGTTCCGGGAAAATCTGATAAAATACGGCATCCTTCACCCACGCAGGAGGCTTGAGAATATCAATCGGATTCAAAAATGGGTATTGGAACAGATTATCTGCATTTTGGGGCTCCTCGGTAGTAAAATCATCCTCATTCATCCATAGGCGTTCCTCTCCATCTTCCAGCAAAAATCCATATTTCAGCCGACGATGAATAGGCTTCACGCTGCATTCGTAGTAATCAAACCTGCCGTCGGTGGCAAATTTGGACATCGGAACAAGCTGCCGGGTACGTTTCCAGTCGTATTTATCTACGGTGAGAGCGTGAATGGTGGTCAGGTCATTTTTCTTGGTGCGAAGCCGCAGGAATATCGTTTCATGATCATAGCCAAAAGCCCAATTACGCTTCGGGTGATGGTATATCGCTTCCAGTAGCATGGAATAGCCTCCTTTTTCACAAGCCATAAAATTTGAAATCGTATAGTGTATGTCGTATAAGGTAGTTATTAACCTTTTTAAGCGGGTTATGTACCATAATGCTATAATGCCCATTACATAAAAGAAAAACGATAAGCAGGTGACGAATGATGAAAACAAGTGTGTTATACATTGAAGATGATCAGGATATCGGTGCCTGGATGCATCAATACCTGGAAGAACGAAATTACGCTGTAATTTGGCTTCGCAGTGGGGAGGGGGCTATGGAAGCGGTCCAAACGTGCCAGCTAGTCATTTTGGATGTGATGCTGCCCGGTCTGGATGGCTTTACAATTGGCAAACGGCTCAAGAAGGAGCGCCCGGAGCTTCCGATTCTTATGTTATCAGCCCGTACCTCCATTGACGATAAGCTGCAAGGACTGGATTTTGCCGACGATTATGTGACCAAACCCTTTCACCCGGATGAGCTTATTGCACGAATAGAGGTTTTGTTGCGTCGAACAGGTGCCGCACCCGAAGAATCCATACAACTGGCGCATCTCACGGTGTACCTACTTGATAACCGTATTGTGAATCGTGATACCGGGGAAGAAATTACGTTAACAGGCAAGCAATATCATATTTTTGCTTATTTGCTGCGGCATTTGGGCCAAATTATGACCAAGGAGCAAATGTATGAGGCTGTGTGGGGCGATCCGTATATCGACGGAGACAAGACGCTGATGGTTCATATCCGGCACCTGCGCGAGAAGCTGGAGATTGACCCTGCGAATCCCCGTATCATTGAGACGATCCGTGGTGTAGGTTATCGGGTGAAGGCGCAATGAGCGAGCCGCGTAATGGTTGGGAGAGGCTGCGGCGCAACTCGGTGTCTGGTCAGGGAGGGCGATTTCGAAGCTCGCTGTTATTCCGCTATCTGCTCATTATTGTGGTAGCCATGATGCTTCTACCTATTGTGCTGCCTGCCACGATGCTTATCTATAGTATGTTGTCTAGCTGGCAGATGGATCTCAAGCCTAAAAACTCACACTATCCCTCAACTATCCGTACCGAAAGTAGCTGGCATCGTGAAGCTGTAGCCTTGAAAGGAGCCACATCTGAGCAAATCTCAGCCCATCTGAGCAAAATACAGCGGAACATATTTCCCGATTCACAGATATTTTGGGTGGATGCTACCGGGAAAACAAGATTGGAGCTCCCTGCACAATCAGAAGTTCCAAATCAATGGAGTGCGGCGCAGGCTATTGCTTTTATGAAGAAAGTAAGCTACGAGGGACCATTCACAGTAGTGGCCTTTATTGGCGGCGGCAAAGAAGATGTGAATCAGGGCTACATGGTATTAAAAGTGCCCCGTTCATTCTTTGAACAGCAGAATACAGATAGCAGTATGTTGATGTACTACCTCTTTTTTATAGTATTGATGCTTACAGGTTTTATATTCGTGTCTCTCCTGTTCTTTGTAGGCATTCGGTACAGATTGGTGCGTCTTCAGGCGGCCATGTCGCAGCGGGGAGAGGATGGACTACCCATTCTTGTCGCTACTGGACGCCCGGATGAAATCGGCAAGCTGGAAGAAGCGTTCAATCAGATGGTTGAGCAGTTGGCAGATAGTCGGGGACGTGAGCGACAGGAGGAAGAGCTGCGGAAAAGGCTGGTCGCCGATCTGTCACACGATATTCGGACACCACTTACGGTAGTGCGCAGTCATCTGTACACACTGGATGCGGAAAATCTGAGCAGCAAAGGGAAGCAGTCGATTACGCTGATGGAAAACAAATTAAAGGACCTTGGGAGTCTGATCGACAACCTGCTCACCTACAATCTGCTGTCCAGTGGCAAATATACATTGCATAACGAACCGCGCGATATCCTGCGGGTGGTGAGGGAGTGTGCAGCCAGCTGGTATCCGGTATGGGAAAAGGAAGGCTTTGAGGTGGATATCGATCTGCCCGAGCATAATATCGTATGGAAGGTTGATGAGCAGGGCTTACGCCGTTTGCTGGATAATATTTTCCAAAATGTAGTTCGCCATGCTGCTTCAGGCCGCTATATTGGTATTCGTGTAGAGGAGCATTTCGGGAAATCGGTGCTAGTTATTGAAGATAAAGGGCCGGGAATGGAGCGCCAGTCTTGTGGAAAAGGAGCGGGGATTGGCTTGGCGATTACGGAATTGCTGGCTCGTGAAATGAATCTGGAGAGAGAGATTACCAGTTCCTCTGCCGGAACACAAATCCGTTTCTTAAACAAAACTTAAACGAAGGGTCCCCTCAGCTTTAAACTTGGCACGTTACGATAGGTGCCGAGGTGAGGAATTTGAACGAATACATTATTGAAACGAACGGTCTCAGCAAAATATACAAAGACCGTGCTGCGGTTAATCAACTGGACCTGAAAATCGGCCATGGAGATATTTATGGCTTTCTCGGTCCGAACGGAGCGGGGAAAACGACCACGATTCGAATGCTGCTCGGACTCATTCGTCCAACCCGGGGAACGATCCACATATTTGGACAGGATATTCGCAGACATAAGCTCGATATTTTGCGCAAGGTCGGCTCGCTGGTAGAGTATCCTTCGTATTATGGTCATTTGAATGCCATTGAAAATCTGGAGGCCATTCGCCGCATTTTGAATGTGCCCAAAGAGAACATTGCGGACGTATTGGAGGTCGTCAGGCTGACCAAGCATGCCAAACGCCCGGTCAAAGGCTACTCGTTGGGTATGAAGCAGAGACTTGGCATTGCAGCAGCACTGCTCGGGAATCCCGAAATGCTTATTTTGGATGAGCCTACGAATGGTTTGGACCCGGAGGGCATTCAGGAAATGCGCGAATTGATTCAGACGATGCCCAAGCAACGGGGGATCACCGTACTGGTATCTAGCCATCTGCTGAGCGAGGTGGAGCAGATGGCCAATACCGTCGGCATTATTCGCGAGGGCGAGCTGGTCTTCCAGAATACGATTCACAATCTCCGTCAGGAATCTGCAGGGGGAATTCGTATCGTCGTATCGGAGCCGGAAGCAGCTCAACTAATTGCACGTGAGCAGGGCTACCATTCGGTAAAGGACGGAGCAGTGCTGGATTTTGAAAATATGAACGATGCGGCTGTTGCATTGCTGGTCAGAAGATTGGTCGAAAACACACATGCCGTGTATCGTGTGGAGGAACGTCGCAAATCGCTGGAGGATATGTTCATGCAGGTGGTGGGCAAAGGAGGGGGCTCCCTATGATGCTGCGGGCGCTGACGGCGGATCTGCTCAAAGCACGCAGAAAGGGGATCTGGTTCCTGGTATTCCTCGGCCCTCTTGGGCTGGTGGCAATGCAGGGATTGAACTTCGGACTCCGCTATGACTATCTGATTCCGCGATACAAGGGACGCTTATGGGAAGGTCTGATGGATAACATTGCTCTTTTCGTCCCCCTTGCGCTGGTGTTAGGAGCCACCATGGTCTCTTCCATGCTGGCGAATGTAGAGCATTCGTCTAACTCCTGGAAGCAGCTACTGGCCTTGCCTATTTCGAAATTCAGTGTCTATATGGCCAAGCTGACGCTGGCCATCGGAATGCTGTGTGTGTCCTGTCTACTCCTGACGGCTGGAACGTGGGGGCTGGGAATGCTTCTTGGCTTCGGGGGAGAGCCCACGCCGATAGGGGAACTGCTGCGACTCGGGTTTTGGCCCTTGGGCGGTACACTGCCTATGCTCGTACTGCTGTTGTGGCTAACGGTAACGTTCCATAATCAGGCGCTGCCTGTAACACTGGGCATTACGCTGGGCATCGGCAGCCTGTTTGCTTCACAGCTGTCCGAATGGTTTCCGCTGGCTTGGCCGCAATTCGCATGGGCTGCGCCTCAAGCGTGGATATTTGCGTCCATCGGCTGCGGAACGGGTGTGCTTCTCAGCCTGCTGACAGCGGCCCATTTTAGCCGAAAGGATGTGGCGTAATGCTCGGAGGATATGTACGGCTGCTTTCTGTGGAACGGTTGAAAATGGCTAAATCGCCCGTCTGGCTGCTTGCACTTGTCAGCCCGGCGATTGCCGTGCTGATTGGTCTGCTGGCGAACCCCGGAGGAAATTGGGTGACGCTGTTGTCTGCCATGCTCATAATGCACGCGCTCCTGTTCATGCCGATGCTGACCGCCGTGTTTGCCTCCCTGGTCTGCCGATTCGAGCATGGGGGCGGAGGTTGGAAGCAATTGATGTCATTGCCATTGTCCCGCACGAGTCTGTATGCGGCCAAGCTAACAATCATTATGGCCTTGGTCGGATTGACCCAGCTATTGTTCGGGGGAGCGCTGCTGGGTGTTGGAGCTGTGCAGGGTATGAACGGACCGATCCCTTGGGCAGTGATCGGCCAAAGTCTGCTCGCGGGCTGGGTGGCCTGTCTGCCGCTGGCTGCGTTACAACTTATGGTGTCCTTCCTGTGGTCCAGCTTTGCCGCACCGCTTGCCTTGAATTTCGTCTTCACCGTGCCGAATATGCTGATCGCCAACTCCCAGACCTACGGCCCATATTATCCGTGGGCGCAGCCTCTACTAGTGATGATGCCGAGCGGAAAAGACAACTTCGGGGCGTTCATGGTGCCAACCGATACGCTGATTACGGTTGTCCTGGGCAGCTTTGTTGTGTTTTTGTTTGCGGGTCTGACGGTGTTTCGTTATAAAGAGATTTAGAGTGAAATATAGGAGGTTAGCTTGCTGGTACATGGAGCTCACCTCCATCTGTGTGAATATTTCATCTTCCAGGGACATCCCAGAATTGGGATAAAAAGCGGACTCAGCTTCTGGTTCGTGAAGTGATCCTAAATGAAGCATAGGTAAGGCACGTTTCTACACCAGGTCTGGCATGGCACGAATATTATCGCTGATGAAGCGGCAGGAGGCGTCGAACTTGGCTTGCTCTTCCGGGCTCAGCTCCAGCTCGATGATCTCCTGAATTCCTCTGCTGCCGATGATCGCCGGAACGCCTGTGCAGACATCGGTGTGCCCGTACTCGCCGTCCAATACGGCAGAAACCGCTATAATTTTACCGTCATCATTCAAAATGGAACGGGTAATGTAAGCCAGCGCATTGGCTATGCCAAAATAAGTAGCGCCTTTACGGGTGAAAATTTCCCAGCCTGCATCCTTCGTTTTCCGGGCAATGTCCTCCAGCTCCACGTGGCTGAATCGCTCTTTATGCTGACGCAGAATGTGCAAGAGCGGCTTTCCGCCAATCGTGACGTGTGACCAGGCGACGAATTGGGAATCGCCATGCTCACCAAGGGCATAGCCCTGCACGCTGCGGGGATCGATGGAAAATACTTCAGAGAGCAGCGTCTTGAGGCGGGATGAGTCAATAGAGGTCCCCGTGCCGATCACCTTGTTGCGCGGCAGGCCGGAAATGCTCTGTACCAGATAGGTTACAATGTCGACAGGATTAGCTGCAATGACGAAAATACCGTCAAAGCCACCCTCCATAATGGATGTCACAATCTCCCGGGTGATGATCACTGCGTCATCCAATACCGACAGGCGGTCGCGGCCCTGCTTCGGATTAGCCCCGGCTGTGATAATTACAACATCCATATCTGTGCAATCTGCATATGTTCCCGCATGCACCTTGGTACGTGTGGACGTAAAATCCATACAATGGGATAGATCGAGCGCATGCGCCAAGGCCCGGTCATATGTGCGGTCAATCATCATGATTTCGTCACAAATGGACTGGTTGACCATTGAGTAGGCACAGCTCGAACCGACCATTCCCGCGCCGACAATCGCTACTTTCCTTGCCTTCCCCTTCATATATATTTCCTCCTCGTTCCAGTGAACGTTAGTATGCTACAAATTATGTCTGAAATCCATTTTACGTTACATAACATAACATATTACTGATATTTTGAAAATATCCATTGTTTTACCTGTATGCTGCAAAATTAAAAAGAAACTGTAAATAGAACTGCTTTTTTAAGGTGAATTGCAGCAAAATCGCGAATTAATCGACGTTTTCGCTTGAATACAGGATAAGGGTGCTTCAATCTCAGCTTAAGGAACCATCTATATGGACTAAAAAAATACATAATATTAATGGGAGGAATAGTGCCATCAAAGCGTTGGGGTGTGATATTTATGTGATGTTTCGAAAAAGCTTAAAGGTGCATAGAACAGAAGCATCTCTGTCGTGTCGTTTCTTGTATTTTTAAAAAATTTTCGCTTATGACAAAGGTTCCTAGCAGTCCGCAATATTAGAACTATTTTGCCAAAGGGTTTCTATTTGATTCAGCGAATTGTACATAATACAAGCTTATTTCTTTCCATACCATCCGGGGAGGTAATGATTAATGGAAGAAAGCAGATCGACGACGGAAGCGGCCAGACAGTTGAAAATCGGGGCAAGTACCCTTCGTAAATATGCGGCAGCGCTGGAGGAGCAAGGCTATGTGTTTCAGCGTTCCGCGAACCAGTCGAGAATGTTCAGTCCAGAAGATGTAGAATGCCTAAGGATGATGCGAAAAGCGCTGCGTGAAGAGCATATGACAATGGATCAGGCGGTACAGGTGGTGCTTGAGAGAGTGACCGCACCATTCCCAGTCGTGGAAGAAGAATTCCGTTTGCCGCCCGTCTCGGATGCGGAGTCATTGGCTGCAACCTGGGAGGAGATATTGGCGGCGGCCGAGGGGAGGGATGCGTCTGTGGTACAGGCGCAAGCCGCTGCTACTGTGGAGCCGGCAGGCTTACAGGATGAAATCAATGTACAGGAACTTTCAGAAGAATCACAACTACAGCTGCAGAAGCCCATAGAGTCACAAGAAATGATGCGGATGCAGGATATGGTGCAAAGTGTTTTGCTGGAGATGCGAAGTCGTTTGGAAGAGCTGGAAGCGGAGCATAGCCGTCTGATGGAAAAAAATATTATCCTTTCTAACCAGTTGGAGGATCAGAAACGCTGGATGAAAGAACGGGCTGACGAGGAACGGGATCGACAGCTCATTACCAATTTGCGTAGCTATCAGGGCAGACAGCGCAAATCACGCAATTCGCTGCTATCCTGGCTCGGGTTGGCGCCGCGCAGACGCAGAGAGGCATGACCTTCATTTTTCTGGTAGACCATCAGACCTTCACGGCTCTGGTGGTCTTTATTGTGATGGTATAATGGTGGAACACAAGAACAAAAGAATAAGAGAACAAGTCGCATGGAAAGAGATTGGCTGCGGCATGTAAAGGAAAGGGCATAAAGATGTTTGCTTGGTTGCGAAACACTTATCAATCATGGATCGATTATCCGAAACAGCCTGGCGATATGCTAAGCGGACGGTATCGTATTCTTTCACTGCTGGGTATGGGTAGCTATGGTCTGACCTACCTCTGCCAGGATGGACAGAGTGGGCAGGAGGTAGCGGTCAAGCTGCCCAGACCGAGCAAGCGGGCGAAGGCAGTTCAGTTGCTGCAGCGTGAGGCCGATATCATGCAGCAGATGGACCATCCCTATATCCCGAAGCTGCTCGAAAGGGTAAAACATCCGAACGGAATGTACCTGGTCATGGAATATATCTCGGGCAGAACGCTGGAGGAGCTTATATTTGAAGAGGAGCGTTCTTTTTCAGAGCGGGAATGCATCGTCTACATGCTGGAGCTGATGGAAAGGGTTATGTATGTGCATGAACGGGGCTATATCCATCGGGATATCCGCATCCCGAATGTGCTTTATCGAGAAGGGAAACTGTATTTGATCGACTTTGGTCTTGCGCTGGCGGTAGGAGAGCGACAGGAGGATGTATTTACCGAAGCCATGCTGGACAAGCGCGCGCCTGAGCGACAAGATGTCGCTGTCTATAGCGATTTGTATGATGTCGGTCACTTGATGCTTTTTATGCTGTATAGCAGCTATGAGCCGCAGCCGGATCAACCACCGGGAAGCTGGCAGGAGGAACTGAAGCTCAGTCCATCTGTGAGACATATGCTGGAGCGGCTTTTTCAGATGGGTCCTCGGTATGAACATAGCCGACAATTTATACTGGAGCTGGAGAAAGCATTACAGCAGATGGAGGTTAATCCGTAATGCCAGCCCATAAAGATAGCCAGGCATTCGCCGGAAAAATGGGGGGATGCCCCTTACGCATTTGACCAGATATACATACAATGATCCTGTAAATGAGCGAAAGGAGTGTTGTAAATGAGTCATATGTGTGGTGTAGGTGGTTGGGGTCACGGTCCAGGAGTCTGGACTTCTGTAGGAGCAATTCTGGTTCTGTTTATTTTGCTGGTAATTATATGCAAAACCTTATTTCTGTAATATCGGCGATAGCCGATTTCCTGTAAAATGCACAGATGTTGCCCTGCATAAGAAGGGTGTACAACAATAAAGCGAAGTCCTCTTGATGAGAGGGGGCTTCGCTTTATTAGGATTGAAGGAGCTATCGTTCCTTCCTGTGTTCCGATATATTCCATCGCAATATCCTGTTGCCGCTTCCTGTTACTATTTCTTGCTACTCGGTTAGGAACTGGAGTAATGACGACGTTTGTCTTTGTAATATCGGTGTCCGTTATGACTGTTTTTGTAGCCGTCCGATGAAGAATGGCGTCTACGGTCGTAGTAGCGATCTGAGCTGCTGTATCGCCGCTTATGAGAATGAGAGGTGGAATGTAGCAGGCGGTGCAGTATGTTTTTGAGCATCGTCTAATCCTCCTTCTTATCGTGTCCAGTTTACATAGACAGGTTCTTATGAAACGGTAATACGCAACCATGCTGTAACAGGTTCCATTAATTTGAGGCTTGTAGGGACTTGGCCTGAAACTCCGCAATATCCTTGAACTCTTCTTCAAATTTACGTGAGACACGGATATAAATCGGCAGTAACCCGCGGTAAATATCTACATGCTCTGCCACAGGCTTATGCTGGTGAGTGGTGCCGATCATACTGGATACTGCATCCAGCGAATCAATTCGTCCCAGGGCATACAAGCCCAGAATAGCTGCGCCGAGACAGGAGCTCTCCAGACTTTCGGGGATAACGACCTTCTGATCGAAAATATCCGCCATAAGTTGACGCCACAGCTCCGAGCGTGCGAATCCTCCAGTAGCGTGAATGACTGACGGTCTGCCGATGACCTCTTCCATAGCGAGCATGACCGTGTACAGGTTGAACAGCACGCCCTCCAGTGCGGAGCGAATCATATGCTCTTTTTTGTGGCGCAGGGATAGTCCAAAGAAAGAGCCGCGTGCATTCGGGTCCCACAGAGGTGCCCGTTCGCCGGATAAATACGGAAGAAAGAGCAGACCGTCGGAGCCGGGGCGTACCTGTTCCGCAATTTTTGTCAGTACATGATACGGATCGATTCCCAAGCGTTTGGCCGTTTCCACCTCGGAGGCTGCAAATTCATCCCGTATCCAGCGAAACACAATTCCGCCGTTATTCACCGGACCACCGATCACCCACAGCTTTTCGGTCAACGCATAGCAGAAAAAGCGTCCCTTGTCATCGGTCAGCGGCTGATCGACCACGGTACGGATGGCTCCACTAGTACCGATGGTGACCGCGACAACTCCCGGTTTGATTGCATTCACACCGAGGTTGGACAAGACACCGTCACTCGCCCCGATAACAAAAGGAGTCGTCTCCATCAGGCCCATGTCATGGGCATAGTTCTTATCCAGCCCTTGCAGCACATCAGTCGTCGGCACCAGTTCGGACAGTTGTTCCTTCGTCACACCTGCAATGCGCAGCGCCTCTTCGTCCCAATCCAGCTGCTGCAAATTCATGAGACCTGTCGCGGAAGCAATCGAATGATCGACCACATATTGATGGAATAACCGGGCAAATACATATTCTTTAATCGAAATGAATTTGTACGTCTGGGCCGCCACATCCGGTAAATCCCGTGTGATCCACATCAGCTTCGTCAGCGGTGACATGGGATGAACGGGCGTACCGGTGCGTAAGTAAATGTCGTGTCCGTTGTACTTATGCTTGAGCGCTTCAGCCCATTTGGCGCTGCGGTTATCTGCCCAGGTGATGGAGGCGGTCAACGGCTTGCCGTTTTTGTCCACCGCCAGTACGCTGTGCATGGCCGAACTGAAGGATACGAAGAGCACATGCTCGGATGGCACTCCGCTTTGCCTCATGACCTCTTGCACCGTGGTTACAACGGCTTTGAAAATATCTTCCGGGTCCTGTTCCGCCGCATCGGGCTCAGGTGTATGCAGCGGATAGCCTACATGATGCTGGGCGGCAATATTGCCGTTTTCCTCAAATAGCACTGCTTTGGTACTGGTCGTACCGATATCGACGCCGATCATATATCGGGTGTCTGTCATAGTCAATCTCCCCTTCACTTACTGTTATTAGCTCTTTATCGTTAAATTAACACACTCAGTGGCATAATCAAACCGAAAGGACGACCAGCTCGACATTCGCATCGGGCGTGAGTGCCAGTACGGGTGCGACAATACCGGAGCCTGTCGTCATCGCGGCCGTCGCGGACCCGGTGGCCACACGAATGAGCGCAGCGACCAGAAAAGCAAATGCCTCCTTATTCATTCGTGTGCAGTTGTATGTATACTTGTCGACAACTTCAATTAAAAGAAAAACCGCGCCTGCTGAAAACACGTAAAGCGCGGTGCATCGGCTCTTTGTCATGCATGTACAGACTAGGACCGTGCCTTGTGATAGGGAGACAGCACGCTGTCGTTAACCGCGTTGCGAGTATCTCGATAATGATCCTCAATAAACTCGAATAACTCCTGCGTATCGCCCTGGTCTAAAGCGTTCGCAAAGGTGCGATGTTTGTGGATCGTAACTTGGGATTCTTCAATGTTGGACGCAAAGCGTTGTTCCGTGGCAGCCAGCATGACCGTCAGGATCAGCTGTCTCATTCCATTCCAGGTATGAAGAATACGGGTATGGCCTGCCTCCAGAACCAAGGCTTCATGGAAATTAAAGTCCTGAAGAGAAAATTCGGCGACATCTCTGTGCTTGAGAGCGACTTCCATTTTGTCGATCATTTGGTTTAAAGCGGTCACCAATCCGGTATTATCGCTATGTACGTACCTTTGTACAACAAAATGCTCAATCAGCTTTCTTACGTCGAACAGCTCCTCCATATCAGCGGGGGTCATGCCGATGACAATCGCTCCCATGCGCTCCAGACGGAGAAGCCCTTCACCGGCAAGCACCTTCAAGGCTTCGCGTACAGGAGAACGACTTGTGCCGAAATCGGCAGCAATCTGGTTCTCGGACAGCACAGTGCCGGGGGGCTGTATGCCGCGTATAATCTGGAGCCGGAGTTCACAAGCAATCCTTTCCCCAAGTGCTGCACCCTGTAACCAGGTTGTTGGATATTTCATAGGATACTCCTATCTTGGAAATGATTTTGCATACTTGCATACAAGTTACGGGTATTATATACCCAATTTAAGATGCTTGTAAACGGTATCAATGGACATCGGTTCCATTTCGCTGCTTTTAGCGTTACAATAGAAGCAGCAAAAGGAAGTAGTGAAAAGTGGAACGAACATGGAAAAGAAGGAGACCGTTTAATGATTATCATTAAAACCAAAGAACAAATTGAAAATATGAAAAAAGCTGGCGAGATTTTGGCTGCTTGTCACCGGGAAATTGCCAAAATGATCAAGCCGGGTATTACAACACTGGAAATTGACGCGTTTGCGGAATCATTCATGAAAAAGCATGGTGCAACGCCGGAGCAAAAGGGCTATAACGGCTACCAGTTTGCAACTTGCGGATCACCTAACGATGTGATTTGTCATGGATTTCCGAACAAGACGCCGTTGAAGGACGGAGATATCGTAACCATCGATATGGTTGTGAACCTGAACGGCTGGCTGGCGGATTCTGCCTGGTCGTATGCAGTGGGTAACGTGTCTGAGCAGGCACAAAAGCTGCTGGACGTCACCAAAGAATCTCTGTATAAAGGGATTGAGCAGGCGGTTATCGGTAACCGGATCGGGGACATTTCCCATGCGATTCAAACTTATGCAGAAGCGGAAGGCTTCTCGGTCGTACGCGAATTTATTGGGCATGGCATCGGGGAAGAAATGCATGAGCAACCACAGGTTCCGCATTACGGACCCCCACACCGCGGGCCGCGCCTGAAAGAAGGCATGGTCATTACGATCGAGCCGATGCTCAACACAGGCACATACCGCAGTAAAATTGATGCGGACGGCTGGACCGCACGTACAATGGACGGCGGCTTGTCGGCGCAGTACGAGCACACGTTGGCGATTACAGCGGACGGCCCGATTATTTTGACTCAGCAATAAGAAGAGACAGCAACCGGGTAGCATACAGCACATGCTGCCCCAACTAAACCAAAAGACCAAAAAGGCACGGCTCCTGCTGGGAGAACGTGTCTTTTTGGTCTATACAGCAACATGCCATGATGCATGTAAATTCCTGTTGGTCAGATGCAGGCTTACGTCTCAGCTCGAAACAAATTCGCGATACTGAAAATACATACGCAGCCGCCAGTGCAGCAAGGTTCCGAAGGCTAATATAAAGAATAGCCCTGCTGTCTGCGGAATAGTGATGTAATGCTGAATAAACTCATGCAGCAGCAGCCGGACGATCAGCAGGCTGATCAGGATAAAAAAGAAGGCCCGCGAACGTTGTACGTAAACCTTCCCTTCTTGAAGTTCAAACTTGGTACTGCGGATCAGCGGATAGGAAAAAATGGACCAGCCTATCAGAAAAGCGCCAAGTGCCCAAAGCCAGGGAACCCGTATCTCCGGCACGACAAACATCATAAAGCCGGTGCTCATGCCGAGTGGAGGGATGATGATCTTTTTGGCGTTAATAGGACGATGACCTGTCTTCATGCGGATAAAAATAGCCGAAATAGCGATTAGGATCATGCCGAAGGTCGCGCCATATTGCAGAAATGGGGTGCTGATATGAAACATGAACTGGGCCCCCTCTATAAGGAATGTAAGCGTTATTGGACAGACTGCAAACCTCTATTATTATAACACATATGTAATAGATATATTTAGTCACAGTCTTTCCTCCGGCAAGCGGATTATACGCCTCAAGGTGGTGCCTGGCCCTATAATCGGGTCACTATCATGTTTATGCGAGAACCTTGGCTTGTACCTCTCCCTGAGCTGATTTTTTCTCCTGGCGCATAATATAACCCATCGCTGCAATAATAAGGATAAAGGCAATGAGTGCGAGAAAAGGAATGGTGATAAAATCAAACCAGTTCAGGTAATCCTGTTCACAGGATACTCTGCCGCAGGAGGTTGAGGCTTGCGTAGCTGCATTGGCGGCTGCATGGATACGCTGAATCGTAAAATGATAGGCCGCAATGGCGCCTCCAATGATAGCCAGGGGCATGACATAACGGCGTATTCCCGTATCTCCCCGAAAATAAGCGATCCCGAGCAAAAGGGTCAGGGGATACATCAGAATGCGCTGAAACCAGCATAGCTTGCAGGGCTCATACCCCAAAATTTCGCTGAGGTACAGACTGCCTAATGTAGCCACACAAGCTACAACCCAGGCGGCAAACAAAGCAATATCCGTTTTTTTAAATGATCCAATCATAGTAGCGCTCCTTTTTTATTCAAATAAGAATTCCAATAAACTCATCGTGTCTTGTCCGATCGGCGGGCATCTGCCGATATGAATGTCTTACACGTATTTTACTGCATTTTGAGTGAAGGGTCATCATTACTTAAACATATTGACATCATTCACTATCATTTTTATAATTGCAGTAGTTTGGGAAGTTAATGAGAATTCAAGTTAGATATATATTATGAAAACATTAGGAGTGTGCCCACAATGTCAAGCATCCAAAAGAACGAAACACTTTCTGTTATTAGTGAAAGACACGCGGTGAAAAGCTATGTGAAGGATTTTAAATTGCCGGAGGGCGACCTGGAAGCTATTTTGACAGCTGCTATAGAAGCGCCTTCTGCCTGGAATCTTCAACACTGGAAATTCCTCGTGATTGAAAGCGAAGCGGACAAGCAAAAATTGCTGCCTATCGCCTACAACCAGGGTCAAGTCGCGGAAAGCTCCGTAACGATTGCCGTGTTGGGCGATTTGGAAGCAAACCGTAACGCAGTCATTTATGATCAAGCGGTAGAAGCAGGCACATTGCCAGCAGAAATTCGTGATGCCTTGGTGGGCCAAATCAACGGTGCATACCAAAGTCCGCAAGTGGCTCGCGATGCAGCGATCCTGAACTCTGCTTTTGCGGCACAAAACATTATGCTGGCTGCTAAATCTCTTGGTTATGACACTTGCGCTATGGGTGGTTTCATTCCAGCACAGCTGATCGAGCAATTCAACATTCCAGCACGTTACCTGCCAACCGTGCTTATTAGTGTAGGTAAGGCACAAGTGCCAGCACGTCCATCAGGACGTTTTCCTCTGTCCGAAGTTGTTGTAAAAGGCAGCTTCTAAGGAATCCTTTCAAAATCAAAAGGGTGTTCCTGCAACCGTTGCTGGTTGCGGAACACCCTTTTTTGCTGTTGGGTTTTGCTGTTCTCAGCATGCTCTCGTTTAGTCCGAACGCTTGGACACGAGATATACCAGATCCAGTGTCAGGATTGGCAAAAAGACAGAAGCCGGATAGGCCAGATAGCGTGGCTCCCACTGCGGCTTGAACTTATCTTTAAAGCGTCGAAGCCCCTGAAAGCCGTAGAAATTCCCCCCATATTGAAACACGAGCCTGGCCAGCTTTTCCTCGCGCAGTGCCTTTTCACTTTGTCCTACCTGAGACAGTGGTGCCATGCCGAGATTAAATGTCGTATACCCGTTCTCCTTGGACCACTCAATGACCCGTGTGAATAAGTAGTCCATCGTGCCATTCGGTGTGTCAGGCAGGTGGCGCATCAGATCAATGGAAACCGTCTGTCCACGATCATAGGCAGGGGCCATTGTAGCAAAGGCGATGACCTTTCCTTCGGGGTCCTTTAACAGTGCAATGGGTGCTAGCTGAAGATAAGGTTCTTTGAACCAGCCGAGTGAATATCCCTTTTCCTTGCGTCCTTCCAGCCAGATGTTAGAAATATGACGCAGTTCCTCCATGAGTGACGATTTTAGAGGCGGCTGAATCATTTCGAACGAGTAGCCCTCGCGGTCAAAGCGGTTTTTGGCGCTGCGCAGCGCCTGGTTGCTTTTGCCTGTCAGTGTAAAGGACTCCAGTGGCACCAGCGCTTCCTCGCCCAGCTTGAAAAAGCGATAGCCGTTCTCGTGATAGATGGACAAATACTCCGGTGATGCCTGATAAAATACAGCCGTCAACGCATACCGATCTGCGAAGCGCTGGAATTCCTGAATCGCTTCACTCACCCGTTCTTTTGGACCGAGCGGGTCGCCCAATACAATCAGCTTGTCCCGGCTGCGAGCATAGGGAATAGCCACTTCTTCGTTCTTGGTCCAATACAGATATTTATCACCGAGAAAAAGCATATGAGAAACGAGATTACCGCCCTGTCGATCCAAAAACTCCTTTAGCTTATCCAGCTCCTGTGCGTCGGGCAGATTTCCGATTCTGCGCTGTGGTCTAAGGAAGAAATACACCGTCAGGAACACCCATGCCAAAATCAAACTGAACACGGCAGTAACCCCATAATCGCTGCGATTCATAAAAAAATCCAGATGAACCTTGGCATGCAGATGGCGCATAAACGGAGTATTGGAGCCTGCTCCAATCATAAAATAGGCCCCGGTCACGAGGAGAGATAACCCGCCCCATATAAAAATGTTGTGCCGATTCAGCGGCGCACTGACCCGATAAAACCGTGAACGCGAAATCCACAGCATTAATGCCACGAACAGCAGGAACAAGGCTTCTTCAAAATCCAGACCTTTGATGAAGGTGAAAATAGCACCCGCCAACAGCAGTATCAACGTTAATCGCAATGCTCTGCGAATACGCAGCGATATCCCGTGGGACAGGACGACAAGCATAATCCCGATGATGACCGAGATATCATGCGATAAGCGCATGACAGGCAGACTGAGCAAATGCTCGGCAAAACGAAGCCGATATAACAGGCCGGGGGTAGCCGCAGACAAAAGAAGCACAACGCCTGAGATGAGTACGAGCTTACCAAGCGCCCATACCCCCAGATCGGCCAAAAACCGGAACTGACCAGGCCAGCCCCATACCTTCTGCCAGGCATTGAGGGAGTAATCCCAACCTGTCTCAGCCAGCTGGCTCAAGCGCTCGTTGCGCGGAATCATCTCCAGTGCGGCCAAGACCAGGCCGACCAGCCACGGAATGATGAAATAAAAGACGCGAAAGACCAATAGCACAGCCAGGGTCCGATCCGGATTGGCACCCTCCAATTGCAGTCCAAGCAGGGCAATGATGTCGAAAGCACCGACCCCTCCGGGTGCGAGACTGATGAGTCCGGCTATCGCGGCAATGACATAAATGCCGAACACGGCATTGATTGGCAGCTCATGGAGCAAGTATGAGCCGATCCATGCAAAGGTAAGACCGGCCAGCAGCCATTCCAGCAGCGAAGCGCCAATGGAGGCGGAGATAGTGGACCAGGAGAGCCGGCCTTCTCCCTTATTGAACCATTTGGCGTAACGCTTGGATCGTTGAAGGATCAGAAACAGCGGCAGGTACAACGCCATTCCCCATAGCGCCCAATGAAGCCACGGATGAGCATCCAGTACGGGCTGGACCGGATACAGATGGATAATGACTCCCCAAGCCAGTAAAGACAATCCTGTAATGACGATAGGTGAAAGGAATACGACCGCAGAGGTAATGACACCCAGCGGCACGCCGTTTTTTTTGTACAGCACAGTGCGTAGTCCCGCGCCTGTAAAGCCTGCAAAGCCAAAGACATTATTGAAGGTATTGGAGATCCAGGCGTACCGAAATGTCGTTCCAGGCTTGACCTGAAGCTTGAAATGATGCCTGATCACGTAATCGTATGCGCTCATGGCTGCCACGGCTACCAGTGAGAACACGCCGATTTCGATGAGGAATACGGCATCCATTCGCCGCAGCTCATGAAGCATACGCGCCAGATTGAAGCTTTTTAGCTCACGTCCAGCCTCCCATATAATAAAAGCCAGTACAGCCAGCGGTAGCAAAATACGCGTCATTCGCTGCCTGTAGATGGTTATTATGAACTGTACGATTTTAAAGGATTGTATTGGTTTGTGATTTGGATTCATCGATTCACCTGCCTGAAAATAATGAAATATACCCTGCTGAATGAAACACCGAGATTTCATGCCCCCTAAACAGGCTACTATATATTATACCTGTATTTATCGCTTCAATAACAACAGAAGGGTTACGAAAATGGGATTCCAGATTGATCGCTGTAAATAATTCCAATATAATGATGGAATACCTAGTAAATTGCTTGGCAATGGAGCTGAAATGGACATGAGTATATGGGATCGCAATCTTTTTATACGTCGATTGGAGCTGTTGTGGCCTTCAGATGCTGACAGGAACCAATACCCTTTTAACTTAAAAGCTCTTCACCAGTGGAATGAGCTCAAATTCCATCCTTCCGTTACTTATATTGTTGGAGAAAACGGCGTAGGTAAATCGACGCTTATGGAGGCAATCGCAGTCGCCTGGGGATTTAATGCAGAGGGTGGTACTAAAAATTTTAATTTTTCGACACAAGCCACACATTCCTCGCTGCATGAGCATATCCGACTGGTAAGAGGGGTAGATAAGCCAAGGGATGGCTTCTTTTTCCGGGCGGAGAGCTACTATAATGTGGCAACTCATATTGATGAGCTGGATCGAGAAGGAAGAGGTCGACCCATTCGAGCGTCCTACGGGGGGAAGTCGCTGCATGAGCAGTCGCATGGCGAGTCTTTTTTTGCTGCATTTGTGCATCGGTTTGGCGGACACGGGCTGTATATTCTGGATGAGCCGGAGGCTGCATTATCGCCTTTGCGCCAGATGGCCATGCTTGCACGGATTCACGAACTTGTACAGCAGGGCTCACAGTTTATCATTTCTACGCACTCCCCGATTTTGATGGCCTATCCTGACTCTGTTTTGTATCATCTGACACATGAAGGAATCGATACCAGGACGCTGGAGGAAACCGATCATTTCGTCATCATGAAGCAATTTTTGAATAACAAGGAAAAGATGCTGCATGAGCTATTCGAGAATCCCCATTAAGGAATGGGAGAAGAGGGACAGCCTTGTAATCAGGGTTGTTCCTTTTTGCTGTCTTGTCAAAGGAAAGATTCAGGGTTAACGGAAGTATTTTATGATTGTTATTTGTCTCTCGCTCTATTAATATAGTTTTGTTGATGAAATAGCTGCAAAATAAGATTTTCGCATACGAAATAAAGATGCTGAGGAGGACAAAACGCAACATGTCAGATTCACAACAGTTGAAAATGGGACCGCTGGTCATTTTGATGATTAATATGTTTATTGCCATGCTGGGAATTGGGCTGATCATCCCGATCCTCCCCAAATTTATGAATTCCTTGGGAGGTAGTGGTGAAACGGGAGGCTACCTGGTTGCCGTGTTTGGCTTGACCCAGTTTCTGTTTTCACCGTTAGCTGGAGGATGGTCCGATAAATACGGGCGTAAAAAAATGATTATTATCGGTTTGGCAATCATGACGGTGTCTTCTGTATTATTTGCTATTGGACACTCGTTGACGATGCTATATATTTCCCGTTTGCTGGGAGGAGCAGGGGCTGCCTTTATGATTCCTCCGATGATGGCTTATATTGCTGACATTACAACGGTACACAATCGCGGCAGAGGAATGGGTTTGCTGGGCGCCGCCATGTCTCTTGGCTTTGTTATCGGCCCTGGTGTGGGCGGTTTTCTGGCGGATATCTCAATGCGCACGCCTTTATATGTTTCGGCCTGCGTATCGGGCTTGGCTGCACTGATCTCATTGATTTTGCTGCCCGAAACTTTGTCGCTCGAGAAGCAGTTGGAATTTCGGAATGTTAAGGCCAAGCGCGATAATGTGATTAAGCAGTTTGCACTTTCTTTTCGCAAACCGTATTTTATGCTGCTGATTATGATATTCACGCTCACCTTTGGGCTAACGCATTTTGAAACCATGTTCCCTTTCTTCGTAACGGGTAAGTTCCATTACAATGAGCGTGATATTGCCATCATCATTACAGTAGGTGCATTGGTCGGAACCGTGATTCAGGCTGTGGTCATCAGTCCGCTGTTGAATCGTTTTGGTGAAAAAAGTGTTATTATAGGTTCCTTTCTGTTTTCTGCGATTTCCCTTGTGCTTATGCTGCTCTCGGGTAACTTTTATTATGTACTTGGGGTTTCACTTATCTTCTTTACCGCCACGTCGCTACTGCGACCAGCCATTAATACCGCTTTATCCAAAATGGCGGGAGATGAGCAGGGCGTTGCAGCCGGGATGAACAATGCCTATATGAGTATCGGTAATATTCTGGGACCTGCGCTGGCGGGTACGTTGTTCAAGGTGCATATCAATTTGCCGTACATTTTCGGGGCAGCCATTCTCATTCTTAGCTTGGGGCTGGCTTTAAAATGGAACAGCAGAGGCACACAGACCACAGCGGTGTAGTATGATTGAAAAACAGGACGTTTCTTGAACGAAACGGCCCTGTTTTTTTTGATTTACATCCTTAAGATCAACGAGTTTTTGCTGCCTGAATAAGTACAATATCATAAGTCGCTGCAACACCTTTCGGTGTGCTGAAACGATCTTCATACTCTTTATACAGACTGGTGAACAGACGCCGTGATCCGAGACTGTGGGAAATAACGGCTTCTGAAGTGCTAGCTCCCAGTGATTTTACAGATAATAGGAAATCTCTTGGTGAAGCGTATTCTTCCGTAAACAACTTACATTTATATTGAATATCGGAAAAACCAGCTGTTGTTAATGAATCTTTCCATTGCTTTGCAGATTGAAACGAGAGTCCATGTCTCTGAGGCACCATACCTTTAGCACGGTACACTTCTTCAAAAGCTGTATGCAGCTCGTGGAAGGTACGAGGCCCGAAGGTCGCGAATGCGAGTATCCCTCCGGGGCGAAGCAGTCGATAAAGGTAATTCAGTGTTTGCTGCGGCTGGCTCAACCATTGGAAACAAGCGCTGGAAACGATGAGATCGAACGAAGAGGCAGGAGCGTTAGCCGCCCACATTTCGACATCGGCAAGTAAAAAGTGAATATCAGATGAAGGCCTATCGTTCGAGCCTACAGGGATTGCGGGGTTTGCAGTACTCAGCACACGCTGTTCAGCGGCCAGAAGCATTGCAGGTGCAATATCCAGCGCAGTAATAGATGAGTGCAGCCATCTGTTCACCAAAATTTCAGTTAGATTACCGGTGCCACATCCGATCTCAAGTATGCCGTGTTTGCTGGAATCGTCAGCATTTGCCTGTTGCATAAGGAATTCTGCAAGCATGTCCGCCATGGTGCGCTGCACATGGGCATGCGTATCATACAACCCTGCCGCGCTGCGGTTAAATTGCCGTGCAATCGCTGCTTTTCTATTGGTCATGCCACCAACTCCTAATTGATTCAGCCATAGGGGTCTCCCTTCCCACAAACGGAGCATGCCCGCTATCGGGTATGGCTAGTAGTTTTGCCTGAGGCAATTGCATGAGCATTTCCTCTGCCGCCTCGTAAGGACATATTTGATCTTCGGTACCGTGAATAAGAAGAACTGGACAATGAATGGCCGGAAGTCGAGAGAGGCATTCCACATGACGGAGGGTTTCAAGTCCCGCGATGAGTGCCGGAGTTGTCCAGTTGCCTGTAAGGAAACGATGGTTGCTGAGATCCGACGCTGTTTCCAAGTCCGTAAACATCATCTGCCTGAATTTGCTTTCTATAGCCTGCCGATCTCTTTGGATTCCGGTGATCATCTGCCTGACATAGACATCTGCCCAGCCGCGATTCTGTTGTTCTTTGGGACGGGTAAACCTGGATGTTGCTGAAAAAAGTATCAGTCCATCTGCCAGTTTCTGATCCGCGAGTTTCAATGCCAATAACCCGCCCAGTGACCAGCCTCCTATCAGCAAAGGACCGGAGCATGAGGAAAGTAGACCTCTCGCAGCCGTTTCGGTCAAATGCAGTATCTCCTCGGAGGAAGCGGCAGCGCTGTAATCTACAGAAGCATGATGAAAATCAGGGAGAAGCCCGCGAAGCCGATCAAAGACCTTATTTGACATACTCCATCCGGTCAGCCACAGGATGGTGCCACTTAATTGTGACCGCATGATTCCAAAACCCCCAGTTGAAGTCCCAGCCTGCAAATTTTCGTAACGGCATCTGCTAGCTCCTTCAGGGAATGTGCTGCCGATAAAGAGAAGCGAATTCGCGCAGTCCCCTGGGGTACTGTTGGAGGGCGAATGGCTATCGCCGCAATACCTTCGTTTTCCAGAGCACTGCTAAATTGCAGAGCCTTATGATTATGACCCAGCAGCAAGGGTACAATTGCAGAGTCTCCGTGACCGATGTTAAAACCCGCTTCACATAATGAGGAACGAAAAAATTCGCTTGCTGCGACCAGCCGTTCACGACGCCAGTGTTCTGTTTGTATCAGCTTCAATGCTTGGACAGCCCCCGCTATAAGAGAAGGGGGGAGTGCCGTTGAATAGATAAGCGGCCTCGCTTTATTTATCAGCCATCTGATGAGCGTCTCATTTCCACAAACATAAGCTCCGTAGACGCCAAACGATTTGCTGAGTGTTCCCATATGAATATCCACATCATTTTTGACTCCGAGTGCAGAGGCCAATCCCTCACCACGTGAACCGTAAACCCCTCCGCTATGTGCCTCGTCAACCATCAGCAGAGCATTATACTCCCGTTTGAGCGCAATAAGGTCGAGCAATCGTGCCTGATCACCATCCATGGAAAAGACTGCGTCCGTCACGATGAGCTTCCGTCGTTTATCACGGGATTTATGCAATAAGGCACGCAAATGCTCTATATCGTTATGGCGATACCGTGCATGCTCGGCGCGGCTCAAAATAATGCCGTCGACGATGCTGGCATGGTTGAACTGGTCGCTGAATACCACATCGCCGCGGCCCACAAGCGCACTAATGACACCAATATTGGCTGTATACCCGCTTGCGAAGACAAGTGCCGCATCACAGTTTTGCCATGCTGCCAACGCTTTTTCAAGCTGTGCATAGGGCTGTCGATTGCCGGTTACAAGCCTGGAGGCACCGGCGCCGGCTCCTTCCTTGAGGAGTGCATCACGCATCGCTTCGATAATGGCAGGATGGCGGGCAAGCCCCAGATAGTCATTCGAGGACAAGTCGAGTAGTGCTCGTCCGTCATGCAGCACATAACCAGGACTTTCGGGGATAGGGACATGGGTACGTAAGCGGCGTCCCAATGATGCGTAGTCTAATGCCTCAAGTTCTTTATTCATCCAAAGGATGATCATCACCACCTTATTAATGACAATGCTTGTCTGATCGGCGCTAATTGAATGGTTCTTCGAACAGAATGGATAAGCATCTCGGTATTTGCCTTGTCATGTAAGTATGGAAAATGTCCAAGGACCTTCAGGCCGCCGCTGTACTGTTCGATGAGTTCTGTATTTGTCATGGCACTTGGATCATCCAGGGCGTCAATACATTCGCTGTTGTTCATAATGATGCCTACAATCGGGATTCCGCGCTGCTGTAAGAAGGAAATGGTCAAAAGGGTATGATTGATTGTACCCAGACCGGATCTGGCTACAATCAGAACAGGTACGTGAAGCATGGAAATCAGGTCAATCACCAGCGCGTCTTCGGTCAGCGGTACAGCGACCCCGCCCGCGCCTTCAATAAGCAGTGCCTGATAGCGCCCGATAAGTGGTTCTCCTGCGGTGATGATCTCCTGAAGACTAAGCGTCACACCAGCCAGCTTGGCAGCAAGCATTGGGGTCAGAGGTGCTTCGAACGTAAAAGGCGCTACAGCCTCGGGGCGTTCACAGATGCCTGTACTTTGCAGCAGACGTTCGGCATCCGTGGCTCCGCTTCCAAGAAGGCTGCCGGACTGAACAGGCTTCCAGACACCTGTATTCAGACCTTCTGCACGCAGCGTAGCGGCAAGAGCCGATGTCACAATGGTCTTCCCAACGCTGGTATCCGTACCGGTTATAAACATTCCCCGTAGTGTGCTCATATCGTTAATCCATTTTCGGTGACGTCCACAATGGATGCTGCCAAAATATCTGTCATAGCATTCAACTCATCCTCTGTGCTGGCAAGAGGAGGGATAAATACAACAACATTGCCAAGCGGTCTTGTAAGCATTCCAAGTTCTCTTGCACGCTCGGCAGCGCGAACGCCGATCCGGTCTTTCCAGCCGTATGGCTCGCGTGAGGCCTTATCCCGTACGAGTTCGATTCCGATCATCAGGCCCTTTTGCCGAATTTCACCGACATGCGGACGTTCTTTAAGTGCCATAAGCTTTTGCTCGACGAGTGAGGCCTTTGATATTACGTCTTTGAGCATATCCCGCTCCTCCATTCGTTTTAGACTGGCCAAAGCAACGGCACAGCCAAGTGGGTTTCCGGTAAAGGAGTGTCCGTGGAAAAATGTTTTTTGCTCTTGATAATCGGCATAGAAGGCATCGTATATCTCGTCAGTCGCAAGTGTCGCGGCGACGGGCAAGTAGCCGCCAGTGAGTCCTTTGCCAACAACCATCAGATCAGGCGCAACGCCTTCCAGATCGCAGGCAAACATGGCTCCTGTACGACCGAAGCCTGTTGCGACTTCGTCCGCGATGAGAAGTACATGATGTTTACGGCAAAGCAAAGCCATTTCCCGCAAACAGCCTGGCGGCATGATGATCATTCCTGCCGCTCCCTGCACGATTGGCTCCACTATGAGAGCTGCTATTTCATCCCCACGAGTCTCCAGCAAACTGCGTAAAGCAGTTAAAGTAGACTCCATTGCACCCGCTGCGCCGCCTTTGTGGCGATAAGCATAAGGATAAGGAATGGTTTCTGTGGGAAACAACATCGGTCGGAACACATCATGATACAGGGGAATCGCGCCAACGCTGACTGCCCCGATGGTATCCCCATGGTACGCTTGATTCATCGTAATAAATGTCTTTTTCTGATGTACTCCGCGGTTGTGCCAGTATTGAAACGCCATTTTGATTGCGATTTCGACACCGGTTGCTCCTGAATCGGAGTAAAACACTTTGTTTAAGCCCTTGGGGGTGATTCCCACCAGCTTCTCGGCCAATTCAATGGCAGGTATATTCGCCATTCCCAGCAGTGTAGAGTGGGCGACCCGCTCTAACTGATCCGTGATGGCCTGATTCAGTTCCGGTACGTTGTGACCATGTACATTCAGCCAAACAGACGAGAATCCGTCATAATAAGACCGGCCCTGGATGTCATACAGTTTGACACCTTGACCACGCTCAATAATAAGAGGGTCCGACTTGTTGTAATCTTTCATTTGAGTAAAGGGAAGCCATAAGTGCGCCTTATTCATGGCGGCGAGACGTTCATAGTGCGTAATGATCACCATCCTTCACCAATCTATTGTTTTAATTGTCAACCAAAATGGATTTTATATGGTTGACAATTAACTTTAACAATATAACAAAACAAAAAGTTTGTGTAAAGAGAATCAAAGTGTACTTTGGAGTCGATTATGGGTAATAGTGTAAGACAACGCAGCAACGGAGGGAGGCATGAGCCATATGGATGAACAATATGAGCAGTTATTTTATACAGGAACTTATGCGTCTCGGGATGAAAGAGGGATTTATGTATGTGCTTTGGATATAGAAGACGGTGATCTGCGCATCATTGGTGGTGTGGAGGGGATTGAGCGGCCTTCTTTTCTGGCACTGCACCCGGATGGGGAAAAGCTGTACGCTGCCAGTGAGACAGAGGAAGGTGAGTTGTATGCGTACCAGGTAAATATCCAGACAGGGGAGCTGCATCCTTTGGATCGGAAAGGGACGGAGGGAGCACACACCTGCTATGTAGCCGTAACAGCGGATGGACATTATGTACTGGCAGCTAACTATTCAGGCGGGAATGCCACTATATTTCCGACGACGGAAACAGGAGGGTTGGGAGATATGTCGGGGCAGGTTCAGCATACAGGCTCAGGTATTCGCCAGGACCGTCTGGATGCAGCACATCCCCATTCGATTATTCCTGATCCTTCAGGACAGTATGCCTTGGTATGTGATCTGGGTTTGGATCAGATTGTCGTATACCGTTTGACAGCGGATGGACAATTGGTGACCCATCGTGAAGCAGATTTACCGCCCGGCTCCGGCCCGCGCCATCTGGTGTTTCATCCTTCACGTCCCTATGCTTTTGTCGCCAATGAGTTGAACAATACCGTCGCCGTATTTGGCTACAATGAACGTAATGGAGAGCTTACATTGCTGCAAAGCCTGTCCACATTGCCGCCAGGCATCATTGATGTTGAAAATACAGCTGCAGATATTCGGATTACACCCTGTGGGCGCTATGTATACGTGTCAAACCGGGGACATGACAGCATTGTGCTGTACCATGTCGATCAGCGCAGCGGCAAGCTGAAGGCGGTCGAATGGGTGGAAACTTTCGGCAGTACGCCGCGCAACTTTAACATTCTGTCGGGCTATCTAGTGGTGGCGAATCAGGATGGAAATAACATCGTATCTTTTGCTATCCATGATGATGACGGTCGGTTGACACGAACGGGCTATGTGCTGGAGGTTCCTTCTCCTGTATGCATTGAGCCTGTACGGTAGCCGAGCATAGGAAAACACGGCGCTTTGCTTCCATGAAAGGCATGGGCAAAACGCCGTGTTTCAGGTCCTGAAGCGGATGGAGAGCTATTTGCCAGGCTCCTCGACTTCAATCGTTGCTGTTTTTGTGTGGTTTTCGGCAGGTTTATAGTACAAGCGGAACAGTATATCCTGGTTGTAGTTACCGAATCCGGTACCGAACAGGGTTACCCCTCCAATATGCTGGGCATCATCCAGTATGGCAATACGGAATTTCCATTGCTTCTGATCAATCAGCACCTGGCTTAAAGTCACATCGGATATCTGCTTGCCGTCCATAAAAGTACCCTCGGACGTAATGCGAAGTCTTTTGAGCAGACCGTATTGGTTGATGAAGTCTGGCCACCATGCGGGTGTGTATTTACCGCGGTTATCCCCGAAGTCCCCTGGGCTGGTCCAAGTCCCCAGATTGACATCATTCAGAAAAAAAGTAATGTCTGACGGCCAATTATCATTGGTAAAAGGTGCCTCAGACGATAGCTCCATCGAAATTTCCAGTTCCTCGGCCTTTTGGCTGGACAGCAGGAAATTGGGGACCTTATAATCCATATATCCCTGGCTAAACCACAGGATTTTGGAATTGAAGCGCTCAGGGTCCAGGAATGAACGAGGCTCGTCGAATTCTCCGATGATTTTTTCGACGGTGGCCAATCCACAGGTCGGCTGAATTTCAAAATCCGTAAAGTGTCCGACGGAAATTTCCGTCTGATGAAATTGCCGCACATCCTGCTGATAGCGTGGCATGGCGATCTCAATTTTGTCCGTAGCCAGCGAGCACACCTTCTGAACTCCACCACGTCCAGGCAGCATTTTAGTCGAAATAATGGACGCTCTCTCCAGCTTTTTGACATGCATGGTCATGATCGCACTGCTAAGTCCCAGCGCTTCCGCCAACTCACGTATATTCATAGGCTTTTCCGCAAGCAGAACAATCATATTCAGCCGAACCTCACTGGCCAGCGCTTCATATACGGGAAGTGATTTTTCAGAAATGTCCAGTTGCATAGTTCCTCCAATTCTAACGCACATCAATTGATGGTAGTTTAACATATATGTTTTTTTCAATATTCATACATAAAAAACGATATGATTTACATTTATATAAACAATATACCCTTTCCTTGATTGCTGACACAAGCCTAACCCCTCAAAAAGCTCAAAATTGTTCAAAAAACAGGACACCCCTAAAGCCATTCGCTGATTACTGATTGTTGGGATGTCCTGATGGTGGTATGTGGTTTGAGGGTTAATATCGGGTATGTTCTTCTGTCAAAGATGAGTCAGACGTTCTACTTTTGTCTGCCACATGTCCCCCTTGCTGAGGTGAATCAGCTTTCATCAGACCGGGATGACCGACATAAGGGCGATCACTCCGTGAGCGGCCTCGGGTGAGCCGGAAGCCGAGCAAAAACAGCACAAGCTGCACAGCGAGTATGTAAGGAGAAGCCTCCGGTCCGATCCATTGAAACAGAGCAACAGCAGCAATCACTATAGACAACAGGCTTGTTGGAAAATGGGAAGCCGTTACGTCCAGATCATTTTGTCTGCGTAGGGTCATCAGACGATATGCATACAGCAGCGCGATCAACCCGGATACAAATCTCATCCATGTACATCCTATAAGCCAGTAGGCAGATGGCATAGTATTGGACAGACTGCTATCGACATTGCTGGACGATGCCAATTCCACAAGCAGCCTTGAGACCAGCCAGATCATCCCGGTCAGCGCCAACGGGCCGGCTGCCGGACGAAGCAGCTTCCATAAAGCTGTCCCCCAGCCAGGAGCATGTGACTCCAGCAAGACAAGCCGTCGTTCCTCGATCAATTTGTTCATTTCGCGTTCCAGGGATTTGAGAAGCAATTCCCTGCGGAAAGCATCGCATTCTCGAAGGGATGCCTGCACCTGCTCTTGCAAGTGAGGAGTCAAATAGGGAGCAGCCTTCGCCTCCTGAAGAGCATGAATCAGACGGTTCGGGTATTGCTGCTTTTCGTTGCTGCCGTCCAGGGCAGCGCTTTGGAGGCAGCCTGCTAATCGCCCGTAGATGCGCAGGGACTCCTGCAATTCATTCAGTCGCTGCTGACGAGAATTTCGAAGCTGGGTTGCACTGTGAACGTACAGCCATACCAGCAAGAACAACGCCAGCAGTAAGGCAATCAGACCGGGTGAGATATATGCGGCTAAGGCCGCGAAGTCCGTCGGGGACACCCGCAATCCCTCCTTCCATTGTTCTTCCTACACTATTGCACAGACCGCACAGGCATTTCAAGGGCTGTCTGTGTCTGACCAAGATATATAAAGTATTTTTTGGTAAAATAGACAAGATTAAAAGCAGGGAGAGGGGATTCAGCATGACATCGAATCAACCGTACGGACAGCTTCGCGTGGAATATGCCATTCCCTCGCCCAGGAGTATCGAGCGCTACGCAAGGAAGCTGGTTTGACGCAAATTACGGATGAAGCTGCAGCCAAGGGCCTTCCGAACAGCTTGTTTGCCGTGACACTGCGGCTTGGACAAGGAATTGATTTAGGTAACTGAAATCAAATTTTGCGAAATACGAATAATAAGTAAATTACAGGAAGAGGGCAAGTTCATATGAAAGTTGTTATTTTCGGAGCAACAGGAACGATTGGTCAGGCGTTAGTGAAGGAAGCGATCAAGCGCAAGTATGAGGTAACGGCGGCGGTACGTGATCCGCAGCGGGTGACGGAGCAAAGCGAATATTTGGCGGTCGTTCAAGCGGACATTCTAAATCCAAATTCAGTTACAGAGGTGGCAAAAGGGCATGATGCTATCATTAGCGCCTACGGTCCCACATTTGGAGCGGAGGAAGAATTGCTTGAGGCAACCCGGTCTTTATTGGAAGGCACACGGCGTTCCGGTGCGGAGCGCATACTTGTGGTTGGCGGAGCCGGAAGCCTGCTAACAGAAAACGGTGAACGCCTGATGGATACCGCCGAGTTCCCTGAGGAAGTCAAGCCACTCGCGGCTGCACATGCTGAGGCACTCGAGCTGTATCGCGCTGCCGATGTGGATTGGACATATTGCAGTCCTGCCGCAATTATTGAACCGGGGAAGCGTACGGGACATTTCCGCATTGGCCTGGATCATTTGGTGGTCGACGAGCTGGGTCACAGCCGTATCTCGGTAGAGGATTATGCGGTAGCCCTGATTGATGAGCTGGTGGAAGGGGAGTTTGTCAATTCCCGTTTTACGGTTGGATACTAAGCACTAGGTGCTTCAATACGGGAGGGGAAAAAGTATGTACATGGTGACCGCCGATGAAATGCGGCAACTGGATCGGTATACGATTGACAAGCTGGGTATCCCGGCCCTCACGTTGATGGAAAACGCCGGACGCGCGGTAGCCGACGAGGTAATGAAGCTTTGTGTGGGGAGACACAGATTGAGCAATGGGAGCTCGGGAGGCAATACCAATCCAATCTGCGGTGCTGATGATGCTGATGTGTTCAGGGGACAGGCGATAGCAAAAGTCGCTCAGACAGGACCGGGCGAGCTGCCGGACCCTAGCGGGGGCATCTGGGGGGAGCCGTGGGGTCACGGGCGCCATGCGGTATGGCAACGGGAGCATTGGTATATCCTCGTAGGCAAAGGCAACAACGGGGGCGACGGACTGGTGGCAGCCCGCCATTTGACCGATGCAGGGCTGCTCGTCACCGTTGTCTACGCCGACTCACCGGATACGCTGCGCGGTGAGGCGGCTGCGCAGCGCGATGTCATCGCGGCTCTGGGCATCCCGGTCATCGTCTACGGCCGGGATGCCCTCGACCTGCGCGGCGCCTCAGGCATCGTCGATGCCCTGCTGGGCACGGGCACACAGGGCCCGTCGCGCGAGCCCTATGCCTCGCTGATCCGCGAGGCCAATGCCAGCGGCGCGCCGCTCGTGTCGGTAGACGTGCCTAGCGGCCTCGATGCCGACACAGGTGCGCTGCACGAGCTGTGCATTCGTGCGCGTGTCACCGTATGCCTCGCCTATCTGAAGCGTGGGCTCGTCCAATACCCGGGCGCCGAGGCCGCAGGCGATGTGGTGGTACGCTACATCGGCATTCCGCCCGGGCTTGCCCGCGAATGCGGCGTGCAGCTGCGCCTCCTGACCCGCGACACGCTGCGCGAAGCGCTGAACGTGGACGTAAGCCGCAGTCGCGTGCCGGACGGGCACAAGGGCACCTACGGCCACGTTCTCGTCGCGGGCGGAAGCCTGCGCATGAGCGGCGCGGGCTTGCTGGCCGCACGTGCCGCCCTGCGGATCGGCAGCGGCCTTGTGACGTGGGCCGTGCCCGAAGCGCTGCTGCCGCACGTGATCGGTGCCGCGCCGGAGCTGATGCTGGCTGCCGCAGCAACAGGTAGAGACGGCGAATGGAACGCCGACTCTGCGGAGGAGCTGCTGCAGCTCGCGCAGAAGCGCGATGTGCTGGCCGTCGGTCCCGGTCTCGGCCGCTTCACCGGGGACACCGGCTGGCTGCACCGCCTGTGGGAGGAGTACGATGGTCCGCTCGTGCTTGATGCGGACGCCCTGAACATCCTCGCCTCTGCCGGACCTGAGCTGGATGTCTGGAAGCCGAGAAGCGCGGCGGTCGTGCTGACGCCGCACCCCGGCGAAATGGCTCGTCTGCTGGGGATATCGACGGCAGAGGTGCAGCGTGACCGCATCACCCATGCCCGCCAGTATGCCCGGACACGCGGGGTTACGCTGGTGCTTAAGGGAGCGCGTACCGTCATCGCGTGCCCTGACGGAACGGCCTACGTCAATACGACAGGTCATGCCGGGATGGCGACAGGCGGCGCGGGCGATGTACTGACAGGCATGATCGCGGGCCTGCTGGCGCAAGGCTTGAACGCTTCGCAGGCAGCGGCCTTTGGCGTGTACCTGCATGGCGTAGCTGGAGAAACAGCCGCGCGTCAACGCCAGCATTCCACCGCAGTGGTGGCTGGTGACATCATTGAAGCCCTATAGGCCATAGCAGCAGCGGCAGGAGGAAGGCCAGCATGATCTGTACTCCATACCCACGGTTCAGCCAGTGCCTTCCCCCATAGTACAGCAGTGTGATGGCTGCACCAGCTATGCCGTTGCTCCATAAAATGCCGGCTCCGGCAGGCGACATCAAAGTCCCTAGCAGGAGAAAGATACTGAATCCTGCGGCAAGGTACAGGCTGAACTGCTCGGGCTTTCGCAGCCAGGGCAAAAAATCGCGTAGCGCATCGGCGGCAAGAGCTGCCGGGAGGGCAAAGCCATAGGCCCATAATTGCGCGGTCAGCTCACCGCTGTTGCCTGCTATCGTTACGGGTATCCCCGTTATTTCCTCTGTCAGATAGCAATACATCCATAAGAGGCCAAAGACCAATCCTCCACAGGCCAGTTTGTTCAGCGCATAACAACCAAGCTCCATCCGCCAAGGCATTTTGGAATTAAATTCATTCCAGGGCTGTCTCATGTTGCGACTCCTCCTTACGGCACTCAGTAATCTACAACCAGTCAAGGAATTAATTTCTATTACAATCCGCTTACGCTTTACGGCATTTCAGTTTACGTTAGCTGTGTATCATGTTCCTAAGCAATAAAGATTGCGGATAGCCGCGGTACGGAGAGGCGGGGATTGCATGATACAGGCGGTTATTTTTAATCTCGAAAGTACATTGTTGGACCCCGGAGGACGGGGGCTAATCCAGGGAATGCTCGATATTTTCAGATGGAAAGGTGTACAAGTAACCGAAGAACAGGTATCTCATGGGCGAGGGCTGCCGATCCGTGACCATATTGCCAATGTGCTGGGACTCTCAGAGGTTCGAAAAAAATGGCTGGAGCGCTTCGGTACACATCCCGGGAGAACGGATATTGAGCGCATTTATGTTGAGCTTGTCCCGGTTCTCCGTTCCTTGATTCAAGGAGCCGAGCCCGCGATTGGTATAGACAAGGCACTGCATGAATTGCAGGAGCGTCGTATTCAGTCAGGTGCCACTGCAGCCTGCTCGATGGAGATGTTGGGGCCTATTTTCTCGCCTGCACAGTCACCCTATACGCTGGATTGTGTGGTAGCCCCTTGTGAAGTGTCGCAGGGACGTCCTTATCCGTGGATGATCTATGAAATTGCACATCGTTTGCAGGTATTTCCGCTCAGCGATATTGTGAAAGTAGGAGATACGGCAGCCGATATGCAAGAGGGAAGAAATGCCGGCGTCTGGACGATTGGTGTGTTGAACCATAACGATAGCGCACTAAGCGCAGCACAGACAGGCAGCCGTGAAATGGACGACAGAGTGACAGAAGAACGGCGCAGACAGAGCATATACGGATTAAAAAGGGCAGGAGCTCATATCGTCATGAACTCGATCGCTGACTTGCCGCGTATTTTACGTGAAATCGAGATGCTCCAGCATACGGGCGGCTATCCCTCTTATACGAAGCAGGTAAAAACCGCGTTGATGCCCCCGTCGTGAATAGCGTTGATATGCTATGGGGCTATGGCTTCAATTACACGTCTCTAGGTTATATGTATGCGCCACATCGGGTGAAGGTGAACTCCTCAGATTCTGAGTATATGTCTGTAGCATTTTATCAGTTTATATGTAAAAAAAGCCTCAGCTCGTTACTCATGCTCCATCTCCATAAAGAGAAGGTTCATAGATACGGGACAAGGCTTTTTTTGTAGAATAGCATATTTCATCCGAGCTGAATGACTTGAACGCCCCAGGCTAATCCAGCGCCAAAACCAGCCAGAACCACAATATCCCCAGCCTGGATTCGTTGTTGTTCCACAGCTTCCGCGAGCGCAATGGGAATAGAAGCCGCTGACGTATTTCCGTAGGTTTCGATATTCATAAAGAACTTATCCATTGGAATATTCATCTTGTCTGCGGCATGCTCAATGATCCGAACATTGGCTTGGTGCGGAATAATCAAAGCGATATCCTCCAGGCTTAATTCCAATTCCCCCATCACCTTGGTCAGCATCGATTCCAGAATGCGTACCCCGAACTTGAAAACCTCTCGTCCATGCATCGTAATAGGCCCTGTGACGGGGGAGATCAGTGTGTCTGCTCCACGTTCTTCCGAGCCCAGCAAGGAGAATGACGAAGAAGCTCCGGGGCGAGATTGAAGGACGACAGCTCCTGCACCATCCCCAAACAAAACGGCGGTATTACGGTCCTGCCAATCCATGATTTTGGAGAACTTGTCCGCACCAATCACTAGAACGTTGTGGTAAGCGCCCGATTTTATCAAATCACTGCTGATCGAGAGGGCATACACAAAACCGGAACAGGCTGCGGACAGATCAAATGCAGGTGCGCGACTTCCGAGCTTTTGCTTGACCAGCATGGCCGTGGAGGGAAAAGCATAGTCAGGAGTGGAAGTTGCCACTACAATAAGATCTACATCTTCCGGCGATAACTGGGCACGGTGCAAAGCATCGGTTGCAGCCATGACGGCCAGGTCAGAGGTTTCTGTGGATGTTTCCGCAATATATCGCTGACGGATGCCTGTTCGCTGGCTAATCCATTCATCGGATGTATCTAGGGACGCGGCTAAATCCAAATTGGTCAATAGAGATGTTGGGACGTAAAATCCTGTGCCTGTAATAGTAACCCCGTTCGGGTTGAGAGCTGATTGCATAAACATTTCCCTCCAATAAAATAATCACACAGAAAACCTCAAAGACCAAAAAAACCAAAAAACAATATGAATAAAAATATAACACAGCCCGATTAAAAAGGAAATATGTAAAAGAGCAGCCCGCTGTGCAGGAATCAGGAAAAATCCAGTGGCTTGCTTATACAGGTATTCAGTGCTATCATGTAAGACACAAAAAACCCAAGAACGGATTGGCAGAACAAGATACACAGGGAGGTTACAACGCTATCATGTCACTTACTAAACGCCGACTGCAGTTTTTGCATACATTAGTTGAACTGTACCAAAAAACGAATTTACCTATTCATTACGAAGCCTTGGCTAAATCATTAGGGGTTAGCAAATGGACGGCCTACGACATGCTGAAAGAAATTGAAAAGCTCGGTTTTATTACGCGCAGCTATGAGGTAAATACTAAGGTTACCGGACGTTCACAGGTTGTATTTGTACCCACGGATAAAGCAGCGGATTTGTTCAGTCAATCCCGGAATGAACTAGTGGATCTGGTAGATTGGAAAAAAAACGCTGATAGCATCTTCGAATTGCTCAAACATTTGAGCAGTACGAGTCTCAACGAAGCTGTACGTAAAATTTGGATGGAAATTTCAGAAGCCAGTACCAGAATTAACTTCTGTGCCCATATCATTGGACTGCTGTTCATATATTTGAAGAAAATGGATGGTAAAACAGGCCCCTGGATTCAGCAGATTGTCCTTACAGCACCAAGCAAGGAAATGGGTATGACCATGTTCGTCGGCACAGTTTTAGGTATGGCTGTACAAACGATGAATGATGAATTGGGACTTGAAATTACGGAACTGGTTTCCCGTTTTCTACAAACGATTTCGGATCTTTCTGATCAAGAAAAGGGACTGCTTTTTGATTTTCTGAACGAGGCTTTTCATTCCTCATGAAAAAAAGCCTTAACCCGAAAATACTGAGTTAAGGCTGTATTTTGCTACTTACAAATCGTCAAATCCGTTGTCATCTCCAACCTTGCCATAATTGCGTGATTTTGCTTCGAAAAAGTCTGTTTTTGTCGCATTCAGCGCTTCATCCGAGAATGGCTTGATCCAAGGCATACTATTTACATCTACACCTTCATAAGCTTTGTCCATACCGAGCAGTCTCAGGCGCATATTCGCCATATATTTGATATAATCACTCAGCTCGTGCAAGTCGATGCCGCGAACCTCCTTGAGCGTATAATGCGCCCAATTCGTTTCCAGCTCCACAGCGCGGTTGATCATACGATAGACATAGTCCATGTTCTCCTTGGTGTTCAGCTCAGGGAAATCGGCCAATAGCTGCTTGAACACTTCGGCAAAGAAGTAGCAATGCTGATTTTCATCGCGCTGAATATACGAGATCATTTGACTGGTGGCCATCATTTTTTGGTCACGGGCCAAATTGTAGAAGAAAGCGAATGTACTGTAAAAGAAAATGCCTTCCAGAATCAAATCGGCCACCATCGCCTGGAAAAAGGTCTGCGGGTTCTGCTTATCGCGGAACTCCTGGTAAATGCCCGAGATAAATGTGTTACGCTCCAGCAGGACAGGATCATTTTTCCAGTATTCGAAAATTTCCTTTTGCTCCTGCTCCGATACCAGGGAAGACAGAACGTAGGAGTAGGACTGGTTATGCACTACTTCCTGCTGCCCGATAATGGCTGAGATAGCTTCCAGCGAGGAGTCGGTAAAATAGCGTTTTACATCTCCGACAAACATCGTTTGCATGGAATCCAGCACAGCCAGCAGGCCGATGTTAATTTTGAATGTGCGCTGTTCTTCGGCATCCAGCATAGGAAACTGGGATGCGTCCTTCGACATCGGAATTTCATCCGGAATCCAGTGGTTGAGCAGCAGTACTTTATACAGCTTGTACATATGCGGCATCCGAATATCGTTCCAGTTCAGAATGCCAGAGTTTTCGCCTTCAATAATCCGGGTAGAGCGGTTAGGCGCTTCCGTGTTAAAAATCTTTTGCAACTGCATGAGAGCTTCTCTCCTTTAGTTTAGGATGCGCAGCTTTCGCATTCTTCAATCGTCAGTGCGCGGCTGCGTACATAATAGGTCGACTTCATACCTGATTTCCAGGCATGGATGTGCAGTTCCAGGAATTCCGTAGCTTTAATGTCAGGGCGTACATACAGGTTAAAGCTTTGGCCTTGGTCAATATGACGCTGACGTGCAGAAGCCATGTTGATCGAAGCATGCTGATCCAGCAAGAAAGCCGTTTTGTAGTACCAGATCGTCTTTTCGTTCAAGTCCGGTGCAGGATTCGCGATCTTGTAGGTTGTTTTCTCTTCATAGGAAAGCAGCTCATACAATGGATCGATACTGGCAGTAGAACCTGCGATGATCGACGTGGAACCGTTAGGGGCAATGGCGAACAGCCATGCGTTGCGAATGCCGTTTTGTTTGACCTCTTCGGCAAGCTCACTCCACTCGGACGACGTGACGAACTTGCCTTCACGTGTACCGTCCGTATAGCCACGGGATGTAAAATAATGCCCGGTTGACCAGTCAGAACCCTCAAATTTGGCATAACGGCCTTTTTCCTTTGCCAGCTCCATGCTGGATTTAACGGCCAAATAGTTAATTTTCTCATACAAATGATCGTTATAGGTTACCGCTTCATCGGATTCCCAACGGATGCCTTCGAGTGCGAGCAGGTGATGCAGACCGAACGTACCCAGACCGACTGCGCGGTATTGGCTGTTCGTATATTGTGCTTGCAGCACTTCAATATTGTTAATATCAATGACGTTATCCAGCATGCGTACCTGAATCGGTACGAGACGATCCAATACTCCTGCCGGAACGGCGCGAGCCAGATGGATCGAGTTCAGATTGCAGACAACGAAGTCGCCAGGAATTTTGGAAATGACAATGCGTGTTTGTCCATCCTTGGTGACCAGTTCCTCTTTTTCCACGACGGTCGCAGATTGATTTTGCATAATTTCCGTACACAGGTTGGAGGAATACACCATACCGTGAGCCCGGTTCGGGTTGGCACGGTTTACCGTATCGCGGTAGAACATGTACGGCGTACCGGTTTCCAGCTGCGATTTCATCAGGCGTTTCATAATGTCGATGGCAGGCACCGTAATACGGGAGAGAATCGGATGCTGTGATGCTTCCTCATATTTCTCACGGAAGGAGCCAGCACCAAAGGACTCATCATAAAAATCCTCCAGTCCCAGTGGACGCCCTTTCTCATCTGTCCAGCCCATGACCTTCTTCACTTCATGCGGGCAAAACAGGTTCCATTCGCCGCGTGCTTCGACCTGCTCCATGAACAGATCGGGCAGACATACGCCATGGAACACGTCATGTGCACGCATCCGCTCATCACCGTTGTTCAGCTTCAGGTCAAGGAAGGCAAGAATGTCCTTGTGGAATACGTCGAGATAAACGGCAATCGCGCCTTTGCGTGTACCCAATTGGTCTACACTGACGGCCGTATTGTTCAGCTGGCGAATCCATGGGATAACGCCGGAGCTTGTATTTTTATGTCCGCGGATATCGGAGCCGCGAGCCCGTACTTTACCGAGGTATACGCCGATACCGCCGCCCATTTTGCTGAGACGGGCTACATCGGTATTGGAATCGAAAATACCTTCCAGCGAGTCGTCTACCGTGTCGATAAAGCAACTGGAGAGCTGTCCGGCCACCTTTTTCCCGGCATTGGACATCGTTGGGGTCGCAGCGGTCATGTACATGTTGCTCATCGCCCAGTAAGCTTCCTTGACCAGCTCCATCCGCTTGTCCGCAGGCTCCTGGTGCATCAGGTACATCGCGATGATCATGTAGCGTTCTTGTGGCAGCTCCATCACACGTCCGTCAAAATCGTTCGCCAAATAACGCTCAGACAGCGTCAGCAGCCCGATATAATCGAACAGCAGGTCATTTTTCGGCAAAATGGAAGCGCCCAACTCATCAATTTGCTCTTTAGTATAGTAGTCGAGCAATTCCTGACGGTAGATGCCCTTTTCGACCAGTTCCGTGATCAATGGATAAAAGGCACCGTAAGGCTCGTCTGCATAGGATTTGTAACGGCGATGGGTCGCCGCTTTTTTGTATAGAGAAGTGAGCAAAGCACGTGCAGCGGCGAATTTCCAGTCCGGTTCTTCCTTGCTGACCAGCTCAAGTGCGGCCATCACAAACGCGTTGCTAATTTCATTTCCCGTGACTTCGTCCCGGCGCAGCTTGCTGGTTACACCGCGAATAAGACGATCTTTATCCAGCTTGTCCAATCCGCTGAGCACACGGTCGGCATATACGGAAATGCGTATTTCATCAAAAGCCAACTGGCGGTTGTTTGGTTTGGTTACGAGTTGTGGCATAGGATTAATTCCTCGCTTTCCTGATTTGGAATACATACTTAGGGAATGGGCATGAAGATGAGCATGTTGACAGAGGTAAAAATGAAAAAACGACAGCATTTTGGGGCTGTATGTAATCCCATAACATAGAAATAGCGATGCGCTTGCCAATGAAGGAGAAGAAGGTTGGTTACCATGCAATTTATTGGCTACATCACTATATTTAGAGTTGTTATGAATAATTAACCCAACATATTGTGTTTAAAAACTTAAAATTTCAAATAAGTGCAAGGAGTATTATAGCAATATTCGCAGCCATACGTAAAGGAAAAGGAATGGAAAATCGAAATATGCAGGGGAAGCACGGACTGTATTTGAATTGAGGCTGTGTGAACGGTACAATGAATGATAGAGAGGTTTCTTTCAGAAACAATCAGTATATCAGCATACATATGGCCTTGTTCTGAAATAAGGTTGCTCTATCGGATAGCTTTATTAGATGAGTATTTTGCATAAATCCCAAGAGCATTTTCGAATCGGCAAGTATAATTTAAAAAATAAAGGAGGCACACCTCGATGGCCATTGCAGAAGTGACTGTAATCCCGATTGGAACGGGCAGCACCAGCCTGAGCGACTATGTTGCCCAGATGCAAAAAGTGTTAAAGACGCAAAAAGGAATTACCTACGAGCTTACCTCTATGAGTACGATTATTGAAGGCTCGTTGGACGATGTATTTACCGCCATTGCAGCGCTGCACGAAGCGCCATTCCTGTCAGGTGCCAAGCGCGTCTCCACCTCGGTCAAAATCGACGACCGCCGTGACAAGCCTTCCTCCAGCCGTCAAAAGCTCCGTTCCGTCGCAGATAAGCTGTCCGGCACAGGGATAGGAACAGGGAACGTCACCGAACTAAATCCAAATCCTAGTTGAATAAAATGGATGTAAGTCATTGATTTTTATGTAAGGAAGAGTATAATAGTTTTTGTTGTCAGCTTATACTGACTCGCTGGTGTAGCTCAGGGGTAGAGCAACGCACTCGTAATGCGTAGGCCGGGGGTTCAATTCCCTTCACCAGCATCCTTACAAACGCAAGCACGGCGCGGCTTCCAAGCTTTTTGGAGGCCGCGCTTTTTTGTTGGAGTGAGCATTTTTCTAACATTCTTCTAACCTTTAGTCGATTGACCGAGATGGGGCAGAGGAAAACAGAAAGGAGTCTCTAAAGGGCTATCCAACTAAAAAAAGATATGACCGTGACGAATGGCCAATGGCAATGTGCGCTGAAGGTGGTGCAGGTGCTGATATCAGATACATAAGCCCTAAAGATAATAGAGGGGCAGGATCATGGGTAAGTCATAGGTTCGAAAACTATGAGGACGGCACAAAAGTAAAATTTATTGTTAATTAAATACTTTTTTATGAAATAAGGTTGATTTCTTTAATTAATTTAATGTTCGACAAAATTCCCGTTACTTCTTCCTAATAAAGCTATATAATTTACAATTGTTTCAAATAATTGTATAGGAGGAAACATATTTATGAAAATTATCAAGAAAGTGTTCGTCCCTTTACTCGCAACAGTATTATTCTGCGCGACTGTTTTACCTTCGGTGAGTAATGCTGAACAAGCTGCTAAACCAGAGGTAAACCTAGTTCAAACAGAAGTTATTCAGACTGATCGTGGAGAGGCAACTGTAACAACAAACTTTAATGATGACAATCATAGAATAACGACTGTTGTTGAGAATGGAAAAACAACTAAAATTGAATATTTTCCACAAGATCAAACTTTGCTAATTGACGGTGTAAAACAAGAGAATTTTCATGTTAAAGAGACTCGTTCGGACTTTTCTTTAAATGCTGTTCCTCCAGGTGGAACTTTTGTGGGCAAGTTCGATTACTCCTATGATTGGGTAAATGTAGGAATAGCTTATGCAGCAGGGGCAATAGCTACGGTTACTAAAGCACCTGTATCAACTATTCTCACAATTCTAGGTATTGGAGCAAGCTTGAATACTCAATCTTACTATACGATTTATCAATATTCATACCCTAGAAAATGCGAAGCTATCCCCTACGCTAATCACACAGTGTTCTATCAGGATGCTTCACGAAACAAAGTAACTGGTACAGCTGACTCTGGAAAGTTCTTTAGTTCGCAACCTTACCCTATCGGATGTACTCCATGAACAAATTTTTAAAACGTTATGCTAGTATTTTGCTAGGCTATGCAATAGGCCTGGGAATATTTTATGCACTGGGGTATAAGTTTCATGTAATGATGTTTTATATTATTTTGACTGGAACTATAACAGGAGAGATAATTAATTTTGCATTATCTAAACGAGAAAAATAAACAAAAAGCCTGCTAACCTTAATTGGTCGGCAGAGCCTTTACTTTTTATTTAATCACATTTTTATTCCTGGTAATCGGCTATCCTACAAATACAGATGTCATTTAATACAAAAAAAGGAGCACATGAAGAACTTGCTACTCCTATTTTTGATCTCGGCTATTTTCTTCTAACAAAACTTCTAACGGCTTCGGATTATTTAGAAGTATTTGAGGAACCTTAGGGCGAACGTAACTAGATAACTACATACTTTGGGAGTATGTTGGTACTTATGGGAACTGTACCGGAACGCACTCGTAATGCGTAGCCCGGCGGTTCAATTCCCTTCACCAACATCCTTACAACGTAAGCACCAGCGCGGCTTCCAAGCTTTTTGGAGGCCGCGCTTTTTTGTTGGAGTGAGAGGAATGCAAACAGTTTGCAAACCTTTAGTTTAGTGAAGTGATATCTCGTCTTTATATTGGTGTTTAGATAGAGTCACCAATGTTCTAGTGGATCACTGCTTCCTGGAGGTTAGGAAGTACATGAGGGTAGGTATACCAATGTAACCGTTCAATATCCTCCGGTCAACGAGAAAGCCACCGCCTTGCGGTGGAGGAATATCTGGAGACAGTTCGGCAGTATCGGCAGATTGGTTTTGTACGGCGCGAAGTGGCAATTACGCAGGCATATACTTATAGAGAGCATCAATCCACTAATCCGATCAGCAAGCAGACGGAGGACATCGCAACATACAAGTTGGACAAGGAAGCAGAACTGCAGGCGAAGGATAGGCTGTTGGAAATAGCAATGGGCAAGTTATCAAGCGGCCAGCGGGAGGTCATTCAACGGAGCTACCTAGATCACGAAGGCGAGTTCGATTACATTAGTTGTGGAGAAATGGGGATTAGTGATACAGGTCACTCAAAACCAAGACAACCAAAATGTTAAACAAGCCTATGATGTATTAGCTGAGGGAGCGAAAATCGGTACAAAAACGATTAGTATGGAAATCGAAAGACAAGTACAGGGAGACAATATTATTGTAAATCTAGTTACTGAGACACATTATGATTTAAACGATACCGCTACTGAAGCCCAAAAAGAGGTATTCTCGGATAATGTAAATAAGGCCGAAATCAAAAAAATAAATAATGAATACTTTGTTGATGGTCAAAAAGTAGATGCCGCACAAAGTAATCAATCCATTTATAGCTCTAATGTTCAACCGAATGACTTTAGTTTAGCGGCCAGTGAAGACACTGGAGGCAGGAGGAGCTCTTGCGGCGCAGGCTGGGTTAGTATATGAAAATTATAATGCAGCACATGCAACTTTAACCAAGTTCTATAATTATGTAAGACAAATGTAATTTAGCGCTTGCTTCAAAATAGTCTGCTAATTAGCAGGCTATTTTTATATTATAGTAATGTAATATTCAATGAAGGAGGTAGAGAATCTATGATTTATTATGTGTTTGCAATCACAGTCCTAGTTTTAATCCTGTTAATTTATCGGATAAGAAAGTACAGGTTTAAAAAGTTCAATACAGAAAATATTATGATATGTGTTATATATATAATCACAATTTATATGCTGCATTTGAGCCATTATAATGCTATGAATTTTTGGTTTATAGGAATTTTTATTGTGCTTATTTTTTTGTTTATCAATGGGGAAAATAAAAACAAGAAAAGGTGATCATTAATTTTTCCTCCTATGAGATATAATTTGAAAAATTAGAGCACAAAACAATATAGAAGAGAAAGCCTTATTTAATGACCGTTATTTGAATGAGTAATGACTGTTTTGTGATCTGCCATTGGACTTTTGATGTGGTAAATTTGTATCATGGAAAATCAAATAAGGAACACATTGAGGCGCTAATGCCCCGGTGATCAGGTCGGCCAATGTGTCGGCCTTTTTGACTTTTCTGTAGTTTTGAATGTGGTGGCGGAAGAGAGACGCTACAACGTAGGATGATGGCATTGACCAGCGCGCGCAAGGGAAGGCCCGGGATATGGCCGCGGACAAGGGTGAAGCCTTGCAATCACTTAGCGGGCACCTGTAACGCACAGCGGTAGATCGGCACAGTATGCAGGTTGCGGTTAAACGATAAGTCATTTCATGCGGGGGAGAGTGGCCCTCGTCCACATTTTTCATGGCACGCGCAGGCGGCAAGGAACCAGTTAACCAGCGGAAACATTAACAGCCCGGTCAGAACCCTTGCGCGTTTCAATTCCGCAGCGTGTTTTTTAATTTAAGGAGGGACGGACTTGTTTTACGATAAGGAGACAGGTAAAAAGAAGGTAGCCAAAGAGGGATGCTGCATTCATTGCGACAAACCATCAAGGCATGTTTCATTGGGTATCCAGTTCTGTACTGAATGTATCCAAGCATTGGGGAATGATAAAGATATAGGCAATCGTACTGTGTGGGACAAGTAATATCGAGAAAATGAGCAAAAGTTAGTTTATCATGGATTAATCGTTCTTTTTCCGGTATTGTCCGGCTTTTGTTCTTTGACGGCCATTTCTGGCGATTTGTAAAATGGTCTTGTCATTCCTCTCTAGTTACTAAGTACAAATGCTTTTAAATAAGCGCCTGTGTTACTTTGGTGCTATAAATACATATGCAGATATTAGTCACTCATTTGGGTGGCTTTTTTAATTGACTTTTGAAAGGATCACCCAAACAGCCAAAAAAATGCAAAGGTTGTGTGTGGGAGAGTGGGATTCTTTTACCAAGAGTAGATAGTTTTAGAGGCACGGTGATAAACCACTGCAGGTGCTGCTTATATTGATAGCGTTAGATTATATTTCTGGTGTTGCAGGAGCTAAAAATAAGAAAGTGGACAGCGACAATCTATTTTTATGCTGATCGTGAAGGATCATCATTGGCCGAGAATTTGGACGCAATGGATGTGCCTTTACCGTTTAGGCTGGAGCAGTTTCTGCATCAACTGAATGAGAAGGGAGATGGAAAAGCTGCTGACACTGGAGCAAGTAAAGAGAAAATCTGAGAAACGACTGTTTGGGCTTCACCCGGTCATCCGTCAGGCAGCTGAATGCCTCATTGATCGATGTTATGACCGAGATGTATGGATCATCATTACACAAGGATTACGAACGTATGCGGAGCAGGATGCTCTGTTTGCTCAAGGACGCACTAAGTCAGGACAGGTCGTGACGAAAGCACGCGGGGGCTATTCGATTCATAACTTCGGGTACGCAATCGACTTCGCGCTGCTACTTCGGGATGGTCGTACGGTATCGTGGGAGACGCTGCGCGACGATGATAAGGATTCGCTACCGGATTGGAGCGAAGTCGTCGAAGAAGCAAAGCGGCTGGGCTTCGAGTGGGGCGGCGACTGGCGCAGTTTTAAGGACATGCCCCATATACAGATGATCTTTGGCCTTTCTACGGCAGATTTCCGGGCAGGTAAGCGCCCAACTCAAGCGCAGCTCAACGCTGTGCTGGCTAAGATTAACTCACTTAAAACGGGAGATGATGAGCCTATGACAGCAGAAGAAAAGGCAGCGTTTAATGCGTTACAAAAGCGTGTGATTGCGCTGGAATCCGCAAATGAACTCGCGAAAGTACCGGCTTGGGCCGAACAAGCGTGTATTAACGCAAAGGCTGCAGGTGTGTTGGATACGGCGAATGATGGTAGCTACGACTTTTACAGACTGGTCACTTTACTCGACCGGGCTGGTGTATTCAGCAAAAAGGGAGGTGCTGCATAATGACGGATTGGAAACGGAAACTGTCTTCTCGTAAGTTTTGGGCGCTGCTGGCCGCACTGATCACAAGCTTGCTTACTGCGTTTGGGGCAAACAATGACACAGTTATTCAAGTGACTGGCGTAATCGGTGTGTTCGGTGCGGTTGTTGCTTACATTCTGGCCGAGGCTTATGTGGATGGAAAATCTGCGGGAACCGACTCCACTTCAGACAATTCTGAAGTTTTCTTCCGACAGGAATAATCCCAAGCGTTTGGGATAGTAAATACCCTACTAGCTAAGCTAGTGGGGTATTTTTTGTTTACCTGCATGCCCTGTCACAGAATGTATTTATTCATATATTAAGGTATCAACAAATAAAGGAGGTTAAAGTCATGGGTGCATATGAAGGTGCAGGCACAGGTGCATATGGCGGCGGTGTATGGACTTCCACAGCAGCAATTTTGGTGCTCTTTATTCTGTTGGTTATAATCACTAAAGCATGTTGGGTTTAATTTGTGAAAAGAATTGTTGGATAGTACAACTTCACTTAACTCAATTTTAAGGATGGTAAAATGTTGAGCCCAATGATTGCATTTGGCAATAACCTATGCGATTATTGGGTGTTTTGTCGATAGGGTAATAACTATTAGATTGAATGGTTTTAAAGTTACTTCAATGTCCACACCGTAGAAGAAAATACAGTTAGTAGCATTATTTCTCAATTTGAATGAGTGTTCACCTGAACTTAAATCCGTCTTTTCAACTATTACTTTTTTCTTATACTTATTAGCACCAGAAAAATTAATTTTTCCGACGACTTGACCGTTGATTAATACATTAGTGTTAGATGAGCCAGATAACCATGTGGTAGATATATATCTGATTTTAGAACCGATAAAATTAAATTACTATGGAGGTGTCTTATGATAAAAGGGATCGGACCCTAGTGATAACCGGTGAACTGGATCATGGGTCTGTCACAAGCTAGATGAGATGAGGATGGAACGAAAGTGGAATTTATCATTAAATAAAGGATAAATATGCAGAATCTACTTGCGTAAAGCTGGTAGATTCTTTTTTAGCAGGACAAGTTTCCCCTTACTTCGACACGCTTGGAATAGTAGATTTATTATGTAATCATAATAATATTCTAGGAGGTTTTACTGTATGAAAAAGTTTAAACCTATGTTGCTGGTAATGATTGCTGCTTTTCTAATGTTTGCTACAAGTGCTTCAGCTTCAAGTTACGTAACCACAACAAAGTGGAAAAATGAAACCTACGCTCAAAGTGACATTATTCATACAAATGGCGGAAAAGTTAGATTACGTGGTGGTTATACTGGCCCAGGTAAAGCCACAATAATGTTTATGTATTCTATTGATGGTACCTCCAGATATGGTCCAATAGGTACATATAGTTTTGACACTTTTATGAGCGGGAGAACATTTACTGATTATGTTGACGTACCTAGTGGGGGGTATTTCTACGTAGTCATTACAGGAGATGAAACTGCAGAAGCATACGGGAGAATAGACGACAAGAAATAAGTTTCGCTAAAGAGAAAAATATTGTTTAGGATAATAAGAGTGACATTCAATGTCCATGTAATGCGTAGGTCGGGGGTTCAATTCCCTTCACCAGCATCCTATTAAGTTCAAGAACAGCGTGACTTCTAGGCTTTTTGGAGGCCGCGCTTTTTTTGTTGGAATGAAGGGGAATGCAAACAGTTTGCAAACCTTTAGTTTAGTAAAGTGGTTTTAGGGCTCTCCAGCATGAAGTATCGGTAGATGGGGAACTAAAGAAGGACTCCACAGGCGTATAGCCGGATAGAGTCCTTCTTACTGTTTATTTAGTTGAATACTCGCTTACTTCAAACGTAAGGATTTTGTTGAAGATTACGTAGTCCTTGCGGTTGCTAAATGGACCTTTGTTATTATTGCGCTTGTCGATGGCAAAGAAGGAAGCACCTCTGCCAGCATCTTTAGCATCATACCAAGCGATGAAGGCATTCAGTTCTTTTTTGCTCAGATCGAATTCCTTATCAAATCCATTGTCCATTGTTATAGTCAGAATTGCACGATCACCAGTTGGTTGTGCTGGTTCGCTTGGCTCAGTAGGTTCAGACGGATCAGGCGTGGATTTCTTTAAAGTAGTAGCATTAGCTTCATTTGATACAACTTGATCCGTAGATGAGATATTTATTGAAACTACGTAGTAATAGGTAGTGTTTTCTTCAACTTTATTATCAGTGTAAGATGTACCGGAAATATCAGAGGCTATTTCTTCATACGGACCTCCAGGGGTTAACGCTCTTTCAATTTTATAAGTCGTAACTCCTGGTATTCCATCCCACTTCAATTGAATATTTTCTTCATTACCTGTTGCAGAAAGAGTTAATGAATTTTCAGGCTGTTGGTAGGGGAGGAACCCTTCTGGAATACTATACGTGAATGGAGTCGCACCAAAATTTGTATCAAACGAAAAGCTGCCAGCTGAGCCACCTGTGATCGAAGGAGTCACAATCTCTCCTGGAAGATCGCTTGGTTTAAAGGTACTTGTATAAACTAATACACCATTCTTATACCAGCTGATTTTATCATCATCCATATTCAAAGCCACACCAATAACATCCTTTAATGTGTAGGTCGTTCCAGAAGAAACAATCCCCGGAAAAGTATTTCCGTTTGCAGCATAATACATCCAATTCTGAAGAGCTCCTGTACCTGGTCCATTATATTGTTTACCTTCACCGACGATACCAATGCCAGTTGTGGTGCTTGCTTGAGCTGTTACTGCGACTTCCCAATACCATTTTCCTTTGGTTTTTCCCACACTTGCTTTGGTTCCATTTGAATCTACGGTGGCTGAAACAGACTGGCTCTTTTCCCATACTACGTTTTTTGTAGCAGCATATGTTGAAGAACTCAAGCTTATAAGAGTAAATAACCCCAATAGTAATAATGACGTAATAACTCGCTTCAAATTAATCTCTCCTTTAAGCATTTATTATTATGCGAGTTTAGCAATTTTTATATGGTATGTCTAAACATTAATGTCTATATATTCAAATATAAGTTTAATAGTGGATTTGAATTTTCTGAGAGTAATAAGCCGCTGCCGGTTCATAACTAATAGATCCTTTTTTTGTTTTGCGACAACATACGCGATACTTTGACATACATATCCATTTAGTATAGAGAAGATTTAATATACTATGGAGGTGCCATATGATAAAAGGATTTGCGAGAGGATTAATTGTATTTTTACTGGCGGCTATTTTTTCTGTACAAGGCGTCTATGCAGAATCGTCAAATCAAACGGTCAATGAGTTGGAAATTATAAGTATAGAGCCTAAAACAAACGAATCCAATGTACCAATAAATAAAATACCAATCATAACCTTTAATCAAAATATTAGAACAGGCAACAATATCAAAGACATTAAAGTTACTGCCGGAACGAATGTTGTCAATGCAACTTACAGCATTCATGATTCAAAATTAAAGATTATACCTAATGACTTACTTTCGGATAACATGGTGTACACAATTCAAATTCCAAAAGGAGCATTAGTGTATGCTAATAATGTATCGAACGAGCAAAGTTATTCGTTTAGTTTCAAGACCATAAGCGATCTGATTCCTAAAATGACATCCAATACTTTACCAAGCGGAATTGCGAATGCAAGTAGTGTATATAAAATTCCGAATTTTAAGGCAGAGCCGTATTTGGCTTTTGATGATATTAATTATGCTGATTGGAGTACGTCAGCAAATGTGCAAACAGGGTGGCTTTCTTATACTTTTCCTTCTCCGTTAGTCGTAAATAAATATATTATTGCTGCAAGTGCCACTACGTCACATGCATCACAAAGTGCACCAAAACAATGGACATTTGAAGGATTCGATGAAGTTTCAAAAAAATGGGTTGTCCTTGACACCCGTAATAATATTTCCGGATGGACGGCTAGTGGAAAAAAATCATTCAGTTTTGTAAACAAAAATGCATATGCGACATACAGGATTAACGTAAATAGGAACAATGGCTTCAACCAAACGACGATTGGTGAGCTTCAATTTTTAGGGTATAACGCTTTTGCTCCAGAAAATCTCATTGCAACTGGGGACAAAAGTCAAATAAATCTTTCTTGGGAGCCTGCAACTATTTCAAAGGGGTATAACGTTAAAAGATCCCTTACACCTGGTGGCCCCTATACAACGATTGCAACAAATATTAAAACTATGACATATACGGATACAAATGTTACAAATGGTACATTATATTATTATGTTGTATCAGCTATTAATGATGGTAATGAGACTAGCAATTCAAATGAAGCATCTGCAACACCACAGGGGGAATTGCAGCCTGATCCAGGAACAGATAATCCCTCCCAGCCTGGCCCTGAGCCATCAGAGCCGACACAACCTTCAGGAAACCGTGCCATACTGGTGATCACTATGACAACGGGTCTGGAGAAAGAATTCGATCTAAGCATGAAAGAAGTCAACGACTTCATTGCTTGGTATGAGGGTAAGCAGGCAGGAACTGGATCGGCTTCATACGCCATTAACAAGCATGACAACAATAAAGGCCCATTCAGCAGCCGAAAGGACTACATGCTGTATGATCGCATTCTGACGTTTGAAGTAAGTGAATACTCTAAATAAAGCGAAATACCCTGTTCTCTATGACAGGGTATTTCGCTTTATTTTATCCTGACTTTTCTTCTATTCAATCTTATACCAAAATATCGATATCTGTAATACCTTACGGAACCTTGTTTATTGTGGATAGGCTATAGGAGTCTTGTAAAACCCATCAAAACTCTATTTCAACGCACTCGTAATGCGTAGCCCGGGGGCGCAATGCCCTTCACCAGCATCCTTACAATCGTAAGCACAGCACGGCTTCCCGGCTTTTGGAAGCCGTGCTTTTTTGTTACCGATTAGTCCTGTCTACCAATAGTCCAAATACATATATTGTAGCGTATTTAATAATATTTGTGGTTATCGTGTGCTAAATGTGTGGAGACTTTTTCTCACAAATACTAAAATTGATTGTTATAAAATGACTAACTAGAGGGGGGATTTTTATGCCACGAGCTTCAGTTATACTGCCAGTTTATAATAATGCGGCATTTGTTTTGGAGGCAGTACACAGTATTTTAGTTCAAACCTATTCGGATTTTGAGTTAATTCTGATTGATGATGGTTCCACAGATGGATCTGCTTATCTTATTTCACAAATAACGGATCCTAGGGTAATTAAGATCTTCCATAGTCCAAATAGAGGGTTGGTAGCTACGCTAAACGAAGGTTTAAATATGGCAACAGGCGACTACATCGTTCGAATGGATAGTGATGATATTTCTACGCCAGAACGGCTAGCTGTGCAAATATCATTCATGGATCAAAACCCCTCGATTGATCTATGCGGTGGTGCTTATACTACTTCAATAGGAAGAGTGACTAGATTTAATCCAGCCAGTCATGAAGAAATTAGAACATGATTGCTTTTTCATTGCTGCATCTGTCATCCTGCCATAATAATGCGCAATAGCATGGTTCATCGGCTAGGCGTTCAGTATGATAGTAATTATCCCCATGCCGAAGACTATGAGTTGTGGAACCGATTAGCCTCTCAAATACAAATGGTTAACCTTCCTATAAATTTATTGTATTATCGTCAACATAAAGGACAAGTGTCCATTCAGCACAGGGCAATACAAGACGTTACCGCCCGGAGAATTCGACAAAGACAGTTTAGCCAGATGGGCTTGGAATTATCAGATGAAGAAAATCAGATCATGGTGGATATACTTCAGTTTAATGTGAATGCAAATGATTATAATAGTTACGTTAGAGCTTTGGGATTTGTGAATTGGGTGCTGGATCAAAACCGCAAGTATTCGGTTTACAATCAGGAACTATTAAACATGGCTTTTTCACGGTGCATATCCAAGATTCCATATTCAATAACATAGGTACTAGCAGAATCCGAAAGCATCGGTGATTAAAGATTAAAGCAGCCTGAAAGTATGAAATGAACCATATCAGGGAATGGGGTTTAATTCCCGTTCACCAGCATTTTAGTAGACTTAAGCACAGCGCGGTGTCCAAGCTTTTTGGAGGCCGCACTTATTTTGTTAGAATGAAGAGAATGCAAACAGTTTATACACCTTTAGTCTAGTAAAGTGAGTAGATGTAAAAAGGGACTCCATTGGCTTTTAGCTGGATAGAGTCCTTCTTATTGTTTATTTAATTGAATACTCGCTTACTTCAAACATGAGTATTTTGTTGAAGATGACGTAGTCTTTACGGTTACTGAATGGTCCTTTGTTGTTACCATGCTTATCAATAGCATAGGATGCTGTACCTCTGCCAGCATCTTTAGCATCATACCATGCGATGAAGGCATTCAGTTCTTTTTTGCTCAGATCAAATTCCTTCTCCAAGCCCGTATCCAGTGTTATAACTAGAATAGCACGATCGCCAGTTGGTTGGGACGGTTCTGAAGGCTCAGTTGGTTCCACTGGATCAGGAGTTTGAGTTGAAGGATCATAACCCCATATTTCCATTTCATGGATTGATAAATTAACTTGTCCACCTGAGCCTCCGTTGTTTTTTGTTACATTTATTTTATATATCTTGAATGGTTGAGGATTTGAAATATCGAACTCGTTTTTTCCAGGTTTATAATCTTTTAGGTAGTTAAAGTTTGTTTTAGAATCAAGTACCGTCCATTCTTTCCCATCATTTGAGCCCTCAAAAGTCCAAGTGCTTGGCAGTTCCGCGCCAATGGTATGATTGTTAGTTTGATAGCCACCGAAATAAAGCACATATTTATTTACGATTTTCGCATTGTCAAATTCATATGAAAGCCATCCTGATACTGAAGATGTTCCCCATGAAGTATAGCTTCCGTTTAAGCTATAACTAGGGATTCCATCAAATGCCCTGAAGCCCTCTAAACCACCCATAGCATCACTATAGGTGACTTTACCTGAAGGGCTGGTATCTGATGTCATCTTAGGTATTAGGTTAGTTGCTTCTGCTTCTGGTGTCGCTGCATGTGTTATTTGCGCGAACCAAGGGAGTAAGAATAAAGAAAGTAGAATCGGTAATAGTTTTTTCATCGTAAATTCCCTTTTTATTTTATTTGCTAAGTAACTATACAAAAGCGAAAAAAGAATTGTTTGGAATCCATAAAGATTTGACCGATCATATTCCAAGCGGAAAAAGTTTGAATTTGGGGTAAATATAACGAGGACTCCACTGGTATTTTAGCCGGATAGAGTCCTTCTTGTTGTTTATTTAGTTGAATACTCGCTTACTTCAAATGTAAGAATTTTGTTGAAAATTACGTAATCTTTTCGATTGCTGAATGGACCCTTGTTATTGGAATGTTTATCAATGGAAAAAAATGAAGCTCCTCTACCAGCATCCTTTGCGTCATACCAAGCGATAAAGGCATTCAATTCTTTTTTACTCAGATCGAATTCTTTATCAAAGCCATTGTCCATTGTTACAACCAAGATGGCACGATCGCCGGTAGGTTGTGAAGATCCATCTGGATCCGATGACCCAGGCGTTGTAGACGAACCAGGCGTTGTAGATGGATCAGGTGTTGTAGACGAACCAGGTGTTGTAGATGGATCAGGTGTTGTAGATGACCCAGGCGTTGTAGATGAACCAGGTGTTGTAGATGGATCAGGTGTTGTAGATGATCCAGGTGTTGTAGACGAACCAGGTGTTGTAGATGGATCAGGCGTTGTAGATGATCCAGGTGTTGTAGATGAACCTGAATCTTGGTAAGGCAAAAATCCTTCAGGAATCGGATATTTAAAGGAACTGGCTCCAAAATTAGCAGTGAGCGTTCTTTCTTGCGATGAACCACTCATAATCATTGGGAACACTTGTGATCCAACAAGCTCTGAAGGTTTTGCACTGTTTGTTCCTTGAGAAACCCCATTTTTATACCATGTGATCTTGTCGTTGTCCAAATCTAGAGCTACACCAATCACGTCTTTGTCGACGAACGGTTTACCAAAACTAGTTCTTTTAAGAACGTTTGATGTATTTTTTGTTTTAATAAATAATTCAGGGGTGTATCCATAGTCTAAAATGAAATCCCATGAGGTTGACGGTAATGTATCTGTTTCTCCAGTAATTCCTATGGCAGATGCCGAAGTATTATAGGAATTATCTTTTATAGTTATTTCCCAGTACCATTTACCTGAGGTTTTTCCTGTAGTTGCTTTCTCAGATTCATTACTTTTCGTGAGAGTTCTAACTAAAGATCCATTTGTCCAAGTTACATTTGTAGTCTCAGCTTTTGTAATGGTAGGGAACAAGGAGAACACGGTAACTCCAATGAGCAGGGCTAGCATCATAGTTCCTAGTTTTTTGAATATAATATTTTTCATGACTTCCTCCTAAATATATGTAATAACAAATGAATTATAAAACTCGTTTACAGGAATGTCTAAACATTTATGTCTATATATTCAAATAAAAGGGTTATGATGGAATTAAAAATCGAAGAGTAATAGAGATTTAATGTTGTAGGTACAAAAGAGCTTTACTCCAAATAAAGTCCAAATCCCCGTTAACCTCAATTTGGGTGACGGGGATTTTCGTTGTGCTTAAAATGTTTTTTGGAGTGAGTTTGCAACATTGGTGGTTCTAATAATTTCTTTCCATAAACGGAAATAAATCGCCCTTCGGACAAAGGTTAGCGGTCTATTTCTGATCATAAATCCAAGTCGACCGTTTTTATAGCGGTAGTTGTGCAGGGAGCGGTGATAGCCGTTCCCTTTTTCTCTTCTTTTGTCCATCCATTTTATTCAGCACAAAAGCGGCGAAGGCAAGCAGTTTACAAACCTTAGTCTAGTAATGTAAAAAGGACTCCACTGGCTTTTAGCCGGATAGAGTCCTTCTTGTTGTTTATTTAATTGAATACTCGCTCACTTCAAACGTGAGTATTTTGTTAAAGATGACGTAGTCCTTACGATTGCTGAAAGGACCTTTGTTGTTACTGTGCTTATCAATGGCAAAGAAGGAAGCACCTCTGCCAGCATCTTTAGCGTCATACCAAGCGATGAAGGCACTCAGTTCTTTTTTACTCAAATCGAATTCTTTATCAAAGCCATTGTCCATTGTTACAGTTAGAATAGCACGGTCGCCAGTAGGTTGCGAGGACCCATCTGTATCCGACGACCCAGGTGTTGTAGATGAACCAGGTGTTGTAGATGAACCAGGCGTTGTAGACGAACCAGGCGTTGTAGATGAACCAGGCGTTGTAGACGAACCAGGCGTTGTAGATGAACCAGGCGTTGTAGATGAACCAGGCGTTGTAGATGAACCAGGCGTTGTAGACGAACCCGAATCTTGATAAGGTAGAAATCCTTCAGGGATAGGATATTTAAAATCGCTTGCTCCAAAATTAGCTTCAAAAGATATTTTCGAACCAGTTCCACTTGAAACCAGAGGGAAAATCTGGGTCCCCTCTAGTTCAGATGGTTTAATGGGATTAGCTCCGCGTGAAACCCCATTAGCGTACCAAACTATTTTATCGTTATCTAAGTCCAATGCAATGCCGATAACGTAACCAGCTCCAAAACCATAATTGTAAGGTAGCTTTACTGGTGATTTGATATTATTCCAAATATCACCACTATACCCATAAAATGCTTGATATTGTTTGTCCGATTCACCTGTTATTCCTACGAATGAAGCAACATTGTCTACCTTTACTTCCCAATACCATTTCCCATTTGTTTTCCCCACTGTCGCTCTGTCGCTTTTTCCTGACCCATCAAGAGAAGTTACTAAAGATCCATTTGTCCAAGTTACGTTTTTAGTCTCAGCTTTTGTAACGGTAGGGAACAAGGAGAACACTGAAGCTCCAATGAGTAGAGCTAACATCATTGTTCCTAGTTTTTTGAATATGATATTTTTCATGACTTCCTCCTAAATATATGTAGTAACAAGTGAATTATAGAACTCGTTTACAGGAATGTCTAAACATTTATGTCTATATATTCAAATAAAAGGGTTGTTATGGAATTAAAAATCCGAAGAGTAATAGAGCTTTAATGTTGTAGGTATAAAAGAGCTTAACCACTACTGTAGGTGTTGTAGGATAATTGAACTCGCTAGAAGATCAATTGTATTTTACTAGTGGCTATTTTTTTAGCGAAAGGTGTTATCCTGAATCATCGACACCCAACCAACAAGCAGCAGTTGAGTATACCCTGGAGTTCTCGAGTTCATGCTACCCTGAACTTGGGTGTAAAACTAAGGACGCAATAACAATAATTCCGATTAAAGGTCGATGGCAATGTGTGCAGAAGGTACTGATATCTAATATCTAACCCCTAGTGATATCCGAGGAGCAGATCATGGGTAAGTATCAGTTAGATGGGCATGCGGCTGGAGCAAAGGTGGAATTTTGTGAAATAAGGATGAGGGACTCTACTGATTAGCAACTGGTGAGTTTCACTTATAAAGAATTACATGCTGTACGATCGTATCCTGACGTTTGAAGTAAGTGAATACTCCAAATAAAGTCCAATCCCCGTTAATCTCAATTTGGGTGACAGGGATTTTCGTTGTGCTTAATTTGTACATCCATTTTATTCAGCACAAAAGCGGCGAAGGCAAGCAGTTTACAAACCTTAGTCTAGTAAATGTAAAAAGGACTCCACTGGCTGTAGCCGGATAGAGTCCTTCTTGTTGTTTATTTCGTTGAATATTCGCTTACTTCAAACGTGAGTATTTTGTTAAAGATGACGTAGTCCTTACGATTGCTGAAAGGACCTTTGTTATTATTGTGCTTGTCAATGGCAAAAAAGGAAGCACCTCTGCCAGCATCTTTGGCATCATACCAAGCGATGAATGCACTCAGTTCTTTTTTACTCAGATCGAATTCCTTATCAAATCCATTGTCCATTGTTACAGTTAGAATAGCGCGGTCACCAGTTGGTTGCGAGGACCCATCTGTATCCGATGACCCAGGCGTTGTAGATGAACCAGGTGTTGTAGATGAACCAGGTGTTGTGGACGAACCAGGCGTTGTAGACGAACCAGGTGTAGTAGACGAACCAGGTGTAGTAGACGAACCAGGCGTTGTAGACGAACCAGGTGTTGTGGACGAACCAGGTGTAGTAGACGAACCAGGTGTAGTAGACGAACCGGGTGTAGTAGACGAACCAGGTGTAGTAGACGAACCAGGTGTTGTAGATGAGCCCGAATCTTGATAAGGTAAAAATCCTTCAGGAACAGGATATTTAAAATTACTCGCGCCAAAATTAGCAGTGAGTTTTTTTTCTGATGCATTACCATTGTAGATTAGTGGGAACACTTGTGATCCAGCAAGCTCCGAAGGTTTTGCAATGCTTGTTCCTTGGGAAATCCCATTTTTATACCATGTGACTTTGTCGTTGTCCAAATCTAAAGCTACACCAATCACGTCATTGCCGCCAAACATATCACCATAATTAGTTCTTAGAATATTGTTTGATGTGTTTTTTGTTCTAATTAACAATTGACCATCCACTCCGTATTTTGCCATTATATCCCATGAAGTTGAGGGGAGTGTCCCTGTTTCGCCAGTAATTCCTATTAAAGTTATAGAATCGTACCTATTATCATTTACGCTTACTTCCCAGAACCATTTGCCTGAGGTCTTCCCGACAGTTGCTTTGTCAGCATCACCGTTATTCCCAAGAATTCTTACTAAAGAACCATTCGACCAAGTTACATTTGTAGTCTCAGCTTTTGTTACTGTAGGGAACAATGAGAACACGGAAACTCCAATGAGTAGGGCTAACACTATTGTTCCTAGTTTTTTGAGTATGATATTTTTCATGACTTCCTCCTAAATATATGTAATAACAAATGAATTATAGAACTGGGTTGGGGGAATTGTCCAAACATTAAATCCTATATATTACAAAATAAGATGTATAATGGAATTTAAATTTCAAAGAAACGTAGGCCGTCGATAATTTATAAAGGTACTCGGCATTAAAATTGGGTGGAACAAGGGATAACATACACAGAAATGGCTAGCGTAGAAGGAATCCATATAGGGTTCACCGAATGGAATATTTGAGGTGATCGTTTTGAATCGCACATTTAAAGTATTGAAGACAGACATGGAATTGTTTGGAGCTGCTTTGGTTCAGTTGCATGTATACGTCGTGTCCGTTGATGAGGAGTTACGCGTAGCATTTGAGGATTATGGGGGAGTCGTAGAGGAGATTACACCGGAATCGGTCAGGATTGCGGGTAAAATTTTTAGGCGAGACCAGCTTGAATTTCGTGTAGAACTAGGAGCAGGAAAAAACGCTGGATGATCTAATAACTCCGCTGGTTTATAGCCAGTACGGAGTTATTTTGCTGCATAGTTACATTAGCATTTTGCATAATTCGAATCCTAACGCTAAAGGTACAAGACATAGACGAGCTAAACCGTTTCGATCTATATATTGCTGAATTGAAATATGTTGTTCTCACAGCATACGCATAAAGCTTTTCATCTTTTGAATTTGTAAAAACAATATGTACCACCATCACCGAAATCGATATAATGTTCCTATTGTAAGCGTTACTGCTTGATAAAATCTTTTGCGGAATCGATCCAAACTACTTGTTTTCCCATATTCAAACCTGGTTAGGGGTGCAACATGATACGCATGGATAAAAAGTCGGACACCGTAATCGTTGTGCTGCACGAGATCTACGGGATTAACCAGCATATACAGCATATGTGCAAATTATTATCGGATCAGGGTTATGACGTTATTTGTCCGGATTTACTGGGAAGAGGAACCCCCTTTGACTATTCGCAAGAAGAAGCTGCCTATCTTAATTTTGTGGAAAATGTAGGTTTTGCCCACGCTTCATCTCAAATTAAAAGCCTATTATCAAGTATTCGAGATCGCTATAAAAAAATATGTATCGTCGGGTTTAGTGTAGGGGCAACGATTGCCTGGCTGTGCAGTGAAGAAAAAGGTATTGACGGAATTGTAGGATTTTATGGCTCGCGTATTCGAAATTATTTGGAGATGGTTCCACAATGTCCAACGCTGCTGTTTTTCCCACAGGAGGAAACATCATTTGATGTAGATGAGCTGATTTCAGCCTTAAATAATCACCACAATGTCAGGGTAAATCAATATAACGGACAACATGGATTCAGTGACCCGTACTCTTCGCGATATCATGTACATTCAGCACAAAAATCGTTAAACGAAATGCTGGATTTTTTTCGAGAGAACGGACGATTTCATGAGTGATGAGGTATCGAAGAAAAGGGACGAAATGCCCTGTTTGAACCTCATTGAGGTATAACTTACAATAGCAAATATAATCTGTCAGGCGAAGAAGAGAGAGTACTGGGGTGAACCAAATGAAGGTATTGGCAATTGCACCGTATGAAGGATTAAAAGAACTGATGATCGAACTGGCGGAAAAAGAGCAATTTGACCTGGAAATAGAGGTTGGGGATTTGCAGGCCGGACTGAAACTGGCTAAAAAGGCTGTTGCAGACGGTGTAAATGTAATCATCAGCAGAGGCGGTACGGCTGAGATGATACAAAAGGAAGTTTTGGTGCCGGTAGTAGAGATTGAAATCTCGGGCTATGATATTTTGCGGGTGCTGACACTGACTAAAAATTACAATGAAAAAACAGCGATTGTCGGCTTTCCGCCAATTGCGCACGGTGCAGCTGCGGTATGCGATGTCATGGATATGGATATATCCACTTACGTCACGGATAAAGATAGCGTTGAGGGATTACTGGTCCGCCTTAAAGCTGAGGGATACAGGATGATTATCGGTGATGTAGTGACTGTGGGCAAGGCTGAGCAGCTTGGACTAAGTGGTGTGCTCCTGACATCAGGAAGAGAAAGTGTGCTAAAGGCTTTTCAGAATGCGAAGAAGATACATGAACTGATGGAGAGATTGAAGGACGAATTTATAGTGCCGCATCGTATTGTCAAGGAGTCGTCTACCGGGTTTGTGGTATTTGACGAGAACGGGAAATCTATATTTGCCAATAATTCTGCTCCGAATCCAGCAGCCTTCGAACAGATGGTCCAGGAAAGGAATGCTTTTTCTGTACTAAAGGAAAAGGGCTTTTTCCAAGGGACATTCAGAACAGACCAGCATAGCTGGCAAGTAGAGGGGGAGCGGCTGGACCAATCGGACCGCATGCTGTACAGCTTCCAGATCAAAAGCAGCAGTGACGTGAAGTTTCGGGAAATAGAAGGGGTTACGATGATCCTTCCATTTGAAAAGAATATGACCTATATGAATCATATGGATATGGTGAAGTCAGAGCCCATGAAAAAATTAATCGACGAGTCTCTGAAGCTGTCCGAAATGGATGAGCATTTTGAGATTCAAGGGCGAGTAGGCACGGAAAAGGAATTGATAGCTGAATATATCCATTTTAAAAGCCGACGCCACCACGCGCCGCTGCTGATCGTGGATGCTTTGCAAATTTCAGATCAGCAATGGAGCTGTTTATTTGCAGAAAATACGATACTGCCGGATGGAACTCTATATATTAAAAATATAGATTGCATTACGTCGGAACAGCAGAAGATGCTGCTGCAGTGGTTACTCGACTCTGCGCCCAAAGCCAGGCTAATTACGTCATGGGCAAAGGCCCCCGAGAATGATTTTCAGGAAGACAGCGTTCTTTATCAGTTATATGAACTCTGTGGTCGGCTTCATATCCGTATTCCGGACTTGAAGGAGAGGGGCGAGGATATGATTCGTCTTGCCAATCTTTTAATCCATGAATGCAATGAAAAATTCGGAAAGCAGATTGTTGGGCTGCGGCCAGAGGCAGAACAATTGCTTAGAGCATCTACATGGCCGGGCAATGTGGATCAATTACGCAGAACCATGTACCAGTGTGCCATGCAGACGAATACAGCATATGTGGAAGCACGTGATCTGGAGACTGAATTATATGCAGCCGACATTACGTATGAGACAGGAATAAATTTACAGGGAACGCTAGAGGAAATTGAACAGGACATTATCCGAAAGGTTTTTATAGAGGAAAATGAAAATCAGACAAATACCGCCAAAAGACTAGGCATTAACCGGACCACCTTATGGCGTAAATTAAAATAGTATACCAGGCTATATTTGCAGCCCCCTAAAGCCGGAACGAATTCATTGAAAATTCGTCCAATACGGCTTTAGGGGGTTTTTATTGCGAAAAAAGTTCTAACAACACAATAGAATTGTTGCAATATGAAACAGTATAAATTTATTTTTGGAATACAAATAAATTATGTTGCTAAATAGAACACTATGAATTACAATTTCATTGTAAACGCTTAACAAACATTCGTCAGGGGGATATACATGCTACTTAACTTTGAGGGGATATACCCCGCTTTATTGACTCCTTTTACGAAAGAAGAAGCAGTGAACGAGCCTGTGTTGAGACAACTCATTCATCGTTTGATTGATGCGAACGTACATGGAATTTTTGCCTTGGGCACCAACGGAGAATTTCATGTGCTTACGACCGAACAAAAGCTGAGAATAGCTGAAATTGCAGTGAAGGAAGCAGCCGGTAGAGTTCCTGTAATGGTGGGAAGCGGGGGCAATAGTACCGGGGAAGTGATTGAGCTTTCGCAGGCCATGGAGCAGTTGGGGGTTGATGCCCTGTCGGTCATTACACCTTACTTCATACCTCCGACACAGGAGGAAGTTGAGGAACACTACACCAAAGTAGCCGCTTCGGTCTCTATTCCGGTACTGCTATATAACATCCCTTCCAAGACAGGGTTTTCCTTTACTCCGGAAACGGTAGCTCGTTTGGCCAAGGTTCCGAACATTATTGGCATCAAGGACAGCAGCGGCGATTTTAACAATATCAAGCAATACATTGATCATACACGTGATGAAAATTTTGCAGTCATCGCAGGGACGGATTCCCTTATTCTGCAAACGCTTCAAGCGGGCGGCACGGGTGCCGTGGCGGCTACTGCCAACCTGCTGCCGGAGACGGTCGTGGCGATCTACGATCACTGGAAGGCCGGAGATAACGATAAGGCACAGACCGCACAGCAGGAACTGCAACCCTTGCGTGACACATTCGGGCTGACGAGTATACCCGCTTCATTGAAGAAGGCGGTCGAATTATCCGGCATTCCGGTAGGTCCGCCCAAAGCACCTATTCAGGAGGCCAAGGGAGAAGCGCTTAAACAAATAGAAGCGGCTGTGAAATATTATCAATCCAAATAGGAGGTTCTCAATGCTAACAACTTACCAATTTCAGACGGCGGCCCGTATTCTGGCTGGTGAAAATACATTATTGCAACTGACAGATCATCTGGCAGCGATTCATCCTCATATTCAAAGAGCGCTCATTCTGACGCAGCCTGCACTCCAGCAAATGGGCTACACCGGCAGTATAGAGCAGCAATTGACGGACAAGGGCATTTTGTTCGATGTATGCACCTCCATTTTACCGGAGCCGACGGAGCAGAATATTGAAGAAACCTTTGCGGCTTTTTCGGAGCACAAATATGAGCTGCTCATCGGCTTGGGCGGCGGCAGTGTGCTGGATGCGACCAAAATTTTATCCGTGCTTATGACCAATGACAAAAGGATCAAGGATATGCTGGGCACGAATCTGGTCGAGCATCCCGGCATTCCGACGGTCTTGATCCCAACCACATCGGGTACAGGGTCCGAGGTGACACCCAATGCGATTGTTACTATCCCGGATCAGGAATTGAAAATCGGCATTGTCAGCTCCTATCTGCTTCCGCAGCTGGTGATTCTCGACCCGGTGCTGACACAGGGGCTGCCAAAGCCGATCACCGCTGCGACTGGAATGGATGCCTTTACCCATTCGATTGAGTCATTTATATCGAATAAAGCCAACTATTTCAGTGATATGTTCGCTTTGGAATCCATCCGGCTGATTTCCTCCAGCATTATTGAAGCCTATGAGGATGGTGCTTCTATCTCGGCCCGTGAAAAAATGCTGCTGGGGTCAACCTATGGGGGAATGGCGCTTACTGCCGCAGGCACGGCGGCTGTTCATGCTCTGGCTTACCCGCTGGGTGGCAAATATGGTATTCCTCACGGGGTAGCCAATTCGATGCTGCTGCCGCATGTGATGGAATTTAATATGGACCATTGTGTAGAAAGGCTGACACTCGTTGCCGAGCCGATGGGAATTGATACAACAGGACTATCACCGGAAGAAGCAGCTCTGCGCGTTATCGAACAAATCCGGGAATGGACCGCAAAACTGAACATTCCACAAGATTTAAAAGAGTACGGCGTGCAGGAGAAGGATCTGAAAGCCTTGGCACAGTCAGCTTCCGAGGTGACCAGGCTGCTAAACAACAATCCCAAGGTGCTGAGTCTTGAGGATATGGAACAGATTTATCGCAAACTGATTGACGTTTAAAGGGAGGATTTATGTGAGAATTGCCATTGTCGCCGACGATCTTACAGGTGCAAATGATTGCGGGGGACAGTTGGTTCGTTACGGAATGAAGGTTTCCGTTCAGATTAATCCGGTCTTTTCCGAAGAAACGGATTATGATGCCGTCGTGTTTAACACGGTCAGTCGCTCTCTTCCCGCAGATCAGGCATCAGCCATTGTAAAAGAGATCAGCACGTACGTGAACACCCAATCTTTTGACATTATTTATAAAAAAATTGATAGCACGATGCGTGGCAATATCGGTACTGAACTGAACGCCATGTATGAGGTCATACGACCTGATTTTGTTATGATCGCTCCCGGTTATCCCAAAAATGGCCGTCAAATTATTGAACGAATACACCACTTGAATGGCCGGAAGCTGCATCATACCGAAGTAAGCCGGGACCCCAAAACTCCTGTATTGAAATCCGATGTTGTGGACCTGATTGCAGAGCAAACAGGCCACCGTGTCGGCCATTTGTCCAAAGCAGATCTGGATCAGGGCGAGGCTTATATTTCACAGAAATTGCACGCGTTCAAAGAGCAGGGGCTTACGTATATTGTTTCCGATTCTGTAATTGAACAGGATTTGGAGATGCTGGTGAAGGCGATTACAGCCCTGCCGTACAAAATTGTCTGGGTCGGCTCGGCTGGGATGATGAACCATCTACCCAAAGCTTATCAGGTTCAAGAGAAGCATATGGTCAAACCGATTCAGCTTACAGCACAGCCTGTTCTGTTGGTTATAGGAAGCGTTAGTAAAATGGGACGTACTCAGCTCCAACACCTGATGGATAGCGGACGTGCACACCGAGTGGAGGTTCGCTCGGAAAAGGTACTGACAGAAGGTCATGAAAGACAACAAGAGATGGAACGTGTACACAGAGAAGCATCCATCGGCCTGTCCAACGGTAAAAATGTCGTCATTGTAGCGTCCGACAACATGAAAGAAACCAGAGAGACGGGAGCACAACTAGGCATGACTCCTATCCAAATCAGTGACGCAATCTCCACTGGTCTGGGCATATTAACCAAAAAAATAGTTGAAGAGCTTGAAATCAAGAAATTGTTTCTTACAGGTGGTGATACGGCATATCAGGTATTGGAGCATTTGGATATCCAGGAGATTGAATTGGTGGAGGAACTGGAACCGGGTGTGCTGTTGGGCCAATCCATTGCCAACCAAATGTATGTTGTCACAAAAGCAGGGAATTTTGGCTCGGATAAGACTTTGGAACATGTCATCGACAAACTTCAGGGAGGTGTGTAAGCGTGGGCAAGCCAATTATCGGTATTACCATGGGGGATGCAGCAGGAGTAGGACCAGAGATTATCGTCAAAGCACTCCTGCATGAACAGGTCTATGAGCAGTGCAGCCCGGTTGTCATCGGAGATGCCAAAAGCATGCTTCGGGCCATCGATCAGACGGGTGCAGCACTTGTGCTCAACAAAGTGAACAGTATAGAGGAATGTCAATTTACACGCGGTGTCATCGATTGTTATGATCTGGATTTACTGCCGGATCATCTGAAGCAAGGGGAGGTTTCGGCAGAAGCGGGAGATGCGGCGTTTCAATTTATCCAGAAGGCAGTTGAATTGGCTCTATCCAATCAATTGCAGGCCGTGTGTACGGCTCCGTTAAATAAAGAAGCCTTGCATAAAGGAGGCCATTTATATCCTGGCCACACTGAAATTTTTGCCGAACTGACGGATACCCAAAATTACTCCATGATGTTGTCGTCTCCCAAGCTCAAGGTTATTCATTTGACTACTCATGTGGGTTTAAAAAAGGCAATTGATATCATCACACCGGAGCGAACCTACAATGTCATTCGGTTGGCGCATGATACGCTGGTACGAGCAGGCTATGAAAACCCTCGGATTGCTGTATGCGGTATTAATCCGCATGCCGGGGAAAATGGTCTGTTCGGTGAAGGGGAAGAAGAAGAGAAACTGATTCCGGGCATCGAAAGAGCGGTACAGGAAGGGATCAATGCCAGCGGCCCACATCCGGCAGATACACTGTTCTTCCGTGCTGTACGCGGAGATTTCGATATCGTTATCGCTTGTTATCATGACCAGGGGCACGTCCCGATCAAGGTGCTGGGGCTGGAAGAAGGCGTCAATATCACAGTCGGGCTAAAAGGCGGTTTCATCCGCACTTCGGTGGATCATGGTACAGCATTTGATATTGCCGGCAAAAATGTTGCTGACGAAAGAAGTATGCTGGCTGCCATAGCGTCGGCTGTAGAGCTATCTCCCAAATAATACGAGTACGAGAGATGCGAATAGGACCTGATGATCCGGCTGCTGCCGGTTCATTTCAGGAAATGAAAGCGCTTATAATTTGATTTTTAAGTATTTTGGAGCATGAAGGGAGCCTTCAGATGGAAAATTTAAGCGCAGGTACGATACTTTTTATATTGATCGTAATTGCTGTCTATATCGTTTTTACAACCATATTGACTTTTAAAATGCGTAGTAAATCCAGTTCTGAGTTTAATAATGCAGCCAAATCTTTACCCGCTATTGTCGTTGGTGTCTTGATGATGTCCGAGTTTATCGGAACCAAATCGACGATAGGCACTGCAGAATCCGCATTTACACATGGTATAGCTTCTTCATGGTCACTTTTGGCGGGATCTATCGGCTTTTTCCTATTCGCTTTCTTTCTGGTCAGCAGGTTTTATAATACAGGCCATTATACCATTTCCGGGATCGTGCGTGAGAAGTTTGGTCCATCCACCAAAACGGTCGTATCCATTATTATGATTGTGTCTCTGCTGGTCGTCAATTTGGGGAATTATCTGAGCGGGGCAGCGGCTATTTCTTCCATTTTGGGAATTCCGATTATGACTTGTGCCATCATTACGATGATTATCAGCACCATCTACTTTACGTTTGGCGGGATGAAGGGCGTGGCATGGATCACCATGATTCACTCGACCTTCAAATATGCGGGTATTTTGCTTACCGCGTTTATTGCATTGTATATGACTGGCGGTTTAAAGCCAATGCAACTCGCGCTGCCTGAACACTATTTTACCTGGGACGGCACCATCGGAACGAGCAAAATTATCGCATGGATCATCGGTACGATGGGGGCGATCTTTTCAACCCAATTCATTATTCAGGCCGTTACGTCTGCCAAAAATGCCAAAGCAGCCAAGCGTGCTACTATCTATGCCGGTCTGCTGTTTCTTCCGCTTGGTTTGGCTGTATCCATCATCGGTGTATGTGCGCGCTATTTGTACCCGGATATTGATCCGATTTATGCGTTTCCCGTGTTCTTGCAGCATATGAATCCGATACTCAGTGCGATTGTTGCCACTTCACTGGTAGCTTCCATTTTTGTAGGCGTGTCAACCGTAGCCCTTTCAACGACAACGTTGTTAATGGATGATTTTGTACTCCCGAGAATGAAGGAGGTTACTCCAGAAAAGCAATTGAAAATGACGCGGATCATCTGTATTGTGGTAGGAATCATTCCGTTGCTGGGCGTGGCTTTTGCCCCGGAATTGCTGTCGCTTTCCTTCTTTACCCGCGCGTTGCGTGCATCTATTGCCGTTGTTGCGGGAATGGGCTTCTTCCTGCCAATGTTCAGTTCCAATCGTGGAGCAACCATTGGGCTTTCCATGTCCGCTTTAGGCACAACCATATGGTACTTGCTGGGTGATCCTTACGGAATCGATAATATGTACATTGCTGTTGTGACACCGCTGATTGTGATGTTGATTGATCGGTTCATTGGTAAGCCCCAACAAAGCGAAAAGTCTCCTGAGACGGAAATCATAAACGAGAATTAGAAACAGGGAGGATTCAAAATGAATAACAAGCAGGAAAAAGCTGCCTTTCATTATAAAGTTACGCAGGCAGGCAACGAAACATATCGCAAAGACGCTTTTATTCCTTCGGATGCCATACAAAATCATGCGGCCAACCTGCTGCCATTGGATAACGGCGACTTGTTATGCGTATGGTTTGCCGGTACCCAGGAAGGGATACCTGATATTTCTATCTATCTGTCCAGATTGAATAAAGGAGCGGAGGAATGGACGGAGCCTATTAAACTATCTGACGATCCGACGCGTTCGGAACAAAATCCAGTTCTCTTTTCCGCTCCTGACGGCAAGCTGTGGCTGTTATATACAGCGCAAAAATCCGGCAACCAGGACACGGCAATTATTCGTTACCGGATCTCCGAGGACGAAGGTTACACTTGGGGAGATATCGGTACGTTGTTCGATACGCCCGGTACTTTTATTAGACAGCCGATCACGGTGCTGGATAATGGAGACTGGCTGTTGCCTATCTGGTATTGCTACACGAATCCCGGCGAGAAGTGGACGGGAAATAAAGATGTAAGCGCGGTGAAAATTTCCTCCGATCAAGGTCGAACCTGGACAGAGGCCAGCGTGCCGGATAGCTTGGGTTGTGTCCATATGAATATCGAAAAATTGGATGACGGCAGGCTGATTGCACTTTTCCGTAGCCGCTGGGCTGATTATATCTACCAAAGTGAATCCGTGGATCACGGAAGAACATGGAGCAGTCCACAGCCGACCTCACTGCCCAACAACAATTCGTCAATTCAATTTACGAAACTGGACAACGGCCATCTGGCACTAGTTTTTAATAACATCAGTGCGAATGAATCCATGGAGCGCAGAGCTTCGTTGTATGATGAAATTGAAGATGAGGAGGAGGAAGCAGTTGTTGAGCCTGTCACTGTTTCGGCAGCCGAGGAGCGTCAGGCCTTCTGGGGAGCACCGAGAGCGCCAATGACCGTTGCCATTTCCAAAGATAACGGGCTCACCTGGTCGGAAGTCAAAAATATTGAGGTAGGGGACGGCTATGCCATGACGAATAACTCCAGGGAAAAGCTGAATCGGGAATATTCGTACCCTTCCATCAAGCAATCCAAAGACGGGAAGATCCATATCGCATTTACCTACTTCCGACAGGCCATCAAGTACGTTGTTATTACCGAGCCATTTGTAGAGAGTAGATAATCACGTGCAGCAAAGGAGGTTGTTCCCATGATCGTGGCCAGATTGGAACAGGAGGAGCGATACCGTCGTATCTACCCGCAGTTTGAGCAGGCTTTCTTATTTCTACAGCAAACACCGCTCTCAGAGCTTGCAGAAGGGAAATATGAGATAGACGGTCAGCAGGTTTATGTGCTGGTGCAAGAGTATGATACTAAGCCCGAGGCTGAATGCCGCTGGGAAAGTCACCGTGAATATATCGACATCCAATATATAGTGTCAGGCAGGGAGCAAATTAATTATGCACCGCTCGACCAGCTCACGGGGGGCTCTGATTATGTAGCGGATAAGGATAAGATCAACTACGAATCCTCAGTGAGTCCGGGCAGTTCATTGCAGCTAGGTGCAGGCCAGTTTGCTGTGTTTTTCCCCGAGGATGGCCATCAGGCATGCATTCGTTCCGGCCAGACCGAGCACGTGAAAAAAATGGTTATTAAGGTGAAAATTTAACCTTGTTAAAACATAGAAATGGAAAGGGAGGAGTGGCCCATGATGCTCTTGGAGGGGCGTATAGCAGTTGTGACCGGAGCCAGCAGAGGGATCGGCAGATCTATAGCACTCACACTAGCCGAACAGGGGGCCTCCCTTGTTATTAACGGGACCCGTGAAGACCTGCTGCTTGATCTGGCAGCGGAAGTGAATGCGCTGGGTCAGACATGCGTCATCTGTACAGGAGATGTCTCGGATAAAGAGACTGCCCATAAAGTGGCCCATACCGCTATTGAACATTTTGGTTGCATAGATATCTTGGTGAACAATGCAGGGATCAACATGCGTACCTCAACCCTGGAAATGGATACTAAGGATTGGCAAAAGGTGCTGGATGTGAATCTGAACGGTACGTTATATTTGTGCATGGCTGTATTACCCCATATGATTGAAAATAATTATGGGAAAATTGTAAATGTGACTTCTACGACTGCCAAAACTCCCCATCGGAATGCGGCACCGTCGTACGGAGCATCTAAAGCGGGAGTGAATTATTTAACCCAGCATTTGGCCTTGGAGATGGCCAGGCACAATATTTACGTAAATGCCGTGTGCCCTGGCCCGATTGATACCGATATGAGCAAACAATGGACACAGGAATATCGTCAGCAAGCCATCGCCCGGATACCGCTTGGGAAGCTGGGTACTCCCGAAAACGTAGCTGATACGGTATTATTTTTGGCTTCGAAGATGTCAGACTTTATAACCGGGGAATCGATAAATGTGAATGGTGGCACTTATATGAATTGATAGCTCTCCATCCAAAAGGGCACTCCCCAAGGCCCCGACCAAGTGGTGGCGCCGTTCACTCCAATCCAGGCATTTATGGGAGAAGGAGCGGCGTCCTTTCTTAAGCATCCCCTTTTCAATCAAGAAATCCATGATCTGTACGCCTAAATGACCTGCAACCTATTCAGATTGAAGCTGAGGTGGGGGATATCCTCCACCTTTTTTTGCGTTGACAACATACCCCTGTAGGTATATATTATACCCTATAGGGTATATAAGGAGGCGAGGGAATGGGTAGAAAAATAGTTGTTATTGGCGGGGTAGCAGGTGGGGCTTCTACTGCGGCGAGATTACGCAGATGGAATGAGGAAGACGAGATTATTTTGTTTGAGCGCGGAGAGCATGTTTCTTTTGCGAACTGCGGTCTTCCTTACTATATTGGCGGGACGATTCAGACGCGTGAGAAGCTGTTTGTCCAGACACCCCAAGGGATTAGAGAACGCTTTAATATAGACGTGCGGGTACTGAACGAAGTGGTACAAATAGACCGCGAGCATAAGCTCGTCCGTTTCCGCGACGTAACGACAGGCGAGACGGGGGAGCAGCCGTATGACATTGTGGTATTGTCGCCGGGAGCCAAGCCGATGATCCCGGACATTCCCGGATTGCATGAAGCTGCGAATGTATTTACGCTAAGAAATATTCATGACACGGATGTCATTAAGACATATGTAGATGAAAGCCAGCCAAAACATGCCACGGTGATTGGTGGCGGATTTATCGGGCTGGAGATGGCCGACAATTTGCGGGAACGCGGCCTTGCGGTGACCCTTGTGGACATGGGACAGCAAGTCCTGAATCCGCTAGATCCTGAAATGGCCAAGCTGGTAGAGCAGCATATGAAGCTGAACGGGGTAGAAATACGTTTGGAGGAAGGAGTTGCGGCTTTTGAAGGCCAGGGTACACGGCTCCGTTTGACCTCCGGTGATATACTTCAGACAGACATGGTTATTCTGGCGATTGGTGTGGTTCCTGAAAATGAGCTGGCCAAGCAAAGCGGATTGGAGCTTGGTTTTCGCGGGGCGATTCAGGTTAACGCCCAGCTGCAAACCAGCGATCCGTCCATTTATGCGGTAGGGGATGCCATCCAGGTCAAAGACCGCAATCATGGGTTTGCAACCATGGTGCCGCTGGCTTGGGGAGCCAATCGGCAGGGGCGTTTGGCGGCAGATCACATTAATGGTCAGGCGATTTTCTATGATGGCGCGCTTGGAACATCCGTCATTAAGGTGTTTGCATTGACCGCAGCTGCTACAGGAAATAACGAAAAAACATTGTCGGGGCTGGGCGTTCCCTATACAGCGATTCATATTCATCCCGGTTCGCATGCAGGTTATTATCCCGGGGCATCGCCCATTGCGATCAAGCTGCTGTTTAATCCAGAGACTGGCGTGATTTACGGAGCCCAGACGGTTGGAGCCGATGGAGCAGATAAAAGGATTGATGTCATTGCGACAGCTATTCGTGGCAATCTGAATGTCCGTGAGCTGGCTGACCTTGAGCTTGCCTATGCGCCTCCTTATTCTTCGGCCAAGGATCCTGTGAATATGGCTGGTTACGTGGCTTCCAATATCATGGATGGGCTGGTCCAAACATTACAGTGGCATGAAGTTGACGATTTTCACCGCAATGGCGGTGTCATTATAGATGTCAGGGATAAAGTGGAGCTACAGGCTGGAGCCATTCCAGGTTCTATTCATATTCCCTTGCCTGAGCTTAGAGATCGGATGTCGGAAATCCCTCGTGATCGGGAGATCGCTGTATCTTGCCAGGTCGGTTTACGCGGCTATATCGCGGCCAGAATTTTGGCTCAATCCGGTTATTCGGTAAGAAACGTTGATGGCGGCTACAAGACGTATTCGGTCATGGCTGCTGAACGTGCTCATCTCTTGAAATAGTTCATTACCCATTCAATCTGATTCAGGTGATCCGTTACTTGGCCATGCAGCGCACCAAAGAAGGTATCCTGCAGTTCCACGGTGATCGTCCCTTTTTCGGCAAATGCGTGGTAAGCGTTCTTAAGCTCCTCCTCACTCTCACAGTCGAGAATGATTTGTACATGCTGTGCTTTCAGCGGCTTACCGTAGGAATCGGAAAAATGAATATGACTGTTACCGAGATGCAACTCAGCGTGTAAAAGCTTGCCTTCATGCTTATTCAGCACTTTGATTGTTCCACCTAATACGGATTGATAATAATCAACCGTCTGCTGTACGTCGTTTACAATGATATAAGGGCTTGCACTTCTCATGGGATCATTTCCTTTCATGTCTTTGATAGAGGACTTCTACTACTATATATTATTTACGTTGTCCGTGGGAATTACCCCTTCTCTAATCAAAAATGGCTTGGTTCACTGTGTGACGTCTGTTACAATAGAAGAGACATTTATGAATGGATAGAAAAGAGGTTGAACAGGTGGGCACTTCAATGATTTGGGAAGCGGCTTTATATTGGATAATCCTGGTGGTCTCCGCACTGTGTGTGATCGCAGTATCGGGTAGCCGAAAGACGGCAAGCACGATTATTTTGGCGCCCGTTGTTTTATTTTGTACCATATTTATGATGCAGGGCTCGATGTTGAATACAATGAAGCACCCGACGATGGGGGCGAATGTCGGTTTGGGTATGGCATTTCTGACAACATGGGTAGTCAGCGGAATATTGTTTGCCGTAGCGCTTGTGATTGCTTTTATTAGATATAGCAAGAGGAGTAAGGCGTAATTCAGCCTTAGAACCTCAGATGAATAAAGGCTTTCGGTGATATGCCGAAGGCTTTTTTTGTATTCCTTTTTTATCGGTGGGATGTCTAAGCCAAGTTTATCTGCGTCTTCTCACGAGCAAAACAATGATCAGAATGACGATAATGAGATCAATAGAACTCAGGCAGATATTTTATGTCGCGAATTTGGTAAAAATAGAGTGGAAGGCCAAAAAGAGGTTTACACTCTTGGCTGGAAAGTGTATACATAAAGTAAGGAGGCGATTGCCATGAGTGATCGTGCATTTCATTTGTTTTATATTATTTCCCTGACGGTTCTGGCACTGGGAAGCGTTGGGGGAATCGTCTGGTGGCTGCGTTCTGTCGCCCGTGAGGAGAAGGAAAAAAATTGAACTTGGCATGGGCATACAAGCCCAAATGCATCTTCCAGTAGGAGGGTGCATTTTTATGTGTTATAATGAGAACATATGTTCTTTATGATCATCATCCCGGTCAATGGCTGGCCGGGAACCTGGAAAGGGAGGAAAGAAGATGCTACCTGATTTGGAACGAAAGCTGTTACGTATTTTGTATAATTATTTTGCCCAGCATCGCCATATGCCGACGATGACGGAATTAACTATTAAAACGGGCAAGCGAGACACTGAAATTACAGCCGCCTTGCGACATATGGAACAAGAGCGCTATATTACATGGGAAAATAACACAGGTACCCAACATGTAATTTTACTGGAAGGATGGGAGCGGCCTTCGGTCCATAGGCGTACTCCAATGGAGACAGGTCGTTCCAATACACCAACGACACCGCCGGACAATACAGAATATTGGACGAATTATTAGCAGGTGAAGGGTTAACAAAATTCACAGATATTTTTAACTGGAAAATTAATGAGTTTTTAAGGTGCATATCATTTAATTTTAAGAAAGCGAGACTATAATGACCGTATTAACCCCTTTTTGATCAAGCTATAGGCCCTGCCGATGTATCGGCAGGGCCACTTTTTTGTTCATGCACAGACTCAAGTGGTGAATCAAATACACCTATATTAATGAAAAATATCAATTAAAAATCCTCCGGGGATCATCCGGAGGATTGGGTGCAGCCTAGTAGACTGCATGGCCTGATCAAACTTCATCGTTTGACGGCATAATATATATTCAACCCCTGCTGCCTAGCATAATATGGTCAGCATGTTCATAAGGGGCAGTCTGATTCCACTGTTCATTTTCCAAACGACAAAAGCCCTACCTCTCTTTCGTCCTTGCGGCTCCGATGACCGCGCCAGTGTGAATGTGAAAATCTTTTGGCAAAAGCTCAAAATTCTACATTAGGGTTATACATAAAATTTGGAGAAGCTCCATGCGGTATTAGGAGTGTAGCTTGTTGCGCGGAATCCTATGGGGTTAATACATACTTTAACAGTATAGCAAGAATGATTCTAAAACACAAGGGGTCTTTTTGGTAATCACGAAAACCGCGTATCATCGGATATGTGGTTGTTTTGTTGGCAAAGAAGGTTAACTTTTGACGATTGGACTCCGATATTGAATAAACAAGATATTATATGAGCGTACGGATGAAAAGAGGGGTAGCAATTTGCCGATCTATAAGCGCTTTATTCAGCATGTTATCCTGAACTATGTTATAGGTTCGTTTACCGCTGTATTATTGGTAGGTGCGATTTTCGTATTTTCCACGTTAAATGTAGCCTGGTATGAATTTCACGGACTTGCGAAAATTATTGTAATTTCAAGTGTCATTATGATTGCTTGTGAAGTCATGGCGTTCCGGATGCATTTGAAACCGGTTCGTCGTTTTTTTTACAGCGAATCAACAACATTCAAGGATGCAGAAGCGGTGTATGTACGAATTCACCATCTGCCTAATTTGTCGGTTTTACGTATTATTGGGCCGCATTTGTTGGGGTTTTCCATCCCGGCAGCAGGTATGGCCCTATGGATGATACATACCGGACAGCTTACCTTTCCTTTTTATTATGTAGGAATTGCTTGTATAGGAGCTTGTCTGGTTGCTTCCATGCACGCGCTGGTTGAATTTTTCCTGACGATGAGAGCGATCCGGCCGTTGCTTGAGGAGCTGCAGGAACAGACCCATCAGCAATATGGTCTGAATCTGTCACTGCGGGGGCGTGTGCTGTTATCGCTCCGTCATAAGTTCCAACTGAGCGCGACGTTGATTGGTGCTTTTCCGCTGTTTTTATTTTGTCTAGCTACACAGATTCGGTTGGAGCGATCGGAGGCGACGCATTCCAGCTCCTACTGGCTATGGGCGGGGACGATTTTAATTTTTGGTGTGGCCTTTGCCTATCTGGGAGGAAGGCTGCTGACCCGTGAGATCGAGCAGCCAATCCATCACCTGCTGGAGAAAATGAACGAAGTAAAGGAAGGCCGATTGAACAGTAATGCCAGCGACCTGTATTCCGACGAATTTGCGGAGCTGATCGAGGGCTTTAACATGATGATCGAGGGCCTCAAGGAGCGGGAAGAAAAGAACGGTCAGCTATTGGACAGTTATTTTGCTACCCTGGCGGCGGCACTGGATGCGCGGGATGCCTATACCGCGGGACATTCTTTGCGTGTGGCGGAGTACTCTGTACTCATTGGGCGAAAGGGTGGCTTGAACGAAACGGATCTCGACTTGTTGCGTAAAACAGCCTTACTGCATGATATCGGTAAAATCGGCGTGCCTGATGCTGTATTGCTCAAGGATGGCAAGCTGACGGACGAGGAATTTGACCAGATTAAAATGCACCCTGTCATGGGAGAAAGCATTCTCCGCCGGGTCGAGCCAGCTGATGCGATGGCCCCTTATTTGCCCGGCGTGCGTTCGCACCACGAGCGTTATGACGGCAAGGGATACCCTGACCAGCTCTCCGGTAAAGATATCCCGCTTTTTGGACGGATTATTGCCGTAGCAGATGCATTTGATGCGATGACGTCGGATCGTCCATACCGTAAGGGTATGAAGGAGGAGAGGGCGGTTATGATATTGGAGGAAGGAAAAGGGAGTCAGTGGGACCCTTATATTGCCGAATTATTTGTCAAGGAATGGCGCCGGAATAATGGCATCATAAGCTAAAATATGAGATACCTCTACAAGGGCGAGCCGCTGCGGTTCGCTTTTTTTATGCACCCATGGAGTGTCTTTGGGACATGTCGAAAGATGAAGCTTCATGTTATGATTACAAGAAAGGCAAAGGCGGTTAGCATAGGCGTGGCATCCAATTTTTTGTGCTATGGGAGTGTGAGTCCATGCAATTTTCAATAGTGTTTGTAATCAATTTGGGGATGCTGATAGCTGTTGCCTATGTGGCAAACGTGATTTATAAATATGGCTTGAGTCGTACCTCTTCACGGTTCAAATATATCAGCTCAGTACTGCTGGTGGTATTTGGCGGATGGATCAGTTCTTGCTTTGGTTTTAATTTTAGTGAGACGGTGATCTTTGATCTGCGCTTCGTTCCGTTGATTATTGCGGCGTTGGTATATCCGCGTTCCTATACGCTTATTATCATTGGGGTAGCGATCGGACTTACGAGATTTACCTTCGGCTTGAATATGGCGGCGTGGGTTGGCTTCCTGAATATGAGTATTCTGGGCGTGCTGTGCGCTGGATTGAACTATTGGATGCGTCGGTCCACCTGGCGTCTGATTATTAAGGCGTCGGTGACCATTTTAGCAGTTAATATCGTCAATACGATAAATATTGCCTTCCTCGGCGTTATTCCCTGGCACTATTATGTAGCGGAAGTTGTTCCTCTTACACTGCCTATCGGCGTGGTCCTCAGCTTTTTGTTTGCTCTGATTTTGCGTGATTTTCAGATGGAGCAACTGCGCAATTCTCAGATTAAACAGGCGAATCAGCTGCTATCGAAGCAGCGCAATGAGTTGCAGGAGGCGAAGGTTGTTTTGGAGGAACGTGCCAGGCAGCTCATGATGGCCTCTCAATATAAATCGGATTTTATGGCAACGATGTCGCATGAGCTGCGTACACCTCTGAACAGCATTATTAATCTGGCGCAGATCATCAACGAGCAGGGGAAGGAACTGGATGAGGACGAGCTATCCCTGTATAGCGAGCTGATCTATGCCTCAGGGCATGATTTGCTCCAATTGATCAATGACATTCTGGATCTGTCCAAGGTCGAGGCCGGGCGCATGGAAATTGTAAATGAACCGATTAATGTACGCGAGATTGCGCAGGTGATGATGATGCATTTTGAAGTCACTGCCAAGGAAAAAAATCTTGAATTCAGCCTGAAGGCACATGAAAATATACCGGATGAAATTCGGTCTGATCCCAAACGTGTACAGCAAATTTTGCGTAATCTATTGTCCAACGCCTTTAAGTTTACTCATGAAGGACGTGTATTGCTGGAAATCAGCACACAGCATCTGGATCGAAAGGGACAGGAGGGGGATTGGGTTGTCATTGCGGTGAAAGATACAGGTATCGGTATTTCAGAGCCTCAGCAGCATATTATTTTTGAAGCATTTCAGCAAGCGAACGGTTCCATTAATCGCAAATATGGAGGAACCGGGTTGGGGCTGTCCATTAGCCGCGATTTTTCGCGCTTGCTGGGCGGTTTGATCCGTCTGGAGAGTGAGGAAGGTAAGGGAAGCACGTTTTCCCTATACTTGCCGATGTGTCCGTCCGAAAGCAAGCAGGCAAACGAACAGCCGTTTCAATTAACCTGATGCATCATGGCAGGAGCAGGAGCGTTAGGGTGGAGAAAGGAGGTCTATCATGGAACGTAAAGCGGTCGTTGTAGGGGCAACGGGGCTTGTCGGGGGATATGTTGTGCGGGAGCTGCTGGTACAAAAGGAGTATAACCGCGTCATGGTTATAGGCAGAAGTCTGCTACAAATCAAGCATCCCAAGCTTGAGCAGACACTCATCGACTGGGAGCAGCCGCAGAAGGCGGCGTTCGCCTTTGAAGGGGCTGATGATGTTGTTTGCTGTCTTGGGACGACGATGAAAAAAGCTGGCTCCAGGGAGCAGTTTCGCAGGGTGGATCTGGACTACCCGGTTCTGGCTGCCCGCTTGGGCAAAGAAGCAGGTGCAATGCAAATGCTCGCTATTTCTGCAATGGGTGCCGACCCGGATTCACGTGTGTTTTACAACCGTACCAAAGGAGAGGCGGAAGAGGCACTTGCCGCTATTGGATTGCCGGCGCTCCATTTGTTCCGTCCGTCGCTCATTTTGGGTGCGAGGCCAGAACGACGTTTTGGCGAAGCCGCTGCAACAGTTGTCATGAAGGCACTGGATGGCATGATGACGGGCAAGCTCGCTCCTTACCGTGCCATCCCGGCTTCGGTCATCGCACGAGCCATGGTACGAATTGCCCTCGCGCAGGCGAGCGGCGTACATATTTATCCGAATGATATCATTCGGGTTATCGGTGCGGAATAGTGGCATTACACTTCCCGTGCTATAATACGGTAAACCAGTATCAGGAAGGAGAATCCAACAGATATGAAGAAAACAATTGCAACTGAAAAAGCACCCGGTGCTATCGGCCCTTATAGTCAAGCGGTAGAGGCGGGCGGGTTTATTTACACCTCAGGACAGCTTGGACTGAATCCGGCGACAGGTGAGTTCGGTAAAGACGTACAGGAGCAGGCGCGCCTGTCCCTGAGCAACGTACAAGCCATTCTGGAAGCGGCAGGCAGCAGCATGAACCAGGTTGTGAAAGCGACTGTATTCCTGAAGGATATGAACGATTTTGTCAGCGTCAATGAAGTGTACAGCTCTTTCTTCGAGCAACCGTATCCGGCTCGCAGTGCGGTGGAGGTAGCCCGTCTGCCTAAGGATGCACTGGTGGAGATTGAAGTCATTGCATGGAAGGGCGAATAGGTCCAATATTCTCGTTAGAATAAAAATGACAAGCCAAACGGGCGCCTCTGCAATAGGGGCACCCGTTTGCACTTGTTAGTGAATGATCCTAATTCCTTAATCCCGATCACGGTTGCGGGCCAAGAATAGCCATAGCGCGTACACCAGAATAATTGCCGCCAAGATCCATGCAGCCAGCCGTATCTTCTCATGGTCTGGATGCTCGATGGCGATGGCGACGTAGGCCCATACGAATACCAGGGGATAAATGCTGTCACGATAAGGGAAGCTGACTATGATGGCTAATGCGGTGCCTATGAGCAGGAGGATGATTGCCCATGTAGTTTCATGGAGTCTCCAGCCGCTCCATTCATTTTTTTTCAGGGCAACCGCGATGATGATCATGGTAGCAACGGACACCCAACCGAGATTCAGGCTGAATGGCAGCTTGACAAACCACATTTCCCCGCGAGTTGGTTGTGGCGTGCGGGTACGTACGTATACGACGCTTAGGGAGAGCAGGTACAAAATCATGACGATGACGCACAGCTCTACATATATATACTGCCACAGGAAAATCCAGATGATGTTGAAGAGACAGCTTAGAATAAAGAAAATACCGATGGATTGAACACTTGTCTTGGCCTGCCCTGTAGGTGTGGCTTGATACACGACAAAGCAGGCGAGCAGCAGGTAGATAAGCGACCAGATAGAAAAGGCATAGCCTGCTGGTGTTGTCAAGGTTGGATACATATTGGATACAGCAGCAGTGCTCCTATCGCCGATGGGAAGCGTAGAAGCCAAGATATTAACGACGATAACAGCGATGAATGCAAGGATATTCCACCATGTATACGGATGGCTTCGCGACATAGAGATATTCCCTCCTAAACGAGTGACGAACAAAAATGACCGACTAGTCACCATCTTCTATTACGAATATACCCACTTTGCTACCAAATATGTCCTAGCGGGAAAAGTTGCAAAAACCATATTTATGAAAAGTTTTATGTATATGTAGTCATAAATGTAGTACAATGATAAAAATTTTAAGCACTATATAATCTGAATCGACAATTTACATGATGTGCCAACGACGTAAGAAGTAAGGAGACAAGAAGGATGAACGGTTTGGAGAAAGTAGGGAAATTTGTCGGAGGAACCTTTTCCATCTGGGTACTTTTATTTGCATGTCTGGGATTTTTCTTTCCTGCGGCGTTTATAGGGTTGAAAGGATACATACAGCTATTTCTTGGCATCGTCATGTTCGGCATGGGACTGACCTTATCCTCGGCTGATTTCCGTGAAGTATTCCGGCGTCCGGTGGATGTGGCTATTGGTGTAGTCGGGCATTATCTGATTATGCCGTTTCTCGCGTATGTGTTGGCGCTAGTATTGCAGCTGCCACCGGATATTGCGGTGGGAGTTATTCTGGTAGGTTGTTGCCCAAGTGGAACTGCGTCCAACGTAATGACTCTTTTATCAAAGGGTGACGTGGCGCTCGGCGTGTCGATTGCTTCAGTGTCGACGCTGATTGCTCCGCTGGCGACCCCGGCCATGATTAGCCTCCTAGCCGGGCGCTGGATGAATATAGACGCCAAGTCGCTGATTATGGATATTCTGATCGTGGTTATCGTACCGATTGTGCTGGGCGTTATCGTCAAATCGCTATTCCGCAAACAGGCGGATGCGAGTGTCAAGGCACTGCCGCTTGTATCGACGCTGGCGATTGTACTGATCGTGGCCATTGTGGTTGCAGGCAGCAAGGGCAAGATTTTGGAAACCGGCCCGATTATTTTTGCGGTAGTCATTTTGCATAATGGCATCGGGTTCCTGCTCGGGTACTGGTTTGCCAAGCTGTTCGGCATGAATCTTTCCAAACGTAAAGCCGTTACATTGGAAACGGGGATGCAAAATTCAGGATTGGGCGCTGCGCTCGCAGCCGCTCATTTTAATCCGATTGCTGCTGTACCGAGCGCGATTTTCAGTGTGTGGCACAATATTTCCGGCTCACTGCTCGCCACCTGGTTTTCCCGCCGGGAGGAGAAGAATAGCTTAGGTGGGAGCAATTAAGCTACTTGTCATAAGTTGCTCGTCACAAACTACTGTCGCTGGCTTGTGACAGTGGCTAAGGTCCAGGTTTCCGGACATTTAAGGAAGGTCAGAAAGGTTGGATTTGACTTTATAAAAGCGAATCATTATACTGTGGTTATTATAACCACTGTATTAAAGTAAGCAACAGTATACAAGCTTTGTTATGGAAGTAAAGTAATATCGAATTCATATTCGATTGCCCATCTGACTTGACTTAAACTGAAGGAGAGAGAACGAATGAACCCGAAATATAACCCTTTATTTGATGCTTTTACCCTGCCATCTGGCGTTACGTTGAAAAACCGGATCACGATGGCTCCTATGACTAATTTTGCTTCCCATGAAAATGGCGAGGTCAGTGATCAGGAGCTGGCGTACTACCGTGAACGTTCTGGCGGGGTGGGCGCAGTTATTACGGCCTGCGTGTATGTAACTCCAGACGGCAAGGGCTTCGTGAATGAGTTTGGTGCGGACAAGGACGACATGATTCCGAGCCTGCGTCGTCTGGCTGACACGATTCATGGGGAGGGTGCGAAAGCGATCCTGCAAATTTACCATGGCGGTCGCCTGTGTCCACCGGATCAAATTCCGGACGGACAGCCAATCAGTGCAAGCGCAGTAGCCGAGGAAAAAGAAGGCGCACCTGTGCCGCGTGAAATGACATCCGAGGATATTCACCGTGTCATCCGCGCCTATGGCGAAGCGACTCGCCGCGCGATTGAAGCGGGTTATGACGGTGTGGAGCTTCACGGCGCGAACGGTTATCTGGTGCAGCAGTTCTTCTCCCCGCATTCCAACATTCGTACCGATGAGTGGGGAGGAAGCCTTGAAAAACGTATGGCCTTCCCGCTGGCGATTGTCCATGAGGTGAAAAAAGTGATCGCCGCGCATGCGAAGCAACCATTCATCTTCGGCTATCGGTTGTCTCCTGAAGAAGGACACACGCCTGGCATCACGCTGGACGACACGATGGTGCTCGTAGATCGTTTGGCAGATGAAGGGCTGGATTACCTGCACATTTCCGTCAACCATTTCTTCGGCGGTTCGTTCCGTGACCGCAGCGACGAACGGTCACGTACTGTTCTCATTCATGAGAAAGTTGGAAATCGCGTGCCGATTATGGGAGTTGGGTCGCTGAATACACCGAACGAGGCGCTTGCAGCGCTGGAGACAGGTGTACCGCTTGTTTCGCTCGGACGTCCGCTTTTGATGGAGCCGCAATGGGTTCAGAAGGTGGAAAACGGCACAGAAGATACCATTCGTACGGCATTGTCCAAGCAAGCCCAACAGGAGCTGGTCATTCCGGACTACCTGTGGGGGGCGTTGACGACGGTTCCTGGCTGGTTGCCTGTTACGGATTAAATTTTGGATAATGGATTAAATTTTGAATAGATGGGAGATACCCTGGGTTGCTTGTATACACCCGGGGTATTTTCCTGTTCTGTATTCCATGACTACAAAGCATATCAATAACAGAGAAAGAAGGAAGCTGGAAATGTTACATAAAGCCAATGGCTTGGCTTCGATAAAGCCCACCCATCCCGGGCTGCATATTCGGCTTTTACAAGTAGATGATGCAGAACGATTATTGGAAATCAGACGTGAAAATTTTGATTTTTTCAAGCCGTTTGAGCCGGAACGAGCTGAGGCTTACTTTACGCTGGAAGAACAGGCACGTCTGATTTCCGTCGGTCTTGAGACTGCACAAGCGGGACAAGGATATACGTTTGGACTTTTTCTGCCGGAAAATGATAAGCTGATCGGCAGAATGGAGCTGTCGGGCATAGCGAGAGGCCCTTTTCAAAACGCGAATCTGGGTTACTTTGTAGACCCTGCATATCACGGACAAGGCTATGCCACCTCCGCCGTGAAAGATATTGTACGTTATGCCTTGAGTGAACTGGGATTGCATCGTATTCAGGCCGGGGTCATGCCAAGGAATACGCCGTCTATTCGAGTGATGGAAAAAGGCGGATTCCGCCAAGAAGGGCTGGCACTACACTATTTGAAGATTAATGGTGTCTGGGAAGATCATGTGCTGTACGCGATTACGGCTGAAGATTTGCAGCATGGCGTTTTCTGAATTCGCCAGGCGTGACCCCCTCCAGTTTTTTGAATACCTTGCCAAAATATTTTTCATCCTGATACCCGACCATACCAGCTATATGATGAAGTCGCAGCTTGTCATTCAGCAGCAGCAGCTTCGCCTTGTCCATCCTGATCCGGCACAGATAGTCGGACAGATTCACGCCGTATTCCTGCTTGAATTTGCGAGAGATATATTCCCGGCTGAGGTAAAAACGGCTCGCCATATCCTGTAGAGAAATATCCTCGTCGTAGTGGGCATCCAGATAGCGGGCAATATTATGGATCGTCGGGTTATTGGGACTATGGCTTGGTGTAAGCGCCTGACCGGCTGCCAGCATTCGGTTTTCGATCTGCTTGCTCCATAAGGGCAGGGATAGCAGACCACGATTGTCGATGGGCAGGGCAGGAATGGAGCCTGCTCCATCGGTCAGTTCCTCGCCTTCGGTATCTCCGGGTCTGTCATTCAGCCAACGGGCCAGCATCCAATCCAACTCCTGATTCCAGCTGGCAAGCTGCTCCACCGTAACCGAAGGCAGCTCGGCAACAGCTGCTATCCAGCGGCCTACCGTTGCAGCTACACGACTGGCATTGCAGCTAAGCGCGCTAAGTCGCAGCTCCTCTTCCATCTCGGGCAGCCGGGGGAGACGCACGGACTGTCGTGCAAGAGAGCTAGGATGCAGCCAATCGGTGGCCTGCAACACATCTCTCTTCCACAATGCTTGCCGGGCCTCGTGGTAGGCTGTAACAGCCGCCGCGGGAAAGGCGCCGAAAGAGCCAACTCCGATATGCATATGGCAGCGCAATGCTGTTCTGATCCCTGCATGGATATCCTGCAGGAGCTGCGGCCAACGGGAAGGCTCGCCCCAATACAGCAAAATAATTTCGTCCATACGCTCCAGATGGCGGAATGCAATGCCGGTTTGGGAGGCCATGAGAAACTCATTGCAGATGTTAATCAGGGAAAAGCCCAGCAGCGGACGCCGCGTTTTGTATTTATCCAGCATATCGGCATCCAGTTGAGCAATGCTCATCACGGCTGCATTGCACATTTGAATCACTGCGGGAAGACCTAGCTCCTCGCGCAAGGGCGTGATGGAAAGAGTGGTGTTCGTCGTACCGGACACCAGCTCAGTCAAGAGCTTATCCGCATAGTGCGGCCTCATCCGGTTTACTTTAATGGCCTGTAGCGTCTGCCTGCGCCGATCTTGCTCCGCTGTTCGCCAGGCCTTAGTGGCTTTGGATAGAGCCTCGTTAATCTCTACCGGGTCTACAGGCTTGAGAATATAGTCCATGCCTCCCCGGCGGATGGCCTGTCGGACCAAATTAAAATCGTCATAGCCGCTTACCACTACGACTCTGGTCGCGGGGGAATGGAGCTGAATCCACTCCATCAGGGCTACTCCATCTTTGCCGGGCATCCGCATATCTGTGAGTACAACAGGTGGGGAAAGGGCGGTGATAACCTCAATCGCCTGATCGCCCGACTCGGCTTCGATCACCTCGGTCACGCCGCAAGCCTCCCAATGTACAAGCATCCGAATGGCATGGCGCACATGCTTTTCATCATCCACAATCAGGACCTTCATAACAGATCACTCTCCCTTAATATGAATTCCGGTATGAGCTTCGGTACGAATTTCGAGTGTATAACGAACGCCATGAGGCAAAACATTGTCTACAGACAAGGTATTAGAACCGTCCTCCGAGTGAAGCTGAATACGCAATAGAACATTGCGGAGTCCAATGGAATCCTGTTCGCTGGTGTTCGGCTCCTCGTAGGCTTTGAGCGGACGTTTCAGCATATGCTGAAGCTGCTCCAACTCGCCCTGCGGAATGGATGCTCCGTTATTTTCCACTTTAATTCTTACCATTCCTTCGTGAATTCGGCAGCCTGTAATGTGAATTTTACCAGGACCCAGCCGGGGATCAGCACCGTGTTTGAAGTAGTTTTCGACGAGCGGCTGGAGAATCATTTTAGGCACAGGGTCATTCAGCACCTCATCATCCCACTGGTAAGTCACCTCTAATTGCTCCCCAAAGCGTTCTTTTTGCAAATCAAGATATTGCCTTACATGCTCGGCCTCCTCCTTGAGTGTAACGACTGTATGATCCCGCATGTTATAGCGCAGCATTTTGGCGAGGGAGGAAAGCAGAGAGTAGATTCGCGGCACCTCATGCTGCAGAGCCAGCGTTCCAATAGACTGTAGCGTATTATATAAAAAGTGAGGATTAATCTGTGCTTGAAGCGCTTTCAATTGGTGTGTCTTGTTTGCCAGCTCCAACTTATATTCCCGCAAAATGAGGTTGTTGATGGTATCCATCATCTGTCTGAAGCTGCGTGACAGCACGCCGATCTCATCGTTGCTCATGGCCCGAATGCCTACATCGAGTTGACCCGACTGGATCTGGTTGATGTAGCGAGTCAGTCGCTTAATGGGCTCCGTAATTTTGATGGAAATCCATAGCGTGGCGACAATGACAAGCAGCAACGCCGTGCTTGCAATAACTACATTGATCTGGGTCAGGCGAGTGGCCCGTAAATAAAGCGTTCGATTGGGGATTTTCTTAACGAGCGTCCAGCCTGACAGGCTGGCATCCAGCTTGCCGTACACGTGTAGCGCCGTATCATCCTCGATTACTCCGTGCCCGCCTTCATTAGAAATTCGATTGAGCAGGCCGGATTCCTTCCAGCGTGTTCCAATTGCTGCTTCATTTCCGCTATATATGATCGTACCGTGCCGATCGACCAGGAACAGCTCTTCTGTATCCGCATTATACAATTGACGGCAAATGCTGCGTAGCGGCTCCAGACGAACATCTATGGCCAGTACTCCAAGCGTCTCTGAGGAAGGAATGTTCCGAATCGCCCGATGGAGTGTAAATACCTGCCGCTGTGTGTCGTGCTCTGCATAGGAAACCGCCGAAAAGCCGTACAAATGCTTTTTATGCGATGGCTGTATGAATAATCCTGAGGAACCGTAATGAACAGAGCCGGGGAAGGCCTCTATCCGGAATTCCCGAAGAGGGACCGTGCTGGTAATCAGGGTAGATTGCGCTGCCTGAAAAGAGTGCAAATACACCTGATCGATGCCTGGTGAAGCATTCAGCATCGTCTGTAGTGTCGTGTAAATTTCGGCGACAGCCCGGTAATCATCGGGAATTTTGGCCAGATTGCGCAGAAAGTGAGGGTCATTATAGACCCCGATGGATGCCCGATTCAATCCCTGCAAGTAGTTATCCAAATTCGTGATTCCCTGAAAAATAAGCCGTTCATTTTCTTGTGTGGCCTGCTCTCCCAGAGATTGCTTGGTGAGAAGGAAGGTCATGGTCATCGATAGCAGCAGCGGCAGGGTGACTGCAATGAGCAGAAACCAGATCAGACGGGAACGAATGCTATGAAATTTCATACAGATGGCTCCTTTCACGATTCAAGACAAGCCAGAGGTCAATAATTTCCCCCTAATGGTTCACGATCTTGCGTGTTCTCCAGAGCGCTTATTCGACATAATGAAGATGTGAACCGCCAGTCATACGGTCAAAGCGTCCATGCTACTTGCTGGGAAAACCGTAGGAGCGTTCCAGACACCAACAGACAACAAAAGGGGGGGATCGGTTTGAACCGCGCCAAGTCGTCGCAATGGCTCCAGCAATGGATTTTTGTAGGGCCGTCGACGTTATTTTTCGTTATCATTATTGTAATCCCTTTCATCCTGGGAATGTACTATTCTTTTACAGAGTGGAATGGGGTTGCCAATCAGGCGAAGTGGGTCGGGTTGGATAATTTCAATCACATTTTATGGGATGATGATAAATTTAGGACAGCGTTCTGGTTTACGATCCGTTTTACGGTGATTGGAGTGGTGGCTGCGAATGTTTTGGGTTTTCTGCTGGCGTATTTTCTAACCAAGCCGCTAAAAACGAAAAATGTGCTAAGGACTATTTTTTTCATGCCTAATGTGATCGGAGGGCTGCTGCTCGGCTTTATCTGGCAGTTTATTTTCGTCAAGGGGTTTGCCGCGATTGGGGAAAGTACGGGTTGGTCTTTCTTTAATCTATCCTGGCTGGGAGACGAGATTACGGCCTTTTGGGGCATTGTGATCGTGTTTATCTGGCAAACTGCTGGGTATTTGATGGTCATTTATATTTCTTCCCTGACCAATGTGCCTCGGGAGATGCTGGAAGCGGCCGAAATTGACGGAGCGAGCCGGATGCAAATATTAAGGTCGATTATATTGCCATTGATCATGCCTGCCGTTACCGTATGTCTTTTCCTGGCGATATCATGGTCGTTTAAAATGTTCGATCTTAATTTGTCATTGACCAAGGGCGGGCCCTTCGGGTCTACGGAGTCGGTGGCACTCAATATTTATAATGAAGCGTTTGTGAATAATCGCTATGGATTGGGGACGGCCAAAGCACTCATTTTCTTTATTATAGTTGCGCTTGTTACGAGCCTTCAGGTGCGCCTGACGAAAAGCCGGGAGGTGGAGGCGTAAATGGAAACAAGCAAGCGCTACCGTTTTGGAACATGGACGACTGAGCTGGTCATGATTCTCGTCGCTTTGTTATTCCTCGTTCCGTTTTACTTTTTGTTCGTGAATTCGGTCAAAAGCTTTGGTGACCTGCTCACCGATTCCGCGGCCTGGCCACAAACTTTTGTATGGAGCAACTATGCCAGGGCGTGGAGCATTACGCGTTTTCCCGAAGCCTTATGGAATTCGCTTGTCGTGACGGTGGCCAGCAATTTGCTGCTGGTGCTCATCAGCTCAATGGCTGCTTACCGGATGGTTCGGCATCCGACGCGTTATAACCGGGTATTATTCAGCCTGTTCGTGGCTGCGATGGTCATTCCTTTTCAATCGGTGATGATCCCCTTGGTCAAAGTCGTTAGTACGCTGGACTTGATGAACAGCATTGGTGGCCTGGTGATCTGCTATCTGGGCTTCGGGGCGCCTATGTCCATTTTCCTTTTTCACGGGTTTGTCAAAGGTGTACCCATCGAGGTAGAGGAGGCGGCAACGGTGGATGGCTGTACGCCTTACGGCGTGTTTTTCCGCATTGTGTATCCGTTGATGCTGCCGATGATGGTGACGGTGATTATTTTAAATACGCTCTGGATCTGGAATGACTATCTCCTGCCGTCCCTGGTGCTGCAAAAGGCTGAACTGCGCACGATTCCGATCGCTACCTATGCCTTTTTCGGACAATACACGAAGCAGTGGGATTTGGCATTGCCCGCATTGGTACTGGGCATTTTGCCGGTCATCGTATTCTTTCTGGCCATGCAAAAATATATTATTCAAGGCATTATGGCTGGTTCGGTCAAAGGCTGAGTGTGGGATGAACTGAAAATATTCATGTTGTGCCACTCCGCAAACGGAGGGTACTTACCATCGCTGTTGCCTCCAGATTCCCCTGAATAAACAAATAAAGGTGGGAATTTTTCGAGTTCATCTTATTTGAAATTTAATATAGAAAGGAACATGTATATGAAAACACGTTCTTTTAAAAAGAAATCCCAGGCGCTGGTTCTGCTTTTCGCTGCCTTTGCGCTGGTTTTGGCAGGTTGCAACAGCAGTGGCAGCGAACAAAATGCAGGCAAAGCGGAAGTGAAGGAAAAGACGGTTCATATTTTCCAATTCAAGGTGGAGATTGCAGAAGCGCTAAATCGCATGAAGACGGAATATGAAGCATCTCATCCGGGAATCAAGCTCGATATTCAGACGGTGGGCGGGGGTAGTGACTATGGGGCTGCGCTAAAGGCCAAGTTCGCATCTGGCGAACAGCCGGATATTTTTAACGTCGGAGGCTACCGTGAGCTGGATACGTGGCTGGAATATCTGGAGGACCTGTCCGATCAGCCTTGGGTCGGTGATGTGGTCGATGTGGCCAAGGAGCCGATGACCAAAGACGGCAAGTTGTACGGTCAGCCGATGAACCTGGAGGGGTACGGGTTTATTTATAACAAGGATTTGTTCAAGAAGGCGGGGATCACCGAGACCCCTAAAACACTGTCCGAGCTGGAGGGAGCCGCTCAAAAGCTGCAAGCCGCAGGGATTACTCCTTTTTCGAATGGATATCAGGAGTTTTGGGTGCTGGGCAATCATTTGCTGAACGTGGCATTTGCCAATCAGCCGGACCCGGCAGCCTTCATTAAGGGATTGAATGATGGAACCGCGAAAATTCCGGGCAATGCTGTATTCGCCGAGTGGATGAAGCTGTTCGATCTGACGCTCAAGTATGGCAATGCGAAGCCGCTGACGACGGATTATAATACCCAGGTAACGAATTTTGCCACTGGCAAGGCAGCGATGATGCAGCAGGGGAACTGGACGCAGGTCCAAATTGACGGGATTAATCCGAAGCTGAATCTGGGTATTCTGCCTATGCCGATTGGTGAGGACGCAACCGCTGGAGATAAGCTATTTGTAGGTGTCGCCAACAACTGGGTGGTTAATAAAAATTCTGCTGTTAAAGCCGAGGCCAAGGAATTCTTAAACTGGATGGTGACATCCGAGCAGGGCAAACAGTATATTACGAAGGAGTTCAAATTCATTCCGGCATTCAAAAGCATCAAAGGGGCCGAGGCCGATATGGGCCAATTGGGTGCCGAAGTAGTGAAATATAGCCAGGAGAACAAGCTGCTGGGCTGGTTCTTCAACCGCTACCCTGAAGGAGCGCAGCAGGAATTCGGGAGTCAAATGCAAGCCTATGTGGCAGGCAAGTCGGATGCCGCAAAGCTGCTGGAGGATTTCCAGAGCACGTGGGATAATCTAAAAAGCAAATAGCTGGAACGAAACCGGGGACTCATGCAATCCATGTTCTGTTGCCTGTCGAAGTTAACTCGACAGGCTTTATTTATGTTAATCATTGATTTTATTTCTAAATTTCCGAAAATTGTTGGGTGTTATATGATGATGTTTTTTAAAAGACTGAATGAAGTGATTTACATGATTGAAACCAACTCTGCGGGCTATTTCGGTTATTGTATAATCTGTTGAAACTAATAGTTCGCTGCCTTTCTTGATACGGTACTTAATTAAGTAGTCGTAAGGTGTCATATGAATGGTTCTCTTAAAGCTGCGAGTGCATTCCGAAACACTTAGATGCGCTGCATCAGCAATCTCTTGCAGTGTTATATTATTGGGGTGGTTCTGATGGATGAAGCTGAGCATTAATTGAAGTCTTTCTTGTTGCAGCTTTAAGTATTTAGGTGCTTCCTCAGAAGAAAGCGAAATGTTGGAAATTAAGGTGAACCATAATTGTACAGTTTTGATCGAAACCTCATATTCCCATCCCCAGTTTTTTTGGGTATCAAATCTATTTTTCATATCCCAAAGCATGTCCAGTACTTTACTTTGCCATTCAACATCCCCCTTGATTACTAGTGACAACAAGAGAGAGTTTGTAAAAGGCAGTACATAATTTTTTTCCATCGCACTATCTGCATAAAAGGCCAGTAGCTTCTCAGGAAAATTAAAACTCACGTATTGACCGTTATGTGTCAGGTGTGTAGTAACATGCAGGACCCCCTTATTAATTAAAATGGCCTGACCTGTTTCTAATTCATGATTAATCCCATTAACTTGTATAACTAGTTTTCCTTTCGTAACCAAAGTGATTTGTAGTTCTTCATGCCAATGTAAATCGTTAAACCCTCTACCTTCAGGAGTACTTTCATGAATAGTATGGGTGTACATAATGTATGGAAATGAAGCATCCGGATAGAAAATAGTCTCGTGCAATGGTTTAGACATGATAGAAGTCCTTTCCGATGGCGATATTGCTATATAATTCAATGATATTATTGCACAAAAAAAGGAGGAGTGGTGATATTATTATATCCGATCTTTCATTTATCAAACTGTCTTGTGCACAGACAGTTTGATAAAACATCTTGGAGGCATAATAAGGTGAAAATAAAGAAATCAAAGTTAGCGTTTCATCCGTATATTTTACTTTTTATCAGCATATTATCTGTTTCTGTCTCTTCCATCATGATTAAATCTTCGGATACTCCCACCTCAGTGGCTGGAATGTACCGATTGTACATGGCAGTAGTCATTATGCTTCCTTTTGTACCCTGGAAAACGGTACGATCCTTGCGATTAGGTAAAAAAGATTGGGGTACCATTTTTTTAGCTGGCCTGTTTCTCGGGTTACACTTCTTATGTTGGATGGAATCATTGGTGTATACCTCTGTTGCAAGCTCGATGGTCATTTTAGCATTACAACCTTTGTTTGTAATGGTTGGTTCATACTTCATGTTCAATGAACGCTCCAATATATTAACAATTCTTTGTTTGATAGCTGCCCTTTTCGGTTCAATAATCATCGCTTGGGGAGACATAGGGATTTCAAGGGAAGCGTTAATAGGTGATGGATTATCTTTACTAGGAACAATCTTCATTTCAGCATATATGTTGGCAGGACAAAAGGTCAGTCATAAAATAGGGACCAATTTGTACAGTGTTATTGTTTTCTTTATTGGCGGGAGCATCATGTTGGTCTATAGCTTGTTAAATCATTATTCAGTGACAGAATATGACTCTGTTGATTGGACATATTTCTTTTTACTTGCAGTAATCCCAACCATTTTTGGACAATATATTTTTAATCAGTTATTAAAGTCTTTGGGCGCAACCACTGTTTCTGTAGGTATTATTGGGGAACCTGTCCTCGCTATCATCCTTGCCTATTTATTTTTGGGTGAAACAACCTCTATATTTCAATTCATAGGAGGGTTTATGACACTCTTGGGTATGGGAGGATTTTTCTGGACAAAATCTATGAACTATACAGCTGCTAAAAATACAGTAGCTAAGAATTAAGGAGAATTCTAAATGGCAACGATTGAGGATTTTTTGAAACTGGATATTCGTGTTGGAACCATTGTTAAGGCTGAGTTTTTCGCAAAAGCAAAAATACCAGCTATCAAACTTGAGATTGATTTTGGACAAGAGATCGGAATTAAAACGTCTAGTGCACAAATCACCAAACGATATGTAGCTGAAGAAATAATTGGGAAACAAGTCATTGGGGTGGTCAACTTCCCCCCGCGACGTATAGCCGGATTTAATTCAGAGGTATTGGTTCTTGGCGGGCTGCCGGATAAAGGGGACGTGGTTCTCTTAAAACCAGATGTTAAGCTGCCTGATGGAACATCGATTGGATGATAGTACTGAAGTTGCAATAGAGTCCTCGTATTCCAGGGAGAGATATGGTCCTGAAATACGAGGGCTTTTCTATTAATAGAATGATATAACTATAAAACCTGCACTTGCTTATACAAGATAATGCAACATAACCAGATCCCCGCGACGCTCTATTTCTTCAAGCTTGAACGTACTTGGCAGCATGCCTTCCGGGAATAGCGGTATTCCCTGCCCAAGCACTTTGGGAATGATCGTAATGATCGCCTGATTCAGCAGTCCCTCTTGGATGAAGGCTTGAACTAACTGGCCGCCACCCACCAGCCATACCGCTCCTTCCGCTTGCTCCTGCAGACGCGGAACAAGCTCAGTCAGAGCCTCGTCCGTAAACGTAACATGCGGTGCTTGCTCATGCTCCCTTAATGACCGGGTGAGTACATAACAAGGCTTGCCAGCGTAGGGGAAATCATCGGAGAGTTTTAATACCTCTTCATACGTCAGCCTGCCCATCAGTACCGTGCCTACAGTGTCGTAAAAGTCGGCATATCCATTGTCGCCACCATCCCCTTTGACATCAAACAACCAGTCCACCGAACCATCCGGCAGCGCAATATACCCGTCAAGACTCACGGCAATATACAATACGACTTCGTTGGATTTTATAGCATCCATGGTTCATCACTCCTTTCTATCACCTATGTTACAATATATTTATGACATACTTTGTCGTAGTTGAATCGATCATTTGAAATGAACATCTATATTCAAAGGAGTACGGTATGAACGAACGCAGAATCGCACTTATGAGAATACTGGATTCCCGAAAAAAATATACGGCACGTGAGCTGGCCGAGCGGTTTGGTGTCTCCGTCAGGACGATTCAAAGAGACCTCGACTATTTGCAGCAGACTGGGCTGCCTCTCTATACCGAAACCGGACCTCATGGAGGCTATCGGGCACTTCCCAATCGACTTCTTCCTCCCCTTCATCTTGCCCGCGATGAGGCATTTGGTCTTTTTCTCATGCTGCAGCTGCTGGAAAACATCCCAGATGTCCCTTTCGGATCGGTGCGGGAGCATCTGTCCGAGCATTATTATGCCGAGCTTCCACAGGATGTGAGGGATAGTATTGATCAATTCAAGGATTATATCGCTTTTCGGATGGTGCCGACTTACGCAGAGTCTCCCTATACCTCGCTCATTTTGGAGGCTGCGCTGAATAAACGCCGGGTGAACATGCTTTACCGCTCCGCTTCCGGGGACAAATGGACTGAAGTATATCCGGTGGGACTCTATTTTGATCACGGATATTGGTACATGCCTGCGCACAGCCGAGATCGGATCATTTTGTACCGCTCCGATAGAGTGATTACAATGACCATACTGGAAGACACCTTATCCAGCCTTCCCACCCTTAAGGAATGGTTGACTGCGGAGGATTCGCGTACAGGGATTCCGTCCAAAATAAAATTTACCTCGTTTGGTGTCCGGATGGCCCAATCAGATCCGCTCTTCCAAAATATTTCCGATGAGAAATGGCGGGGTCAGGAATGGCAAGGGCATATTCCGGCCGAAGAGTTTAGATATGTATCCAGGCTCCTGTTGAAATACGGGCCGGAGGCCGAGGTCATATATCCGAAAGAACTGCGTATGCAAGTCAAACGGCTGCTGCAAGACAGTCTGAATCCTTATCAGAAGGATGACAAGGCCGACCAAGAAGGATAAGTTCCTTAATCGTTAATTACATGAATATTTAAGGTTATGAATGGATGGCAGCTCACATTTATTTTTGTGATAAAGTTTTGAAAAGAGTCGGTTTTCGTATATGATGAAGAGTAATAATTCAAAAGGCTGGACGGGAGACAGATATGAATCAACCGCTTTATGGAATATGGCTCGGAGATGTGTTTTTTTGCTTTTCTGGTGAGACCTCAGAACCGCGTATAGATGCGTGGAGCAGTGTAATCCGCAGGCTGACGCTGAAGGGAGACCTTCGGCCGTTTCGGCAGGCTGCGTTGCGTCTTGCCGAGGTACGGATACCGAACACTGCTCGTGTGGAGACCGCAGGCAGAGGCGGCAAAAGACGCTCGATGCTGGGGCGCACGCTGGAGGGCTTGGCGCTGGAACCGCGCGAGACGATGGCTTTGTTGACCCGCATGGACGAGAAGGGCTGCGCCGCGTCAGGCATCACACTGGGCGAGGAAATGCAATATTGGCAAAAGGCCGCCTATTTTGCGTTGGAGCTGATGCAGCGGGGCGAAATCGTGCCTTCGCTTACAGAGGCGCGTCCCTCTGGACCGCGCCGTCGTGGCCCGGAGGCGGCGGTCGGGGTGTGGATTCCTCGGCTGCGCCAGGAGGAGGACATCCGCCGCTTTCATGAGCTGGCTGCTGCGATGCCAGCTGTCTGTATGGCAGCTCCCGCTGTCTTCGCGGGCAAGGAGCCGGAAACAAGAGAGGATGCAGCTGGAATCGTGCTATATTCCTTCCTGCGCGCGGTCATCCATGCGGAAACGACCGCGGTACTGGCTGCCTCGGACCGTGAGCTGGGCAGATATCGCGCAGAATATCGGCGCGGAGGATCGCCGCTGGCGGAGCTGTGGTGGAACAGTCTGCTGACAGGCTCACGTCAGGTTGCAATTCAGGGAACGCCTGTCGAGATGGAGGAGTTGGTTCTTCAAGCGTCCTCTCTTGAGGGAAGCGCGATGCCTGTCACGGAGCGGGAGGAGCAGGAACCGATAGAAGGACAGCTGCGTTTGTGCCTTCGTTTGGAGCCTGCCCTGGAGGAGAATGTGAAGGAATGGTGCATCACTTTTTGGGTGGAAAGCGATGCTGAGCCGGGACTGCGACTGCCTGCTCTGACGCTGTGGGCGCATCCTGAACGTGATTTGATTCGCGGCAGAATCGTATATCGCCAAGTACAGGCACAGCTGTTGATGCGGCTCGGACAGGCGGCTGATGCGGCACCTATACTGCTGGAAGCGTTGAATCGTCCTTATCCCGAAGGGCTCATACTGGAGCCCGAGATGTTCTTCCGCTTCCTGACGGAAGCTGTACCCGCTCTGCAAAAGAACGGCATCATGGTGCAAATGCCTTCACGCTGGAGCCGGGAGGGCCGAAGACGTGCAGGCTTGCGGCTCAAAATGCGTTCGACCGAGCGGGGCGCCAAGCCGGATGGTGTGATCACCGATGCGTCGTCGGTCGGTATTAACCGTATGATTTCCTTTGATGCCGAGGCTGTGCTGGGCGATACGACCTTGACGATGGAGGAATTGGAAAGCATTGTCGCGGCGAATTTGCCGTATGTACGTCTCGGAGGGGAATGGATCGAGGTCGATCCCAAGGAAATCCGTCAGGTGCTGCGCTTTATCAAGCGTGGGGAAGACGGCGAAATGACCTTGTCCGAATGGATGCATCTGGCCGCGGAAAATGAAGGCGCAGGCGAGGCCTCATGGAAAGGTCTGTCCATATTCGGCGCGGAATCCGTCGGATTGCTGGCGTCTTTGGCTGAGGGCGGCGTGCTGCGTTCCGTGGAGCCGCGAACTGTGCCGGGGACGTTGCATGGTGCATTACGGCCCTATCAGGAGCGTGGCTTTCAATGGCTGGCTGCGATGCGCGGTTTGGGCTTTGGCGTCTGCCTTGCCGACGACATGGGGCTTGGCAAGACGATTCAGGTCATCACCTGCCTGCTCGATGGAGGGATTGGCGCTGTGGATCAGAGCCCGGCGTTGATCATCTGTCCGACGTCTCTGCTTGGCAACTGGCAGCGGGAACTGAAGCGTTTTTCACCGGATTTGTCGCTATATATTCATCATGGTAACCAGCGACTCCACGGAGAGTCGTTTCAAGAAAGTGTACGCGAGTATGATATCGTCCTCACCACCTATCATCTGGCGGGCCGGGACGGCAGTGATTTATCTGCGGTTTATTGGTCCTCCATCGTACTGGATGAGGCGCAATATATCAAAAATGCACGAACCAAGCAGGCTCAAAGCGTGATGAAGCTGTCTGCACCGCACCGGATTGCCATGACGGGTACTCCGGTGGAGAATCGGTTAAGCGAGCTGTGGTCTATCTTCCAATTCCTGAATCCAGGCTATCTCGGTACAGCGTCTTCGTTTCGTCATCGGTACAGTACTCCAGGGAGTACTACAGGGGAGGAACGCGGGTCTGCGCTGCGTGAGCTGCATCGGCTTGTCTCTCCGTTCATGCTGCGTCGACTTAAAAGCGACCCGGATATACGTAAGGATCTGCCGGAGAAGTTAGAGTTGAAATCCTATTGTGTGCTGACACCGGAGCAGGCCGGATTGTATCGCGGCGTGGTGGATCAATTGCTGGGAACACTTGAAGGGCAGATCGGCATGGCCCGCAAAGGGCTTGTTTTGTCTTCGCTGACCAAGCTGAAGCAGATTTGTGACCATCCGGGTCTGATCGTCCCGGGACGGGCTGATACCGGTAAAACCGAAAACTCGGGCAAAATGGAGCGGCTACTGGAATTGGTGGAGACCATTCGCGAAAATGGCGAATCGGCGCTGATTTTCACCCAATATGTGTCGATGGGCGAATTGCTAGTATCGCGTTTGGCCAAAATCTTTGGCGAAGAGCCGTATTTTCTGCATGGAGGACTGGCGAAAACCAGACGGGACGAAATTGTCCATAACTTTCAAAAGGGAGAAGGCCCGGATATATTTGTACTTTCCCTGCGCGCAGGTGGCGTAGGTCTGAATCTGACGCGTGCCAGCCATGTTATTCACTATGATCGCTGGTGGAACCCTGCGGTGGAAAATCAGGCGACAGACCGGGTATTCCGTATCGGCCAAAGCCGCAATGTACAGGTGCATAAGCTGATTTGCCAAGGCACGCTGGAGGAACGGATTGACGAATTGATTGAGAGCAAAAGGGCGCTTTCCGAGCAGGTTGTAGGCTCTGGTGAACACTGGCTGACCGAAATGTCCGACGATGAACTGCGCGGCCTGATTGCGCTGCAAAATGATGTATGGATTGATTGAGTAAAGAAAGGATGAAGGCGATGACAAGGCCGCGAGTGAAGCTGAAAGTAGCTGACAGTCAATGGGTAGCAGAAGTAGACGTGGACGGGACGGAAGGCAGCTCGGCGGCTGTAGCTGCCCGTTGGACGGGTTCCGTACCTGTACTGAACCCGGAACAGCGGATGGCATGGTTGGAGCAGCTCAAAGCGGAGCCCTGGGACATATACCGTTTCTTGCAGGGGGAGGCCTGTCTCTCACTGGAAGATGTCGTGCAGGCAGCAGCCCAAACAGCCGCTTTCAGCCTAAAGGATGGCATGGGTGCAGCCGACGATGTGAAGAAAGCTCTGCAGGCCGGATTGAAAAGCGAGCCACACTTCTGCCTGGAGCTGATCGGAATGACGCGGGAAGAGCTGCTAGAGTATGTATTCAGCGCTTGGGCCGGAGAGCTGTCCCATGTGCGAGGGACATCCCCCGCACTTGAGCCAAGCTCGCGGTCAGAGGGCGGACGCGGCGGATCGGCGGCGATTAGCGAATGGATTGCTGAATCTGCCGCCGAGGGAGCATTGCACCGTCCTGGTGCGGGTTTTCATGCGATTGAGATTCGTCTTCCGCAGAAGCTTGCTGCCAAGAAAGAAGCGGATATTACGGCGTTGCTGCCGGGATTACCCCGCGCGGAAGAGGCATTGAAGCTCATACGTGAGCGTGTAGCTGAGCGCGCGCGAGCCGCAATTCCGCAAAAACGTCATACTCCGTAACAATTCGGGTCTATACTTCCTTTTTCGGGCATATTCACCTGCATCGAACCGGATAACGGCTTCGAAGAGTGTCGAAAGTTCAGTTACAATAGGGGAACGGAAAGTGATAGCAAGTCATGCATCAATTGCGATATTGGAGGAGATACCAGCATGAAACGACATATGCAACAGACGCGACCCCCTCAGCGCTGGATGAAGGCGCTTATTCCGGGCCTGATCCTGCCGGGGCTCCTACTGGCGGCCTGTCAGCAGGGAGGCTCAGGTGGACAGGAAAGCGAGCCGTTGAAGTCATCAACTACGGTACAGGAAAATGCACAACCTTCCACCCAGCCGGAGGCGGACAACAGCAGTACTGGCACAGGACAAGCTTCCGCAGGTACAGAAAGCGGACAGGCTGATTCTGTGATGGCCATGCGAAGCCAGAGTGCGCTGCAGACCACGGTTAAGGAAGAGGGTGGAACTGCGATTGTTACCAATGCGACGTCTGACACGGTCGTTGTTAACAAACAGCGCAGTTTGCCTGAGGGCTATACCCCGGATGATCTGGTAGAGCCGCAGGTGCTTTTTTCCTTCGATGGGCCGCATGAGAAACGGCATATGCGCAAGGAAGCGGCAGAGGCCTTGGAGAAATTGTTTGATGGTGCCAAGAAGGACGGCATAGAGCTGCGTGCAGTATCGGGATACCGTTCCTATAAGCGTCAGGTTTCTATTTTCAACAATAATGTAAAGACCAAGGGTGAGGCATATGCCTCTCAGGTCAGCGCCGTACCGGGGACGAGTGAGCATCAGACGGGATTGGCGATCGACGTATCCAGCCCGAGCGTAGGCAATGAGCTGGAGCAAGTCTTTGGCGCTTCCAAAGAAGGCGAATGGCTGGCGAAGCATGCGCCGGAATACGGATTTATTATTCGGTATATGAAAGATAAGGAAGATGTGACTGGTTATGTGTACGAGCCTTGGCATATCCGTTATGTGGGAAAAGACATTGCCGAGGATGTAGCCAAGCAAGGGTTGACGTTGGAGGAATATTTCGACGATAAGAATATCAAGCTGTAGCAGCCAAAAAACAAAGAAAGCCGTAATCCTGTGGGATTGCGGTTTTTTACATATTTTTCTTCCAAATTGAACCTTTTCAAGGTAGAATCTCGTATAGTGAATGACGACAGAAGCGTACAGGAAGGGAAGGGAATCATCATTTATTATTCATTAACATACCGGGAATGGTCAGAAGATACACAAAAGGAACTGCGCAGCCTGACACGGGAATCGGTATCGGAAGATGAGCTGTTTCTGCGCAAGCTTGTAGACGCCACGCGTCTCCATGACAAACTATGGGCGCATACCTCGAATGAAAGTGAGGATCACACAGAGCATTCCGTCTATGTGACCGAATTTACAGGGGAACGTGCGAAGCCTTACGGTGCGTCGATTACGGACCTCGTGCTGGCAAGTGAGGGGGGTTACACCTCCACGTTCAGCGCAGTTTACTGGGTATGGCATGAGCCTGCGTTCCGTAGTATGGAGCATCGGGAAGGATCGGTATTTACGTTGGAGCTGGCCCAGCGTCTATTGGATCATTTTACGGTGCTGGATGGCACAACATATGAATTTATTTATTCAGTGCTGGACCCGCAGCTGAAAAAGGTACATTTGTTTGTGAAGGAGGTCGATCTGTGATGGAGCACTCTTGGGAGAACATCAAATCCAAGCCCGGTTCTCGTACACGGATGGCGGCCTTTGCTCTGATGCTGGCTGTGCCCGCCGCTCTGACGGGCTGTGGTGACGATGAGTATTATGATTGCGATGAGCTTCCTGTATCGGAACAAACAGCATGTCGGGATGCAGGCAGCAGCGGATATTACTATGGCGGATCGACCTATTATAGTGGAGGCTCCTCCTATAATAGCAGTCGTCGTTCTTCTTCAAGCTCTTATCGCAAGAGCTCATCTTCATCTTCCGGCTCGCACAGCGGCTTTGGCAGCAGTGGCTCGCGTAGCGGCTTTTTCTCTGGAGGTTAAGATGAGTATGCGTACCATTCGGCAATTGCCCTATGATCATGACGAGCTTTTTAACGGTGAAATCAGCCACAGGATTCCGTACCATCGCATGTACGGCAAATCCTATTGTGTGCCCGCGTTAACGATGTATGAGAAAACCGAACTGACAGAGCTTCAGGCTGCGGCTGCGGCGGTACATAACATCTATCGCAAGGTTCAGCACTTCGTTCAGCGCTATATGCCGGATGAGTATCTGGTGGAACGATTGGGTATCCATCCGGGCTTGTTGCGTGCTGCACGCATGGAGGCCGCGCCGGATGGAATTACCCGACAGGACTGGATTGTGGGAGAAGCGGGTATCAAGTGTATTGAGAATAATACGGACACCACAACTGGAATCCCTGAGGCAGCCTATCTCGAAGGGAAGCTGCTGGAGATACTGAATGAGGGCGGAGGATCACGGGAAGATACTGCCCTAGTGGGACCGTCTTCTGGAATGGATGAAGCGATTCAGCGTGCGATGACTGATTTGATTCATTTTTATAGCAGCAGGGGATTAGGCACAAAAGTGTATTTTACTTGCTATGATTGGCATATCGAGGATCAGACAAACACGAAATATATCATGCGCTTGTGTGAGCAGGCCGGGTTTGAAGTGGTTTATGCGCCTTTGGAAGAATTGGAAATTATACCGGGCGAAGGATTGTATCACCGGGGAGAACCCATACATATCCTCTATCGTCTGTATCCGCTGGAATATCTGATTGATGACCGGGAAGAAGACTCGGGGCTAGAGGTAGGGCAAGCTTTAATGGATATGGTAGCAGACGGTAAAATAGGATTAATCAATCCGCCGCAGCATATTATTACCCAAAGCAAGGGGTTCACCGCAACCGTATGGTCGCTGTATGAGCGCAATGAGCAGACACCAGAGTTTTGCGGCTTTCGTTTGTTTGACGACCGGGAGCTGGAGGTGATACGAACCTACCTGCTGCCCACGTATTTTGAGCCCACGGTGTTTATGCAAAATAAAGAGCCTTATGTGGCCAAAGGAATATGGGGCCGGGAGGGAAAAGGGACGCATCTGATTGAGCCTGCCGATACCGAAAATAAGCTGGAAGTTCCAGCTCTGACGGAACAACTGGCGAAGGCTGCTCCATCTAACGACTCTGACGACCCTAATGAAGCAGATGCCCCGCTAACGCCTGAGCAGGAGGAAGCCGCACATATTGCTGCTTATTATGAAGGCCAGCCCAAGATTTATCAGCGGCTATGGCCTATGCAGAGCGCAGAGGTGCAGACCGAAGAAGGGCTATACCATGGCTACGTGCTGACAGGCGTATTCGTCATCGGGGGGCGGTTTGCAGGCATCCTGCCGCGGATTGGGGAAAAGGTTACCGGCGATATGGCCTATTATTGCGCAGCCGCCGTACCGGCCGCATTCTCATGAGTCATCTGGGCGTTCTTAGCCTTTTCACGTGATTAATAAGTATTGGAACATAGCTATGTATAGTGTTAAGTATGCATATGCTTAAGTGTCTCTATGGTTAAATATCCATGATGTTAAGTATCCATATGGTTAAGTATCTATAAGGAGGAAGAAGATTGGACTCACAAATCAGCTTAGGCAACGCATTGGGCAATGTAGGCATCGGCCTGCTTATCCTGTTTGCCATTTTAATCTTAGGTTATTTTGTGTTCAGCTTGCTGACGCGTTATAACGATAATGAAGAAATTGCACGCGGCAATGAGGCGGCAGGCATCTATATGGGAGCAAAGCTGTTAGGTCTGTGTATTATCGTGGGCATGGTGTCATACAGCAGCCACTCATGGCTCGATATGCTGATTTGGTCAGCCGTAGGCATAGTAGTGCTGTGTCTGGTCTATATTATTTTTGATCTGTTGACCCCACGTACCAAAGTGTGTGAGGAAATTGCCAAAGGCAATGTGGCTCTGGCGCAACTGCTGCGTTCGATCATCGTCGGGGTGTCTTTTGTGGTAGGCACGTTTTTGATGTAGCCGGTACAGATTGGTATAGAGAAGATGTATAAAAGGATCTGCAAAACCGGACAGCGGAATTGCAGATTTTTTTATTATTATGGATATCCGTCGCTTTTGTAGGGACTATTCTGCAGGGCTACGGGTGATACTGCATAGCAAAAAGGAAATTTGCTGCAGGCATAAAGCCAAATTGCAGAGAAGGGAATCCAGATAACATGAGTACCTCCATCTCCTCAACCAAACTCATTCGCATAGGTGTCATCGGCCTTGGCCTGATCGCTGAATATCATATTAGATCACTGCATAGAATCTCGGGGGTTTCTATTGCAGCCATTAGTGATGTGGACTCCAATCGCCTTCAACTGCTGGGTAAGCAATTGCAACTTCCTGCTGCTAAGCAGTACCCCCATTATGAAGCCTTGATCCGTGACCCAGAGGTGGATGCGATTCTGTCGCTGACACCCAACGATGTGCATTTTGACATTATTCGTATTGCGCTGGAAGAACATAAAGCCGTCCTGGCGGAAAAACCGTTGACTCTCACGTGGGAGGAAGCAGAGCGGCTAAACAAGCTGTATACAGCGAACCCGGTGCCTTTTCTGGTTCATTATAAGCATCGTTACGGCGCGGCTTTCCAATATGCTAAGCAACTGCTGGATGAACACAAGCTGGGCAACATCTACAACATTCAATTTCGGTATCTGATGGATGCATTCTCACCATATCATCAACATCCGTATACATGGCGCCATAATTTAGCCAAGGCAGGCTCCGGGGTTGTGGGCGATACAGCCTCACATATTGTTGACCTGGCTCGTTTTCTGGTGGGTGAATTTAAAAGTGTCGCAGCGCTGCTGCATACGATTACACCCGAGCGTCCCGATCTGGCCACAGGTTTGCCTGTAAAGGTGGATGTGGAAGACTTCGCTTCCTTTCATGGGATTGTGGGCGATAATACGGTCGGTACATTCATCACCCACAAAAATGCCATTGGCAAACGCCACGATATCGAAGTGGATATCTACGGCGAACTCGGTGCGCTGCACGCCAGTCTCAACAACCGGGGAAATATCCGCATTGTGCTGCGTGACCCCGAGCATCCGGATGCCGAATACGAGACTTGGACAGTCCCTGCAATCTATGATCATACGGCCTATGGAGACTTCGTGAAGCTGGCAAGGGGAGAGTCCGTGGATCGTGCTCCATTGTTCGAGGACGGATACAAAAACCAGTGGGTCCTTGAAAAAATACTGCAATCCTGGAGAGAGAACGGGCGCTTAGTGGAAGTGTAGGGGGCAAGCATACCAAACTGTGGTCCACAAGATGGAGTCCTGAAAGGAGTGACCCTCTTGCGGATCACAGTTCTGCTCGGTTTGCATCAGTTCAAATGAACCCTGCTTCGATCTTTTGAAGTCTTTATCTCTGTTCTTGCCGTACCTTTGCCCGTCTAGCCCTGATCAGCCGCCAGCCTGTTAGCAATGCCCCCACGAAGCAGATGGACGCGGATGTCATGAAAACCACATGCATCCCGGCCAGAAAGATTTCCGGGTGACCTGGAATTAATCCGGTGATACGATAACCGGCCTCTTTGCTCATAATATAAAACAGGATGGACGTGGCCAAAGTGATTCCCACCACCATACCAACGTTACGAACCAGCGAGTTGACACTTCCAGCTGAGCCGAGCTGCGTACGAGGGACCTTGGACATAATCAGCGAATTGTTAGGCGATTGGAATAGACCACTGCCGATGCCCAGCATGGCGATCCACAGACCTACAAACGGAACGGGACTGCCTGCATGGAGGCGAGCCAAACCAATCTGGGCAATTGCCATGACCACAAGCCCGGCAAATGTGAGTAGTTCAGACCCAATTTTATCGGAAAGCGCACCACTGAGGGGGGCGACGATAACCATGGAGATGGGAAACAGCATCAGCAGGAACCCGGCATAAAAAGGCGACAAATTCAGCATATTCTGCGCATAAAAGGGCGAAATGATGTTAAAGCAGAAGTTAGCGACGAAGACGAGAAAAGCGCACAATATACTGAGCGAAAACAACGGGTTTTTGAATAATCCGAGCTGTAACAGCGGCTGTGGACGACGAATTTCCAAGCGAATGAACACGACAAAAGCAATCACAGCGACCACCAGCGAAGCGATAATACGATTGTCTCCATATCCGACCTGCTGCCCCAGCAGCAATCCGGCGAATAAAGCGAGAATAAAAACAGCAAACATCAAGCTGCCGGGAACGTCGATCTTTTCTTTTACCTTGATCAGGTCCTTCGGCAGTAGCTTCCAGCCCAGAAGGACAGCCACCAATCCTATCGGTACATTGACCCAGAAAATGTACTGCCAGCCCAGCGAGGAGACAATAATCCCGCCCAAGCTCGGTCCGGCGATGCTGCCTAGGGATACGAAGGTTCCGATAAGGCCAAGCGCTTTGCCTCGTTCATAGGACGGAAAGATATCCGTAACGATCCCTTGGCTGTTGGCCATGGTCATGGACGCCCCAATCGCCTGAATGATACGTGAGATCAACAGCAGGGACAGCGAAGAGCTAAGACCACACAACAGTGAGCCGAGAATGAACACGATCGTACCGATCTTGAATATTTTGATTTTACCGACCATATCTCCGAGCTTGCCAAAGAATAAAATAGCTGTACATATAGCCATCAAATAGGCGGTTGTCACCCATTCAATCTGGGCTACCGGTAAATGTAACGTGCGTGACAACACGGGGAGAGCAATATTGATGATGCTTCCATCCAGCGTGGACATAAACGTAAACAGATTCAAGACGACCAAAATCATCCAACGTTTCTTCTGGATTTCGCTATTTTCCTGATATGTTGCTGCGGCTGTAGCGGTTGAACTCATAATTAGCACCTCTTCATCGTTGTCCATTACTATTTAGTTGCGTATGCAACTAAGTAACGGTTCTAGTGTACTGCAAATTAGTTGCGTACGCAACAATGTTATTGTAAACTTGGCTTTGGTCCCACCTGCGGATTTGAAATTTGTAAGCCGATGAGGTGTATTTGATGAAAAAAAAACCGATTGGAAAGTTGATTTCCCAACTACAGCGCCGAAATCAAAAAATATTGTCCAAAAAATTGGCTCCATACGGAATCGGCAGTGGCGGCCAGCACAGCTTTTTAAAGCTTATTCTGCAGCGTCCTGGCATTACACAGGAACAATTGACGAATGAACTCAAATTTGACAAGGCAACTACAGCACGTTCGGTGAGACATTTGGAGGAATCCGGCTACATTGAGCGACAAACGGACCCGAATGACCGTCGTTCCCATCTCTTGTCGCCAACGGCCAAGGCATTAGCATTTTCTCCAGTCCTGCAAGGAATCCTGGATGAGCTCAATGCTGGTCTTGTCCGCCATTTATCTGACGAGGAAGAAGACCTTCTTATCGACTTACTGCAAAGGATTAGTATCGACACCGATGAATAAAGAAATACGGAGTCGAAAAAGCAGTTATCTCAGAGGATGCTCTGCGATAACTGCTTTACGGATCTCAGTACCAATCTTTAAGCTGCAAGTCTTGTAGATTGGATTAATGGAGGCGAACCGCGGCTCAGCAAATCCACAATCCGCCGCCGTGTGATGCTGAAATTATTTGGGGAGGTCGCATAACCTGTCCGCTCGCAAGAGGTGGCCGTTACTCCAGCGACAGCTACCTTGTAACACTTGCATCAGTAGCTGGCCCCGATAATAATGTGCGCGTTACGCTCGGCCCGTGTCCGGTCCATTTTCCAAAGGTCACCTGGTTCCGAGGAAGGGTGGTATTTTTTGTACCGGTAAAACCTGTGGAGCCGCTAAGTCCGCCTGCGCCGGACGCATATTTCAGAATCTCGCTTCCCGCTTCTACCGAGATTGTATAAGGAGTGTTGGGAAGAAATCCGGCAGTGGAAAGCACATAAGTATGTTGCCCCGGTTGAACAGTTGGTTTCGCGTTTGCTTGAACTGCTCCGCCGCCTACAGGTACGCCGTTAACCAAGATGCGGTAGCCAGCAAATCGTGCGGTATCGCCATTGGAATAATCCGTTACGTCTTTTTCGTTCCATGTGATGGTCATATCTTGCCCAATCCACTTGCCGCCGCTGACGGTAAGCTTGCTGTCAGGAGCCCACTTTGGAATCTGCATTAAAGTGCCGGGAACGGTAGTGATCGTAACCGGACCCCACTGAGGCCCCTCCTGTCCAATCCAGTTGATGGCTTTCATCGTAACATCATAGGTCACGCCATCATCCAGCCCCCACAGCGAATAACCTTTCCGGGTGGAGGTGTCAAAATAGGCCTTGTATTTTTTGGTAGCATATTTAGGATTTTTCGGCGTTGCCGTTAGCTCATAATAATGCACGCCGTAGACAGCATCGGTAACGGTATTCCAAGCGAAATCCTGCCAGGAAATGCCCGTGATATCTGCAGCTTTGACTCTAAAATTTGGCGAAGTAGTCGAAATCGTGGATCCACCAAGCGTTGCAGCACCCGTGGTTACCGACGCCTCCAGCAGTTTCCCATAGGAAGCGTTTGTACCTATCGTCTCCGGTCGGACCGCAACTTTGTAAGAGGTGCTTGGGCGCAGCGCGATTACCGTGGACTGCGGACCCGATCCCATACTCGCTACAATCTTGTTTTGCTGATAGCCATGGCCATCCAGCATATCAACCAACACAACGTACTGCGTCGCATTACCGATGGCGGGCCAAGTTAAAGTGATATTATTAGTATTGGCCGTCACGGTTAGTGCGCCACTCGCATTCAGCGCATCCGGCTTGCGGTCGGTGGTCTTGTCGACATTCTCGATCGTAACGTTTTTGCTGTTTGTGGTGGTAATGGCATTTTGAAGACCTGTAATGTTGCGGAAGGTAACATCCGACAAGCCATTTATCGCAATCGTACCGCCAGTTGATCCTGAATAGTTTAAGATCTTGATATCCTCGAACTTGAAATTGCGCAGCACCGGGCTTTTAGCATAGTCGGAGCTGCCGGGTGCCGCCGCGCTAATCAGCGGTATGGTAGTGTTTGATACCGTCATATTGCGTACCAGAATGTTTTCGAAAGTTAGCGGCTGCTCGCTTTCCGGACCGAAAGCTGTGCTGGCGTTGCCGTCGCTGTAGGATGTGTCAATTACAATCGTACTGTTTGCAGTAGCGACAGTATAATTGACCGCATTATCACGCACTGCAATATTGCGGATGCCGCCGCCGGTGGTAGCGCCAGACTTTATACGCAAGGCGCCTTTGCTTCCTGTTTCGCTCGTATTATAGACGTTCTCTTCCGCGACCATATCGCCGATCCAACCGCCGGTATGGCTGCCTATCGCCAACAGGCCACCATGGCCGTTGCGTACAAAGTTATTGACAACGCGGCCCTCTCCACTTGCCACTTTGTTAGCCGAATTGCGTACGACCGTGCCCTGACCGGCTGCAAAGTTGATGGCGTCGTCGCCGGTATCCCAAAAGCTGTTCATGACCATAAGATCAAGGCAGTCACCAAACTCGACACCGTCGCCGTTGTTGGCGTCGAAACTCATCACAGAGACGCCGTTCACAGTAATCTGTTCGGACTGATAGTTGACGATTCCGTGGAATGCCGGATTATAGAAGGTCAGCCCTTCGTAATACAGGCCATGCACACCGCGCGCTACCGTCAGGTTGGGGCGGGCATTGTAGAATTGGGTGGTACCGGCATTCGGTGTTTGATCCTGACGAGACTGCCACATCGCATCAGCCGCGAGGATGCCTCTTACCGAGGCGGAATCAGCTGCGCTATTATTATCAACATTGGTGTTGTTGCCTTCCTGGTAGTTCGGCAAACTCCAGCCATTTCCGGTTGGATCTGCGAAATCGGGAGATGGATCATTCGCCGTTTTGGTCTGTAAGCCGCTTCCGGTGGTATTCTTCCATCCGTTGCCGTCTATTGCGCCCTTGCCGACGATACGGATGTTCTCCAAGGAACCATAGTCCCAGGTTACAGCATTCAACAGGCCATATGTCCGGATATCCTGTGAATAAGGATAAGCCAGAAGGCTGCGCGAGTAGTGGTCAAAAACAGGAGAACCGAAAAGCACAGCCCCTTTTTCAATTTCGAAGGTCATATTGCTGTGCAGAAACAATGCACCGCTTGTATAATACCGAGGCGCCGCATTGTCTCCGCTTCCCTTCAATACAACCTTGCCGCCTGGAGGGGTGGCGTCGATCGCAGCCTGTATCGCGGCGGTGTTGTATTCAATTTTCTTTATAACCGTTGCATTGTTGTTTGCGTGCCGAATTTTATAGTCGGCATTGACGCCAGAAATAGAGGTAATATAGCTTGCGCCATAGTTGGCGGCGTCTATGACGATAGGTGTAGCTGCGGTTGAAAAGATAAGCGGCGCGCTAAAAGCAGACGTTGTCTTGTCGGCGTAAACGGCCCGCACCTTAAACTCATAATTCGTCTTTGGTGCTAGATCGGTCGCCGTAAAGGAAAGAATACTGACCCGATGATGCTGTGCGCTCAATTTCCCGTAAAATGCGTCCATGTACGCATTAACATAGGAGTAATTCTCTTTGAAATTATCGCTTGCAAGACCGAGACTGACTCCATCCTGGAATACCTCATAGTCCACGATTTTTACTGCACTTGTGTAATAGTCGTCCGGCTTTTCCCAGGTAAGTACAATTTTTGATTCATCAAATGCTAATGGAGGTACGGATAATTTTTGCGGCGCCCCGGAATAGCCGCCCTCTGCATGAGCAGGCACAGGCATTACCGGAAATAAACCTACTACCAGTAGAGCCAGTACGAGCATGAAGCTGCAAATCATATTGGTGTTCTTCTTCATTTTCATTTCCTCCTTTTATTAAATTTGTTAGCCTCTTTATTCCCCTCTCATATTTACTTGGATTGCTAATAAGTACAGCTACAATACTATTAAAGCGCATTTATAGAATGAAAAAAATACATTATCTCACAACTTTGTAATACTGCCTGTCTAATGGGGGGATTTGTTCGAATTTCCGCAGGAAAGAGTTTATGGAATGGAATGTAACAGCGTGGTCTCAACAATCCAGGCTTGTAGACATGATGTCTACAAGCTCTAGTGAAGTTTGACCCTTAATAATTTCATGTCTACATTTTTGCGTAATATAAAGCAAAAAGCTGCTTACTGATCGTTTTTTTAAATGGAGGCGAAGCTTTATGTATGGGTTCCTGTTGAACATGTGGATTATGAAAAAGGTCGATGAACAGCGGCTAATTTCATACACTCCAAAATTAATTAGCGAAGATGAACGAAAAGCGATTTTAGCAACTCAGCAAAATGATTAATCAGCGCCCCCATTGGGATGCGCTATTTTTATGCCCCGGGAGTGGTCGGGGGCTTATATTACGTCAGGAGGGGGGAAATGGTATGAATGAAAAAGTCGATCAGGTGGTAAAAGGCTTGTCCGCGGGGGCCATGATTGGCTATTTTTTCGGGGGATGGACAACGTTGCTGACCCTATTATGGTGGATGGTCATTATTGATTTCTTCACCGGATGGGCTGCAGCTTGGATTAATGGGGAGTTGAAAAGCAGAAAAGGGTTTTATGGCATAGCCCGTAAGGTGGCCATTTTCTTATTGGTAACCGTAGCGCACCTAATTGATCGTGTTCTTGGGGATTCACATTATTTCCGGGATGCGGTCATTTTCTTTTATTTGGCGAATGAACTGTTATCCGTCATTGAAAATGTAGGCCGCATGGGTGTACCTATGCCGGATGTTTTACGCAATGCCGTGAAAATATTTGAATCCCGTTCCCAGGTGACTAAAAAACCACTGAACCCGGAACCAGACAAAAAAGATCAGGGGCAGAAGCCTAACACATAAGGAGGAATTACAATGCAAACACGTAAGACAGGGAATGCAAAGGGTATCGACGTATCCCGTTACCAGGGAATGATTGATTGGAAGTCGGTAAAGGCGGATGGTATCTCGTTCACTTTTATTAAGGCCAGCCAAGGGCAACGTTACGTCGATCCGACATTTATTACAAATGCAAAAGGAGTCAGAGCAGCCGGGGTATTGCTGGGAGCATACCATTTTGTCGATGCAACCAGCGTTGAGGCTGCAAAAGCGGAAGCGCGGCATTTTGCCGAGGTATTGGAGCAGGTTGGCGGAGCGAAAGGGCTTGACCTTCCAGCGGTGATGGATTATGAAAACAATCCCGGCAACCTGTCCAAAACGCTTATTAGCACGGTGGCATTAGCCTTCCTGTTGGAGCTGGAACGCCTCACGGGGTGTAAACCTATCATTTATACGGGCAATGCCTTTGCTGCTAACTTTAACGCCTCATTGGGCGGTTACCCACTATGGATAGCCCGGTACAGTGATACTCGCGTCCCAAGCGACACGGTGACGTGGAAATGCTGGGATATTGGCAATACAGCGATAGCGGCAAGGTAGCCGGGATAAAAGGGAACGTGGACCTAAACGAATTTGACGGAACAATTGACCAGCTACGAAATTGGACCAATAAGAAAGGGGAAAATAAAGTGCCAGAACAACAGAGAGACATTAACAAGGTTAGCCCTTGGGCAGCGGATGTATGGGAGGAAATGACCAAGAATGGTTACTTTGATGGAGCACGTCCCGGCGCTGCAATTACGCGGGAAGAGGCTGCTGCTGCTCTTAGTCGTCTACGAAAAAACATTCTCAAGGGGGATAAGTAATTATGGAAATCATGAATCAAGTTTTAGCTTTCGCTTCGGTTTTGGCCGTGATCGTTATTTCATTGGTGCAGCTAGTGAAGAAGACAATTAACTTGCCTGCTAATGTAGTGCCTGCTGTGGGCGTAGTAATCGGCCTGTTGATTGGTTGGGCGGCTTCGCCGTTTACTGATTTAGATATTACACTGCGCCTGTGGGCTGGTGGCCTTGCTGGGCTGTCCGCGACTGGACTATTTGAGCTGGCATTTAAGAATAGACCGGGCAGTACGAAGGAATGATATAGCTGTTTAAAATGAGTAAACACCCTATCGGCTTCTGGCTGATAGGGTGTTTTTTTGTTTTATATTGCTCACATAGATTTACCATAAAGATTTGGCATGTAAGACAAAAGCCCTCCACTAAAGGAAGGCTTTTGTCTTTGGACGCTGTGTTATGGCATTTACAACAATTCAATTGTAATGTGATGCAGGGAAAGTCAATTTACAGTTCTCAGCCTTTTTTTGTTTTATTACCTCTGCCTTTTCTCCAGCCATACAGGATGCGTCCAATAACAAGAGCAGAACCAAGTAAAACGACTGTATAGTGCCAAGTCCACTCTTGTATGCCACCGAGAAGGACAGGAGTGATGCCTAACGCCAGTGCGATCACTAATCCTATAATTGTTACTACATCAGGCGCTTTACTACCTTCTCCTTGTCTTTTCTTAAAGCTATTAAATAGTATGTTGCCAGCAATGATTGCAATAAAAAGGACAACCAAATAGATATTCATATATTATGCTCCTTAGTTACTTGTAACTTCAAAGTATCCGGGGTGAAAATTAATAGTTACACCTCTTCCTAGATCGTGAGCCTTCAACCGACCTAGCACCACTGAAACTCCAGTAGTAAGTATCGCCGATGGTACGATTGTTCCTTGCAAGCCGGGGATTGCCGCAAGAATTGCAAATACAAATGCAGAGGTGTCTCTTGTATTCTCAATAACATTTATTTGTTCCTTTGTCTCATAATCCGAGAGTGTCAATGCATATCCCCACCAGTACCAATTGCCGTACATATTCGTACCAATCTCTTGGTAGTCAGGATTTACGATAAGTTCTCCATTTTTTGTCTGTAGAATCCCTTTTTTGAGCTGCTCATTTACAGACTTAATTGCTTTAGAGTAGTTATCAAAAACTCTCTCGCTTACAACCTCTTTTGCAGCAGGATCAAGCGTGTACAGATTCCCATCCAGTTTTATGAATTTTTCAATATCTGTGATAGCGTTAAATGTTTCGGCGTCTAGGCTCACTTGTTTTACTTCTTTACTTGCTTGTTCTGCACTATGCTGGGTGGGAGCGGCTGATGCGGCTAAAGGAGCTACTGCGGTAAGAGCCAAGACACCTGTAAGGATAATTGCTGTTTTCTTCATCTTTAACAAATTGACGTACGTCCTTTATGGTATAATTTGTATTGCTGAGCCAGCATACCACAAAATGAGGAATAATTTGTGCATTTGTATTAATAAAATGGAAAAATGATACTATAGTACTATTTGTCTTACAGTAATCGACAATATTCGAAAAATAAAATTTATTAGAATATTACATGACACAAATTTCAAAAGTTATTGACAACTGTTAAATTTTGGACAACAATAGAATGCAATAATATAAAAAATTTTGGAATTTTTATGTGAAGGGTGGATATGGCATGAGCATACACCTACGATCTCAGTAGAGTTTGAAGATTATTTAAAACAAAATCACATGACGTTGGCACAATTTGCGGAAAATTCAGGGGTTCATCCAAGAACGCTTAGCAATTGGATTACTCAGCATCGTCCTGTTTCTGTACAGCAGCTTGACCGAATCACTTTGGCTATGGGTTTACCGGAAGGCTACTTTTACGACCTTTACATAGAAAACTACATCATCGAACGTTCCCCTAATATGAGTCGAATTGAGCCAATGCTATATCGATGTGCGGAGTTGGACAAGCTGGATGCGATCCGACGAATTGTTGGACATATTATGGACAATCTGTTGTATTCGCTCAAACTATTCAACATTGCGGAAACGTTATTCGCGCAGGGATGGCATACTGCTGCGCTGTTGCTCTATGAGAATGTAGCAGAAGTTGAAAAGTATCAACATTCTGAACGCTTGGCACTCTGCCAGTATCGCCTGTTTACAATTCAAATTGGTGACGACCAAAGCCGCAACCTCAGAGCAGCTACACTGTTTGAACCCTTTGTGGAACGTCTGGATGAAATAGACCAGCTTGACGCATTGAAGGATTTGGCGAACGTATACAAATATTTGCGTAAATGGGATAAAATTGATGAAATGGCAAAAAAATGAGAACTAAAGCGGAAATCCAGTATAGTTTACAGCACCAGGAAAAACGAAAGTCCCGCGATAATGAAAAGAGAACAAGGGGGCCGTTATTTGGTTACATTGCATATGCTGACCTGTTGTTGACAGGTGTCTCGGAGGCTCAAGGCGATTACCAACAAGCTTTACGATATACATACGCCTATACGGATTTGGATTGGGTCTTAGAGAAGGACGAAGAAACCCAACATTGGGTTAATTTATTCAAGCACTGGTCTGAAGGTAATATTCACTACTATAAGCTTTTATCAGGCGATATAAGTGTGCTTAACGATTATGTTGAATATATAGCTGCAGCAACCAATGAGGCTGACAAAGAATTGGTTACTATGCTTCTGAACTTAATGTTTGCTGCTAACCGATATCAGTTGGATGTGAATCACATACTTAAACGTTTTGAAACGGTTATTGACTCTTTCGTGTCACAGGGGGAGTCATCATCAGATATGTATACTCACCAAGTAGTTCCAGAACAATCAACGCGTTTTAAATACGAATTAGCTAAGTATTACTTAAATAGAGGTAGATACCCAATTGGCTTTAAGTATTTGTTAGACGTCTTATCTAAATCATTAGTCATTAATAAAGAAGCTTTTTTTATTAGGTGCATAAGATTATTTGAACAGTTTAAAGAATTTGCAGACGTTAAAATTTATTTAAAGTACGAAAACTTAGTTAGTGAAGGGCAAAAGGAAAAATTATTTTATTATTAGCAATGATTTATATTTTCAGGTGTTATATTATAAACCATGGTTAAATATTGAACAAATACAATTCCACCTGTCATCAGATTATTCAACTTCATGATCCAATAGGAGGATTCTAAATCAAAAGCTCTGCTAACCTTTATGGTCGGCAGAGCTTTTTTTGTTATTATGGCGAGGTACACCTGCCGTGCATCCTCAATGAATTTTAGATCAAACTGTCCGTTGATTGCTCCAGGGCTTTTTTTACGAATCGCGCTTCCAACTATATGGAGTAACGTAATCAGCTTCGATTTCATCGCACAATTTTCTAACTTGTTCTTTGTTGCTAAGTCTAATATATTTAGAGACTTCCATAAATTTTTCTCGGACCTCACTGTCGAAATATTCCGCTAACATTTCCACACCAGATGCGTCATCTTCCTGTGACTTCTGGTTTGCATCTCCGTTAAAGTAATGTCTCGCTTGTTTCAAAGTAGAAGCAATGAACTCTGTTTCTTTATCAACATATACAATATCGTCCTGTGGGCCTTTAGAATTTTCGCTGTTAGATGTTTGTTTTTGTTTAGGAACAGACGGAACACTATTAATGTTTGTTGTACATCCTGAAATGATGAGGATGAATACAACTAGAAAAATAACTGTTACATGTCTGTACTTATGTCCCAAATTCCTAACCCTTCTTATTAGTTCTTTTGATACGGATAGTCTATCAAACATAGGAATATTTTTCTATAAATATTCAAAATGTCCCACGCACACTATAATATTAACAACATATACGGAAGCACCGTTGTGCGATCTGAAAGCATCGGTAGCACTCTGCTGGCTCAAGCTGATGGGGTACTTTTTTGTTTACCTAGAAGTCCATACCCAAAACAAGACCTCGCATAGCCTGTGGAGTAAACAAAGGAGGCGCACCATGTGAGGGGAACAGAAATA